>CAURED010000001.1:0-281517 GCA_963524205.1 uncultured Aminipila sp.
ATTATAAATGCCATTAAGTATGCAGATGCAAATGGTGCATCTATTTGCAATCTAAGTCTCGGTACAACCTATTATGATCAAGCGTTATATAACGCCATGGCAGACTCAAATATGCTATTTGTTATAGCTGCAGGAAATGGAGATTCTGAAGGTGGAACCAATATTGATTCTGTCCCAACGTATCCCGCAGCCTTTGATCTTGATAATATTATTTCTGTCGCAAATGTTTCTTGTGATGGGAATTTATCAAGCAGTTCAAATTATGGAGAAAATTCTGTTGATATTGCTGCACCTGGTAGTTATATCTTAAGCTTGACAGCTGATAACGGTTATGCTTATATGTCAGGAACATCTATGGCTGCACCAATGGTTACTGCTGTTGCGGCATTAGTATATACGGAAAATGCGGATTTGAGCCTTGCAGAGGTTAAGGATGCCATATTAACCTCTGCTACTCACCTGGACACCCTGTCAGGAAAAGTCAGCTCTGGTGGAATGTTAAATGCAGGGTCAGCACTTAAGTATAGTACAAAATAATCACAATAAAAATGAGATGATTTAGAAGCCTTAAAGAAAAAGGTTGTTTAAATCATCTCGTTTTATTTTAGTTAACCATCTTTACTATATTAATTTCTGGGTTTACTGATAAATCTATAAAGTCCCCATCATCAACTTTTACAAGTGGTCTTGATTTTACATTTCTATTTATCATAATAACTGTTGCTTCTTTTCCATTGCTTAGAAGCACCTTTGTATGCAGATATGAATTCAATATTTTAGCAAGAAATTTTAATACATATTTTGTTTCAAATTTATGTAATCCTTCTTTTTCAAAATAACTGACTACAGTAAAGGGGCATATAGGCTCTCGATAAGATCTTTCAGAGGTCATAGCCTCATATGCATCTGCAATAGCTATAATCTTTGAAAATCTATCAAGCTGATCACATTTAAAATGCATAGGATATCCCGTTCCATCACATCTTTCATGATGTAAGAGCGCAACTTTTTTAACCCTGTCGTCGATATCAGGAAATTGATCTAGAAGTTCAAAGCCCTTTGAAGTATGTGACTGCATAATTTTATATTCTGCAGGGGTAAGTTTATCTGGTTTTTCTAAGATTTCTTTTGGGATAAGAAGTTTGCCTATATCATGGAAGAGACCACAAGTAACAAGAAGCTTTATTTCTTCTTCGGGTAAACCTAACCAATGGCCTAAATGGCTTGCTATCATACCTACATTTACAGAATGTGTATATACTGTGTCTGAATACTCGTGCATACTGTAAACCATATCAATAAGATTAATGTTCTTTTTATTGTTTTCGTATAACAATGTGCTTAGGTTTTTTATCATATCAATATGTATATCGTCTGGGTTTTCCTGCAAAATGCTATCAAGTGAAGTAGTCAGACTTTCTTTTGCTTCGGTACATTCACTTTGAAAGGATTTAAAACCAGCTGTACTTTTAATATCAAAAATATAATCATCCAGGCTGTCATGGGTCATCTCAACACAATTGATTTTGAATTTTTTCAGTTTTGCAAGTAATTCTTCTGTAACCACTGTATTATTCGGTGTAATAAGTTGTCCATTTTCTGTATATAAATCCTGACCTACACACATACCAACTTGGATGTTTTCTAACGACATTTTCATTTTGCCCACACTCCATATTTCAGATTTACTAAATATAGAATTTTCTATATTTTCAGTTGATTGTATAGATTATACCATTTATTTTTTTATTTTACAATTTATTTCAAAATCATAAGGTACAAATTCAATTAGACAATGTTAAATAATGTCGAAAAACAGAAAGGATTAGGAACTGAAAATATATAAATGGAATAGGCAGTATACAGTGGTATACTGGTTAGCAATGAAACTTTAGTAGAATGTATTATTAAATCATTAAGTTGAAAATAAAAAAATAAATAAGTTTTTTCTCATTTTATGCTTCTATATTACCATAAAATCAACAATTTTTCAAGTCTTGTAATGATGTTGCAAAGGGACTATTGTATGATTTGGAGGTGATGTTATGGAGCATAATTTCGCATTGGAACTAATTAATTCACAGAAAATGCAGGCTATGGATGAGTTAAGAGAATGCAATGAATTAACCATAGGATATGGTCTGCAATTATCGGAGCATCAGATAAAAGAACTGGTGGAGAAACGCTTTGCTGCGCTAGAAGAAAATGGACGTATTGAATTTGGAAAGGGTGTATTAAAAAAATTGGTGGCTGAGTTTTGTGATTCACCATATATCTATCAGGAAATTTATGAAGATACACTTTTGGAATTGCAGGATTGCTTTTACTACTTTAAAAATGAATCTATGGATCTAATTTCTGATGATGAGCTGATTTCATTTATGAAACGTCATTTTGATGGAGTCTGTCAGGGCTCGTTAGAGTATCTAAGTGGAACATCCCTTGAAGACTTGTGCAGAAATACCCGTTATGGTTATGAAATAGATGATACGGATATATATGGACATTCGTTTTAAAAGGGGTAAGGTATGGAAGATAAAAATAACAACTATTTAGCTGCTCTGTTGAATCTAAATCTACAGAATGAAGGTTTTACTGAGGCAGAAATGTCATCTATAAAATGCAACATGATATCATTACTGGGAGAGCGGACGGAAAGATATACCATGGGTGAAAGTAGTTCTGTACCTGTGGAAAAAGCGGAGGAGCTTTTTAAATCAATTTGTTTTACACTTGGATTGGTGACTGGAAAACAAGGAATTTCTTCGTTGAAAACAGAGAATATGTCCAGCTTGCTTAAAGCAGGCTGGAATATTATTGAGTCTATGGTCGAAGAAGGCCAAGGTCTTTTTAAACAGGTCATAGAAAGTACTGTTTTAACCGAGAACATTTCATATAACGATACATTACAGGGAATTGAAAAGTTCTTTAAAAGATATGAATATCATTTCTTCGCTCATGAGATTCCAGGCGATATAGATTATCAGCTGTGTATACCGATTTCTGAGGCTTTGCAGGGCATTGAGTACATTAATGAATACTTGCATAGGCTGCTGCTGGAAAACCGTTTCTGTGAACATTTTGAAAGGAATGGGATCATAAGGCTGCTTCAAAGTTACTGCCCGGATTATAAGGGATTGCTTATTAATATTTTTGAACCTGTAGCAATAAATACAATGGGCCTCGCAGTAATAAATAAAAATGTGATAGACTTAGATATTTCGGATTATGATAGAAAAAGAATATTAGCCGAGTTGGATAAATGGCCGGATAATGAAGTTATAATACAATTGGATCGAGTAGTGGATATAATTTGCAGCCAATTAGAAATTAATGAAATGCAGCAAAGGAATTATTTATATGAGGCTTTATTTGCGCAGTATCCTAGAGTTAAAAATCAGGTTGCTTTAAAGAATCTTAATGGTATTTTTTTATCACTATTGGATGAGGATGGCGATAATATGATAAAAACTCAGTATGTAGATGGAAATATAATGGAAGATGAGCGTTTACGGGAATTAATTAGCGAAATAATTAATTGTAGGTTTATTTCAGATAAAATAGCATTAGTTAATGAAAATGTTCATAGTCTTAGGGATATGTCTGAAATACTTAATATCTGCTTTTGGGGTGATGAATTAATTCAGCTGTTCCAAACATTAAGTAGTACAGAAATTGCATTACTTAATAAGTTAGTTATGAGTAAATCTATCAATTGGCAATCGGATACAGGCTGGGAGGAACAGCTAAAAAAGTTTATAAATAATTCAAATAAAATAAAACAGTAAACCTGTGGATAACTTTGTGTTGACAAATAATAAACAACACAAACATGTTGGAAATGCCTTATTGCAGAGATTAAGGTTGTCCACAACCCCCGTGGGATAAAATTGTATACAATATTTTTAAAAGGTGTGGAAAAGTGCCTTAATCACTAAAATTACTGAGATAGAAGGGTGTGGAAAATATATTAAATAAGAGTGCGAAGTTTACATAATACCAAAAGAATAAAACGAAAACAAAAGTTTTTATTTTCAGATAATAATACAAACTAAGAACGCTTTATCAAGAAAATCAGCTTTTAAACGCAACACAAAAAAATCCCATAGCATTTGATTCTGCTGTGGGATTTGTTGGTGTTGTTCTATTTTAATGTGCTATTTACATTTAAAGCTTCTACTAATTCAATATCTTTATAACGTTCAACAAAGTAGTTTAATGTGAACTGATTTGCAAAAAGTATTAGCGGACGTTCAAAGTGGTCAAATACCAGCATACATCTAGAGTCTAAACAACTCTTAACTGAATTGATATCATTTGTTTTTAACCAGCGAACTACGCTGAAATCTAAGTTTTCCATAAGAATATCTGAATTGTATTCATTCTTTAGACGGTACTCAAATACTTCAAATTGCAGTGCACCTACTGCCCCAATAATTATATCATTAAATTGGTTATGATAAACCTGTATAGCACCTTCCTGTGCAAGCTGTTGTACACCTTTTTGAAAATGCTTTGCTTTTAGAGAATTGGTTGGTGTAACTCTAGCAAACAATTCTGGCGGGAAAGTTGGAAGAGGTTCAAAAAATAAAGGTTCTTTTCTAGTGGTTAAGGTATCACCAATTTGATAGGTACCTGTATCGTATATACCAATAACATCACCTGCATATGCAGTATCAATAGTTTCTCTTTCATTTGCCATAAGTTGTGTTGACTGGCTAAGCTTAATAGGTTTTCCAGTTCGAGAAAGATTAACCGTCATACCACGCTCAAAAGTACCGGAGCATATACGAAGAAATGCAATACGATCACGGTGAGCAGGATTCATATTTGCTTGGATCTTAAAAATAAACCCGCTAAATTCCTCTTCTGTTGGGTCAACTACACCTTCTGTTGTTTTTCTTGGTCCTGGAGGAGGTGACATAACTAAGAAGTGGTTTAAAAATGGAGTAACACCAAAATCTGCTAAAGCAGAACCAAAAAATACTGGGGATAATTTTCCTTTTTTAATTTCTTCTATATTAAATTCATTACCAGCGCCTTCAATTAATTCAATTTCAGAACGAAGATTATTCAGATTATTTAAAGTAAGATATTCTTCTAATTCAGAACCAAATACTCCAGATTCACCAAGCTCTATAGTTTTTCCTATTTTGTAAAGGTAAACAACATTTTCTAATCTGTCGTAAATTCCCTGGAAGTTCTGACCGCATCCAATTGGCCATGTTACTGCTACAGAAGGCATTCCAAGAACTTCTTCCAGTTCTTCCATAGATTCCAGAGGGTCCATTGCTTCACGGTCCATCTTATTAATAAATGTAAAAATTGGAATACCGCGCATACTACAAACTTTAAAAAGTTTCTTTGTCTGAGTTTCTATACCCTTAGCACCATCAATAACCATTACAGCACTATCTACTGAGGTTAAAATACGGTAAGTATCTTCACCAAAGTCATTATGTCCTGGTGTATCCATAATGGAGATTACTTTCTCTTTATATTCAAACTGCATAACAGATGAGGTTACAGAAATACCACGCTGCTTTTCAATTTCCATCCAGTCAGAGGTTGAAAATTTTGAATTGTGTCGGCCTTTTACAGCACCAGCTTCACGGATTGCACCGCCATGTAGAAGAAGTTTCTCTGTTAATGTAGTTTTACCTGCATCTGGATGTGAGATAATACCAAAGATACGGCGCTTTTGAATTTCTTCAGTTAATTGTTGATTTGCCATGAAATAGCATCCTTTCTATATATTAAATATATTTAAACAAATTTTAAGCGTAAAAAATTGTGCTATAACTATTATTAAGCACAAAAACATAAACTATCATAACATATTTACAGAAAAAATAACAGATTTTTATTGTATAGTTTTTCATAAAGAGGTACTATTTTGATAAGGTAAAGAAGGGATTGTAATGAAAAATAACGTAGAAAATTTGAATAGAGCATTTATTTTTGAATCTTGTTTAGAACAGATTGGTTCACATAAGCATTATGAGGAGCTGAAAGAATATGTTCAACATGGTAATACCTCAGTTTATGAACATAGTGTAAGAGTCGCTTATTGCAGTCTTAGAACTGCTGAATTATTAGGAATTATTTCTCATAAAGAAGAGCTAATCCGGGGGGCTTTGTTACACGATTATTTTTTATATGATTGGCATGAAAAAGATAAATCACACAGGCTGCATGGTTTTAAACACCCATATAAGGCTTTAAAAAATGCAGAGAGTGATTTTGAATTAAGCACAAGGGAGAGAAACATCATTGTTCGACATATGTTTCCGTTAGTGCCGATTCCACCCAATTGTTTGGAAGGGTGGATAGTTTGTCTTGTAGATAAATATTGTTCATTAATTGAAACGTTTAATATTAATGACAAAGGGTAGTGAGCTTTTTCTCGCTTTGGGATATGAAGAATGTATAATTATGAAATCCGTAGATCCAGATAGAAATGAGGATTTGAGTAATGCAACAGAAGAACTTGCAAATTTTACACAAAAAATTCTAGACGGAGCTACGGAACAACGTATATGAATGTTAATAACAGTTAGTTATTAAGTAGATATTGAAACTTTTTAATGGACCTATAGTAATGGACAACCCCCTAAAAATATGCCGGAACAAATTTTAACAGTCTTATTTTACAGGTCTCTAAAGCACAATTTGCTTTGAATGCATCTATTAATGGTCTATAGCTGAAATCTGTTGAATGTTGAGCAACAAATACACCATCCATAGAATCAACTATGTTTTGTTTTGTATCGGATACAACTATAGCGGAATGCCCATATCTTTGAATATCATCATGATAAAATTGTATTACATCACCTTGTTCAACATCAACATCTAATTCGGTCCAATGCTTTCCATTATTGAAGCCCTTAGCTCTTGGACCACTACTATTATTGTTAACAACATAATCCCAAAACTCTTCAACACGTATAAAAGGCAATGAGCCAAATTGTTCTAGCGATTTGAAATCTAGACCATACCATAAAGGTGTCTGGCGATACATATTTGCAACTCTGTTTCTTAGAGCCACAATATCTTCAGGCCTTGATAACGAATACCCATCTGTGCCTCCATATCCAGCCCAAACGCATTGGCATATAAAATTCGTACAGTCTTCTGTCATTCGTTTAAAAATTCTATTTTCAAACTTATTACCAAACTGAATTCCATATTGGCTTGCACTTTTTTTATTATAATCTATCATATCTACCTCCACTATCTCTATTATTAAAAAGAATTCTGTATATATATATTCTTAGTATTAGAAATATGTGAGGATAAGGTCCATAATAAATAGAAACACTTGGTTTATGGACAGGAGATGTACTAGCTTTTTGTTAGAAATATGGTATAATATTAGTACGTTTAAAAGCATGGTAATGAGGTGAATTATATTGAATAAAACTATTGAAAATAGAATAGAAAGAATTAATGGAACAATGGCAATTGAAGGCTTGCCATTAACAAGTGAGGATAGGCAAAGAATTGGGAAACTTTTAGCAGGTAAACTCTCATATGAGAAAGGAAAAGCTGAAATTATTGCTCAGATAAAACTAAGGAGAGCTCATAATGGACGAAATCTATGATTATAGTTTTCAATATGATGAAAAATATTGTTATCCAAATTCTAACGTACTCCGTAATGCTTTTGACATTCAAGAATTAGAGGAATTACACCGGGCTGAAAGAGAATTAACTGCTTTTGCTATTGCTCATTTTGAATTAGAACCAATCTGTGGAAGTTTTGATTTAAAACATCTTCAAAGAATTCATAAAG
This sequence comes from uncultured Aminipila sp., assembly GCA_963524205.1. Taxonomy (GTDB): domain Bacteria; phylum Bacillota; class Clostridia; order Peptostreptococcales; family Anaerovoracaceae; genus Aminipila. The sequence continues at coordinate 7,799 of CAURED010000001.1, forward strand.
GAATATTTGGAGATATATATGATTGGGCTGGAGCATTTAGGACAGTGAATATTTCAAAAGGCACGTTGTTTTGTTTGTATCAGAATATAGAGCTCTTTGGACAGGATATATTTAATCAGCTGAAAGATGAAAATTATCTTTTGAATTGTGAGGAAGATATTTTTACAGAAAGGCTTTCTTATTATTTTGGTGAAATTAACATGCTGCATCCTTTTAGAGAAGGAAATGGAAGAGCACAGCGATTATTTATACAATATTTAGCAGGTATTTGTGGTTATGATGTACATTTTACAGGCATATCCCGCCAGGAAATGATAGAAGCCAGTTTCTTAGCTTCTGATTGCGACTACACAATGTTGAAAAGTTGTTTGGATAAAAATATTGAACGTACGACTGTAGAAGAGCAAATTGAACTTATAAAAATCGTGTGTGCAAAAGATATCTGCACAAATATATTAAATTTGGTTAATAAAAGATAAGGTTTCTTTTAGAAAATAAATAAAATCAAATCTCAGGTTAAATCTGGGATTTTTTAGCTTATTTAAGGGGGAGATATATGAATAATTTTAGAATAGAATTTTTTAGATTATATGACCGAAAGATTGCGTCAGGAGAATTAAAATTTAGTGAGCTTGGAATATCAAAGGATGATTTTACCAGACTATGTACAGATACACAATTCACATTTACAGAAGAAAATGTCAAAGATTTATGTGTAAAAATGAAGCTGACCCAGGAAGAAATCGAAAAATTATGGGAAGCATATAAGTAATTTATAAAATTGTATATTGAACCTTTACTACATAATAAAATAGGGAGTATTTAATGAAAGATAATAAAAATAGCAATGAAAAAAAGAACTTAAGAAAATATGGCTGGCAAGGCGTAGATGATATGCAGAAATCTCAGATAATGAAATTTTCAGATGGATATATGGATTTTCTTAATCGTGCAAAAACTGAAAGAGAATCTGTAAATGAGATTATCAGATTAGCCCAAAATGCAGGATTTGTGGAGCTTTCTGAAAAGGAAACTCTTGCTCAGGGAGATAAAGTTTATAGTGTAAATAGAGGAAAATCAATTTGTCTTGCAATCTTAGGTTCGGAGACTTTAGTAAATGGGTTTAACGCAGTAGGAGCGCACATTGATGCACCAAGGTTGGATTTAAAACAGAATCCTCTTTATGAAGATGGAGGTATGGCTCTTTTTAAAACCCATTATTATGGTGGATTAAAAAAGTACCAATGGACCACTATTCCTCTTGCACTTCATGGAGTGGTGGCTAAAACAGATGGAACTATAGTAGATATCAATATAGGGGAGAGTGATGAGGACCCAATTTTTCTTATTACAGATTTATTACCTCATTTAGCGGCTAAACAGAACGCCAAAAAATTATCTGATGGCATTATAGCAGAGAACTTGAATATTGTAGTAGGTTCTATGCCTCATGATTCTGCAGAAGAAGAACACATTAAATCAAAGGTTATAGCTATTTTAAAGGAAAAATATGATATAGAAGAGGAAGATTTCAGAAGTGCAGAGATTGAAGCCGTGCCAGCAGCAAAAGCAAGATCACTTGGATTTGATAAAAGTATGGTTGCTGCTTATGGCCAAGATGATAGAGTTTGCGCTTATACAGGGTTAAAGGCTATGCTTGATATGAATACAACAGATAAAACTGCTGTTGGGATTTTTGTTGATAAAGAAGAAGTTGGAAGTATGGGCAACACTGGGATGCATTCAAAGAATTTTGAATTGTTTTTAATGAATTTACTTGAAAAAACAGGTGTTGTACATCCATATGCAATGCAAAGAATGTTATCGGCTTCAAGAGCTCTTTCGGCTGATGTAACAGCTGCTTATGATCCTACTTATGCTGAAGTTATGGAAAAAAATAATGCTTCAATTATAGGCAAAGGTATAACGATTAAAAAATATACAGGAGCCAGAGGTAAATCAGGAGCATCTGATGCAAACGCAGAGTTTATAGGATTTGTAAGAGGTATTTTTAAGAGCGCTAATGTTTGCTATCAGTCTTCTGAAATGGGTAAGGTTGATGAAGGAGGCGGTGGGACAATTGCTTACATACTGGCGGATAGGGGGATGGAAGTTTTAGATTGTGGTGTTCCAATCCATTCTATGCATTCACCATATGAGTCTGCAAGTAAGTATGATATATATATGGCATACCTTGGATATAAGGCGTTTTTGGAAAGCAAATAAAGAAACTTATTGTATAATTGGAGGGTATCAATTATGGAAGGAAGAATTAGAAAAAGAAGTGATAAGGTCGTAGAAGGTTTTAAAAAATATGGTATAGAGGCATTATTAATAACTAAGGAAGCGGATATTCATTATATAACAGGAATTTCAGGAGATGATTGTATTGTTTTAATTACTGAAAATAAACGTTATATAATTACTGATTTCCGTTATGTTGAAGCAGTATCTGTATTAAAACCTGAGTTTGAAGTAGTTATTACAAAACAAGGATATGAATGGATTGATTTTATAAAGGATATGAAGCTTGATAACATAGGAGTTCAGGATGAACATCTAACTTTAAGTGGCTATAATGATTTATGCTTAGTTTTTAAGAGAGAAAATATTATTCCTGCAACGGGGTTAATAGAATCAATTCGCCTAATTAAAGATGGATTAGAAATTCAATTAATTGAAAAGGCAGAAGCTATTGGAGATTTGGCTTTTAATCAGGTTTTAGACTTTTTAAGGCCAGGTATTTCTGAAAAGAGAGTGGCACTTGAAATTGAACACGCAATGAAATTAAATGGGGCGGACGGCTTTTCTTTTAGTACTATTTGTGTATCAGGAGTAAATTCTTCAAGACCACACGGTATTCCTAGTGATAAACTTTTGCAAAATGGGGACTTTTTAACTATGGACTTTGGCTGCATTTATAATGGATATTGTAGTGATATGACAAGAACAGTTGCTATAGGTCATGCCACGGATGAAATGATTTATGTATATAACACGGTTTTACAAGCACAACTTCATGCATGTGAGAACATAAAGGCTGGAATGCATGTAAAAGAAGGAGATTATCTTGCTAGAAAGATTATAGAAGACGCGGGTTTTGGAGAATATTTTGGCCATGGTTTAGGGCATGGTGTTGGTCTGGAAATACATGAAGATCCGTTTTTGAGTTTTAGGGGACAGCACGTTTTAGAAGAAAATATGACAGTCACAATTGAGCCAGGCATTTATATTCCAGGAAAATTTGGTGTTAGAATTGAAGACTTGGCTACTGTTACTAATAATGGTATAAATAATATGACCCATTCAACTAAAGAATTGATTATTATTAAATAATACTAGCCCCTCAGATATTTGGATTTCTAAATTCTAGTCATTTTTTATCCATATCTTTTGGGGGGACTGATCTGAATTGGATTTAAGCTTGCCCTCTTGCAATTCAAGCAACATTTCGGCTCTTTCGATTAAGGCTGCTTGATTGCGAGAATCAAGGGTATTATATAATTTACAAAGCTTCATTAAATCATTATTTAAGGTATTTGGATTACTGTTTTGTTTTGATTCAGTGAATCCTAAAAGCTTATCAATTGAAATATTTAATTTTTTGCATATCAATAATAGAGTATCAAAATCAGGTTCTCTATTGCTATTTTCATAATTCCGATATGTTGTAACATTAATTCCTAATTCTTCAGCAAAGGCTTTTTGGGTAAAATTTGCATTCTCTCTAAATTCCCTTAGATTTTCTTTAAACAGATTTTGTTTCACATCTTCCTCCATAAATTATTTGAGTCATCGAGTTCTTCTATTTTAGAGTATATTTCCCATTTATTTGCAAGAAAACACAAAAAGAATTATTTTCCATGACTAACATTGACAAATAACACAAAATGACTTATTATTAATTTGCAAGACAACACAAAATGAATTTATCATAAAGGCAACTGAACTTTAAAAACTGAATATTTCATACTAAAATATAGCCCTCTCTTAGCAATATTAAAATTCGTAAAACTAGTTGCATTCTTTTTGTTGATAGTAATATTATATAATAATAAGGGGATTTCTTGTACTATTAGGTGCTTCGCAACCAATAAATGTGAAATTGTAATATTAAAGTGCAGGTTTGCACTTTATTTTTTTTAGGGGTAAAAAATAAGAGAAAAAATAAGATTACATTCAGAATGAATAGAAAAAAACAAATAGAACTAATAGAATAGCATAATTAAATCGAAGCAGTGTGAAATATTCAATAAAGTGAATAGTTCACACTGTTTTTATTATCGTGGATGTTGGAAAGAAAATCGGATATATTTTAGAACGAACTAACAAAAAGGAGAAAATGCTATGTTAAAAAACTTGAAGATTAGTAAAAAATTATTTGTTCTTGTATTGAGCTTATTAATCTGTTTGTCTATTGTGGGAGGGGCATCAATCGTACTCATGAGCCAAATTAACGGAGCAAGTACAGAGATTACAAAAAGCTGGTTACCCTCTATTATTGCCGCAGAAGAATTAAATACTTGTACTTCTGACTACAGAAGATATGAGATAAACCATATTGTATCACAAGATAGTGCCACAATGAAAGAGTATGAGGACAAGCTTACCAGCAAGCAAAAAGAAATTGATGCGAAATTTAATGCATATGAAGCTTTAGTTACAGATGATGCAGATAGAAAATTGATGGATGATGCAAAAACTTCATGGCAAAAATATTTAACACTCAGTAACAAAACAATCGAGTTTAGCAAAAAAAATCAGACGGAACAGGCCCTAAGCATTCTTAGAGGGGACTCTAAAGAACTATTTGATGAAGTGTCTAATACATGTAAGGAAATAGTTAATTTTAACAAGTCCGGTGCAGAAAAAGCCAGCAACTATGGAGATTCTTTATTTAATTTCTCTATTATTACCATTATACTAATATTAGTAATTGCTACAATAATATCCATATTATTATCTGCATACATAGTTAAGTTAATAGTAAAACCAATTAATGAAATCAATAAAGCAGCAAAACAAATCGTTGAAGGAAACCTTGAATCGTCAGTTACATACGATTCTAATGATGAAGTAGGCATGATGGCTAAAGAATTTTCATTGATGAGTTTAAACCTGAAGAGTATGATTGAAGATATAAAATACCTTCTTGGATCAATGGCCTTAGGCAATTTCACAGTGACTTCTAATTGTACAGATCTTTATACTGGAGGGTATGAAGACATTTTAAGAGCAATGAGAAACCTAAAAGAAAACCTTAGCGATACTCTAGTTCAAATAGATTATGCAGCCAGTCAGGTTGAAACAGGTTCTGATCAGGTTTCCAATGGTGCTCAGGCACTGTCACAAGGATCAGTGGAACAGGCATCTTCTGTAGAAGAATTATCTGCAACAATTAACGAAGCTTTAGTGTATATAAAAGCTAATGCAAAGAATGCGCAGGAAGCTAATCAATTAGTAGTACATTCAGGAAATGGCGTTAGTGAAAGCAATAAGTCTATGCAGGAGATGATTGCTGCAATGGATGAGCTTGAAAACAGTTCAAATGAAATTGAAAAAATAATAAAGACAATTGAAGACATAGCTTTCCAGACAAATATTTTAGCTTTAAATGCAGCTGTTGAAGCTGCAAGGGCAGGAAATGCTGGAAAAGGATTTGCAGTAGTAGCTGATGAAGTCAGAAATCTTGCCCAAAAATCAGCAGATGCTGCCAATACTACAACTAAGCATATTGAAAGTGTATTGGATGCAATTAAAAACAGTACGAGAATTGCAAACGACACGGCTGCTTCTCTTGAAGCAGTTGTTCAGGGTACAGGGGTGATTGCTGATCAGATTCAGGATATAGCAAGTGCTTCAGAACAGCAAGCCGATGCCATTTCCCAGATAACGATTGGTATTGACCAGATTTCAAGTGTAGTACAGACGAATTCTGCTACAGCAGAAGAAAGTGCAGCTGCATCCGAAGAACTGAACGGTCAGGCTCATATATTAAAAGATTTGATTAATAAATTTCAATTAGAAAATAATAAATAAAATTAGTGAGACTGCTTATCATTTTTAACCCACACCTTTTGGCGTGGGTTTTGTACTATTTTATTGAAACTTATCTGGTATTAAATATTTCTGCCTTTTGTTCTTATACATTTCTCTGTCAGCAATTTGGAATGTTTCTAAGATATTTTCTAGACCATTATTAACACTATAGCCAATAGAAATAGATAATAATCGTAAAGGTTCTGCTGTAGAATTATAATTAGATAATTGGTTTTCAATACGAAACATAATATTTGAAGCACCTATTTCGTCACAGGATTGAGCAATGATTCCAAATTCATCACCACCCAGACGTGCCAAAATATCTCCGTGCCTTAAACTGTTATGTAAAACGGTACTGGCTCCAATTATGTGTTCATCACCTGCAGTATGACCAAATTTATCATTAATGCTCTTAAGCCTATCTATATCAATGACAATAATAGTTACTGGATAACTTAGTTCTGATTCAAGGGTTGAATTAAAAAAGGATTTGTTATAAAGTTTTGTCATTGTATCATGAGTACTATCGTAACACAGAGTCTTAATTTGTGTTTGGTAACTTAATTCTACTTTCCTTTTCTGATTTAGAATAATTGAAATTACTATGATAATAGCAGAACGAGATATAATAATATATGTAATTGCTATGCCAAAGATAAGTGCAAGCATAATGTGGTAGAAGGATAAACCTATACCAATAATTGTTGTTCGCCTTGGCATCCAAAGGGTGGACATAGCTATAGGAATATAAAACAGATGAGTATATAGTTGGTCAGTATCAAAGAAAAATGGTACAAATCCTGAAAAAATAATTGAAACCACAATAGCAGCTATCACATACATTTTTTTATCAAAACCAAATTTTATTTTAGATCTTAATCTTTTTATTAAAAATTTATGTAACATAGCATTTACTCCCTAGATTTTATAGTATAACTTGAATTAATTGAAAAGGCACCCATGGGTGCCTTTTTATTTTGCATATTCTGTTTTTATAAGTAAAATTCTTATCTTCTACCCTGACTACGATTCGATCTATTTGGTCTGCATTGATTATTGAAATCATTACAGCTAAAATCGTCACAGCAATCATTACAGCAACTGTCCTCGCAGCAATTATTATTGTTGCGCCCACAACAAGGGTCGCATTCACATGAATCTTCTTCTGGGCTGACTTCGCCGCAGTTTTCAAGTGTATCACTTTCCTTAATCTGGTTAGGGAAAAGTGAAGGGAATGAAGAGCATACTGCGTTTACCTGAGGACTAATCTGTGCGAAACCAGTTGAAAGAACACAAAGCTGAACTGGGACTACAATTTTCTTTTCACAGGTTATACAGATAGCTATGATAAGATTAGCAGTAATCTCACCATTCTGCCCGATTGTTAAATCTCTGCCGTAGTTGTTTGTTGCAAGTCTTGTTTCGCATGCGGTGTTACAAAATTCAGTAAATCTAGGGAGAAAAGCTGTATCAAAAGTAGATGGCATACAGATTTCAAAGAAGTTTGTAAGTACTAGTGGCTGGGCACTTGTAGCAATATTTACATCTGCACAAACTGTAAATACTACTTCGTTGTTGTTTCTATCGAATAACAGTAAGTCAATAAATATTTGAACATTTCCTGTTACTGCTATACTTTGAGTACCAAAAATTGGTGTCCCCATGCATTTATCATCGCATTCGCTTGTATCTGCAAATAATATTTTTTCTGAGAAAGTTCCGTCAGGTCCTACTACCTCGATAGTGTCGCCCTGACCATTGCGTAAAAAGGTAGCGCCGGATATAGTTGTATTAAGAGTTAACTTCAAATTCTTCGGATCGTCTATGTTACTTGGGTTGAAGAACCTCTTACAGCGTATGTCTAATACTCTTGCTACTCTGTGGCCTCTTGGAATATTTGGTGTAAAATGCTGATTCTGAATTGTTTTCATTCCTTGAAGATTAAATAACACTGCATCATATACCTTTTGAACATATAATGGCTCAGTTACTAAATCGTTAATATTACCGCTAAACTCACAGAGAGTATTTGCGTTGCAGCAATTCTGATAGAGGTCCGGCGATACTCTGTTGCCGAAACAACTCATATATTTCCCTCCTTCATGTGGCATGATAGTCTTTATGAGTTAGTATATGAAAGTTAGAAATAGTGTGTTACTGTAATTTGCATTTTAGAGTTTTTTCATATATAATAATAGATTATGTATTAGGAGAGAATAGGATGGCAGTTGGGATAAAAAAAACAACTTTTGACGAATTTTTTGATAATAGAGATGCTTTAATCTATAAATATCAGAAAGGTGACTTAACAAAAAAAGAGTTTATTGAAGAACATTATTATTTTATTACACGTTTAAATTTAAAGCCTTTTCAAAGGATAGACTCCTTCGAAAAAGGAATATATAATTATCAATATTATAATGCTGTAGCAAAATTCAATACACTAAGGGTCAGGGATAAAAAATTAATTGAGAAACACCCTGATCTGGTTCGAGAAATAGAAAATAAAATAAAATATAATTATCATAAAAAAGATGAATCGGTTATAAAACTTCTAAGATATTTGGATTATGAGAACGTAGAAGCTTATTACATTAAATCAAAATCCGAATATCTGAATAATAAATTAATAGAAATAGTTCTTTGGGATTACGATAATGTAATACTACACACCATAAATACAGGGATAGTGGAAGAACTAAAACGAGAAGGTGTATTTGAAGATATACGTAAACGCTCAAAAATAGACAACTATGTCAATAAAAAATATTAGAAACTACGGAGATATATATATGCTATTTTCATCATTAATTTTTATAAGCTGCTTTCTGCCTATAGTACTACTATTATATTACACAGTATTCAGATTCAGCCGTAAGTTGCAAAATATTTTTTTATTGGTGGTAAGTTTAGGCTTTTATGCCTGGGGCGAACCAAAATTTATTTTTATACTTATAGCTTCAGTAATTGTGAATTGGGTATTTGGACTTATCATATCTAAATTTAGAACCAATAAGATCAAAGCAAAAATAACTATTGCTATAATGCTTATATATAATATAAGCATTATTTTCGTGTTTAAATATCTTATGTTTACTATGGAAAATATACAGAACATCACAGGTCTTGAATTTAAGATTCCCGAGATACTTTTGCCTATAGGTATTTCATTTTTTACTTTTCAGGCAATTTCATATGTAATAGATGTATATAGAGAAAGAGGACAAGCTCAAAAGAACCCACTTAATGTAGGTCTCTATATCGCATTTTTTCCACAATTGGTAGCAGGTCCTATCGTGAGATATGAAACCGTTGCAGAGCAGATACAGAATAGAAAAGAAAATTTTGATGATATATCAGCGGGGGTTTGCAGATTTCTTGTGGGATTTTCAAAGAAAGTTCTTTTAGCCAATAATTTGGCACTTGTAGCTGATAAAGCTTTTAAACTTCTTGGAACAGATGATTTATCTTTATCGATGGCTTGGCTGGGGGCTATATGCTATACCTTACAGATTTACTATGATTTTTCTGGATATTCTGACATGGCAATAGGCCTTGGTAAAATGTTTGGTTTTCATTTTGATGAGAATTTTAATTATCCATACATATCAAAATCCACTACCGAATTCTGGAGAAGATGGCATATTTCCTTGGGAACATGGTTCAAAGACTATGTTTATATTCCTTTAGGAGGCAGCAGGGTAGAAAGTAAAAAAAGATTATATTTCAATCTGTTTGTAGTCTGGGCTTTGACTGGACTCTGGCACGGAGCCAATTGGACGTTTATTTGCTGGGGGCTTTTATATTTTGTGTCCATATCCGTTGAAAAGGCTGTAGGGTTAGATAAAATGCAGACTCACACTATGCTTAGGCATATATATACTATGCTTCTTGTGATGTTTGGATGGGTGTTATTCAGGGCAGAAAATATTTCTGACGCTGTTATTTACCTAAAAACAATGTTTGTACCTGGTGATAGTGGATTCCTTGATGCAGAGGCAATCGTGTGTACTAAAGAATATATCGTATTTTTATTTTTTGGTATATTATTTGCCCGACCTTTTGCAAAGAAACTGGCAAAGACTAAGCTAGCTAAAACTAGAATTGCGCAGATTTTATATGTTATTGCTTTAATGGGATTATTTTTAGTATCTATTTCTTATTTGGTAAAGGGTGCTTATAATCCATTTATATATTTTAACTTTTAAGGAGGAAAAGCTGTGAAAATAAAAATAAATAAAGAACATATAACGGCGATTCTTTTCTTTATTGTAATATTTGGAACGCTAATAGGGTTACTTACCTATAAAGACAACGATCCTATAAATGATTTCCTGACGGAATACAGGACAGAAGTATTACCAGGAACGCCTATACTTGAAAGATTAACAGAAGCCATAGATATTGCAGAAGATATAGTGTATGACCAGACTTATTTAAAAGATCAGTACAATACACTATATGGACTTGTACAAAGAGTCATTGGAAAGCATATCATGTCAGATCCAGGGTATGGGGAAATATACAAGACTAAATATGATCAAATTATATTTAAAGTGGGTAAAAAAAATTTCAGAGTGATGAGATCTTTGGATGCAATTGAAGAATTAAAGTCTAAATTGGACAAAGAGGGCATACCCTTTCTATATGTACAGGCGCCATTTAAGTTATCCGATAACGAACAACAACTGCCAATCAATAAAACGGATTACGTAGATTATAATGTAAATTTATTTTTAAAGGGCTTAGATGAAAGAAATATTAATTATCTTGATTTAAGACCGTTGCTTCGAGATGGAGAAAAGACCCAAAACCAGTTATTTTTTGACACAGACCATCATTGGAGAATTGAAACAGCATTTGAAGCCACAGGCCATATCATGGACGAACTTAATAAAGATTACGGATTTGCAATTGATGGTAAATACAAGGATTTAAGTAATTATAAAGTTCAAACATTAAAGAATTGTTATCTGGGTTCTATGGGAAGACGTACAGGAAGATTGTATTCTGGTTTAGACGATTTTACTTTAATAACCCCTAACTTTAAAACAAGTTATACTTTATATGAACATGATTATGGAGCAGAAAAAATATATAGAGGTTCCTTTAATAAAGCTATTTTAGATAAAAAATATCTAGTAAAGGATGCACCGGTTGACCTTAATAGGTATGCTGTATACCATGGAGATAATGAGGAACTGATATTCAATAATAATTTAGTATATTCTGGAAAAGTTATGATGATTAAGGATTCTTTTGGAATACCTGTATATTCATTCCTTTCATTAGGTGTACATGAGGTTAGAGCCTTGGATTTAAGGCTTTTTCATGATTCCGTTGCGAAGTATGCAAAGAAGAACAAACCTGATGTTGTCATTCTTATGTACAATGGAGATACCTTTAATGAGGAAATGTTTGACTTTTCGTAATGTAACCGTAACTTGAAGTTTTAAAAGGGCATGTTAAAATAAAAATGTTAGACTTGAATGAAAAAACAAGTTTTATGACGTAATAGTTAGCATAAGGGGGAAAAAATGAGAAAAAGTACGAAATTTTTAGCTGTAGCTTTGGCCATTGCAGTAATATTTGCAAGTTTTTCAGGTTTTACATATTACGATGGCTTGGGTAACGTTTATCTGGACTCGCAAAAGAAAATCTTTGATGGTGTTACCTACAATGAACAAATAGGAATAAATAGCGCAAATGGATTAGAACATGTATTTTTTGTTCAAGCTGATACAGCATCAGGAAATGTAAAACCATTGGTATTTAATGGTGAAGTTAGAAGCATGGCAACTGTTGGAACCATGGCAAAATATGCTGAAGAACAGGGAGTTAAAGTCCTGGCAGCCATAAATGGTGACCTCTTTGATACGGCAACAGGTACACCAAAAGGGCTTGTAATACATAACGGTAATATCGTAACTTCAGGATATGCGCCTGACAGGGTAATTGCTTTTGACAGTCAGGGAAAAGCATCTATGCAGTATGTAAATTTAAGCTATGGGTTAAAAGGAACCTTAGCTTATGATGATACATCAACTGGTGTACTGCAAAAGGTTCAAGCCCCTTTTTCTGCAAAGATTGATTATTACAATGTTCCCCATGGAGCGGCTAAAGGTTTACACTTATTTAACAAACATTATGCTGCAAGCACCAAGACTGCAGGCAGTTGTATAGAAGTTGTTGTGGATTGTGGAAGTCAAGACAATATGCAGCTTCAAATAGGAAAAACAATAAAAGGAACGGTTAAGTCAGTAAACAGTGACGCACATAATACCCCTATTGGTGAAAATGAAGTTGTGCTTTCAACTGTTTCAGGCTCAGCAACAGCTTCACAATTATATTCTATGGTAGTAGGAAGTCAAGTGGAGATAAGTGTAGGGGATAATGCCAATACAGGTCTTGCAAATGCCAAAGAAGCTATTGGAATTTATTATTCTTTAGTTGAAAACGGAAATGTTGTAACTTCTGGAGCAAACTTAAACCCAAGAACAGCAGTTGGTATAAAAAGTGATGGAACAGTAATTATTTATGCAGTTGATGGTAGACAAACCAATTCAAAAGGATTAAGTCTTGTAGAACTGGCAAATCATATGAAAGCTTTAGGTTGTGTCTATGCTTTTAATATGGATGGAGGCGGTTCAACAGCTTTATATTCTAGATTGCCCGGTTTGGAAAATACCGCAGCATTAAAAAATATCCCTTCAGAGGGAACAGAAAGAAAAGTCGCAAATGGACTAATGTTTGTATATAGCGCTGGCAGCAGTGGAACATCTGCTGAAAATCTTAATCTATATCCTTCACTTACTTTAGCAATGCCTAGAGCAAATGTACAGATTAACAGTTATGCTTCAAATAATCTTTTTGAAAAAGTATCGCTTCCAGGCTCTGTAACTTATGAAGTAGAAGGTGGCAATGGAAGTATCACGAGTAATGGACTTTATACTGCCGGAGACACGGAAGGCAAAGTAAATATAACAGGAACAAGCGGAACAATATCTGGGACTACTCAGGTAGAGATTGTTAAAAATAATCTGACCATTACACCATCAGTTACCAAGCTATACTTGAATGCAGGACAAAATTCAGACATAAATATGTCAGTAAAGAGTGGTCCTATCAATGTGGTTTCAAGCGATAAAACATTTACTTGGACTTGCGACCAAAATATAGGAACCATTAATGAAAACGGATTATTTACTGCGGGCAGCAAAAATGCTGAAACAGGAAATATATATGCTACATATGAAGGATACAAAATTACTATTCCAGTCCAAGTAGGTTCAATGTCCGTTGATTTCAATGATACAGTTAACCATTGGGCAAAAAGTTATATTGGTTCCCTTGCAGCAAGAGGTATTGCAAATGGTATGGGTGATAAATTATATCTGCCGGATGCACAGCTGACAAGAGCACAGTTCCTTGCACTACTTGCAAAGACATTAGATAATGTAGATGTTAGCAAATCAAAAGCAACAGGATTTACAGATGTACCGTCAAATGAATGGTATTATTCTTATGTAAATTGGGGTTACGAAAATGGTATAGTAAGTGGTATGAGCGATACAACATTTGAACCAAATGCTAATATTACAAGAGAGCAGATGTGTGTAATGCTTTGCAATTTTGCAACTAGCCAGAATCTTGTATTACCTCAGAATACTACAAGTAAAAACTTTACTGACCAGGCAGCAATAAGTTCTTGGGCAAGTAATTATGTAAATACAATAGTTGGTGCTGGAATTATAAATGGCCAGCCGGAAGGTGATTTCCAGCCTCAGGGATTAGCAACAAGGGCACAAGCAGCAAAAGTTGTTTATGTATTCCTAAATGTAAGAGATGGGATTTACAAAAAATAACAAAAATATTATTAACAATGTAAAATAAAAGTATAAAACAGACACTCCCACGCATAGTTTTAGTGGGGGTGTTTTTTTATGAGGAAAAAAAATTGGACAGTTATGGGGATTGCTTTGTTTGCCATTTCTGTGGCAGCCTTTCAGGGCTTTACGCATTTAGATAAAATTTTAGCTGATCAGGTAGCTACAACTTGGAACAATATTTATGAAAAGCAAGAAGAAAAAGAACAAAGTAGTGCTGTAGATACAGCAGCAGCTGTGGGCGATTATGAAAGCAGGATTGTAAGAAACGGACTACCAGGAAATAAAATGTGTACTTTTGCCTGCAATGTGGACTGGGGAGAAGAAATTATCCCTGGTATGCTGAAGGTTTTTAAAGAAAAAAATATTAAAGTAACATTTTTTGTGACAGGCAGATGGGCAGAAAATAATAAAGATTTATTAAGGCAAATGTATGCTGCGGGTCATGAGATTCAAAGTCATGGATATAGTCATGCATTGTGTAGTGATATTTCTTCTGAAAAAGTAGCAGAAGAAATAGAAAAAACAGAAACAGCTATAACAGATGCTATTTGCATAAAGCCCAATTATTTTGCTCCTGCAGCAGGAGATTATGATGCCAGAACGGTTGAAATTTCTGAAAAACTTGGCTATAGAATGGTACTTTGGTCTTCAGATACCATAGACTGGAGGGAAGGTTCTTACGCTTCAGTTATTGTGCAGAGAATCCTATCAAAGCCTCTTGATGGAGCTATTATATTAATGCATCCAAAGCCAGAAACTTTAAAAGCCTTACCTGAATTAATAGATCAAATTAATGCACAAGGTTATAGAATTGTGCCACTTTACAGAATGCCTGTATAAATGTATAATAAATAGGTATGACTATTATTAAATTTAAATATAGAAAGAGAAGCGGTGAGGGTATGATTGAGACAAGAAAATTAGACTGTGGTATACGCATTGTTATGGAAAAAATCCCTTATGTTCAATCAGTTGCACTTGGTATTTGGGTAAAGGCTGGCGCTGTTGATGAAACAAAAAATATTTCTGGTATTTCACATTTTATTGAACACATGCTGTTTAAAGGTACAGAAGAAAGAAGTGCAAAGAAAATTGCAGAAGATGTTGATCGTATAGGTGGACAAATAAATGCATTTACAGGAAGAGAAGCAACGTGTTATTATATGAAAACCTTGGGTTCAAATGCTAAACAAGCGGCTGAAATCCTTTTAGATATGTTTTTAAATTCTAAATTTGACAAAACTGAAATGTCTAAAGAAAAACAGGTTATTTATGAAGAAATGAAAATGATTGAAGATACTCCTGATGATTATGCACATGAGGTAATAAGTGACTTGATTTTCAAAGGGTGTCCTTATGAAAAATCCATTATTGGTACGCAGACCTCTTTGAAGGGCATTTCCCAGGCAATACTAAAACAGTATATTGCAGATGAATATACTAGAGACAGTGTTGTTGTTTCTGTAGCTGGGAATTTTGATATGGATGAAATATGTAATATATTTGATGGAAAGTTAAAACATTTAAAAGCAGAAAAGCCAGTTAAAGAGTTTAATAATGAGCCTTATAAACCATACTTCAGGGTAAAGGTAAAGAATATAGAACAGTCTCACATTTGCCTAGGAACAAGAGGCCTTTCACTTGATGATGATAATTATTATGCGCTATCCGTTTTAAATAATATTATGGGTGGAAGTATGAGTTCCAGACTTTTTCAGAATATAAGAGAGCAGAAGGGTCTGGCTTATTCTGTTTATTCGCATGTCAGTTCTTTTGTAAATTCGGGATATTATAACATTTATGCAGGAGTAAGTCACGATAAGGTTTATGATGCTATAAATGGAATAAAAGAAGAACTTGAATTACTAAAAAAAGATTGCATTACGGAAGATGAACTGCATGTGGCTAAAGAACAGCTTAAGTCAAGTTATATTTTTGGTCAGGAAAATGTAAATGGCAGAATGTTCTCTATGGGCAAAAATAGTATTTTATTAAACAGAGTTTATACTCCAGAAGAAGTTATAGATGAAATTGATGCTGTCACTATGGAAGACATTAAGCAAGCTTCAAGTCTAATTGATGATATAAACAATTATTCTGCAGTTATTGTAACCAATAAACAGTGTGATTTAAAGAGAATGGTAAGAGCTTAAATAGATTAAGAGGTAGATTTGATGCAGAAAGTGGCTAAGTTCCATAAGGTTAGTTTAGAACAATTTATTAAAGACTGGGAAGATACTTTCGGAAAAGGCCAGTTTAAGAAAGAGATTTATGATAGCGTATTGCTACCCAAAAGAGCAACAGCAGGTTCAGCAGGTTATGACTTTTATACACCCGTTGAAATTAAGCTGCCTGCTGGAGAAACCATTAAAATTCCTACAGGAATCAGAGCTGAGATTGTAGAGGGCTGGGTTCTTATGTGTTTTCCACGTTCAGGGCTTGGTTTTAAATACAGGATGCAGCTGGATAATACTGTAGGAATTATTGATGCAGATTATTTTGGCGCAGAAAATGAAGGCCACATAATGATTAAAATAACAAATGATTCTAATGAAGATAAAAATCTAGTAGTGGAAGCTGGTAAAGGTTTTGCTCAGGGAATACTGGTACCATTTGGTATAACTGTTGATGACGAATCGACAGAAGTTAGAGTTGGTGGATTTGGTAGCACCAATTAATAGGGGGATTTATGAGAATTGCGTTAATTTCCTTTACTCAAAATGGTGGCAATACATGTAAATTAGTTGCAGAAAAGCTTTCAATAATGGGTGAAATGTGCCTGGCTTATGGTATGAAGGAGACTTCTTTAGAAATTGGACTTATCCCCATAAGTAAACCTCTTGGGAAATGGACCAAAGAGGCTTTTGAAAATAATGATGCGATTGTTTTTGTAGGTGCTACTGGAATTGCTATAAGAGCCATTGCACCTTATTTAAAAAGTAAGGATCAGGATCCTGCAATTATAGCCATAGATGAAAAAGGTCAGTATGTCATATCACTTCTGTCTGGACATCTTGGAGGAGCAAACAGATTGACATCTATTATAGCAGAGGCGATTCAGGCAGTACCTGTCATTACTACTGCCACAGATATCAATAACTGTTTTGCCGTTGATGTATGGGCTAAAAGCCAGAATTTAAGTATCATTAATTTGAAAGCAGCAAAACAAGTTTCTGCAGATATACTGAAAGGAAAAACCGTATATTTATATTATGATGGCAGCATAGAAGGGAAAGTTCCTCAGGGAATAGAACTGGTTGATGTGATTACTTTAAAAGACAAAATTCGTGAAGATGCAACTTGCATTATTATCACTGAAAAGATATTAGATTCACTGAAGGGTAAGGAAAAATTTGTGCTTCAGCTGGCACCTAAGAATATTTCTATAGGTATGGGATGTAAAAAAGATATTTCTTATAAGGCTGTATTCGAGTTATTTGAAAAAGCCACTGGTGAAATGCAGATAAGATTGGAGTCGATTCAGAATCTAGCATCAATTGATTTAAAAATGTTTGAAAAAGCTTTAATTAAGCTTGGGCAAAAGTTAGAAATTCCATATATTACTTTCTCGGGTGAAGAGTTAATGAATGTACAAGGAGATTTTACTCCATCTTCTTTTGTAAGAAGTATTACAGGTGTTGAAAATGTATGTGAAAGAGCTGCAGTTGCTTCAAATGAAGGGAGCACATTGATTTTGAAAAAACAGGCTTTAAACGGAGTAACTATTGCTATAGCTAAGAAAAATATAACTTTGAATTTTGCGGAGAATTACTAATGAGAAATATTTATATAGTTGGAATAGGAATGGGAAACCCTGATACGATTACGGTAAAAGGAAAAGAACTTATTTCGAATAGTCAGGCCTTAATTGGTGCCAAGAGAATGGTAGACAGTTTTAAACTTGAAAATCAACAAATTGTACATGCTATTTCTCCAAATGAAATTCTAAAATGGATAGAAGAGCATGCTGAAATTGAAAAAGCAGCTATTTTAATGTCTGGGGATCTAGGCTTTTTTAGTGGTGCAAAGAAACTGCGTACTTTAATCAGTGAAAAATATGGTTCTATAGTTGGAAATGAACAGGTTTGTTTTGAATATATGCCAGGTATTAGTTCATTATCTTATTTTTCATCGGCAGTTGGACTTGCCTGGGAGGATACCCAAATTGTCAGTTTACATGGCCGTGATGATAGGGATGTATCAGCAGTTTTAAATAAAGAAAAGACATTTTTCTTAACTGATGGAGGAAACAATACAGTAAAGAGAATATGCTGCAGGCTGGTAGAAGCAGGAATGGAATATGTATCAGTCTTTGTTGGAGAAAAGCTTTCTTACGAAGACGAAGCGATTACAATAGGAACAGCTTTAGAACTTTCTGAAAAGAATTTTGAACCATTAAGTGTAATGATAGTAATAAATGACAAAGTATTACAACGTGAAAAGAACACTTTAGGTATAAGGGATGAGGAATTTATTCGTGGTGATGTCCCTATGACTAAGGAGGAGATACGCACGCTTACGGCTTCAAAGTTAAATTTAAAGGAAAATGATGTAGTTTATGATATTGGTGCAGGAACGGGTTCTGTTTCTATAGAAATGGCTTTGGCATGTAGATATGGTGATGTCTATGCGATTGAAACGAACTCAGAGGGCATCGATTTAATTAATAAAAATAAAGATAATTTTGGTGTAAAAAATTTACATATTATAAAGGGCATGGCTCCAGAGGCTTTGGAGGCTTTGCCAGTGCCAGATAGAGCATTTATAGGCGGCTCAAAAGGTAATTTAGATGATATAATCAATTTACTTATTATGAAAAATTCTAATATTAGGATTGTTATAAATGTAGTTGCTCTTGAGTCACTTGCAGAAACTGTCGCATGTATAAAGAAATATCGATTTCAGGATGTGGATATTACACAGATAAATGTTTCTAAAGCAAAGACCTTAGGAAACTACAACCTTATGATGGGACAGAATCCAGTATATATTATAGCTGTTCAGGGAATTTCAGAGGCGGTTTAGATGGAAACAAAGATTTTACCTAGAATTTTAATAGGAGCACCAGGAAGCGGAAGCGGAAAAACTACTGTAGTATGTGGAATACTTCAGGCCCTTATAAATAAGGGTTTGAATATCGTATCATTTAAATGCGGTCCTGATTATATTGATCCTATGTTTCATAAAGAGGCTTTAGGGTTGGAATCAAGAAATCTGGATTTATTTTTTAATGACAAAGAGACTATAAATTATTTACTTGCAAAGAATTCCAAAGAAGCCGACTTAGCAATTATAGAAGGAGTCATGGGATATTATGACGGCTTAGCGGGGAAATCATATGAGGCAAGTTCTTATGATTTAGCGAGAAGCACTAAAACACCTTCGGTATTAATAATAGATTGCAAAGGAAAATCAGTTTCCATATTAGCTGAGATTAAAGGTTTTATGGAACTGGAAAGTGACAGTAATATAAAAGCAGTGATTTTAAATCGAGTTTCTCCTATGATTTTTGAAGAAATCAAGAAACTGATTGAAGAAACATTAAGTATTGAAGTTTTAGGCTTTATGCCGATGATAAAAGAATGTTCTCTGGAAAGCAGACACCTAGGGCTTGTTACAGCTCAAGAGGTAGGCAATCTTGAGACAATTCTGGATACTTTGGCTAAACAAGTTTCGGAATCAATAGATTTAGACAAATTAATAAGAATAACTAAAACTGCACCTAAAATTGAATTTATAAAACCAACGATTGCTAGTGGAGAAAGAGTTCAAATAGGTGTAGCAAAAGATAAGGCATTTTGCTTTTATTATCAAGATAATTTGGATTTACTTTCAGAACTTGGTGCAGAAATTTGTTATTTTAGCCCTTTGGAGGATAAGAAACTGCCAGAAAACCTACAAGGATTGTATTTTGGGGGAGGTTATCCGGAACTGTACTTGAAAGAGTTAGAAGAAAATGATTCTATGAAGCAGAGTATAAAAGATGCTTTATCAGCAGGAACACCTTGTATGGCGGAATGTGGGGGATTCATGTACCTTCATGAGGTTGTTAAGGACAAGCTTGGTCATGCATATAAAATGGTGGGGGCTATTGAAGGTGAAAGTTTTTATGCAGATAAACTTGTTCGGTTTGGGTATATAGATATGGAAGCTAAAAAAAACAATCTTCTTTGTAAAGAAGGTATGCATTTGAAAGGACATGAATTTCATTATTGGGATAGTACAAATTCAGGTGATTGCTTTCATGCACAAAAGCCTCTTAGAAAAATGAATTGGGAATGTGTAACTGGAAATGAAAATTTATATGCGGGTTATCCTCATGTACATTTCTATTCAAACATAAAATCTGCAGAAAGGTTTGTAGACATATGCAGGAAGAGAAAAACAAAGATTTAAATCCCAAAGAGGGTCAGATGCGCAGGGGATATACAACTGGCACTTGTGCCACAGCTGCTGCAAAAGCTGCTACGCTGCTTGCTTTAGGAAATAATTTACAGGAAGTATCGGTGGATACTCCGAAAGGCATACCACTAACTTTAGGTGTATTAGATTGTAAAACAAGTGAAAAAAGGGCATCCTGTGCCATAAAAAAAGATAGTGGTGATGATCCCGACATTACAAATGGTATATTGGTTTATGCAGAAGTAGAACTTCTTGAAAATGATAATGCAGAGATCATAATTGATGGTGGCAAAGGGGTTGGAAGAGTAACCCTGCCAGGCCTTGCTTGTCCGATTGGACAAGCGGCTATAAACCCCACTCCTATGAAAACCATAAGAAGTGTGGTGTTTCAGGTTCTGGAAGAGTTTAGATATGAAGGCGGTGCTAAAGTTACTATTTCTATACCACAAGGAGAAGAACTGGCAAAACGTACATATAATCCCAGACTGGGGATTGAAGGCGGTTTATCTGTACTTGGAACCAGTGGAATAGTAGAACCTATGAGTGAACAGGCATTAATTGATACGATTAAGGTGGAAATGGATGTTAGAAAAGCATTAGGTGCTGAGTACCTAGTTATTACACCCGGTAATTATGGTGAGAATTTCTTAAAACAACATTTTGCCAATCGGGATTTTTACTCTGTAAAATCCAGTAACTTTATTGGTGAAAGTTTAGATTATGCTGAGGAACAGGGTTTTAAAGGCGTGCTGTTTGTCGGACATATTGGGAAACTGGTGAAGGTAGCAGGCGGAATTATGAATACACATTCAAAATATGCAGATGCCAGAATGGAAATTATGTCAGCACATGCTGCCAGATTTGGTGCGGATGCAAAGCTGATAGAAGAAATGCTAACTTCAGTAACTACAGATAATGCGTACGAAGCGTTGGAAGCTTATAGCAGTCAAATGAAGGATAAAGTGATTGAATCACTAATGAATAAAATAGAATTCCACTTAAGGAGCCGAACTCATCAAACCATGGAAATCGGAGCGATAATGTTCTCAAATAAACATGGGTATCTAGGTAAAACTTCAGAAGTTGATAACATATTACAAAAAATTTAGAATTGGATACTATTGAATTAATAAATTTAGAAAGGTATTATTTAAAATGATTAATTTTGTTGGAGCAGGTCCTGGAGCACCTGATTTAATTACAGTTAGAGGACAAAGATTGTTGCAGGAGGCAGACGTAATTATTTACGCAGGCTCATTAGTCAATCCAGAGCTTTTAAATCTTGCAAAGCCTGAATGCCAAATCCACAATAGTGCAAGTATGACTTTAGAAGAAGTAATTGCAGTTATGGAGAAGGCAGAATCAGAAGGAAAGATGACAGTAAGATTACATACAGGGGATCCAAGTTTATATGGAGCAATCCGCGAACAGATGGACCTTTTAGAACCAAAGAATATTGAATTTAAAGTTACTCCTGGAGTAAGTTCTTTCTGTGGCGTTGCAGCTGCGCTGAATGCAGAATATACATTGCCAAATGTATCACAGTCAGTAATCATTACAAGAATGGAGGGCAGAACTCCTGTCCCTGAAAAAGAAGAAATGTCGCTTATGGCTTCTCACGGAGCAACTATGGCTATATTCTTATCTACCGGATTATTAGATTCTTTAAAAGAAAAGCTTTTAACTGGAGGTTACACAGAAGAAACTCCTGCGGCTATTGTTTATAAAGCAACCTGGCCAGAGGAAAGAGTGTTTAGATGTACAGTAGGCACATTACCGGAAACGGCTAAAAATAACAATATTACAAAGACAGCTATGATTGTAGTAGGTGGATTCCTTGGAAACAGCTATGAACGTTCAAAGCTTTATGATCCAGCATTTACACATGAATTTAGGGAGGCTTCAAAATAATGAACAAAATATTTGTTGTAGGATTAGGACCAGGAAATCTAAATCAATCTACGGAAAGAGCACTTGAAGCATTAGAAAAAAGTGATGTGATTGCAGGATATACGGTTTATATCGATTTAGTTAAAGACAGATTTGGACATAAGGAAATGATTTCTACTGCCATGAAAAAAGAAGCAGATAGATGTAACCTGGCAGTGGATGAGGCAGTAAAGGGTAAAACTGTTTCAATGGTGTGCAGTGGTGATGCTGGTGTTTACGGCATGGCAGGGCTCATGTATGAAGTTGTAAATGCAAGAGGCTTAGCTGAAGCAATTGACATAGAGGTTATTCCTGGTATTACAGCGGCATGCAGTGGTGCTGCTGTTTTGGGAGCACCGTTAATTCATGATTTTACGGTTATAAGTTTAAGCGATTTACTTACACCCTGGGAACTTATTGAAAAGAGGCTGGAATGTGCTGCTATGGGAGATTTCTCAATCTGTTTATATAATCCTTCCAGCATTAAGAGACATGATTATCTGCAGAAGGCTTGTGATATTCTTTTAAAGCACAGATCACCTGAAAATGTTGCGGGGTATGTACAGAATATCGGCAGAGAAGGTGAGGCAGGGATCGTAATGGATTTAAAGACTTTGAGAGATACAAAGGTAGATATGTTTACAACAGTATTTATTGGAAACTCAAAGACTAAAAATATGAATGGTAAGATGGTTACTCCAAGAGGCTATAAGGAAGTTGAGGGGAAGGTAAATGAATAGTATTGTTATTGCTGTTCTCCCTTTATTTCTTGGATTTATTTTAGATTTGATTATTGGAGATCCACATAGCTGGCCACATCCTATTAGACTAATAGGTATTGCTATCGAAAAATTTGAGATGTTTTTTAGATATTTTTCTTCTAAAACTAAAGGCAGTGAATTTGCAGCAGGTGTAATAATGGCTATTTGCATAGCTGCTATTTCATTTTTAGTACCTGCCATAATTTTATGGGCTGCTTATAAAATTCATCTGATTTTAGGTTTAGTTATTGAAACAATCATGTGCTATCAGATTTTAGCTGTAAAAGCTCTTAAAACTGAAAGTATGAAGGTTTATACTGAGCTTGAAAAAAATGATGTGGAGGGTGCGAGACAAAAAGTATCAATGATTGTTGGAAGAGATACAGAAAGTCTTACAGAAGAAGGGATTATCAAGGCAACAGTGGAAACAGTAGCAGAAAATACTTCTGATGGAACTGTTGCTCCAATGATATTTATGGCAATTGGTGGTGCTCCTTTAGGATTCTTATATAAAGCTGTAAATACTATGGATTCCATGATTGGATACAAAAACGACAAATATTTATATTTTGGCAGATTTGCAGCTAAGCTTGACGATGTTTTGAATTTTATTCCAGCCAGATTGTCTGGAATATTTATGATTATAGCATCCCTGTTTTGTGGACTTGATTTTAAAAATGCGGCCAGAATTTTCAAGAGGGACAGATTGAATCATGCTAGTCCAAACAGTGCACAGACAGAGGCTGTTTGTGCTGGAGCATTAAATGTTCAACTTGCTGGAAATGCTTATTATTTTGGTAAATTATATGAGAAAAAAACAATAGGGGATAATACAAGACCTATAGAGAAAAGAGATATTATTCTTTCAAACAGGCTGCTGTATGGTACAGCCTGGATTACTTTAATTATTTGTATGTTAGGAATGGTAATTGTAAAATGGCTAATTTAATTCATGGTGGAGATATATATAGTGCAAAGGAAAAGGGAATAGAAGATATTTTGGATTTTTCAGCGAATATCAATCCGAAAGGCCTTCCAGAAAGAGTTAAGCAGACCATAATAGATGGCCTTGACGCTTGTGTAAATTATCCTGATCCTCTTTGCAGACAACTTACATCAGCACTTTCTGAATTTGAGGGAATTGACAAAGAGTGCATTTTATGTGGTAATGGTGCTGCTGATATAATTTTTAGGTTTGCATTGGCGTTGAAGCCTAAAAAGGCTTTAGTTTTAGCCCCTACATTTGCAGAGTATGAAATAGCTTTAGATACTGTAGGATGTGAAACAGTTCACTATGAGCTGAAAGAGGATGAGGATTTTAAATTAAAAGAAGAGTATTTGGATGAACTTGACTCTTCTTATGATGTGGTTTTCTTATGTAATCCTAATAATCCTACTGGACAGCTTATTTCAAAAGCATTATTAGATAAAGTGTTAAAAGCATGTGTGGAAAAAGATATTATATTAGTTCTTGATGAATGCTTTATAGAGTTTGTTGAGGATTATGAAAAATACACGATGAAATCCTATATTAAAAAGTGCAAAAATTTATTTATACTTAAGGCTTTTACAAAGAGCTATGCAATGCCAGGACTTAGATTAGGTTATGGATTATCAAGTCATAAAGCGCTTCTCAAGAAGATTACAGATATGGGACAACCCTGGGCAGTCTCTGTACTGGCGCAAATTGCTGGGGTTCAGGCTTTGAAGGAAACTGAGTATTTAGAGGAGTCCCTTAAGGAAATAAGGGCAGAGAGACAATATTTAGTAGCAGAACTTAATAAGTTAGGAATAAAAAACTATAAACCTGCGGCTAATTACATATTTATTAAGATAGATGAAGCTAGTAGGTATGAAGTTTCTACATTTAAGGACAAGCTTTTAAAGAAAGGTATTATCATAAGGGATTGTAGTAATTACATAGGGCTAAAAGAAGGATACTATAGAATTGCAGTTAAATCTCATAGTTCAAATGAACGACTTATAAATGCGTTTAAATCAATTTAAATGGAGGGTTTTTATGGCAAAGGCAATAATGGTTCAAGGAACAATGTCAAATGCAGGTAAAAGTTTACTGGTTGCAGGATTATGTAGACTGTTTAAGCAGGATGGATATTCAGTAGCACCTTTTAAATCTCAAAATATGGCATTAAATTCTTTTATTACAAAAGAAGGTCTTGAGATGGGCAGAGCTCAAGTGGTGCAGGCTGAGGCAGCTGGTATAGAGCCATCTGTGCTTATGAATCCAATTCTTTTAAAACCTACAAATGATATGGCTTCTCAGGTTATTGTAAATGGTGAAGTTTACAGTAATATGGATGCCAAGGAATATTATAAACATAAGCGTGATATGGTTCCAGAAATAAAAAAAGCTTATGACACACTTGCATCTCAGTATGATATTATTGTTTTGGAGGGTGCAGGCAGCCCAGCAGAAATAAACCTTCAGGAAAATGACATAGTAAATATGTATATGGCCAAACTTGCTAAAGCCCCTGTACTGCTTGCAGGTGATATAGACAGAGGTGGTGTATTTGCTTCTTTAGTTGGTACTATGACATTATTTAGTGAAGAAGACAGGGCTATGGTTAAAGGAACTATTATTAACAAGTTTAGGGGAGACAAGACTATACTTCAACCTGGACTTGATATGCTTGAGGATATGATACATGTGCCTACAGTGGGTGTTGTGCCTTATCTCCATGTAGATATAGATGACGAGGACAGCCTTACAGAAAGATTCACCCGCAAGGATAAGGTGGCATTAATTGATATTGCTGTTATCAGACTGCCTAGAATATCAAACTTTACAGATTTTAATGTATTTGAATACTCTGATGCTGTCAGTCTAAGATATGTTGAGTCTGTAGGGCAGCTTGGAAATCCAGATTTAATTATCATACCAGGAACTAAAAATACTATGGAAGATTTACTTTGGATGCGTCAATGTGGCCTCGAAGCTGCAATTATAAAGCATGCATCATCAGGAAAACCTGTGTTTGGTATTTGTGGTGGATTCCAGATGCTTGGAATACAACTTGAAGATCCATATAATGTGGAGCATGGCGGCAGTATGAAGGGTATGGGTTTATTACCTTCCACTACTGTATTCGAGAAAGAAAAAACCAGAACCCAGATAAAAGGCCACTTTGTAACAAATGGTATAGGTTATTTTGCAGCACTTGAGGGTGTAGAAATAGAAGGCTATGAGATACATATGGGACAATCTACAGTGGAAGAATCAGAAAAGGACACTGTAAGCAGTTTAACTAGAATAACAGAAATCTCTGCTCATGAAGCTAATGAAATGGCGGGACTTAATAGAAATAATGTATACGGCTCATATATCCATGGAATCTTTGATAAAGAAAATGTAGTAAAAACTATAGTCTCAGTATTACTTAAAAATAAGGGGCTGGACGAATCAGCGGTTTCAGGTCTTGATGTGAAAGCATATAAAGAAAGGCAGTATGACTTACTTGCAGATGGACTTCGTGAGAATATGGACATTGAAGCTATTTACAGAATATTAAACGAAGGAGTTTAAAATGAAGATAGAATTACAAAAAGTATTACCAGCTGATATAGAAAAACGTAGTTTCGAAATTATTACAGAAGAACTGGGAGACAGAAAGATACCTGAAGAATTAGCACCTATAGTGAAGAGAGTTATTCATACTTCAGCTGATTTTGACTATTATGACAACATGAAGTTCTCGGAAGGTGTTGTAACTAACATAGCGGAAGCTATTCGCCGTGGTGCTTGTATAGTTACTGATACGCAGATGGCTAAATCAGGAATAAATAAAAAGCTTTTAGAAACTTTTGGTGGCGAGGTGTTTTGTTTTATGTCGGATGAAGATGTGGCAAAAACAGCAAAAGAAAATGGAACAACCAGAGCAACCGCTTCTATGGATAAGGCGTCTTTATTAGAAAAACCTATAATTTTTGCAATCGGCAATGCACCTACAGCATTGGTTCGTATATATGAACTATTTAGCGAGGGAAAAGTGAATCCTAAGGCAGTAATTGGTGTTCCTGTTGGATTTGTAAATGTAGTAGAATCTAAAGAACTAATCATGTCATCCCAGATGCCATACATCGTGGCAGCAGGCAGGAAAGGCGGCAGTAATGTAGCAGCTGCAATCTGTAATGCAGTATTGTACATGATGCGTGATGGCAAATTGTAATTTGCTTCACAAATTGGGATAGGTCATTATACGATAAAACTCTATGAACTAAAGTTCATGACTTTTTAGCATCTGACCTTCCATCAATTTACTTCGTAAATTGGGATAGGTCATTATAAACAAAATGAAATCTGCTGCATATACTATTACATAATGGGGTGGTATTGTGACAGATTTTCTTTTATTCAATAAACTGGCTGAAATGAACAGGGAAATGACGCCAGAACGGTTATTTCATGAAAAAGGTGTAGGGGCTTATGGTGAATTTAATCTTTATATGCCATTTTTCGACTACACAAAAGCAGACTTTTTAAATAAAACAGAAGGCTCTACGGAAGTTTTTGTTCGATTTTCCAGAGCACTTGGACGAAGGGGCTCGGCAGAAACAGCTAGAGATATAAGAGGCATGTCTGTAAAGTTTTTTACAGAAGGCGGAGACTATGATTTATTATGTCAGAACATGCCTATCTTTTTCATTAATGAAGCTGGAAAATTTTCAGATTTATATCATGCGTTACGTCCAGAAAATGGTTTGTCCCATGATAGACAGAAATTTTGGGAATTTATGGCCAATAATCCAGAGTCTTTTCATTTGATTATGTGGCTTTTTTCCAATAAAGGGACTATAAAAAGTTATAGATATATGGAGTCATTTAGTGTAAATACATACGTATGGCGAAATCAAGACGACAAGACTTTTTATGTAAGATATCAGTGGCTGCCACTTATGGGTAATAAAAATATTTCAGCGCAAGAAGCAGAGTTCTTGGCAGGATATGATCCTGATGCTTTGACAAATGATTTATATAATGCTATTGAAGGCGACATTTACCCTGAATATGAGTTGTCTATACAACTTATTCCAGAAAATGCCGCAAAAGAATTTCATTTCAATATCTTAAATAAAACTATAATATGGCCTGAACGTGCATGTCCTCATATCAAAGTGGGAAAACTAACTTTAAATCGATTACCATCAAATTTCCATGATGAAGTTGAAATGTGTTATTTCAGTCCGTCAAACATTGTGCCAGGAATAGAAATACCAGATGATGAACTTTTAGCTCTTATGTGTTTTGCTCATGACGATGGGTGGAGAAATAGAAGGAGGTAATATAATGGAAATGGTATACCAGCAGGCAAATGAAAGCCTTAAATCTTTTAGCACAGCAGATAAGGAAGCATTAATTTATAATTTAGTAGAAAGTTTAATGTTTATTAGTGATGATGTTCAGGAAAAAGTTATTGAATGTTTAAAGCTTGTGAATGAAGAACTTGGAAATACCATTCAAAAACAATTATGAAAATTGCAAAAAAATATATAAATAAGGCCTTATTAGGCCTAATTTACATGCTTTTTACAGTTATTTAACATTGCCTTAACAGAAACTACACTTTTTAGCGTATAATTGATATAGAGATAAATTTTATATATTTGTAATAAATTTAACTATTATAATGAAAGTGAGGAAATCATGCTTACAGCAAAGAAGAAAGAGGATATTTTTTATAAGCTATTTATAGAGTATGCCGAAAAAATTGTAAAAGCTGGAGAATCTTTTGTAGATTTAGTAAAAAACTATGAAGAGGTTGAGGACAAGGTATCTTCTATAAAGGTTTTAGAAACAGAATGTGACATGGAAGCTCATAAAATCCTTAAAGCTTTAAATGGCTCGTTTGTTACTCCTTTTGACAGAGAGGACATCTATTCTGTTACAAGGGAGATGGATGACATAGTAGATTCATTAGAAGAAGTTGCTAACAGATTTTTAGTTTTTAATGTACATGCTGTCAAACCTGAAGCTGTATATATGGCAGATCTGATTATGCAGAGCATAAGAGAATTAGATGTATTATTTAAACATCTTTCCGAAATGAAAAAAAATCAAATTGTAAGAGAACAGATTATTGAAGTTAATAGAATTGAAAACGAAGGCGATGTAATCTACAGAAAAGCATTGGCTAAACTGTTTAGAGAAGAAAAAGATCCTATTGAATTAATAAAGTGGAAACACTTATTTGAGGAGCTTGAAGCAAGCCTTGACTCTTGTGAAAATGTAGCAAATATCATGGAAGGTGTGGTAATGAAATATGCTTAGTGGGCTTAGTGGCATACTTATATGTGTTATCGTGTTTTCCTTAATATTTGAATTTATTAATGGATTTCATGACACGGCGAATGCAATTGCAACTTCTGTGTACACAAGAGCCTTAACAGCAAAAGAAGCCATTCTGCTTGCAGCGGTAATGAATTTTTGTGGTGCGTTGGTAAGTGAAAAAGTTGCACTTACTATCTCTAAAGGATTAGTTAATATTGAGTTAGAACAATATGTTATACTGTCTGCTTTAATAGGGGCTATTATCTGGAACCTTATTACCTGGTGGAAGGGAATTCCAAGCAGTTCGTCACATGCATTGATTGGTGGATTATTAGGGGCAACTATTGTTTATACATCATCTTTACAACATGTTGTCTGGTCTGGAGTTTTGGAAAAAGTTATTATTCCATTATTCACTTCTCCAATTATAGGATTTTTATTTGGATTCCTATTTATGAAGTTTATTTTTATTGCTTTTGTAAATTGGTCCCAAGGAAGGGTTAATAAATTATTTTTAAAGTTACAGATTTTATCTGCGGCACTTATTGCTTATTCGCACGGAAATAATGATGCTCAGAAAACCATGGGAATTATGACGCTGGCATTAATGACAGGCGGTGTTTTAGATAGCAGTAGCGGAATCCCGCTATGGGTAAAAATAGCTTGTGCAACAACTATGGCTGCGGGTACTTCAATTGGAGGCTGGAAAATTATGAAAACTATGGGCAGTGGTGTAACTAAGCTACAGCCTGCCAGTGGATTTGCTGCGCAAACAGGTGCAGCATTAGTTATTGAAACTATGTCAGCTTTCGGTGCGCCTGTTAGTACAACCCAAGTTATTACTACAGCTATTATGGGTGCAGGTAGTGTTAAAAGAAAATCAGCGGTTAAATGGGGAATTGCAGAAAGCATTGTAACTGCATGGATTGTAACCTTACCAATTACCATGTGTTTAGGTGGAATTGCTGCTTTTATAATCGGAAAATTTCTATAATTTTAATGAAAAATTATATAGTTTTTGTAAGTAAGTGGGTGTAAATATGATCACAAGGGAAGATTTAGAAAAAAAAGAATATGAAAACTTATCAACTTTGGCTGCTAAATCAGCGGAATCGAGAGGCAGGGCATTACAAGAACAAAAGTGCCAGGTACGGACAGAGTTTCAAAGGGATAGAGACAGGATCGTTCATTCTAAGTCTTTTAGGCGGCTTATGCACAAGACTCAGGTTTTTCTTGCTCCTGAAGGAGACCATTTCAGAACTAGATTAACGCATACTTTAGAGGTTTCTCAGATTGCGAGAACAATTGCAAGAGGATTAGCCTTAAATGAAGATTTAACAGAAGCTATAGCGCTTGGTCATGATTTAGGACATACACCTTTTGGCCATAGTGGAGAGACAATTTTAAACAATTTACATCCAGGTGGATTTAAGCACAACATTCAAAGTTTAAGGGTTGTAGAAGTACTAGAAGGCAGTAAGGGCAGATTTGGAATGAATCTTACTGCTGAAGTTAAAGATGGAATTGTAAATCATACAGGTCCTGTCAGACCGTTTACATTAGAAGGCCAAATTGTTAAATTTAGCGATAGGATTGCTTATATAAATCATGATATTGATGACGCAATCAGAAGCGGTGTTATAAAGCTTGATGATTTACCTCAGAACTGCATTGATGTTCTAGGGAGTTCTCATAGAGCTAGAATCAATAAACTAGTAATGGATATAATAATTAACAGTGATGATAAAGAGATAATCACCATGGGTGACAGCTGTCAAGAACATATGGATAAGCTGAGAAACTATATGTTTGAAAATGTATATCACAACGAAAAAGTTAAAAAACATGAGGATTTACATAGGGTTGAAACTATTATAAGTTCATTATATGATTATTATCTTGATCACCCTGAACTTCTACCTGCGGAAAGGCAGGAATTGATTGAAGAGTATGGAGTTTCAGAAATAGTTAAAGATCATGTTGCAGGAATGACGGATAGATATGCTTTGAACATATATAATGAAATATTTATTCCTAAAGGATGGAAATAGCTAATTAGTAAAGAAAAATAGCAAAAAAATAAAAATAAAAAAAAGGATTTGCTTAAATATGTCGTATATATAACTATGCAGTATATTTAATAAACGGTGATAGATTTGAGTAATTCTTTTAATGACAATTTAACAGAGGAAATAAAAAGCAGGTGTAACATAGTTGATGTTATTGGACAAGTTGTTTCATTGAAACGAATGGGAAGCAATTTTAAAGGAGTTTGTCCGTTTCACAATGAAAAGACGCCTTCTTTTGTTGTTTCTGAAACGAAACAGATTTTTACTTGTTTTGGATGTGGCGCTACTGGAGATGTTTTTGAGTTTGTGAAGAGATATTACAATCTAGATTTTCCAGAGACAGTTGAAAAGCTTGCTAAGGAATATGGCGTTGAGTATGTGAATAACTATAAAGATGATGGAAAAAAAGAATTATACTATCAAATAAATAGAGAAGCAGCTACATATTTTTTAAAGACTTTTTGTCAAAGTTCAAATCCAGGGTTAACCTATATGTTAAAAAGAGGAATTGAGCCTAACACGTTAAAAAAATTTGGTATAGGGTATGCAGATGGAGAGTGGGACAGCCT
Organism: uncultured Aminipila sp.; assembly: GCA_963524205.1. Taxonomy (GTDB): domain Bacteria; phylum Bacillota; class Clostridia; order Peptostreptococcales; family Anaerovoracaceae; genus Aminipila. The sequence continues at coordinate 39,749 of CAURED010000001.1, forward strand.
TTATAAATATTTTATGTCAAAAAATATTGATGTTAAAATATTAAAAGAGCTTGGACTTGTTTCGGAATCCAAGGGAAGATATTATGATAAGTTTAGAAACCGAGTAATATTTCCGATTATAAATACAAGAGGTAAAGTGATTGGTTTTGGAGGAAGAGCAATAGATGACTCAACTCCCAAATATTTAAACTCACCTGAAAGTTCAGTATTTATGAAAAAAAACAATTTATATGGTTTAAATCTAAGCAGACAGGATATAAGTAAAGAGAATTGTGCAATTTTGGTAGAGGGTTATATGGATGTTATATCCTTGTATCAAAGTGGTATTAGGAATGTTAGTGCATCCTTAGGAACAGCTTTGACAGAAAATCAGGCTAAAATGCTGAGAAGATATACAAAAAATATTGTTTTATCTTATGATGCTGATAGCGCAGGTCAGGCAGCAGCCCTTAGAGGTATAGATATATTATTTAAGGAGGGGTGCAAGCCAAAGGTATTGCATGTTACTGATGGAAAAGATCCGGATGAGTTCGTAAAAAAACATGGGAAGGACGCTTTCAAAGAATTGGTAGATAAGTCTTCAGGCTTTGTAGATTATAAAATTTCAGTACTACGTAAAAAATATAATTTAGATTCCTATGAAGAAAGTATTGACTTTTTAAAGGATGCGGCAGATGTTTTAAGGGATTTAAGTCCAATAGAAGCTGATATTCATATAAAAAAGCTAGCTAATGAGATTAAAATATCAGAAAATGCAATAAGACTAGAAATTAATGGCAATAATACACAGGAACAACAGATGATCAACAATCACATTGATGATAAAGAAGAAAAACAGACAAAAGAAACCAATTCTTCAATGTTATTGGTTGAGAAGAATCTTATTAAACTTATGATTACTGATTATGAATACTTTAAAATTATTTCACAATATGAAGATGCTTTTAAATCCAGTTATGGGCAAAAGCTTTTTTCAGTAGTAAGTTCACTTTATAAAGAAGAGAAAGAGCTTGATGTTATGAAACTGCAGGATTCTTTGGAAACAGATGAAATGATAGTACTATCAGATATTATTGATAATGTACAGCTGGCAGACAAAGAAGAACAGATATTGCAGGAGAGTTTAAATAAAATTGAAGTAGAAGACTTAAAAGAAAAAGAAAACTCACTGTTGATGAGACTTTCTATGGCAGATGAAGAAGAAAATCAGGAAATGATAAAATTATTAACAGAAGAACTAATGAATTTGCAAAAAAAGAAAATGGAAAGGGGTAAATAAATGAGCTTTGAAGAAGGAAACGCTATGGAAAAAAAGGACTATGTTCAAGACCTTGCGGAAAAAGCAAAAGCTAAAGGGTCAATATCTTTTAGGGAAGTTGCAGACTATTTAGAAGGTATAGACTTAAATAAGGATCAAATGGATGAAATTTATGATTCACTTACTGCTATGGGAATAGAAATCATATCGGAGGTTGATCCTGATGAATTTGAGCTTCTTTCTATAGAACAAGATGAAAATGATGATGTTGATATAATCTCAGTATCTGATGATTCTAGTGAAATTGATTTAGAAGCTACCTTGCCTAAGGGAATTGCAGTAGATGATCCGGTAAGAATGTATTTAAAGGAGATAGGCAAAGTACCACTACTTTCAGCTGATGAAGAAATTGAACTTGCTAAAAGAATGGAGCAGGGTGATGATGAAGCAAAAAAGAGACTTTGCGAAGCTAACTTAAGATTGGTTGTAAGTATTGCAAAACGTTATGTAGGAAGAGGTATGCTTTTCCTTGACCTTATTCAAGAAGGAAATCTTGGATTAATTAAAGCTGTAGATAAGTTTGACTGGAGAAAAGGATATAAATTCAGTACTTATGCCACTTGGTGGATTAGACAGGCAATTACAAGATCTATTGCTGACCAGGCAAGAACAATACGTATTCCTGTCCACATGGTTGAAACGATTAATAAGTTAATTCGTATATCCAGACAATTACTTCAGGAATACGGCAGAGAACCTTCTCCAGAAGAAATCGCAAAAGAAATGGATATTTCCGAGGAAAAGGTTAGAGAAATCTTAAAGATTGCTCAGGAGCCGGTATCCCTTGAAACCCCTATTGGTGAAGAAGAAGATAGTCATCTTGGAGACTTTATCCCAGACGAAGATGTTCCAGCACCTGCTGAAGCAGCAGCTTTTTCTATGCTTAAAGAACAACTTGTGGAAGTACTTGATACTTTAACGGAAAGAGAGCAAAAAGTTTTAAAACTACGTTTCGGTCTTGAAGATGGCAGAGCAAGAACTCTTGAAGAAGTAGGAAAGAGATTTGATGTTACAAGAGAGAGAATAAGGCAGATTGAAGCAAAAGCTTTAAGAAAACTTAGACATCCTTCAAGAAGTAAAAAGCTAAAGGATTATTTAGAATAAATTGAATCAATAAAAAAGGCAGATTAGAGGTAACAGGATGATTAAACTATCAGACAGATTACAAATGATTGCTGACCTTATAGAAAATGGACAAACCGTGGCTGATGTTGGTACTGACCACGGTTTTTTGCCTATTTTTCTATGGGAAAGCAAAAAAAGTCCCAAGGTAATATTAGCAGATATAAGCAAAGGTTCACTTCAAAAAGCAGTTGATAATGTTCAGATGCAGAATTATAATGAAGAAATTGTTAAAAAATATTTTGGCTTTAGATTAGGAAATGGTATCCAAATTTTAGAAAATGGTGAAGTCGATGTTGTAGTTATAGCTGGTATGGGCGGAGTTTTAATGACTGAAATATTAGGTGCAGATTTAATTAAAACTAAAAGTATAAAAAAATTTATTTTACAACCAAGAAACGGTCAGGGTAAGCTCAGATGGTGGTTGTTAAATAATGGATTTAACATAAAAGAAGAAAAAATAGTTAGAGAAGGTAAGTTCATTTGCGAGATTATAGGTGCTGAACCTATAAATAGTGATCCTAATCTTATAGAATTGCCAAAAGATGAAGAAAAAGAGCTAAAAAAACAGTCAGAAGACATAAAATTTGAGGCTCCAGAAGCAATACTTATAAGTAATGGCTCTTTAGCTATAGAATTTATAGAAAAAAAGCTAAAAATTGAATTTGATGTCTTTGAAAATATAAAAAAAGCAACCTTAATTGACTATGAGAAAATTTGTCAATTGAAGACTCGTATCAAATATCTTCAGAATTTATTGAATAAATATGAGGAAAAGAGGTGATTTATATGGGAATTTCAAAATTTGAACTGATGGAAGCTATGGAAAAGATTGCACCAATAAAGTTAGCAGAGGCTTGGGATAATTGTGGAATGCAGATAGATTTAGACTCTAAACAAATAAATAAAATTCTTGTAACCCTTGAAATTACAAAAGAAATTATAAAAGAAGCAAAAAATTTGGAAGCTGATTTTATTGTTACACATCATCCATTGTATTTTTCTTCCTTTAAAAATATTGACCATAATAATATTATTGGCAACTATACTGTGGATTTAATTCAACAAAGGATTTCAGTTTTTTCAGCACATACAAACTTTGATAAAGCGCAATTTGGAAATAATTTTTATTTAGCAAATCTTTTAAATTTAAAAAATATTAAAGATTTTCAGGAGTTCGGTGACAATTATATTGGAGTGCTTGGCGAATTGCCCGAAGAGATGATGTTAAAAGATATCATTAGTGATGTAAAAAATATTTTAAATTTGCAGACTAATGAAATTAAAGTTATAGGAAATTTAGAAAACGTGATTAACAAAATCGGACTTTGCACAGGCGCTGGGATTGATATGATTGAGATTGCGGCAGCAAATAGCTGCCAGCTTTTTATAACAGGTGATGTTAAATATCATGATGCTATTAAATCAAAGGAAATGGGTATGAATGTAATAGATGCAGGGCATTATGGGACTGAAAAGATATTTATACCCAACATGGCAATGCAGCTAAAAGATGCATTGGAAGATAAAGTTGAAATCTTTGAAGCTGAAGTCAACATAAATCCATTTGACTTTTTATAGGCATATGGTATAATACTAGAGCATGTTTTGGGTAAGCCAGACAGTCGCGTGCATCTGCACGAGGAAAGTCCGGGCTCCATAGGGCAAGAGTGCCAGATAACGTCTGGCGTAGGTAACTATAGGGAAAGTGCAACAGAAACATTCCGCCGAAACAGTTAGGCTGTGGTAAGGTTGAAATGGTGAGGTAAGAGCTCACCGGCGTTATGGAGACATAACGGCCGTGTAAACCCCACTCGGAGCAAGACCAAATAGGGCGCAAAAAGCGGCTGCCCGTCGCTGCCCGGTAGGTAGGTTGCTTGAGCGTATCAGCAATGGTATGCCTAGATAGATGATTGTCAAATACAGAACCCGGCTTACAGACTTGCCCAAAACATTATATGTTTAACTAACTAGGGAACGATTTATCGTTCCCTATAAATATTGCAATAAAAAAGTTTGACTATAGAAAAAATGAGGAGTGGATTTATGACAGAAGAAAATAAAATGGGAACGATGCCAATTGGAAAGCTTATGCTGACTATGTCCTGGCCTGCGATGCTTTCAATGCTGATACAGGCTTTATATAATGTAGTAGATAGTATATTTGTAGCTATGATAAGTGAATCTGCGCTTACAGCAGTTACTCTTATATTTCCTATTCAGATGTTACTTATATCGGTGGCAGTGGGAACTGGTGTAGGAGTTAATTCCCTTATAGCAAGAAGGTTAGGTGCAAAAAGATTTGAAGAAGCAGATCTAGCTGCCAGCCATGGTTTTAGAATTGCATTTATAAACTGGATCGTGTTTGCAGTATTTGGAATATTATTTTCACATACATATATGGCAGCATATTCAAACTCACCATACATAGTAGAAAATGGTGCTTTGTATCTAATGATAACTACATTTTTTTCATTATTTGTGTTTATACAGGTGAACACTGAAAAAGTTTTGCAGGCAACAGGGAATATGCTTATGCCTATGCTTTGCAGTTTGTCCGGTGCTGTAATAAATATAATATTTGACCCTTTACTTATATTTGGTATTGGAATTTTCCCTGAAATGGGAGTTGTAGGCGCAGCTGTTGCAACTATATTTGGTCAATTTGTATCTATGTGCTTTGGTTTAACTTTACTATTTAGGCATAAACATCAGGTTACAGTTAAGATTAAAGGGTTTAAGTTTAACTGGGAAACCGTTAAAGATATATACAATGTAGCATTTCCAGCAATGCTTATGCAGTCAATTGGCTCAGTAATGCTTTTCTGCATAAATGGGATTCTGTCGTTTTCCCAAACTGCAGTTGCTGTGCTTGGAAGTTACTTTAGATTGCAATCCTTCATATTTATGCCTGTGTTTGGACTAAACCAGGGAGCTATGCCCATTATGGGATATAATTTTGGGGCACGAAATAAAGAAAGACTAATGAAGGCGTATAAAGTTGGAATTATGATTGCAATGGTTATTATGTCAATAGGAACTATTATATTTTTAGTCTTCCCAGTACAGCTTTTAAGGTTATTCAGCGCATCTGATTATATGCTGGAAATAGGTGTACCAGCACTTCGTATTATTTGTTTATGCTTTATTCCAGCTGCTTTTGGAATTTTAACATCAACAATATTTCAGGCTACAGGACACGGAATACTAAGTATGTGGCAGGCCTTAATTAGACAATTAATTGGTATAGTTCCACTGGTTTGGGTATTAATAAAAATAGGAGGGCTTTCACTAGTATGGTGGGCTTGGCCTATGGCAGAAGTTTTGGGTATTATATATTCAGTAATATTTGTAAAGAAACTTTATAAGAATGAAATAGAACCATTAGGATAAGGGTGAATATGAAAAGTATTATTAAGAAAAAAACTTACATGGCAATATATCGATTACTGGATAAGGTATCACCAATACAAGGGGATTGTGGAAAGCTATGTAATGCTGCCTGCTGCACTTGTGGTGGTGATAGTAAGGACCAAGATGGCCTTGACTATGATTTGGGTATTTATTTGCTTCCAGGTGAAGAAAAGCTGTTTACAATGAAAGAGGATTGGCTGAAATGGAGTGTTGAATATGCAGAAGACTACGATTTCCCAGATTCATGGTTTGGAAAGGTATATTTTGTTAGATGTAAGACACCACCTGTTTGTCCTAGAGAAGCTAGACCATTACAATGTAGATTTTTCCCATTAACTCCTCACTTTTCTGAGGAAGGAAAATTACAATTAATATTGTCTACTTCAGAACTACCGTATTCCTGCCCATTGATTTCTGAAAAGATAGAACTAAAAAAAGAGTTTATAAAAGCAACTTATACTGTATGGAAACATCTAATTAAAGACCCATTGATTTTTGATTTAGTAAAAATGGACTCAAACGACAGGGAGTTTATGAATATAAAATATGAAGTGATTTATCAAAGATAGAGTATTATATTTGATAAAAATTGTTGGTTTTTATTCTACTATATTTGTGGTATAATACATCTTTAATATAGATTAAAACCAAACAACGTGGAGGGCATTATTTATATGAAATTAGGTATTGATGTTGGCTCAACTACAGTCAAAGTTGTCCTTTTGGATGAAGATAATAATATCTTGTTTAAGAAATATGAACGACATATGTCTAATATTTTTGAAAAGGTTTCAAATTTAATAGAAGAACTTCACCATAAGTATGGAGATACTGAAGTACATATGACTATTACAGGTTCGGGAGGATTAGCACTTTCTCAACTTTTAAATATTCCATTTGAGCAAGAAGTTGTTGCTTGCAGTAAAGCTGTTGAAACAATGATTCCTGACACTGACGTTGCTATTGAACTGGGTGGCGAAGATGCCAAAATAACTTTTTACGGTGCCACTATTGAGCAGAGAATGAACGGAACCTGCGCAGGTGGTACAGGTTCCTTTATTGACCAAATGGCAGTATTGTTAAATACTGATGCAGGTGGACTTAATGAAGCTGCCAAGGACCATACTTTAATTTATCCTATTGCTGCAAGATGTGGTGTTTTTGCCAAAACTGATATACAACCTTTAATTAACGAAGGCGCAAGTGTAGCAGATCTTTCCGCGTCAATTTTTCAGGCAGTAGTTAATCAGACTATCAGCGGGCTAGCTTGTGGAAGAACTATTAAGGGAAATGTAGCCTTCTTAGGGGGACCGCTTTCATTTTTATCAGAGCTTAGAACTAGATTTATAGAAACATTACAGCTTAAGCCAGAAAATGTGGTTTTTCCAGAAGATTCACAGTATTTTGTTGCTATTGGCGCGGCTCTGATTGCTAAAAAATATGAAGTTAAAAGTATTGATGAAATATTTCATGCATTAATAAAAGTGGATGCATCTGCTTTATCGGAAACAAAGCTTACTAATCCATTATTTAAAGATTCAAATGATTATAATGAATTCATACAAAGGCATGACAGAGATCGAATAAAACGCAAAGATATAAAAAAAGCTAAGGGAAACATTTTTTTAGGTATTGATGCTGGTTCGACAACAACAAAAGCGGCACTAATAGATAGTGAAAATAATCTTTTATATTCTTTTTACAGGAATAATGAGGGCAGACCTTTAGAAGCAACTATGGCAATGCTGAAAGAATTGTATAATCTTTTACCAGACAATATGCCAATTTCAAATGCTACAGCAACTGGCTATGGAGAAGGGCTTATTCGAGCTGCTTTTAAAGTTGATTTAGGAGAAATAGAAACTATTGCACATTACAAAGCGGCAGAATCTTTTTTGCCAGGTGTAGAATTTATTCTAGACATTGGCGGACAGGATATGAAATGCATGAAAATAAGGGACGGTTCAATATATAATATCATGCTTAATGAAGCATGTTCTTCTGGCTGCGGTTCGTTTATTGAAACTTATGCTAAATCTGTTAACATGGATGTAAAGGCTTTTGCCAAAGAGGCTATTTTTGCAAAAGCACCAGTTGATTTAGGTACCAGATGTACTGTCTTCATGAATTCAAAGGTAAAACAATCACAAAAAGAAGGTGCAACTATTGGTGACATTTCAGCAGGACTTTCTTATTCAGTTATAAAAAATGCACTTTATAAAGTGATTAAGCTTAGAAATACAGATGAAGCTGGTGAAAAGATAGTAGTTCAGGGTGGAACTTTTCTAAATGATGCAATTCTTAGGAGTATAGAGAAAATTTTAGGTAAGGAAGTTGTAAGACCAGATATATCAGGTATTATGGGAGCTTACGGAGCTGCACTTATTGCTAAAGAACATTATGTAAAAGGAACAGAATCGTCCATTATTAAGCTTGAAGATATGGAGCTTTTTACAGTCAGAAATACTCATACTAGATGTAATGGCTGTGAAAATCAGTGCTTACTCACTATAAATAAATTTAACAGTGGAGCTAAGTTTATCACAGGAAACAGATGTGATAAGGGAGCAGGAAAAGAAAAAGGCACTAACGAACTTCCTAATCTATATGAATATAAATATAAAAGACTTTTTGCATATGAGCCCATTGCAGATATGTATGCAAAACGTGGAGTTGTAGGAATTCCAAGAGTACTTAACATGTATGAGAATTATCCGTTTTGGTTTACCTTCTTTACAAGTTTAGGCTTTCGGGTAGTTCTTTCGCCTCCATCTTCAAAGACTATGTATGAGCATGGAATGGATACTATTTCCTCTGATACAGCATGTTATCCTGCAAAAATGGTTCATGGTCATATAAAATGGCTGGTAGAGCAGGGAATCCAATGGATATTTTATCCTAGTATTAACTATGAAATAAAAGAAGATGAAACAGCTCCTAATCATTATAACTGCCCGATTGTTGCTACATATCCTGAAGTAATAGGTAAAAATATGGACGAAATATTTGAAGAACATGATGTTACTTTTACACATCCATTTTTACCTTATGACGATGACCAGAGTTTAATTAGAGAACTGCATAATATACTAAAACATTTAAGAGTTACTTATGCAGAAGTTGTAAAAGCTGTGAAAAAAGGTAGAAAAGAAAATAAAACATTTAAGGATGATATAAAGAAACAAGGTGCACTTGCAATAAGATATGCTAAGAAAAATAGCAAAAAATGTATCGTGTTAGCTGGTAGGCCTTATCATTTAGATCCTGAAGTAAATCATGGAATTGATAAGTTGATTTCGTCTTTTGATATGGTAGTATTAACAGAGGATTCTATTGCACATCTGGCAAAGCTAAACAGGCCACTTAGAGTTCTGGATCAATGGATGTATCATTCAAGGCTTTATAAAGCAGCTATAGTAGCAAGTAAAGATGATGATATTGAACTTGTGCAGCTAAATTCTTTTGGATGTGGACTTGATGCTGTAACAACAGATCAAGTAGAGGAAATCATGAAAAACAGTAATAATATGTATACTGTTTTGAAAATTGATGAAGGCTCAAATTTAGGTGCAGCAAAAATAAGAATACGTTCTCTTAAAGCAGCCATTGAAGAAAGAGAAAAGAACAATATAAGACATCTTGATTGTGAAAGCAAGTTTATCAGAAAAGTATTTACTAAAGAAATGCGTAAGGATTATACAATACTAATCCCACAGATGTCTCCAATTCATTTTCACTTTATAGCGCCAGCATTAGAGAAATGTGGGTATAATGTTCAATTGCTTCCTTCTGTTGATAAAAATGCAGTAGATGAAGGCTTAAGATATATTAATAATGATGCTTGTTATCCAACTATTGTTACCTTAGGCCAAATTATTTCTGAATTAAAATCCGGTAAATATGATTTAAATAAAACAGCAGTATTCATGTCTCAGACAGGCGGTGGATGCAGAGCAAGTAACTATGTGGCATTATTACGTAAGGCTTTAATAGACTTAAAAATGGAACAGGTACCTGTAATATCTTTCAATATCGTTGGGCTTGAAAAAAATAGTGGTTTTAAGTTGACCATGCCCATGATTAAGAGAGTTCTATTAGGAGCTATATATGGTGACACTCTAATGCGTATGTTATATTCAACTAGACCATATGAAGAAGTGCCTGGCTCTGCAGATAAACTTTATGAGAAATGGTCACATGTTATTTATAAAAATATAAGAAATGGCAGTATTATATCCTTTAAACACATAATAAAGCAGATAGTGTATGATTTTGACAATTTACCACTTAAGGATATTAAAAAACCAAAGATTGGGGTAGTAGGCGAAATTCTGGTCAAATATCATCCTACAGCCAATAATGACATTGTTCGGATTATTGAGAACGAAGGTGGGGAAGCAGTTGTTCTTGATTTAATTGACTTTTTCTTATATGGAATGCATAGTAAAGAATTTAATTTTAAACATTTGGCTGGCAAATACAGTACTATGGTGGCAAATCAGTTAGCCATAAAGTTAATTGAAAAGCTTAGAGAGCCAGCAAGATGTGCATTAAACCAAAGTAAACGGTTTAGGGGTCCAAACTATATTGAAGAAACTGCCCAAAAAGCCCAACAACTAATTTCTTTAGGAAATCAGTGTGGAGAAGGCTGGCTTCTTACAGGGGAAATGATGGAGCTTATCGATAGCGGTGTCAATAATATTATATGTCTTCAGCCTTTTGGCTGCCTTCCTAACCATGTAACAGGAAAGGGCATGATGAAAGCTTTAAGAAAATATAATTCTTATGCTAATATTGTAGCAGTAGATTATGATCCAGGTGCCAGTGATGTCAACCAGTTAAACCGAATTAAGCTTATGATGGCTACTGCATATAAAAATATGGAAAAGTCGGATTGCAATTCAGAAGAAAAAGTAGTATAATGGCTGAGTCGAAATTTAAAGAAGTTAGGAGGTGTCTCCATGGGAAGACACGGTACAATTGCAGGACGTAAATCAGCACAAGACTCAAAAAGAGCTGCGGTATTTACAAAATACTCTAGAGCTATTACAGTAGCAGCTAAAAACGGTGGAGATCCAGAATACAATGCGTCACTTAAAGTGGCAATAGAAAAAGCTAAGGGCATTAATCTGCCAAATGATACTATTAACAGAGCTATCAAAAAGGGAACTGGAGAACTTGAAGGTGAAACTTATGAGGAATTAAGCTTTGAAGGATACGGTGTAGCAGGAGTTGCTGTTATCGTTGAAGCGTTAACTGATAACAAGAACAGAACCACAGCAGCAGTAAGATCAACTTTTGATAAATATGGTGGAAACCTTGGAGCACCAGGATGCGTATCATATATGTTTGCCAGAAAAGGTGTCATTATCATCGAGAAAATTGATTCCATTGATGAAGATGCTCTTATGGAAGCAGCTCTTGAAGCAGGAGCAGAAGATATGATTGTTCATGAAGATTCTTTTGAAATTCAAACTGAACCAGCTGTATATACAGATGTACATAGTGCATTGACAGCAGCAGGCTATGAATTGCTTGAATCAGATATTGAATATGTACCTTCTATGGAAAGTGCTCCAACAGATGAACATGATATCAAAAAGCTTAAGAAGATGATTGACATATTAGAAGATAACGATGACGTTCAGAAAGTTCACCACAATTGTTCTTTGGATTTAGAAGAATTTGAATAATTGAAATTTCAATGATTTAATTGTTTGTAGCAATATGGAATAGTTATGTTTATATACCCCTTATTGATTAGGTTATATCTATACAGTAAGGGGTTTTTACTGTATAGATATAAAATACAATTAATAATTAGTAATTAAAAAGCTAAAATATTTTGATTGAAAAATAAAGTTAGCATATCATTAAAACATAGTTGACTAATAGCTAGAAACTACATATAATGAAATTAATAAAAGGATTACCACTTTTGCAATGGTGGTCAGTCCAAAAACAGAGTTCATAGAAAGCCATCTAAATTGCTAATTTAGGTGGCCGTGCTATTTTTTGTGCATTATAATTGTAATGCAGATGGAAATAATTCCAACAATCACAAGAGAATAGGCAAAAAGCCCTTCATATGTAACCATAGCATCACCCCCTTTATAAGGAAGTGACTTAACCACCAAATGGTAATCCTATAGATATTATATCATTGCCTGGGCTATATAACAATAACTGTATTGTTTAATCAAACAGCCTAAGGTATAATAATTTTAAACGGTTTTTTGGTGGGATTAGGGGGAATCATTATGCGTTGTGTACATTGTGGAAAAGAAGTAAGGAATAATGTTATATTTTGTATTCATTGTGGCAGACCTGTTAAGCTTGAATATAGTCACTATGCTTGTGAGTTTTATGAAAGTCTTTCAATTTGGGATAAACTTCTAAGCATTTTTAGTGGGTTTTCTTCCCAAAAGAAAGGTTACAAGCAAGATGTTAGCTTAACAAGAACAACTACAACGAATAAAAATCTAAAAGATACAATAAAGAAAAAAGGAAATTCTATAAAGGAATTATATGATAATTATACTGGTGAGAATTCGGGGAAGACTAAAGATGAGGCAATAAAGTCAAATATAGATGAAACTGGTACTAATTTAAAGGCGCAAACTGCATATAATGACCAAGACCCAGATTATTTAGGTCTAAAGGATATAAAAAAAATAAAAGATTCCGCTCAAAAAATTATCCGGGATTTTTCTGGATCTTCTAAAGAGGAAAAGGCTAGTTTAATAAAAATTGCAGGAGTAATACTGATTGTTGTATTAGCCTTAATAACAACTTTTATTGATACAACTGGTGACAATGGTTATAGTTATGATGAGTCAAGTGAAGTTTATGAAGAAACAGAAGAATATGTATTCCCAGAAAATCCTGTAATAAATAGTGAGTTTGTTGATAGCATAAATAGTTGCCCGTTGGGAAGCGAAAATCTTATTATAGGTTACTTGGGAATGCTTTATGATGATACATATCAGAGGCAATGGTATGATGAATGTCTATATAGTTTAGATGAATTTCAGCCATATATTTCCCAAATAGAGCAAATTGAGACGGATTATAATAATAATCCTAATTATTTAGTTTACGACCAGCTTATATATATAAAAAAATTATGGCAAGAGCTTGTTCAGCCAATATATGAAAATCCTGAGAACTATGAGCAACAACAAATTGATGATAATTTAAATGAATTTTCTTTAGAGCTTAATGATACTTGTGATTATTATCTTGAAGATGATTTTTAATTGTTTTTCCAAAAGATACTAGTCTAAACCTATTGCAAAATCTGAATGAAATAGTATAATAAACATATAATATTAATGCTAGAAATCCTGAAGTGTTTGTTAAGGTATTATAATTCAACCTACACTGTGACCTTGGGAATCCGAGTCTTTGCAGCCTATGTCAGGCCTCCTTAGCAGTGGAAGACAGAAGCGGAAGCAGGGTACCCCCCTATCTACTGATAGGGTGTGAATTATAACCTGACGGCATGTCGGGATTTTTATTAAATTAAAATTTTGTATACTGTATTTTACAAATGGAGGAAAAAGAATGAAGCCGTTAAAACCCGCTGAGATACTTGATTACACCATAGAAACCGGGGTGGCAAAATCAGGTGGACGTTTTTTTAAGCTATTATTTTTAAGTATTATGGCAGGAGCATTTATTGCTTTTGCGGCAGAAGGCTCAAACATGGCCGCCTTCAATTTATTTTATCAGCCCACTACGTATGGATTAGGAAAAGCTTTAGCTGGTGCTATATTTGGGACAGGCCTTATGTTGGTTGTCCTCTGCGGTGGCGAGTTGTTTACGGGAAATACTTTAATTCTTGCAGCCGTATGCGAGAAAAGGGTAAAGGTCACTACCATGCTTCGAAATTGGGTTATAGTATACATAGGGAATCTAATAGGTTCATTATTAATAGCATATATGATGTATCAGTCAGGTTTGTTCTCAAGTGGAGCAGATGTACTTGGGGCAGTTACTATAAAAATTGCTGCATATAAAACTGGATTAAGTTTTATGCAGGCATTTTATTTAGGAATTATGTGTAACTGGCTTGTTTGTTTAGCGGTATGGCTGTCATATGGAGCAGACACGATGGCGGGGAAAATACTGGGTATATTCTTTCCAATATGGTTATTTATCACCTCTGGATTTGAACATAGTGTGGCAAATATGTATTACATACCAGCAGGTATTATGGCAAAGGCTAATGAAAGCTTTGTTGAATTATCACATGTTTCCGCAGAAGCTTTAAATCAGCTTACATGGAGTGGATTTTTTATAGATAACCTTATTCCAGTAACACTGGGTAATATAGTCGGCGGAGGCATTTTTGTCGGCATAGCATATTGGTTTGTTTATAAAAAAGCATAGATTACATAATAATGTCCATTTTTGAAAACTAAATTATTTTATTTCAAAAATGGACATTATCTTAAGTAAATTACAAAAAATCTTTATATAACTCATCTAATGGCATCTATTTATCTAAAACAATTACCAAAGCGAATCTTAAATATTGACATTGTAATATAAACCATGGTAATATGCACATGAGGTTAGCTTAAGCTAACTGTCAAAACGCTTAATTCTAAAAAAGAGAGTTTTTTCTAATAATAATGTGATAATATATACTATAATGGTGCATACCAATTTTATTGGAACGAATCAAGGAGAAAAAATATGAGTAATAAAGAAGAAATTAATGAACAATCGCATGCACATAACCATGAGCAGCATGCACATCATGAACACAGTTGCGGCTGCAGCTGCACAGCACATGGACATAGTCATAGCCAAGAACAGGAAGAAAACTGTGGTGGCTGTTGTTCAAAGCAAGAACAGGGCCCAATTAACCTTAACAAAGAGGAGCTTGAAATTTTACTGGAACTGAAGGAATTCAACTACTTACCAATTAGTGAATTTGTGATGAGCAGCAGTGAAAATCATCATATAAGATTTAGCAGTTTAGCTCCAGTATATATAAGAGATTTAAGGGATAGTATGGAAACTGTTAAAAGAATAGGAACCGTTTTAAAAGGGCTAGAAAAAAAGGAATTGATTTCTTTAGATTATGATATTCCATTGCAGGGTTATGACTATACAATGCACACCGAATCTGAATTATATAAGTATTTTATAAAAACGGTTGAAGACGGAACAGATCAACCAGGTTTTCTCTGTGACAGAGCAGAGATAGAACTTGGCAGCGCAGCACTTACGTTGCTGGGGGAGAAGGCCGTACAAAGCTTTCATGTGGAGGAAGATTAGTAAAATAATTACAATAAATATTGAATTATTCCTTTTTTTATGCTATATTGACTAACGTGGACAGTATAAACATTAACTGTACCAAATTAATTATTCTAATTTTTTATTATGAAGCCTATATCCTAAGGAATGGGACTGACAGATTTAAAGAAAAATATTAAGAGTCATAAGTATCACAATTCTTTTAATGTTTTTAAGTTCAGAAACATAGGCAGCTGATTCAATCAGGCTGCTTTTTTTATGAGGAAAAGGGCGGACATTTCTTAATTAAAGGAGGAGAAAATGTCTTCACAAAACACTAAAGTAAAGTATGCTAGTTCTTATAAAGAACAAATAACTGTGAGAGGATTAA
Organism: uncultured Aminipila sp.; assembly: GCA_963524205.1. GTDB lineage: Bacteria > Bacillota > Clostridia > Peptostreptococcales > Anaerovoracaceae > Aminipila. Next base: position 55,246 of record CAURED010000001.1, read on the forward strand.
TTATTGGTAGCTTTGGTGCAATAATTCTGACTATGAGTTCTATGTTTGTTGCACTAAAGCTTAGTTCGTTACCATGGCCAATGGCGCTGATCGCCCCGTATGCCACCGATTTCAAAAACGCCTGCGGAAACACCAAGAGAACTGACATCACGGTGACGCATACCGCGATGTCAGCTGGGGCGCTGCTAGCAGGGGGGATAGCCTTTACATTGCCGGGTATCTGGATGCTAAATCCAGATACAGAAATCAAACCCTTAACTCTTATAATAATAACTGTGGGTGGTGTAATATTGGGACTTATATTTACATCACTAATTAGAAAATATTTTGTTGTTACTAAGAAACTCCCTTATCCTATGGGGCAGGCGGCAGCAGAAACTTTAATAATAGGTGATGCAGGAGGCAAAAAAGCCGTTATGTTGTTTGCTTCTATGGGTTTTGCTGCTATTTTTACTGTGTTAAGAGACAGCCTTGGAAAAATTCCAGCAACCTTTATGAATTCTAAAATGATTTCATATGGATCTTATGGTGGTATTTGGCTATCCCCAATGCTTATTTCCGTTGGATACATAATTGGCCCTTTATTTATTGGAATATGGTTCTTAGGTGCTATAATAGGAGACTTTGGTATTTTGATAGGGGGCCAGTATTTTGGTATTTGGGATGCAGCTACAGCCTCTTCAGTAAAAGCTTCTTTAGGAATAGGTTTAATGGTTGGAACAGGTATAGGCATTATCGTAAAAGGAATATTGCCTAAGGCAAAAGAAATTTTTAGTGCAATGTTTAAAAAAGACAGCATAGGCGATAGTATTGTGCCTCTAAGATGGGCGCCAATTGTAATGGTGGTAATTGCTTTTCTATTTACAATCTTAGCTAATATGGGCGTTGGTGCCTCCATTGTAACTATACTTGGTATATGGTTAGCAACAGCAATGTCGGCACAGTGTGTGGGTCAATCAGGTATAAATCCTATGGAGATATTTGGTATTATCGTACTTATTGCGGCTAAAGCAGTTTCAAGCATCGGTCAGACAGAAGCATTTTTGGTTGCAGCTGCAGTTGCAGTTGCCTGTGGTCTTGTAGGGGATGTTATGAATGACTTTAAAGCAGGATATATATTAAATACAGACCCAAAAGCTCAATGGATTGCAGAAGCTGTAGGCTCTATTATAGGAGCATTTGTATCTGTAGCAGTGCTTCTTATTATTGTGAATGCATATGGTCCAGATGTATTTGGAACAGAGATTTTTCCCGCTGCACAGGCCAGTGCTGTGGCCGCTATGGTAGGGGGCATATCACATATGCCAGCATTTATAATAGGATTAATTTTTGCGGTAATACTATATTGTGTAAATTTCCCTGTTATGACTCTAGGTCTGGGAGTATATCTGCCATTTTATCTGTCTGCTACAGCATTTATAGGCGGAATGTTTAGACTATTTGCAGATAAAGTATTTCCTGAATTTGAAAAGAAGGGCACAGGCTCTATCATTGCATCAGGATTACTTGGCGGCGAAGCAGTTGTCGGTGTTATCTTAGCATTAATCGTTGCTGTCCGAATTTTGGTCTAGTTATAATAAATGAACTTATAAAGTACCATAATTGTTCTGGAGGATAATTAATATGAAAGAGATTAATATAAATGAAATAAAAGGGATCTGGATAGGACACGCCCAGTCCGTGGAAGGCGGTACGGGCTGTACTGCTATCATATGTGATAAGGGAGCATGGGCAGGGGTTGATGTTCGGGGTGGTGGACCAGCCACAAGAGAAACAGATCTCCTGAAATCCGAAAATATGGTTCGGCAGATACATTGTGTCATGTTAAGTGGTGGTAGTTCTTATGGTCTTGATGCCTGCTCTGGAGCAATGGCTTATTTAGAGAAGAAAAACATTGGATTTGATGTAGGAGTTGGAGTAGTACCTATTGTATGTGGAGCATCTCTATTTGATTTAATCGTGGGAGATAGCAAATGCAGACCTGATAAGGATATGGGGTATGCCGCTTGTATTGCTTCAGAAGAGAATAATCCAAGACAGGGTAATGTCGGTGCGGGCACAGGGGCAACTGTAGGAAAGTTTTTAGGAATAGAAAGGCTTATGAAAAGCGGACTTGGTATTTATGCTGTACAGACAGGTGAAATACAATGTGCAGCAGTAGTTGCTGTTAATGCGCTGGGAGATGTTCTGGATATTGATACAGGTAAGAGAATTGCAGGGATTTTAAGTGAAGATAAAGCTAAAATTGCAAATACTGAAGAAATTATGCTGTCTGAGATATCAGATTCCAGAAATGTATTTAGCGGTAATACTACTATCGGGTGTATCATTACCAATGCCAGACTAACCAAACCCCAGGCTAATAAATTAGCATCTATTTGTCATAATGGTTATGCAAGAGCTATCAGACCAGTCCATACTTCGGCAGATGGTGATTCTATATTTGTTATGGCAACAGGTGAAGTAGGTGCAGCTCCAGACTCCTTGGGTGCATTAGCAACCCATGTAATGGCTAAAGCTATAAATAATGCTGTATTAAATGCAAAACCGGCATATGGATTAAAGGCGGCATGTGATTTCTAATGTTTAAATAAAAGGCGGCTTTTATAGCCGCCTCAGACTGTAGACAAGAAATATTAAAATCTTGCTTACAGTCTTTTTTATATCATTGAATACATTTTGTTACATTTATGCAAAGTAATTTTACATGGTTTCAACTTTTTTAATTAAAAGTTGAATGATTCTTCTTTGGTCACAGTTCAATATGACAAATTCATAACCTTGATAAATAAATTTATCGCTAACCTTTGGGTTTGAATTCAACTGTGAATATGCCCATCCTCCGATGGTGTCAATATTTTCGGCCTCGATGTTTATATCTAACAATTCATCGATGTCTTCAAGACGGACTTTGCCAACTACCACATAACTGTCATCTTCATTTTTCGTAATTTCACTGTATTCTGCATTAAACTCATCCTGAATTTCTCCAACAATCTCTTCTAGAACATCTTCAATGGTTACCAATCCACATGTTCCACCATACTCATCAATTATTATAGCAATTTGAGCCTTTTCCTTTTTAAATATTTTTAATAATTGACTGATTGACATGGATTCTGGAACAAAGTTAACATTACGAATAATATCCTCTATATTTTGATTAACTCCCAGGATTTTTTGCTTATATAAATCCTTAATATGCACAAACCCGATAACGTGATCTTTGTCTTTTTTACATATTGGATATCTAGTCAATTGTCTTTCTAGGGCATAGGTTAAAATTTGATCAAAAGAATTCTCAATAAAAATACACGACATATCAGTACGGGGGATCATTACATCTTTTACGGTTGTCTCGGAAAAATCGAAAATATTATCAATAAGAGCTAATTCTGTCTTATCGACCAATCCCTGCTTATAGCTTTCCTCAACTAACAGTTTTATTTCTTGGTCAGTATGGGCTGCTTCGTGTTCATCAACTTGTGAAAGCCCAAAAATCTTTAAAATCAAATTAGTAGTATGATTAAAGGCCCACATAATCGGATACGTTGCTCTATAAAACATGATTAACGGCAGAGCGGTATATAATGCGATTTTTTCTGCAGTTATAATTGCCAGTGATTTGGGAACTAATTCCCCAAGAACAATATGACAGGCTGTAATAATGGAAAATCCCAGAATAAATGAGATGGAGTGGACCATACTAGTTGAAATATTTAACAATTCAAACAGAGGCTCCAGCATTCTAGCAATGGCAGGTTCTCCAACCCATCCTAAGCCTAGAGAGGCTAAAGTGATTCCTAGCTGACATGCAGATAAATATGAATTTAAATTTCTTACAATAGTTAAAGTATGTTTTGCACTATTATTTCCGTTACCAGCTAAGGTTTCTATTCTTGACTTTCTGACTTTTACCATGGCAAATTCTGTAGCTACAAAAAATGCATTCATAAACACAAGTAACAATACAATAATAATATTAATTAAATTAATCATAAACCTTTCTCCTTCTTTTCTATAGTCTCACAAAATTAACTTTTCTATTGTCAAATGTAGAAAGATATTTAAAACCAATTTTTTTAAGTAGTTCAATACTTTCATAATAGTGGTCAGCAATATAGCTGGGATTGTGTGAATCAGAACCAAAGGTTATAATTTCACCACCCAGATCTTTATATAATGATAAAATTTCTGGTGTAGGTGTAGTTCTTCCCTGAGAAAGATATCTGTAACAGGATGAATTAAATTCAATACCTTTGTTATTTTCAATTAATATCTTTAAAATTGATTCAATCATGTCCATATAAGGTGTATATTTTGGTATTTTATCAAAGGGAACATATCGATCTACTACATTTAGATGACCCATAACATCAAAATCGGTATAATCTTTTAAACATTCAAAAGCATACTCATAATACCTTTCAAAGGCTTTAGATATATCAACACCATCTGTAAAATACCCCATATATAAGTCTTTATTATCTGTACAGTGGAAAGAACCAAGTATGAAATCATAAGGAAATGCATTTGCAGCAGTGCGGCATTTATACATAGTTTCTCCGTGTTGTATGCCTATTTCAAGTCCTTTAATTATTTTTATTTTATCTTTATATTCTTCTTTTACCTTCAATAATGTTTCATGATATTTTTCAAAGGCTATAATAAAAGGATACTCTGAATCTGGATAATCAGGATCATAATGATCTGTGACAGCCATTTCCCTAACTCCTTTTAGAATAGCGGCTTCTATCATATCTCTTGTTGGTATACCGCAATCATCAGAAAAAAAAGAATGAGTGTGATAATCGTACATGTTTATAATCTCCTTGTGCAATATGAGTAAATTTTGGTATAATAAAATATATTGGCCTTTACGTTATATTAAAAATGAAAGTGCTAATATTTAATGTGTAATATTAAATCTATATATTATCATAAAAATGATAGATTGAAAAGAGCATGGCGTTATGATTTCTGAGAAAGAAAGCTTACTAATTAAAAAAGCTAAAGAAGGAGACGAGGGTAGTTTTGAAGCCCTCATTTTGTCGTGCAAAGGAAAAGCATATAATATTGCTTTAAGATATGTAAAAAATGAGAATGACGCTTTGGATGTATTACAAGAGAGCTTTATAAAAATATTTAGAAACTTGTCTAAGTTTAATGAAGAAAGTAAATTTGAAACCTGGGTATACCGTATTGTAGTAAATGCGTGTAATGATTTTTTACGAAAAAACAAAAACAAGTATAATGAAATCTCAGTTGTTTTAGATGGAAATGATGACGAAAAAGAATTGGATATACCTGACAATACACCTCCACCTGAAGCAGTCATATTAAATAAGGAACATAGTGAATACATATTAGATTGTCTAGAGAAAATACCTATAGATCATAAAGAGATAATTATTTTAAGAGATATAAAAGGGTTTGCATATGAGGAAATTTCAGAAATATTGGAATGCTCTATAGGAACAGTTAAATCCCGAATATCTAGAGCACGAAATAATTTTAAAGAAGTATATTTAAACAATAACTTACAATGAACGAAAAATTTCAAAAAGGGAACAAAACCATTAAATTTTCGTCTAAAATAAATAAACTAAATTTTAGGAAAGGAGATATCGGATGACTTGTTTAGAAGTACAAGAATTTTTATCAGCATATATTGATAATGAGCTTGATGAAGAGATAAAGAAAGAAATACAGGAACATATAAACAAATGTGCCCAATGCAGGAAAGATGTACAAGAATTAAAAATTGTAATTGCAGAGCTCTCAAGTCTTGAAGATGTCCCTGTCCCTGAAGCCTTCCACAAGAGACTTCATGAAGCTTTAGTAGTTGAAGGAAAAAACATCAAGAATTCAAAAGCTAGCACTATGAACAAAAAGAAGAGGATTAACTGGAAAAGAATATATTCTATGGCAGCGGTTTTTCTAGTTGGTTTATTCTCGGTTATATTGTATAATAATAATTTAGATGAATTCAATAAAGAGAATTTAAATTATAACTATGTGTCACATGATAAAGCTGAAACAAAGGAAGATTCACAAACAAATGATACAATGTTGAAGGAAAATAATCAAATTGATGGAAATAGTGAACATTCAACTTCTTCTGATAAAACGAATACGCCGCCTAAAGGATCAGTAGATAATAGTCAGACTTTTTCTACTGATAAATCATCTGTTGAGGAAAGTCCTGCTGCAGAAGAAGATACTGTAAATGAGTTGAGAAATGCCCCTAAGCAGGCAGAGGCCCCACTTAATTCAGGTGAATCTCAAATTCTTAAATCAGTAAATATTCAAGATACTAATGAAGAACTTAATAGTTATTTAAAACAACTTGATGAACTTTTGATTGAAAGTAACTATGAAGTTAATTCTTATACCAAGAATGATGATGATAATATGTGGATGATTGATGTAACAATTTCTACAACAGATTCTGAGGGGAAAGAAATAAAGGAAAATGCCGTTTATTGCGGCCAGGATGGTAAAATATGGAAAAACGAATTGTAATTATAGATGGAAATAGTTTAATAAATAGGGCATATTATGCTATGCAACGACCTATGATGACGAAAGATGGGCTGTACACTCAGGGAGTGTACGGTTTTCTTAATATGCTCACAAAAATAAAAAATGACTATGAACCAGGTTATATAGTAGTTACTTTTGATAAAAAAGCACCTACTTTCAGACATCTTGAATATGAGGAATATAAAGCAGGAAGAAAGAAGATGCCGCCTGAATTAGCCATGCAGTTTCCACTTTTAAAAGAAGTTCTTGAAGCTATGAACATTAAGATTATTGAGCTTGAGGGATATGAAGCAGATGACCTGATTGGAACTATTGCCAAAACAGCGGAAGAAGAGCAGCTTGAGCCTTTAATTATAACAGGCGACAAAGATGCTTTACAGCTTGCTACTGACAAAACAAAGGTTTTAATTACTAAAAAAGGAATTTCAGAGTTTGAAATTTATGATAAAAATGCAATGATAGAGAAATATGGTTTTACGCCAACTCAATTTATTGATTTTAAGGGATTAATGGGAGATCAATCGGATAATATTCCGGGAATTCCAGGTGTAGGAGAAAAAACTGCTCAAAAACTTATTTTAGAATATGGTTCAGTAGAACAACTTATTAATAGTGTTGACAATATGGCTAATGGAAAGCTTAAGGAAAAAATTGAAGAAAATGCACAATCAGCCATGATGAGTAAAAGACTTGCTACTATTAACACACATGTACCCATTGAGATAGATTTTTCTGAGTATCTAATGGAAGAAGCAGACTATGAAAAATTAGTTGAGGTTTATGTTAAATTAGAATTTAATAGTCTTTTAAAACGTTTAAAACTAACGGATTTAACAGCAGCTACTGACAAACTATCTGAAAAACCTACTAAGGTTCAGGGGTTTGAAAGGACAGAAAGAAGATTAGTTAAAATTTCTTCTATTGAAGAATTAGATAACTTTTTAGCCGAACTACAGAAAGAAGAAGAAGTAGCAATAAAGGTTTATTCTGACAATAATCACAAGGCAGCACCGATGGTGTACGGTATTGGAATTATGTCAACAAATGCAATTGCTTTTATTAACTCTGATGGAAACATTGATATCTTGAAGAAATTTGCAGTTGGGATTGTGGAAAAAAGCTTAAAAATATATGGATATTATTTAATAAATGATTACTATGTACTTTTAACAGTACTGTTAAACTCAAAAACTCAAAAAATTCCTAATGAACAGGGCTTTTTCTTTAATACTGTTTTTGATAGTGCCATCGCTCAATATGTTTTGGAACCGTCAAAAAGCAACTATGAATTGAAAACTGTAGCTTTTGAATTACTTCATAGTGAGATTGAAAATGTAGAAGAATTTATGGCCGCTAATGGACAAATAAATCTTTTTGGGGATTCAAGCCAAAGTTACTTGGCATATACTAAACAGTGGGCTGAAATTCTTGAAGAGTTAAGATTTATTCAAGAAACCAGATTAAATCAGGAAAATTTAGAAGAGGTATATTTTGACGTAGAACTTCCTCTAATAGAATCTATGGCTTCAATGGAATGTTACGGATTTAAGCTTGACAAAAAAGAACTGACAACTGCAGGTAAAACAATTTTTCAACAATTGGAAACGTTGACAAGCACGATTTATGATTATGCAGGTGAAGAATTTAATATTAATTCTCCTGCGCAGCTGGGTGTAATTCTCTTTGAGAAAATGGGACTGCCTGCAGGAAAGAAAACAAAGCGTGGTTACTCTACCAACGCAGAAATTCTTGAAAAAATTAAGTATGAACATGACATAATCCCTTGTATTCTTGAATATAGAACCCTTTCAAAGCTGAAGGGGACTTATATTGATGGTTTACTTCCATTAGTTCATGAAGACGGAAGAATTCATGCTCATTTCCAGCAGACAGTAACTGCTACTGGAAGAATAAGTTGTACTGAGCCTAACCTACAGAATATTCCTATTAAACAGGAACTGGGAAGAAAACTTAGAAAAGCTTTCGTGTCAGAAGATAATTTTACTTTGGTTGGGGCTGATTATTCTCAGATTGAGCTTCGAGTTTTGGCACATATGTCCGAAGAACAGCATTTAATTAATGCTTTTAATAATGGGGATGATATTCATAGAATAACTGCCGCAAGGGTATTTAAGGTTCCAGAAGATGACGTAACAACATTACAGAGAAGTAACGCAAAGGCTGTAAATTTTGGGGTAATATATGGAATGAGTGGATTTGGACTTTCTGAAGAATTAAACATTACAAGGAAAGAGGCCGAAAAATATATAGATGAATACTTTAAAACCAACCCTAACGTAAAAATCTTTATGGATGAGCAGATACAATTCTGTAAGGAAAAGGGATATGCATCTACTATTATGGGAAGAAAAAGAGTTATTCCTGAAATAAACGCAAGTAATTATATGGTAAGACAGCTTGGAGAAAGACTTGCTATGAATAGTCCTATACAAGGAAGTGCAGCTGATATAATAAAATTGGCAATGATAAAAGTGTATAGGGAGCTTAATAAGAAAAATGCAAAATCCAGACTGATTTTACAGGTGCATGATGAACTGATTATAGAAACAGCTGAAGAAGAAGCAAAAGAGATTGAAATTCTTCTACGGGATTGTATGGAAAGTGCAATGGAACTTAAAATAAAGCTAGCTGTAGAATTAAATCAAGGTGATAATTGGTATGATTTAAAATAATAAATAGAAGGTGATGCAGTAATGAAAATAATAGGATTAACAGGCGGCATCGGAAGTGGAAAATCAACAGTATCAAATTATTTATTACAAAAGGGTTATCCTATTATAGATGCAGATAAAATCGCCAGAGAAATGGTAAGACCTGATTCAGAAATATTATTTAAGCTTGTTGATTGTTTTGGTAACAATATTTTAAACCAAGATGGCAGTTTAAACAGAAAATCTTTAGCTACAATTGCTTTTTCCAGTAAGGAACAAAAAGGAAAGCTTGACAATATAATGCTTAATGAAATTGTTAGAAATATTCTAAAAGAAATTGAGTTCTATAATAAAGAAGGAAAAGAATTAATTTTCATTGATGCTCCGTTGCTTTTTGAGACTGGACTTGATAAAAAGTCACAGGAGACTTGGGTTGTAGATGCTACTGATGAAATTCGAATTGAGAGAGTTGTAAAAAGGGATGGTTTAACTAGGGAGGAAGTGCTGGCACGAGTGGAAAAACAGATGAGCCGGGATGAACAACAAAAAAGAGCAAGCTTTGTTTTGAATAATTCCACAACTCCAGAAGATTTGTATGAACAAATAGATAAATTATTGAAAAGTTAAATAAGGAAAAAAGGAAATGATTAAAAAAGTATTAATTATTAGTTTAACTATAATTATTTGTATAGGGATTATTATTTATAGTCAACATGGACAGATGTACAATTTATTAAATAAATCCGATGAGGAAAAAATTGTTTATACTGAGTCGCAGACTGTTAAATTACCTATGGAAAAAGTTAGAACACTTAATCCTATCACATCAAAGGATTCTGACACATATCAGATAAGCAAATTGATTTTTGAAAGCTTATTTAATTTAGATAAGAACTTGTCTTTGACAAATGGATTAGCTAGCAGCTATAATTATGCACCAGATAAAATGTCAGTCAATATAGAAATAAAAACAGATTCTTATTTTAGTAATGGATCTAATGTCACGGGAGAGGATGTAAAATATTCTATTGACAATTATATTGCAGCTGCTGCATCTAATAATACAATTTATAGCAGCTACGTATCAAATATAAAGTCTGTATCAGTAGGGAAAAATGACAAATATTCTGTTGTGATAAAATTCAAGGATAAAAGTGATGTTTCCATGGAAAACTTTATATTCCCAATAGTATCAGAGAGAAACTTTGGCAAATATCCTGCTTCTAAGGTTGCTTCAAGCGATTTTATACCTATTGGTTCGGGTGCTTATGCAATAGAAAAATATAACGATATCTCTGAATTGAAATTAGTTGCAAATGAAAATCATACTGGTGTAAAGCCAACAAACACTTTGTGTTTTACTGTTTTACCAAAGAGAGACGATGTTATACCTCTATTAGAAGTAAATAATATTTCTTTAGGTTGTTTAGAGGCGTTGTCTAGAGACACATTAGTTTCTGACAAAAAAATAACTGCCTCTAATTTTGTTTCAAATGAAGTTGAAGTTGTAGGTTATAATTTTTCAAGAGAAGCCATGGCTAATAAAAAGGTAAGAAAGGCGATAGCCTATGCTATTGATACTAAGTCCTTAAATGAGAGCGCATATTATAAAAATGGCGTGGCTTGTGACACTATATATTTCCCGGGGTATTTAGGGATTAAGAATACTGGTGATAATTATAAATACAATTTAGAGAAAGCAACGAAATTATTAACATCAGCGAATTATCTGGATAGAGATGAAAATGGATATTTAGAAGATAAAAATGAAAATGAGCTTACGGTGGATATACTGGTAAATGGCGCAGATCAGAGCAGAAAAATAGCTGCTGAAGCTATAAAGGCTTCCATAGACAAATTGTCTATTTCAAGTCGTATAATTTATGCTGCTGATTTAGCAGATTTTAATAGTAAATTACACTCTAAGAATTATGATATATTTGTAGGCGGAATGAAGATTAATGAAACTTACGATTTGAGGAGCCTGCTTCATTCAGATTATAATAATGCAATTGGTTATTCAAATGAAAAGGTTGATAAACTTTTGGATAAATTAAAATCAGGAATAACGCAGGAACAAAAAGTAGAAAATATCAAAGCTATAAAAAATATAATTATAGACGAGTTACCATACTACTGTATTTTATACAAAACATATGGTGCTTTGACCGCAGAATGTCTTAATGGAAATAATAATAGCTATATGTTTAACAATGTTTATAATGGTTGTGAAAGCTGGTATTGCAAATACCCGGTGACAGCGACATCAGAAATTGTTGATTCCAACACAAATAACACTTCGGAAGATGAATAATCCATATAAACTCTTTACTTTTTTTTTCAATTATGCTATTATAATCTTCGTGATTTATGGTTTGCGCCCGTGGCGGAATGGCAGACGCGCACGTTTGAGGGGCGTGTGAGCAATCGTACCAGTTCAAGTCTGGTCGGGCGCACCATTAATAGGGCATAATTATTTTTAAAACTATATTTATACTTGAAATTTAGAAAGAGTTATGATACAATCATAACGATGCGCCGGCGTGATGGAATTGGCAGACGTGCGGGACTCAAAATCCCGTGGTGGCAACACCGTATGGGTTCGACCCCCATCGCCGGCACCATTTTTTTATTAACAAGTTAATCACATTTTGATTTTAGATATTACACAAGGAGGAGTTACGAAATGGGATCGTTACAAAGTTTATTGCCGTTGGTTCTTTTAATACTAATCATGTATTTCTTGTTAATCAGACCGCAGAAGAAGAAAGAAAAAGCAGTTAATGAAATGAGAAGCAATATTAAAGCTGGTGATGAAATAATTACCATTGGCGGTATTTGCGGAAAAGTAGTTAAAGTAAAAGAAGAAACAATTGTTATTCAGGTTGGAGCTGAAAAGCTTAAATTTGAAATGATGAAATGGTCTGTCTCTAAAGTCATAAACAGCGATGAATCAAAGACTTCCTCAAAGAAGGCTAAACCTGTTGAAGACACTGAAGAAGCTCCTAAGAAATCACTTCCTAAAAGAATGAAGAAAGCTAGTGAAGAAAATGAAGCAGAATCCCCAGTAATGGAAGAAAATACTGCTCAGCAAAGTTCACCAGTTGAAGAAGTTGAAGAAAAATAAAAAAGATTATTTCCCCTGCAATAACTGCAGGGGCTTTTTTTAGTTCTGATTTCCTTTAAAAATCAATATAATTAAGAATATCTACAGTGTAAATCTTATAAATATTAGGAGGGGATGTTATGAACTATATTTGTAAATTAGTGAAAGGTTATTTAATAGCTTTTATTATATTTTTAATTTTAACTGTTGCAATTACAATGTTTATTAAATTCACATCAATGCCTGAAAGCTTCTCAATTTATTATTTAATTGCTGCAATGTGCATGGCTACATTGTTTTTGGGCATATTTTCGGGGAAATTAATAGGAAAAAGGGGGCTTATGTCTGCAATAGGCCTTTCTGCTATTTTTGTTTTTCTGATTATTTTCGGTATAAACTGTACTTACTTTCAAGATATGACATTAGATAGCTTTAATATACAATATATGATTCCAGTAGTAGTTGGCGGTATTGGCGGTATAATAGGTGTAAATGCGAAAAAATAGCTATTTTGCAGTGATTTCTACTTGTGGAAATACGCAAAAAGTAGTAAAATAGTATGAAGTACTTTTTGATTATAAATACTAGGTATAGTATTTTATATAATGCTGATTACAATAAATCTGGCTTCGCCATAAAAAATCAGCATTAAATCATACTGCGGGGAGCTTGTATGATAAAACATTAGAAAATATAGAGGGGAAAATTAAAATGAGCGTACAAATGAGAAAAGCTTTATCGGTCTTTGTAATTATTATTATTCTGTTGGGGTGGGCAGTAACCATATTTGGTGCAGGGCCCATTCCAGCCATTAAGGATAAAATAAAGCTGGGTCTAGACATCAAGGGCGGTGTTTATGTAGTTATGGAAGCACAAACAAAAGCCACTGGTGATGAACTAAAAAAATTAATGGAACAGACACAAGCTGTTATTGAACAGAGAGTAAACCAAATGGGTTTATCTGAACCAGTAGTAACCATTGAAGGTCAAAAAAGAATCAGAATTGAGCTTCCAGGAGCAGAAGATGCAGATGAAGCAATTAAACAGATTGGCAGAACTGCTCAGTTACAGTTCTTTTTAGCAGATGGAACTAAGGTACTTGATGGAAGCATGGTTAAAGATGCTGGTATTACTGCAGATAAAGAAAATGGAGGATATGCTGTTTCTTTAGAATTCGACAAGAACGGAACAGAAGCTTTCGCACAGGCTACACAAAAGGCATTATCAGGAACTGTAGAATCTAAAATCCCAAATGTTCTTCCTAAAGCTATTGCTATTGTTTTAGATGATAAGATCATTTCTGCTCCTGTTGTAAATTCTGTTATTCAGAATGGACAGGCTATTATTACAGGAGGAACTGGTGGTTTCCCTCAGGATGAAGCAACTAACCTTTCAGCTTTAATCAGAGGTGGTTCTCTGCCAGTAGCATTGACGGAAGTGAATACATCTACACAAACTGCAACAATTGGCTATAATGCATTTGAGATGAGTGTAATAGCAGGTCTTATTGCAATTGCATTGATTATTATTATTATGCTTGTATTTTATGGAATAATGGGTGTTGCAGCAGATATTGCTTTACTACTTTATGTATTAATTATTCTATGGGTTATGGCTCTCATGGGTAGTGTCTTAACATTGCCGGGCATTGCTGGTATTATTCTTTCCGTAGGTATGGCAGTTGACGCAAACGTTATTATCTTTACAAGGATTAGGGAAGAAATTACAAATGGAAAATCTGTAAGAGTTGCTGTACAGTCAGGATTTAGAAGAGCTTTAAGTACTATTATGGACTCTCAGATTACAACAATAATTGCAGCAATAGTATTATATCAGTTTGGTACAGGTTCAGTTAAGGGCTTTGCTATGACACTTATGATTGGTATTATTGCTAGTATATTTACTGCAACTATTATCACACAGTTATATTTAGGTTTAATTAGTGAGTCAAAGACTTTTGGTGCTAAGAAATACTTTGGAATGAATGAAGATAATACACCAAAGTTTGCAATTAGAAGACAATTTAACTTTATTAAGCATAGAAAAATATATTATGCTATTGCGGCTTGTGTAATTATAACTGGTCTTGTTGTAGGTGGAGTTAGAGGATTTAACTATGGTATTGACTTTACTGGTGGTACTATGATGCAATTCAATATGGGAAAACAGGTAGAACTTACTAAGATAGATCAATCTTTAGAGGCAGTTGGTATTAAATCAGCGAATTTAGTATATGCAGGTGAAAACAATACTGACATTATCATTAGAACTATGACTTCATTAGATAATTCGGATAGAAATAAGGTTATAGCTCAATTTAATAAAGACTACGGTATTACAGAAAAAAATGTACTATCCGTAGAACAATTTGGACCTTCTGTAGGTAAAGATCTTCGAAATAATGCAGTAAAGTCAGTATTGATTGCTTCTTTAGGTATGTTAATTTATGTAAGCATTCGATTCCAATGGAAATTTGGTGTTGCTGCGATTGCGGGTGTTTTACATGACGTTTTAACGGTCATAGCATTTTACGGAATTTTCCACGTAACTGTAAATAGCCCGTTTATTGCAGGTATTTTAACCGTTGTAGGATATTCCATAAATGATACCATTGTAATATTTGATAGAATCAGAGAAAACTTAGGAATAATGAAGAAGAATAAACTTGAAGAATTAATTGACGTCAGTATCAACGAGACACTTTCTCGTTCAATTATGACTTCTGCAACAACTTTAGTCGTTATGATACCTCTTTATGTTCTAACTTCAAGTTCAATAAGAGAATTCATGTTACCATTATTTATTGGTGTTCTTGTAGGAACTATGTCATCAATCTTTATGTGTAGTCCTATATTTTATGAATTAAGTAAGTTTTCAGGTGGTGCTAAATATCAGGGAAAGTTATCAAAAAAATCAAATTAGTTTTAGTTAGGTATAGCAGTTAAAGGAAAATCAAATGTTAAGTATGGAACAATTTTTAGACGACCTTTTCGCTATTAACCCCCATTACGATGTGGAGTTAATAAGCAAAGCTTATAAAAAAGCTGAAAAAATGCATGAAGGGCAATTAAGAAAATCTGGAGAGCCGTATTTAATCCACCCAGTTGCAGTTGCAAAAATATTAGCTGAAATTGGTATGGACGAAAATACAATTGTCGCAGGTTTACTTCATGATGTCGTCGAGGATACTCCATACACAAAGGAAGACTTAAAAGAAGACTTTGGCGAAGAAATAATGTTACTAGTTGATGGAGTTACAAAACTTAGTTCCATTGTTTTTGAAAGTAAAGAAGAAAGACAGGCCGAAAACCTTAGAAAAATGTTTTTGGCCATGTCTAAAGATATTCGTGTCCTAATCATTAAACTAGCGGATCGGCTTCATAATCTTAGAACAATCAATTATATGAATGAAAATAAGATAATTGACAAATGTAGAGAAACTCTTGAAATATATGCACCACTGGCAAGCAGATTGGGCATCTATACTATGAAATTTGAGTTAGAAGATATTGCTCTTAAATGCCTTGATAAAGAAGCTTATTATGAGTTGGTCAATGCGGTAAAAGCAAAAAAGGAAGAAAGAGAAGAACTAATTAATCAAGTAATTGATGAAATAAAGAGTAGTTTAGATGATCTTAAAATTCATTATGATATAAATGGCAGATCGAAACATTTTTACAGTATTTATAAAAAAATGAAATATCAGCATAAGCAGATAGATGAGATATTTGACTTAACTGCTGTAAGAATTATAGTTGACACCATTAAAGATTGCTATGCAGTACTTGGTATAGTTCATACTATGTGGAAACCAATCCCAGGCAGATTTAAAGATTATATAGCAATGCCCAAACCGAATATGTATCAATCTTTGCATACTACTGTAATTGGAGATAATGGAGAACCATTTGAAATCCAAATAAGGACTTATGATATGCATAAAGTCGCAGAGCTTGGTATAGCCGCTCATTGGAAATACAAAGAGGGAATATCCTCTAAAGAGGTAAATGGCGAAGAAGTAAAACTGGCTTGGTTAAGACAAACCCTTGAATGGCAAAAAGAAATGAATGATCCTAAAGAATTCATGGAAACTCTTAAGGTTGATTTATTTGCGAGCCAGGTATTTGTATTTACTCCTGGAGGTGATGTTATAGAATTACCTGCAGGTTCCACACCGTTAGACTTTGCATTTAAAATTCATTCAGCTGTTGGCTATAAATGTGTTGGTGCTAAGGTTAATGGCAAAATGGTGCCAATTGACCACAGACTTGAAAATGGTAATATTGTGGAAATAGTTACTTCATCTAATTCTAAAGGGCCTAGCACTGATTGGTTAAAAATAGCTAAAAGCAGTCATGCCAGAAATAAGATTAGAGGTTTTTTAAAGAAAGAAAACAAGTCAGATAATGTTGAAAAAGGCAAAGAACTTTTAGAAAAATATCTGAGGAAAAAAGGCTATGATCCTATCCACATAATGAAAAATTCATATATTAATAAACTTGTAAAAAATTTGAACCTTACTTCGCATGACGATTTATTTACTCAGCTGAGTTATGGCGGAGCTTTTTTGGGAAGGGTAGCAATTACCCTTATTGGCTATTTTCATGAGGAAAAACAAGAGGAACTTAAGAAAACAGAAAATAACATAACAAGTATTACTGTAAATGAAAAAAAGAAAAAACAAAACAACAATAAGGATCAGACAGGTGTTTCTGTTAAGGGGGTTGATAATCTCCTTATTCGTTTTTCAAGGTGCTGCAATCCTGTACCTGGAGATGAAATAGTTGGATTTATAACAAAGGGCCGTGGTATTTCAGTGCATAGAAAAGACTGTGTGAATATACTAACTATGCCTGAAATTGAAAGGAATAGATTTATTGAAGTAGAATGGGATGCAAATGAGGACACTAAATCTTATAATGCAGATATCTGCATTCTTTCAGAGGATCGAAAAGGACTTTTTTCGGACCTTTCCAGAGTTTGCGAAGATATGGATGTTCATATTACAGGTGTTAATGCAAAGAGTGCTAAAGATCAAATTATTAACATTACTATGACTTTATCTATTTCAAATACAAATCAGATGGAAAAGGTTTTACGCTCGCTTAGAAGTGTACCAGGTGTGGCTGATGTATATAGGGCGATAACCTAAAAAGAATAAATATACGGTAAAAAAATTATGTAAACCATATTGGTTTGGAGGCAGCATGAGGGCGGTTGTACAAAGAGTAACGGACGGTGATGTAACCGTTGAAGGAAAGGTTACGGGAGCAATAAATAGAGGATTTGTGGTTCTGTTAGGCGTTGAGGACACTGATGATATAAAAGATGTAAATTATATTGTGGATAAAGTTGCTGGCTTACGGGTTTTTGAAGATGAAGATGATAAAATGAATCTTTCATTAATGGATGTTGGTGGCCAGGTTTTAGCCGTTTCTCAGTTCACTTTACTGGGTGATGCAAGAAAAGGGAAAAGGCCAAGTTTTATAAAAGCAGCCAGACCTGAAAAAGCCAAAGAGCTTTACAATGAATTTGTTAAGCAGATAAAAGAAAAAGGGATTTTTACAGGAGAAGGTATATTCCAAGCAGATATGCTTGTAAGGATTAACAATGATGGACCTGTAACCATATTACTAGATAGTAAAAAATTGTTTTAAAAGGTGGAGAGAGTATATGCAGATAAATTGTATACCAAGTGGAGCTTTGGGTGTAAACACTTATTATGTGAGAGACGAAAATACGAATAAAGGTTTTATTGTAGATCCAGGTGGATTCAGTCCAAGTATGGAAAATTTAATAAAAAAAGATCGTTGCGATGTTGAGTATATCATTCTTACTCATGGACATGGAGATCATATTGGTGGTGTTAAGGATTATTTGTCTTTATTTCCAAATGCACAGTTAGTGGCTTGTATTCACGAAAAAGAATTTCTTGCTAATCCAAGATTAAATATGTCAAGAGATTGTTGTGGCACAGAAATAGGGCTTGAAGCTAATATTTGGGTTGATGATAATGATACTCTTGAAATCGGTGGCTTGAGGCTTAAATTTCTTTATACACCAGGTCATACCCCAGGTGGAATGTGTATTTTAGTAGGCAATGTACTATTTAGTGGGGATACTTTATTCCAGCAGTCAATTGGCAGAACTGATTTTCCAGGAGGCTCATTTCCTCAGCTAAAAAATGCCATTCATACAAAGCTGTTTACTCTTCCGGAGGATACAATGGTTTATCCAGGGCACATGGGTTCTACAAATATAGGCCTTGAAAAGAGGAGTAATCCATTTGTATAAAATAATATTAAACGGAATAACAAATAAATATGAATACGATGAGTTAATAAAAGTATTCCTTAGACCGGAAGAATATACTTTATATTGTGATTTAGATAAAAATGATAGTATTGGTATAAATGAAAATAAAAATTTTGGATATGACCAGTTGCTTGAATTTAATGAAACAGAGAAAAATATCCTTAAACAAGCTATATACCAAGAATTATCGATTTTAACTGGTAAAAAGCCTGAATGGGGTATACACACTGGAGTAAGGCCAGTAAAACTTGTTGGTGAACTTTTTAATAAGCTGGAATCTATGGAACTTGTCATAGATAAGCTTAAAAATTTTTATCTTTTTAATGATGAAAAAATTTCTTTAATATGTAACATATACCAAACACAGCAAAAAATTTTAGATACACCAGTACAAAATGGTATTGGACTTTATATTGGTATACCTTTTTGTCCAACCAGGTGTTTGTACTGTTCTTTTACTTCTAATCAATCAGAACCTGATAAAATCCAAGAATATATGGAAGCCTTATATAAAGAAATCAGGCATACGGGTAAAAGGATGGCACAAATAGGAATGTATCCTGAATCTATATATATAGGTGGAGGAACGCCTACAACACTTAATTCAGAGCAATTGGACAAATTGTTACATGAAGTTAATAGTGCTTATGATTTAAGCAGAACTAAAGAATTTACTGTAGAAGCTGGCAGACCAGATACTATAACACTTGAGAAACTTCAGGTATTAAAAAAGAATGGTATTGAAAGGATTAGTATTAATCCGCAAACAATGAAAGATAGAACTTTAGAACTAATAGGCCGTGCTCATAATAGTAATGATATATTAAATGCATTTAAAATGGCAAGAAGTGTGGGAATTCCTATTATTAATACGGATATTATTGCCGGTCTTCCAGAAGAAACGCTTGAAGATTTTGAAAATACTATTAATACTATGATTGAACTTGGAGCTGAAAATATAACTGTGCATACTTTAGCAGTCAAAAGGGCATCCAGATTAATTGATATGGATAGTGATTTTCATTATAAGCAGGCAATTGTAGTGAAAGATATGCTTGCCTTATCAAAGGATAAGCTTTATAAAAATGATTATAAGCCGTATTATCTTTACAGACAGAAACACATGGCCGGCAGTTTAGAAAATGTAGGTTATGCCAAGACTGGATGTGAGGGCATTTATAATATAAGGATAATGGAGGAGCATCAGACGGTTGTTGCTCTTGGTGCTGGTGGAATATCAAAAGCATATTATCCAGAAGAGAACCGCCTTGAAAGGGTTCCAAATGTATCTAATTTTGAAATTTATATATCAAGATTGAACGAAATGTTACAGAGAAAAGACGATAATTTATTTAGGAGGTAGTTTTAATGTTAACAAATGCGCCAAAAGGTACAAAAGATGTTATGCCAAATCAGGTGTATAAATGGCATTTTGTTGAAAAAGCCTTTTCTGATATATGTCAGAAATATGGATTTAAAGAAGTAAGGACCCCTATTTTTGAGCATACAGAATTATTTACAAGGGGTGTTGGTGATACTACTGATATAGTAGAGAAGCAGATGTATACCTTTGAAGATTATGCAAAACGAAGTATAACTTTAAAACCAGAAGGTACTTCGCCTGCTGTAAGAGCTTTTGTTGAACATAAGCAGTTTGCTGAAGTTCAGCCTACAAAAATGTATTATGATATACCTTGTTTTAGATATGAAAAACCACAATCTGGAAGGCTTAGAGAATTTCATCAATTTGGAATTGAAATTTTTGGAACAAATAATATGATGGCAGATGCTGAAGTTATCTGTCTTGCATATGACTTCTTAAATTCTCTGGGAATTAAAGATTTAGAATTAAGAATTAACAGCATTGGCTGTCCAAAATGCAGAGAAAAACACAGAACTGCTTTAAGAGAATTTTTGAAGCCTAAGTATGATCAGCTTTGTGATACGTGCAAAGGCAGATATGATAGGAATCCTTTAAGAATTCTTGACTGTAAATCTGAAATTTGTCAAGAATTAGGAAAGGGTGCACCTATGATGCTGGACTACTTATGCGATGAATGCAAGGATGCATTTGCAGATTTACAAAAAAATTTAACCGCTATGGGTGTTGAATTTATTGTTGACCCAGGCATTGTAAGAGGGCTTGACTATTATACAAAAACTGCATTTGAATTTGTTTCAAATAAAATTGGTGCACAAGGAACTGTATGCGGTGGAGGTCGCTATGACCACCTTATCGAACAAATTGGTGGTCCTGCAACTCCTGGTGTTGGATTCGGGCTTGGAATTGAAAGATTGTTATTGACTTTAGAGGCTAATGAAATTGAGATTCCTGAACCAGACCCTGTAGATGTATTTATTGCAGTTATGGGTGAACCCGCTAAAGAATATGGACTTTTACTTATGAGAAAATTGAGATTAGAAGGTGTAAAAGCTGAAATGGATCTCCTTGCAAGAAATTTCAAGGGACAGTTTAAATATGCAGATAGAATTCATGCTAAATATACGGTTGTAATTGGAGACAATGAACTTCATGAAGGTAAACTTACAATTAAAACAATGGCTACATCAGAGCAGAAAGTTGTTGCAATTGACAATATTATTGAGGAATTAAAAAAGTAAGATAGGAGATATAAATAATGAGCAATGTTTTTAAGAGAACACACATGTGCGGCATTTTGAATTCAGGCAATATTGATGAAAGTGTTGTATTAAATGGATGGATTCAAAAAAGAAGAAATCTTGGAGGCCTTATTTTCTGCGATTTAAGAGATAAGACTGGTATTGTTCAGGTTGTTTTTGATGATAAAATTCCTCAAGAGCTTTTTGAATGCGCTGACAAACTTAGAAGTGAATATGTTGTTGGAATTAAGGGTACAGTTAAAGAAAGACAATCAAAAAATCCTGATATTCCTACAGGAGATATTGAAGTTTTTGCTAATGACTTAGTTATCTATTCAGAAGCAGAAACTCCACCGATTTACATTAAAGACGATGATAATGTTGATGATAATTTAAGGTTAAAATACAGATACTTAGATTTAAGAAAACTTAAAATGCAGAAGAACCTTACTTTCAGACATAGCATAGCAAAACTTGCAAGAGACTATTTTGACAGTCAAGGCTTTACTGAAGTTGAAACTCCTATGCTTATAAAGCCTACACCAGAAGGTGCAAGAGACTATCTTGTACCAAGTAGAGTTAATCCTGGTCAATTCTATGCATTACCACAGTCGCCACAGATGTTCAAGCAGCTTCTAATGGTTGGTGGTACAGATAGATATATGCAGATTGTTAAGTGCTTCAGAGATGAAGACCTTAGAGCAGACAGACAACCTGAGTTTACACAGATTGACCTTGAAATGTCATTTGTTGACGTCGACGATGTTATTGAAATTCAGGAAGGTTTCTTAAAAAAATTAATGAAAGAAATCATGAATGTTGAAATCCGAACCCCATTTCCAAGACTTTCCTATGATGAAGCTATGGAAAGATACGGAAGTGATAAACCAGATACTAGATTTGGCTTTGAACTGAAGAAATTAAATGATGTAGTTGCTGGGACTGAATTTAAAGTATTTGCCGATGCATTACTAAACAATGGTGATGTAAGAGGTATAAACATTGATGGTGGTTCAGAACATTTCAGCAGAAAAGATTTAGATAAGCTGACAGATTCCGCAAAGCATTATGGAGCCAAGGGACTTGTATGGATGAGAATTACAGATAATGAAATTAATTCATCTGTTAATAAGTTCTTTACTCAGGAACAACTTTGTGAAATTGCAGCTATATTTGATGCAAAATCAGGAGACTTGATTCTTATAGCTGCAGATAAGGCTAAGGTAGTATTTGATACGCTTGGATTTCTTAGAAGAGAAATTGCTGGAAGACTTGGACTTCTTGATGATACACAGTACAATTTCTTATGGGTTGTTGACTTCCCATTATTTGAATATGATGATGAAACAGATTCTTATTCTGCTATGCACCATCCATTTACATGTCCTAGACTCGAGGATGTACCTATGCTTGACACTGAACCTGGAAAGGTTAAAGCTCAAGCTTATGATATCGTTCTTAATGGTGTAGAACTTGGTGGAGGAAGCATCAGAATTCATGACAAGAATCTTCAAGCTAAAATGTTCGAAGTACTTGGATTATCTAAAGAGGAATGTGACAGCAAATTTGGTTTCTTGTTGGAAGCCTTTAAATATGGAACACCTCCTCATGGTGGATTAGCATATGGTCTTGACAGACTTGTAATGCTTCTGTCCTGGCAGCATAGCATTAGAGAAGTTATTGCATTTCCTAAGAATCAGGCAGCACAATGTATGGTAAGTGAAGCTCCTGCTTGTGCATCTGAGGAACAACTGGAAGAACTTGGAATTAAAATCAGAGGGTAAAATAAGTTCTTTCTTAAGTGGGGAAGTTATGAACAAAATAGGAATATACGGGGGAAGCTTTGATCCTATACATTGGGGACATATACAGCTGGCTTTGCAGGCAAAAAGGGAATTACATTTGGATAAAGTAATTTTTATGCCAGCAAAATACCAGCCCTTTAAGATGGATATGAAAGTTACCTCTGAAGAACATAGAGTAAATATGTTAATACAAGCACTGCAAGGGAAAAAAGGCCTTGAAATATCTTATGCAGAGCTTGAAATCGATGAAATTTCATATACTATTAACACTTTAAGGCGAATAAGAACTTTTTTTAATAGTGATACTGAATTCTTCTTTATCTTAGGTACAGATTCATTTTTAAATATTGAATTCTGGTATAAGTCAAAAGAATTATTACGTGATTTTAGTTTTGCCATAGGCAGTAGACCTGGTTACAAAGAAGATCAATTAAAATGCTGTATAGACAGGATAAGAGCGGTTTATAATACTAATATTATATTGTTAAATAATGAAGAATTACCAATTTCTTCAACTGATATAAAAACTCGTGTTAAAATGGGGAAAAGTATTAAAGATCTTGTTCCAGAGGTTGTAGAAAGGTATATTCATGAAAACGGGCTGTATAAATGATTATATAGAACAAAATTTATCTGAAAAGAGAAAACAACATATCTATGCTGTTAGGGATATCGCTTTAGAACTATCAGCTTTATATGGCACTGATATAAAAAAAGCAGAAATTGCGGCACTATTTCATGATATGTTCAGAGAAATATCTTTGCAGAAAATGAATGAATATGTTAAGCAATTTAAATTAGGTTCAAAATATCTAAATAATAGAAATTTAGCTCATGGTAAAGTTGCAGCAGTTATTATGACAAAAGATTATGGCATTACGGATAAAGATATTTTAAATGCGGTAAGTTATCACACTACAGGCAGACTAAATATGTCACAACTGGAAAAAATAATATATTTAGCTGATGCCATAGAACCAAATAGAGAATATCCAGGAGTAGATGAGCTAAGGAAAGCTGCATTTGTTAATTTGGACGAAGCTTGTATATTATCATTATCAAGAACTATTGATTATGTTAAATCACAAAATTTATTTTTAGATGAAGATACTGTAGAAGCAAGAGATTACTTAAAAGGATTGAAAATTTAAAGGAGATTCTAGATGAATAGTAAAGAAATAGCATTATTGGCAACTAAAGTTTTAGACCAAAAAAAGGCACAGGATATCGTATGTATTGATATTAGCGTTAAATCTTCATTTGCTGATTATTTTGTTTTGGCCTCAGGTAATAGCGAAAGACAAATCAAATCACTAAGTGATGATATTGACGATGAATTTGCAAAAAATGAAATGTTTGCAAAAAGTATAGAAGGACAAGCTAGTTCTGGTTGGATTCTCATGGATTATGGTGACGTAATAGTAAATGTTTTAACTACAGAAATGCGCCAGAGATACAACATTGAAA
Source organism: uncultured Aminipila sp. (assembly GCA_963524205.1). Classification (GTDB taxonomy): domain Bacteria; phylum Bacillota; class Clostridia; order Peptostreptococcales; family Anaerovoracaceae; genus Aminipila. Next base: position 79,779 of record CAURED010000001.1, read on the forward strand.
AGGTTTGGGGCGATTGTGAATTTTTAGAACTTGATTTGGAGGATTAATCGATGTTAGAAAAGTACAACTTCAGTGAAATCGAAGAAAAATGGCAGAAGTATTGGGAAAAAAACAAGGTTTTTGCTACTTCTGAAGATGAAAGTAAAGAAAAGTATTATGTACTGGAAATGTTTCCATACCCATCAGGAAAATTACATATGGGACATGTAAGAAACTATTCTATAGGTGATGTTATTGCGAGATACAAAACCATGGCTGGATTTAATGTATTACATCCTATGGGATATGATTCATTTGGACTTCCTGCTGAAAATGCAGCCATTAAGCATGGCATTGCTCCTGCAAAATGGACTACAGAAAATATTGCAGAAATGACAGAACAGTTAAAGGAATTAGGATTTGCATATGATTGGGATAGAGAAGTGGCTACTTGTCGTCCTGATTATTATAAATGGATGCAGTGGATTTTCATTCAGTTCTATAACAAAGGTTTAGCTTATAAGAAAGAAAATCCTGTAAACTGGTGCCCAAGCTGTCAGACTGTACTTGCAAACGAACAGGTTGTTGATGGGTCTTGTGAACGTTGTGGTTCATTAGTTGGTAAGAAAGAATTATCCCAGTGGTACTTCAAGATTACAGATTATGCAGATAGACTTCTTGATAACCTTGAGAAACTTGAGGGATGGCCAAGCAAGGTTAAAATTATGCAGAAGAACTGGATAGGAAAGAGTGTTGGAGCTGAAGTTGACTTTGATGTGGATGAGTTTGACAGAAAACTTAAAATTTTTACAACAAGACCAGATACTCTTTATGGGGTAACTTACATGGTACTTGCACCTGAACACCCATATGTAAAAGAACTTATAAAAGGTGCCGGTAAAGAAACTGAAGTTGAGAAATATTTAGATGAAGTCCAGCATAAATCTGATATTGAAAGAACATCAACTACAAATGAAAAAACAGGTGTATTTATTGGTAGATATGCTATCAATCCTTTAAATGGAAAGAAGGTTCCAATCTTTATTTCCGACTATGTCCTTATGGATTATGGTACTGGAGCTATAATGGCGGTACCTGCCCACGACCAGAGAGACTTTGAATTTGCTAAAAAGTTTAACTGTGAAATTATTCCTGTAGTAGAATCAGCAGATCCTTCTATAGACATTAATAATTTAACAGAAGCTTTTGTTGCCGAAGGTAAGATGATAAATTCTGAAATGTTCACAGGTATGAACAATAAGGAAGCAATACTTAAGATTATAGATTATCTTGAAGAAAAAGGGATTGGTAAAAAATCTATTAATTACAGGCTAAGAGACTGGCTTATTTCAAGACAGCGATATTGGGGTACGCCTATTCCTATGATTTACTGTGATGATTGTGGATGGGTTCCAGAAAAAGAAGAAAATCTTCCTGTAATGCTTCCAACAGATGTTGAATTTACTGGTAAGGGCGAATCACCACTTACAACAAGTAAGACTTTTGCTAAAGCCGTATGCCCTAAATGCGGAAAGCCTGCTAAAAGAGAAATGGATACTATGGATACATTCCTTGATTCATCTTGGTATTTCTTAAGATACACAGATGCAAAGAACGACAAGGAAGCTTTCTCAAAGGATAAGCAAAAATACTGGATGAATGTGGATCAGTATATAGGTGGTGTAGAACATGCTATACTTCACTTAATGTATGCAAGGTTTTTCCAGATGGCTCTTTATGATCTTGGATATACTACAAATGAAGAACCTTTTGAAAATTTACTAACTCAGGGTATGGTTATCAAAGATGGAAAGAAAATGTCAAAATCTATCGGTAATGTAGTAAGCCCTGCAGAAATTATTAAAAAATATGGAGCAGATACAGCAAGACTATTTATTTTATTTGCTGCACCTCCTGAAAGAGAACTTGATTGGTCAGATGCTGGTGTTGAAGGAAGTTACAGATTCCTTAACCGAGTATACAGGCTAGTTTATGAACTTGAGAATGTTATAGAACATGCACCAAATTCATATATTTTAGAAACAGAAGAAGATAAATCTTTAGCTTTTGAAATGAATACAACTATTAAGAAGGTTTCTGAAGACGTTGGCGGCAGATTTAGCTTTAATACTGCTATCAGTTCAATCATGGAAATGGTTAATGAAATGTATAAATACAAGGAAAATGATAATATCAATCTAGGGCTCCTAAAAGCTGCAGTTGAAAACCTGGTATTAGTTTTATCACCATTTACCCCTCATATCTGCGAAGAAATGTGGCAGAGTTTAGGACATAATGAATCTGTTCATAAAGTTAGCTGGCCAAAGTATGATGAAGCTGCAATGGTAAAAGATACTGTAGAAATTGTTATCCAGATAAACGGAAAAGTTAAAGAAAAAATGAATGTAACAAACAATTTAGATAAAGAAACATTTGAAAAGATAGCGATGGAGAACGAAAAAGTAAAAGCTTTAATAGATGGAAAAACTGTGGTTAAAATTATAGCAGTACCTAACAAACTATTGAATATCGTTGTGAAATAAGTTTCATAGCAAAAGTAGAACGGAGAAAGAATGAGAAAAAGAACGAATAAAAAGGGTGGCAGCCCACTACGCGTTATTCCAATTGGCGGATTAAATGAGATCGGTAAAAACATGACCGTTTTGGAATATAAAGAAGATTTGCTAATTATTGACTGCGGACTGTCCTTTCCAGAAGATGAAATGTACGGAATTGATATTGTTATTCCTGATTTTAGCTATGTTGTAAAAAACAAAGAGAAAATAAAAGGAATGATATTAACACATGGACATGAAGACCATATAGGAGCTATTCCTTACCTTTTAAAGCAGATTAATGTCCCAATTTACGGAACAAGGTTAACTTTAGGACTGGTAGAAAATAAACTTAAAGAACATGGAATTAAGGCTGACTTAAATACAGTTGTTCATGGAGACAAGGTTCAGCTGGGAGCATTTAATGCAGAAGCCATTAGAAGTACACATTCTGTTGCAGACGCCATTTGCTGGTGTATAGATACACCCGTAGGAAGAGTATTCCATACAGGAGATTTTAAGATTGATTATACACCTGTAAGCGGAGCACCTATGGATTTTGCCAGACTTGCTGAGCTTGGATCAAAAGGCGTTCAACTTATGCTATGTGACAGTACAAATGCTACAAGACCAGGCTATTCCATGTCAGAGCAGACCGTAGGCATCACGCTTGAAAATATTTTTAGGAACTCAGAATCTAGAATTATTATTGCTACATTTTCATCAAATGTACACAGAGTACAAAGAATTATTGACATTGCCGTTATGGTTGGACGTAAGGTGGCTATATCTGGTAGAAGCATGGTCAATGTAGTAAACATTGCTATGGAACTTGGATATTTAACTGTCCCTGCAAATGTACTTGTAGATATAAATAAAACTAAAAATATTCCTGACAAAGAACTTGTAATTATCACTACAGGCAGTCAAGGTGAACCAATGTCAGCGCTTTCAAGAATGGCATCTGCTGATCATAAGGCTGTGACCATTAAAAAAGGTGATATGGTAATATTATCCTCTAGTCCTGTACCTGGAAATGAGAAGACAGTTTCAAATGTTGTGAATAAACTTTTTGAAAAGGGTGCAGAAGTAATTTACTCAGATATAGCGGATATTCACGTTTCAGGCCATGCCTGCGAAGAAGAATTGAAGTTAATGCATTCGCTAATTAAACCAAAGTTTTTTATGCCGGTACATGGTGAGTATCGACATCTGAAAAGGCATGCACAAATTGCAGAAAGCCTGGGTGAAGATCCTGAAAATATCTTTATTTTAGAAAATGGTAATGTTCTTAGTGTAACTGCTAGTAAGGCAGAAATACTTAAAGAAGAAGTACCTTCACAAGCTGTATATGTTGATGGTCTTGGTGTAGGTGATGTTGGAAATATAGTACTCCGTGACAGAAAGCTTCTTTCAGAATCAGGGCTTATTATTGTAGTAGCTGCTATAGATAAGGCATCTGGTACAATATGTTCTGGTCCAGATATTATTTCCAGAGGATTTGTTTATGTAAGAGAAAATGAAAATCTTATTGAGCAAGCAAGAAATCTCGTGGCAAATACACTTGATAAGTGCTGCGAAGAAAATGTTAAAGATTGGAATGCGCTTAAATCAGCAGTAAGAGACGATCTTAGAAGCTTTATTTATAAGCAGACAAAGAGAAGTCCTGTTATACTGCCCATATTCTTGGAGGTGTAAAAATGAATGTATATGATGCAGCTAGAACTCTAGCTACAGCAATTAAGGATTCAGAGGAATTAAAACAGTATGAAGCTATGAAGGCAACTGTTTCTCAAAATAGTGAGCTTACTGAAATGATAAATGATTTTCAGGCAAAGCAAATGGAAATGCAGACAAAGCAAATACTTGGCCAGGAAATTGATGAAGAATTTACTGGTCAGATTCAACAGCTTTATGGTATTATGATGAGTGATCCTCTTGCAGCCCAATATCTACAGTCAGAACTTAGATTTTCACTTATGATGAATGATATATATAAGATTTTAGGAGAAGTAATTAATCTTGGAAATAACAAATAAAGTTTGGAGTTTATATTGAGGACTTGGCAATTGTTACATCTTTTGGTATAATAAATACCGTAAAATCTACAAAAGACTTAATAATTCTCTAAGAACGAAGGTTTTTAGTTATTTTGACACTAATTATAAAGGAGTAAAATATGTTATACGCAAGTGATTTTAGAAAAGGTATTACTTTTGAATTAAATGGTGAGCCACATGTTATTTTAGATTTCCAGCATGTAAAACCAGGAAAAGGTGCTGCTTTTGTAAGAACAAAGTACAAAAATATTCTTACTGGTGCCACTAGAGAAGAAGCATTTAACCCAAATGACAAATTTCCTAAGGCTCATATTGAAACGAAGCAGATGCAGTACTTATACAATGATGGAGAACTATACTACTTCATGGATCAGGAAACTTTTGAACAGGTTCCTCTAATGGAAGAACAAGTTGAAGAAGCAATCAAGTACTTAAGAGAAAATGATGAAGCTACTATTAAATTCTACAAGGGTTCAGCATTTATGGTAGAACCTCCTAACTTTGTAAATCTAAAGGTAATTGAAACTGAACCAGGCGTTAAAGGCGATACAGCTACTAACGTAACTAAGGCAGCAACTGTTGAAACAGGCGCGATTGTTCAGGTCCCTATTTTTATTGAAGAAGGCGAAGTTATTCAGATAGATACAAGAACAGGCGATTATTTAGGAAGATCTAAATAAAGCAGTAACTGAATAAATTAATTAAAGGGGCGTTCTATACGTCCCTTTATAATTAATGTGAATAATACAAAAGAGGAAACATTTATGGGAAAAACAAATCCAAGCAAGGGAAAAGGGAAAAATTTTAATTTAGTAGCCATAATTTTAGTGCTAGTTATAATATTAATTGGAAGTTCAGTATATTATATAAGCAATTTAGGAAATCCCTTAGACAAAGACAATACTCAAATATTAGCAGTAAGTATACCACAAGGCTCAGGAACAAAAACCATTGGTCAAATATTACAAGATAATAAAATTATTTCAAGTGCAAATAATTTTAAACTATTATCAAAATTACAGGGAAATGATGGAAAGTATAAAGCAGGGGAATACTCACTATCATCGGCCATGACAATCCAGCAGATTATGGAAATAATTATATCTGGTGAATCAAATATCAGTCGGTTTACAATCCCAGAAGGGCTTACGGTAAAACAAACTGCAGAAAAACTTGCTGCGAATAATTTAATTAATAAAGATTCATTTATCTCAGAAGTACAATCGGGTACCTTTGATTATAAATTTATGTCTCTTTTACCCAATAATGAAAACCGACTTGAAGGGTTTTTATATCCTGAAACATATGATATTTATACTACAGCCAGTGAGCATGAAATCATTAATAAAATGCTGGCACAATTTGATAAACTTGTTTTAGATGAATATTACACTAGAGCAACTGAAATGGGCTATGACATGTATAAAATCATTACAATAGCATCTTTAATTGAAAGAGAAACTTTAGTTTCTTCTGAAAAGGCCACAGTTGCCAGTGTTATATATAATAGATTGGCTATTAATATGCCTTTACAGATAGATGCAGCCGTTCAGTATGCTTTGCCCGAACATAAGGACAGACTTGATTATAATGATTTACAGGTGGATTCACCTTATAACACTTATCAAAATACAGGTCTTCCTCCAGGGCCTATCTGCTCGCCAAGTATTGATTCCATAAAGGCAGCTTTATATCCAGAGGGCACAAATTATTATTATTATGTACTCAGTGCAGAAAATAATGGTACTCATAAGTTTTCAAATACTTATGAAGAATTTTTAAAAAATAAGAAAGCCTATATTAATTCACTGTAATGGAGAACGTTTATGAATATTACAAATGAAAAAGTAACTCAATATATTGATGAATTATATAAACCTTTAACGCAAGAACTGGGACAACTACGCATGGAGGCTGAAGAAGCCAATGTACCCATTATATTAAAAGATACAGAAAGCTTGCTTTTAAATTTAATTCGTATTCATCATCCTAAAAGAATATTAGAAATTGGTACTGCAGTAGGGTATTCATCTTCTTGTTTTGCTACCGTTTATGAGGGTGCAGAAATTGTTACTATAGAATATAATGAAGAAACATATAAAACAGCTTTAGACAATATAGAAAAGCTTGGATTATCCGATAAAATTACGGTTTATCTTGGTGATGGAGCTGAAGTTATAGAAAAGTTATATAACGAAGGCAGTGAACCATTTGACCTAGTATTTATCGATGCAGCCAAAAGTCACTATAAGAGATTTTGGGATTCTGCTATAAAATTAACTCACCAAGATACTATAATTATATCAGATAATGTACTTATGAAAGCAATGACTGTTTCCAGTGAATATGATATCCATGGTAAACATAAAACAAATATCCGTAAAATGCAAGAATATGTACGATATATTAATGAATTGGATTATTGCCATACTTCAGTTATTTCAGTGGGAGACGGGTTGGCAATTAGTATTTTAGCTTAATAGATTTACAATAAACATATTATGGATACGAGAGGTAAAAATGAAAAAAATAGAACTATTAGCTCCAGCGGGGGATTTAGAAAAATTAAAAATTGCTATTGATTATGGCGCAGATGCCGTATATTTTGGTGGTGAGATGTTTAGTCTTAGAGCCGGAGCAGGGAATCTTACGATTGAGGAAATAAAAGAGGGAGTGGAATATGCTCATTCTAGGGGTAAAAAAGCCTATTTAACAGTAAATATTTATGCACATAATGAAGATATCAAGCCTTTTGAGGAATATTTAAATAAAATTAAGGATATTGCTATTGATGCCTTTTTAGTTTCAGATCCTGGCATTATGTTATTAATAAAAGAAGCTATACCAAAGGCTGAGTTACACTTAAGTACACAGGCAAATATGACTAATTTCAAAACTGCGGAATTTTGGCACCAGCAGGGAATTAAAAGAATTGTTCTTGCCAGAGAGCTTACTTTTAAAGAAATAAAGGAACTTCGCAGCAAAATGCCTGAAGAAATGGAAATAGAAGCATTTGTTCAAGGGGCAATGTGTATTTCTTATTCAGGAAGATGTTTACTTAGCAACTTCATGATAGAAAGAGATGCTAACAGAGGTCAATGTGCTCATCCTTGCAGATGGAAATACAGTCTGGTGGAAGAACAGAGACCCGGTGAATATTTTCCTATTGAAGAAGATGAGCGAGGAACGTATATTCTAAATTCTAGAGATTTATGCATGATTGATCATATACCAGAATTGATTGATGCCGGAATAGTATCTGCGAAGATAGAAGGTCGTATGAAAAGTGTTTTCTATGTTGCCACTATTGTAAGTGCATATAGAAAAGCTATTGATGCTTATTATGATGATCCTGAAAATTATGTTTTCAATGATGAATGGTTAAGCGAGCTGAAAAAGGTCAGTCACAGACAATTTACAACTGGTTTTTATTTTGATAAACCTACCAACAAAGATCAGGATTATCAAACCAGTGCATATACCAGAGAATATTCTTTTGTAGGATTGGTAAAAAGTTACAATGATCAAACAGGAATGGCATTAGTAGAGCAACGAAACAAAATGAGTATTGGTGAAGAAATAGAAATATTTGGTCCTAATTGGCATTTCTTTACGCAGACGCTTGAAACCATGCTGAATGAAGATGGTGATCCGGTTGAATCAGCACCTCATCCTCAACAGCTTCTTCAGATAAAAGTAGCTCATCCAATTACTGCGGGATTTATGTTGCGTAAAAGGAAATAAAATGATATAATTTTCCACATGGTTTAAGTATTAATTACAGTAATTAAGGAATAAAAAGGAGAGAAAAAGAATGTCTTCGGACCCCAGTACGCCAGTAATGGCGCAAATAATATTTTTAATATTTTTAATTTTTATAAATGCGTTTTTTGCAGCTGCAGAAATGTCAATCGTATCTATAAACAAAAATAAGATTAAACTTCTTGCACAAGAAGGAAACAAACAAGCTGCAATGTTGCGTGATTTATTAGAAAAACCAAATGTATTTCTATCTACCATTCAAGTAGCAATTACTTTGGCAGGATTTCTTGCCAGTGCATCTGCTGCAGTAGGGATGTCTGATAATTTAAGTAAATTCTTAACAACCTTAGGAATACCTTATAGCGGTTATATAGCTATTCTTGTTGTGACTATTGTTTTATCTTATATCACACTTGTTTTTGGTGAGTTATATCCTAAAAGAATAGCTCTACAACATGCAGAAACCATTGCACTTCATGTTGTGCGACCCATTATAATATTATCAAAGCTAACGAAACCGTTTGTATGGATTTTATCTTTTTCTGTAAATATAATTTTATGGATTACAAAACAAAAGATAAAAATTGAAGATGAAGAATTCTCTGAAGACGAAGTTATGTCTATGCTTGAATTTGGACAGGAAACAGGTTTGCTTAAAGAAAAAGGCAGAAAGATGATCAATCGTATCTTTGCTTTTGATGATAAACTAGCATATGAAGTAATGACCCCAAGAACAGATGTCTTCTATATTGATATTAATAATCCTACAGAAGAGTATATTGATGAATTAATGGAGCTAAGATGTTCAAGAATTCCAGTATATGAAGATGACAGTGATAATATAATCGGTATATTACACATAAAAGATTATTTGATAAAGGCTAGGGAAGATGGTTTTGAAAATGTTGATATAAGATCAATTTTGAGGAAACCATATTTTGTACCTGAAACTAAAAATATTGATTCTTTATTCTTTGATTTACAAAGTTCAAAACAGCATATTGCTATACTAATTGATGAATATGGTGGATTTTCTGGAATAGTAACAATGGAAGACATAATTGAAGAAGTAATGGGTGATATTGATGATGAATATGACGAAGAAGAGCTTCCAATAGAGAAGATTGACGATAATACGTTTATCGTTGACGGATTTATTAATTTAGATGATTTAGATGAAAAGCTTAATTTAAATCTTCAATCAGAAAACAGTGAAACTCTTGCAGGTCTTTTAATTGATTTACTTGGTGAAATACCAGATGAAGATGAGCCTGAAAAACGTGTTATCGAATATGAAAACTGTGTGTTTAAAATAGAATCTGTAAAAGAACGAAGAATTGAAAAAGTGAAACTATATATTGTTCCTAATCCAAACGAGGATGAACCTCATGGAAAGGAAGAATAGAAAATACAAACACATTCTCTTATGAGGATGTGTTTTTTTTTATACGCATTTAAAATTTTTATCATAATTTTGTGTCCAAGCAATATGTTTAAGATATGGAGGTGTTACATCATGGAGAAAAATATTGAGAGTATACTTATTAAGATGCCACAGGAGCTTGAGAATACCTTTAGAGCTCTGCCTGATACAATTATTAATAATGCTGAAGAATTTAGGTTTAGAATCGGACAGCCCATTTCTATAATTTCGCTAAATGAGGAGTATTACATATCATATGCAGTTGATTATGAAATGCTCAATAATTTAATCAATCGTTTATTGAATTATTCTTATTACGCTTATGAGACAGAACTAGCAAATGGTTATATAACAATTGAAGGTGGACATCGAGTGGGGGTATGTGGAAAAGTTGTTCTTGAAAAAGAAAACGTAAAATTAATCAAAGATATATCGTCATTAAATATTAGATGCAGCAGAGAAGTGATAGGTGCTTCAGAAGAATGCTTAAAAAAAATCCTTAAACCTGATGGCAGCATTCATAATACATTAATAGTTTCCCCGCCTAAATGTGGAAAAACAACCTTGCTTCGTGATTTAGTAAGAAACTTAAGCAGTAAAGGATTTAGAGTTGGTGTTTGTGATGAGAGATCCGAAATAGCAGGTAGCTATAAAGGCAAAACTTGCTATGATTTGGGACCACGAACTGATATATTAGATGGTTGTCCAAAGGAACAGGGAATTATTATGCTTATTAGATCCATGTCACCCAATATAATTGCTACCGATGAAATTGGAAAGAGTGCTGATATTTATGCTATCGAGGCTGCCATGTGTGCCGGGGTTAATTTAATTACTACAATACATGGAAATTCTTATGAAGATATCTTAAATTCAGCCATAGGCAGTTTAGTAAAAAAAGGTACTTTCTCCTGTATCATATTTTTAACAAATGTTCCTAAAACAGGTTCAATCAGAGAAGTTATGTATTCAAAGCAGTATAGCAATAAAGACAATAACGATTTTATGTAAACATGCAGAAAGGAAGATATATTTTGCTTAATATCATATTAAATACTCTAATTTTTATAATTTGTTGTGCACTAGGATATTTCAAGTCACAGGATTATCAATGCAGGGTTATAAATTTGCAAAGCTTCCTAGATGGTTTAAAAAACTTGGAGGATGAAATATTATACCGAAAGACACCACTCCCAGAAGCATTAAAAATTGTTTCTGATGAAAAAGCAAATAATGCTGCTAAAAATTTGTTTGCCAAAGTATCTGTAGATTTAAATGGAAAGAACAATTGCAGCTTTATTGAAAGCTGGTTTAAATATACCGAAGAATTAGGTGAAAGCTGTTCCTTTACTACAGAAGACATGTACACCATAAAGGAACTAGGGAAGGTGCTCGGTGGCACCGATATTTATGGTCAAAGTGCCGTTATCCAAAGAGCATATAAACAAATTGAAAACCAATTAGAACAAGCAGTTCAGCAAAATAATACTAAGGGAAAAATGTATAAAGGTTTAGGAATGGCTATAGGCTTAACAATAGTTATTATACTTTTATAGAAATATAAAAATGTGGAGGAAACAAAGAATGATGGATGTTGACATCATATTTAAAATCGCTGGAATAGGTATTGCAATAGCAGTAATAAACCAAATTCTTTCAAAAGCTGGTAGAGAAGATTATGCATTAATGACGACCTTAGCAGGAATTGTAATAGTACTTTTCTTCATAATACGTATGATTAGCGAATTCTTTGAAACTGTAAAAACATTATTTCAATTATAGGTGGCCCTATGGATATAATAAAAATCGCTCTCATCGCACTTGTAGGGGTTATTTGTGCACAGGTAATAAAAGGTTTCAAACCTGAATTTGCAATTTATGTAGTACTGGCAACGGTTATAATCATATTTTCTTTAGCTTTAGAAAAGCTTATGGCGGTATTTTCATTCTTAGAAAGTATATATGGAAATATTACATATGGAAAAACCTTTTTCCCAATAATTATTAAGGTACTTGTGGTTGCATATATCGCTGATTTCACTTCTCAACTGTGTAAGGATTCTGGTGAAGGAGCCATCGCTGGAAAAGTTGAACTGGCAGGAAAAATTATAATATTTTATCTTGCTATTCCAATATTAATTGCAATACTGCAACTAATAAATTCAATATTAAAATAAAAGAAATCTCTATCTTAAAACAAATAAGGCATATGGATATTTCAAATCTATCCAGATGCCTTCAAATTTATTATTTAATTTAACCCATTAAAACATTATTATTGCACGTACAGGGCAGACAGGTGCACAATAGCCACAAGTTAAACAAACACCGTGATTTACTGATGCTGCGCCATTCTCATTAAAACTAATGGCATTGTTAGGGCATTTTTTAATACATGCTCCACAATTTTCACAGTCGCCTTCATCTATATGGATTTTTTTGTTTGTAATATCAGGGGCATAGCTCCTGTCTATATTACCGTCTATATATTCAATGATTCGATCTATTTCATAGTTATATCCAAAACCTATCATCATTGAAGAAACTCCTGAAAGGGCAGTAACATAATCAAGTGCTTCTATATAATGTCCTGTTAAATTTCCACCGCCAAATACTTTCATAGTAAATACACCTTTACCATTATCCGAATTTTTCTTTATAGCAGCAGCCATTTCATCTTTAGTACCAGATTCATTTCCTTTTCTTATTCCAAGACTGTTAAAATTAATAAGGGGAAAGATTACATCCAGTTCTTTGATAGCAGCAGCTTTTTCGGCTACATCTACATGGTGAGTAGAAACCCCTATAGCTTTTACAATTCCTTTAACCTTTGCTTCCTGCAAATATTCCCATGCTCCTTTTCTATAATCCCAATCTGGATCATTTCTGACCTCATGAAGAAGGAATATATCGATCACATCTCTGTCCATTTCTTTTCTTGCCTGTTCAACAGCATATTTCATTTGGCTATAAGATGAATCTAAACACTTTGATGTTATGACTGGATCAAAATTTGTCCCTTTTAGTGCATGTTTTATATAATGATAGGTATCATAATACTGAGCGGTATCTAGAAAATTTATACCACATTCCAATGCATATTTTAATACAGCCGAACCATCTTCAACAGACATATTTAATTGAGTTTTTCCTATGGTTAATACTCCAAAGCCAACAGGAGTGACTTCTAAACCAGTGTTTCCAAGAATATTTTTTCGCATAATTCCCCCAATTACATATAATTACATATAAATTTATGTATACTTGACGTTTTATTCATTATTTTCTTTAATTGTACCATAAAACGTGGTATAATGATTGGGTTATTTGTACAATGTTTCACAGGAGGAATAAATATATATGGAAAAACTTGGATTAAATCAGATTAGAGAAACATTCCAAAATTTTTATGTTAGTAAAGAACACTATAAGAGAAAGAGCTTTTCACTTGTTCCGGAAAAGGACAAGAGTCTGCTTATTATAAATTCTGGTATGGCACCATTAAAGCCTTATTTTGCGGGACTTGAAACACCGCCAAGCAAGAGAATGACAACTTGTCAGAAGTGCATCAGGACTGGCGATATTGATAATGTTGGTATGACAGCAAGACATGGTACTTTCTTTGAAATGCTTGGAAGTTTTTCATTTGGTGATTATTTCAAAACGGAGTCTTTAACTTGGGGATGGGAATTTATAACCCAGGTTCTAAAACTGCCTGAAGATAAAATCTGGGCCACAATTTATGAGGATGATGATGAAGCCTATAACATTTGGAAAACTGTTATAGGAATGCCAGAAGAAAGAATAGTAAGACTAGGAAAAGATGATAATTTCTGGGAAATTGGTACAGGCCCATGTGGACCATGTTCTGAAATCTATTTTGACAGAGGTGAGGAATATGGTTGTGGTAGTTCAGACTGTAAACCAGGATGTGACTGTGACAGATACGTTGAATTCTGGAACCATGTATTCACACAGTTTTCAAGAGACGAGGATGGTAATTATTCAAATTTAGCACACCCAAATATTGATACTGGTATGGGACTTGAAAGACTTGCTTGTATCATGCAAGGTGTCGATTCAATATTTGATATTGATACGATTAAATATATTCTTGATGCTGTTGTTGCAAAGTCAGGAGTTGAATATGGTAATGGTAAGTTTAAGACAGATGTATCTATCCGAATTATTACTGACCACATACGTTCAGTAACATTCATGATTGCAGATGGCATCATTCCAAGCAATGAGGGTAGAGGTTATGTTCTTAGAAGACTTCTTAGAAGGGCGGCAAGACACGGCAAACTTCTAAATGTTGAAGGAGCATTTCTTGCTGAATTATCAAAGAAGGTTATTGAAGTTTCAGGCAACGCATATCCTGAACTTGAAGAAAAACGTGAATATATTCACAAGATTATTACTATAGAAGAAGAAAAGTTCAGTTCAACAATTGACCAGGGAACTGCAATTATTGCTGAGTATGTAGAAGCATTAAAGAAGGAAGGCAAAACACAGCTTTCTGGTGAAAAAGTATTTAAACTTTATGATACTTATGGCTTTCCCCTTGAATTAACTCAGGAAATCTTAGCAGAAAATAATTGTACTGCTAATATTGATGGATTTAATGAAAATATGCTTCATCAAAAGGAAACAGCAAGAGCAGCAAGAAAATCTGTTGATGATGATGGTTGGGCGGAAGAAAATCTTGATTTTGCTTTTAGTAGTAAAACTGAATTTACAGGATACGAAAAGACTATAGATGAGGGAACTGTAAAAGGTATTTTCTCTAATAAAACTGTTTTACAAATCGCCAAAGTTGGTGATGAGGCAAGAATTATACTGGATAAAACCCCTTTCTATGCTGAAAGCGGCGGTCAGATTTATGATCATGGTATAGTTTGTAATGATAACTTTACTGCTGAAGTGGTTGAAGTTACAAAATTGCAAGGTAATTTTGCACATAAATTAAAAATTGTAAAGGGTGAAATTAAAGTAGGAGATAAATTAAACTTATTCGTTGACATTCCTGTAAGAAATCATATTTCAAGGAATCATACGGCTACACATTTACTACAACAGGCACTTAGAGAAGTAATTGGTGGTCATGTACAACAGGCTGGATCCAGTGTAAATACTGAAGGTCTGCGCTTTGACTTTAATCACTATGAAGCTGTAACAAAAGAGCAGCTTGCTGCAGTAGAAAGAATTGTCAACGATAAAATAATGCACTTCTTACCAGTTACTATGGAAGAAATGTCCATGCAAGATGCGGTTAACACTGGTGCAACTGCTTTGTTTGGTGAAAAATACGGTGATAAAGTAAGGGTTGTATCTATAGGTGAATTTAGTAAAGAGCTTTGTGGTGGTACACACGTAGCAAATTCAGGTCTAATTGGTTCATTTAAAATTATTAGTGAATCGGGAGTTGCGGCAGGTGTTAGAAGAATTGAAGCAATTACTGGATTAGGTATTGTTAATAAACTTCAGGAAACGGAAGCTGTTATAGATAATGCTGCTGATATTTTAAAAACAAACCATGCGGGTTTAATGACAAAAATTTTAAGTATATCTGAGGAAGTTAAATCTTTAAAGAAGGAATTAGAGGAACTAAAGAAGAGTGCCATCAGTTCTTCCCTTGATTCTATTTTAAGCGAAGCAAAACTTATTGGTGATGTTAAGCTTTTAACTAAAGCATTTACAGATTATGATATAAATGACCTTCGTCAGATTTCTGATGACATAAAAAAATCTAATAAGGGACATATATTAGTATTTGCTACTCAGAATGGTGGAAAAGTAACATTTATGGTTTCTGTTACTGATGATCTTCTTGACAAGGGCTATCATGCAGGAAATATGATTAAACAAATTGCTGCAGCCGCTGGAGGCGGTGGTGGTGGAAAGGCCGATATGGCTCAGGCTGGTGCAAAAGATCCTTCAAAAATCCAGGATGCATTTAAAATTGCTGAATCACTTATTAAATAAAAATTAATAAAATATATAAATTTTCGTAATAATTTTGTGTAAATATTACAACAATATTAAATATGAAAATTAGGGTTGTTTTAATTATGGAAATATGTGTATAATAATAGAAAAGGAAGAAGGTGAGTAGGATTGGATAGAAACACAATTATGTTTAACAATTTAGAGAAAAGTGACCAAAAAACAACAGAAGATATTTTAAAGACCGTTTATGATGCTTTAGATGAAAAGGGTTATAATGCAATTGACCAGATGGTAGGTTATATCCTTTCAGGGGATCCTTCCTACATAACTGGGCATAACAACGCTAGAAATATCATTAGACACATCGAAAGAGATGACTTAGTAGAAGAACTATTACGAGCATTTCTGAAGAAATAGCACACAAACTAGAAAAAGGGCGGACATTTGTCCGCCTTATTTTTTGATTTTAATCATTTGAGTAATACATTGAAAAAAATTAGACATGTAATAGATTTATTTGCTTAAAGAAAGGTAATTAATATATGAGAAAACTTGCACTGGATGTTGGTGATAAAACAATAGGGGTTGCTGTTAGTGATGAACTATTACTCACAGCTAACGGAGTTACTACAATAGAACGAGTAGGCATTAGAAAAGATGCTGGAAAGGTTATGGACTATATTAATGAATATAATTGCGATACTGTAGTAGTAGGCCTTCCTAAGAAACTGGATGGAACAGACAGCATTCAGACAGAAAAAGTATATGAATTTAAAACTATGCTTGAAAATAAGCTTAAAAGTTCAGGAATGGCTGATATAGCTGTAGTTTTCCAGGATGAACGTCTTACTACTGTAATGGCTGAAAAAGTTCTTATTGAGGCTGATGTCAGCCGAAAAAAAAGAAAAGCTGTTATTGATAAACAAGCGGCTATTTTGATTTTGCAGGGTTATTTAGATAAGCTTGCATTTGAGAAAAGAAATAATAAAGAATAGTTATCAATTAACCCTAAAACCGTTTATTGATTAAACTTTATATAATATCACAATTTTAAAAAAAATCAACTAAATTAACTTACTTTTTTAAACTTTTTGTGATAAAATGAATATACAACGTGTAGTTTTTAGAAACGTAATTCCAGTTGCTAAACTTCACGTTATTTTTTTTATCTGTTTAATTTTAGAAAAAATGGTCAATAGTTAAGTAAAGGAGGCATTTATGTATAAAATTGGAGAGAATATTATTTATGCAAATCAAGGTGTCTGCAGAGTTGATGAAATTGGAGTTCCAGACATTGCTGGCATAACTAAAGATAAACTATATTATACTTTATCACCTGTATATGGAGATGGAAAAATATTTATTCCTGTTGATACTTCAATGTACATGCGACCAATTGTTACAAAATCTGAAGTAAAGAATATTATTAGGCAAATTCCTAATATTGAAACAGATTTTATTGAAAATCAAAATTACAAAGTAATGGAGGATTATTACAAAAAATTGTTATCTTCACACAAATGCGTAGATTTAATAAATATAATAAAATCTGTGTATGTTAAACGAAAAATTGTTAAGATGCAAGGTAAGAACTTAGGGCAGACGGATGAAAAGTTTAAGAAAATAGCAGAAGAATTGCTTCATAGTGAATTTGCAATAGCATTAGATATACCAAAAGATGAAGTAGATAATTATATAGAATCAGCTGTAGGAAAAATGCAAAACGGTGAAGATATATTATAATCTGTAACCCAAAAATTACAAGATATTGAATTGGTTTCATTGTTACAAATTCAATAAACCGTTACAATTTATTTATTAATTATTATCAAATGATAAATAGCGTCTGTTTATTGAATGCTTAGACGCTTTCTACTCTCTTTTTTCACGTATAGTTCAATTCTTAAAATCATTATTTTTATATTGTTGCAATAGAAACAATCATTTAATATAATTTGGTTAATGCATGAAAAATTGGGAGGACAGACCATGAACAAAGAAGAACAGGTCAAGATGCGTTTCAGAGACTTATACAACAAGATGACTTGGCTTAATAAGCTTAAGATGGAAAACCGTTTTAAGGGTTATAAGTCTTCTGAAGTACATTGCATCGAATGTATTGGAAGAAATGATGATTCCAACGTGACAAAACTTGCGGAGTCCTTTTATATGACAAGAGGCGCCATAAGCAAAATGACTAAGAAGCTCATAAAAAAAGGTGTCATTGAAAGCTATCAGAAGCCAGAAAATAAGAAAGAAATCTATTTCAGGCTTACTGAGCAGGGACAAGAAATTTATAAAGTCCATGAGGAACTGCACAAAGAGTTTCAAGAGCGAGATAAAGTAGTCTTTGAGCAGGTAACCGAGGAACAATTTGACAGTATGCTTGGCTTCATGGAAAAGTATAATAGGCATTTAGATGCAGAAATAAAGAAACAGGGTATAGATATTAAGTCGGAATAAATTTGAATAATGAAAATGAACCACAGGCAGCCCAACTCTATTGAGAACAGGCTGCATTTTTATTGCATTTATTTTGTTGACAAAGAAACAAAATAATGATATGATCGTTTTGTTATCTAGGAAACAAAATCGCAACTTTTGAGAGGAAAAATTAAATGTTCAAATTTAAATCACATAATATACAGAACACAGAACAAACCGTAGATAAAAAGGCTTTAATATTCGGTCTTATGTCTGTGTTTCTTTGTGGAATAGGCTTCACTATCATTGCACCTGTCGTTCCATTCTTAGTGCAGCCTTATATAAGCAGTCCGGGAGATCAAGCTATAGTTGTTACGATGCTGACCTCAGTTTATGCAGTCTGCGTGTTTTTTGCAGCTCCTGGACTTGGCGCTTTCAGCGACAGATATGGACGTCGCCCAGTACTCTTAGTATGCCTGCTTGGATCTGCAATCGGGTACTTGATTTTTGGTATAGGCGGAGCACTATGGCTTCTATTTGCCGGTCGTATCATAGATGGTATCACAGGAGGGACCATAAGCACTATATTTGCCTATTTTGCAGACATCATTCCGCCTGAACAACGAACCAAATACTTTGGATGGGTGAGTGCAGTTGTAGGGGTAGGTACCGTCATTGGGCCTACTCTAGGCGGATTACTCGCCAAGTTTGGTTATTCTGTACCTCTGTATTTTGGAGCAATAATCACTTTACTGAATGTTGTTTATGGAATCTTATATATGCCTGAGAGTCTTGACAAGAAGAACAGACTTGGAAAGATTACCTTTGTCAGGCTGAATCCATTTATACAGCTTGCAAACATACTTTCCATGAAAAATTTAAACAGGCTACTTGTCTCAGCGTTCTTACTTTGGATACCCAACGGATCTTTACAGGCGGTTTTTTCACAATTTACAATAGATAATTTCAGTTGGAAGCCCACACTAATCGGACTTATGTTTTCAATTATGGGATTTCAAGACATCATTTCACAAGGTTTCATCATGCCAAAGCTTTTGATAAAACTTAATGATAAACAGATAGCAATTCTTGGAATGTTTTCAGAGATTATAGGCTACAGTCTTTTTGCAGCATCAGCTTTGTTCTCATTCTATCCTCTTTTTATTGCTGGAATGTTTATATTTGGTTTTGGGGATTCGATATTTGGGCCTTCATTCAATGGGATGCTCTCCAAGTCTGTGGATTCGAGTGAACAAGGGCGGATTCAAGGCGGCAGCCAATCCATTCAAGCTTTAGCAAGGATGATCGGGCCTATCATTGGGGGGCAGATCTATGTAATATTTGGTCATGCTGCACCTGCTTTTATGGGTGTGATTCTTGTAGCAGCGGCAATACCAATTTTATATAAGAGAACGCATTTAAATATATAAACTACCACACAGCACAGGAATATCAAACATAAATATTTCTGTATTGTAGGTAGTATAAAAATTGTTTTACTGCAAGAGAAGTAGATTTCTTGTCTTTCATTGCTAAACCAATTTTGCGATAGGCTGGTATTTCCAGTTCCTTTACCTTTATTCGATATGGTATACGTTGCAAAATAAGCTCTGGCAAAATACTAATACCCAGTCCGCTTTCAACCATTGACATGATGGCATAATCATCCCAAGTTGTAAAATGAGTCTTTGGCGCAATATTGTATCGCTCAAATATTTCTGATATTTCGGCTTTCGCACCTTTTTCCAAGAGCATAAACGGGTCATTACATAACGCCTTAATTGGAAAGCGTTCACAATTGGCTAAAGGATGATTTTCGGGCAAAATTACGAGCAATCGATCTTGTTCTAAAAAGATTGTTTCTAGTTCGGAGGTTGTAGGAAGTCTAAGAAAACCGCAGTCCACGCGGCCTTCCAAAATCCAATTTTCTATTTCCGTATAGTCGCCAAGCAAAAGCTCATAGTCAATGTTGGGATACTTTTTTTGAAATGCTTTAATAATATTTGGAAGCCAATGGGTAGCTACACTGGAAAATGTTCCTATCCGAATTAATCCCGATTGAAGTCCGTGTAATTCATCAATTTGTGTTTGCAATTTCTGATATTCGTTACACACGCTTTTTGCATAGGGAAGTAATTTGAGGCCATCAGAAGTCAGACGTACACCTGAACGCCCACGCTTAAGTAGACAAATGTTCCATTCTGTTTCTAAATCGTTAATCATACGGCTAATGCCTGATTGTGAGTAGTCTAATTCTTTTGCCGCTTCAGTAAAGCTACCACACTCCACTGTTTTGACGAATGCCAAATATTTTTGGATATTCATGATTATGTCCGCCTCCTCTTATCCGATTTTATCATTATTAGCATGAGAAACATTCGCTTTTGTAATGTTAGAGATAATGATATACTATATTTCATAAAGTTTCAAGTTCGAAGGGAAAGATAGATTATTTGGTGACAACGATTCTATCAAAATGCAAAAGTGTATAAGCATTGGCTGGAGGTTCTGGCTCCCGATTTTACAACGATTATAATTTGAGAGGTTTACAGAAATAAAATGGGTAAAGTATATTTTAGGTACATATTTGCATTATTGCTTTTTGGCTCCAACGGAATTGTGGCAAGCTACATTTCGCTGAACAGCTATGAAATAGTTTTTCTAAGAACGCTAATTGGCAGCTTATTTCTTATTACTGTTTTTGTAATAACAAAGGGAAAACTTCGGAGACTGCAAAACAAAAAGGATTTCATATATCTGATTATCTCAGGTACTGCAATGGGAGCAAGCTGGATGTTTTTATATGAAGGATATAGGCAAATAGGAGTCAGCATGGCAACGCTTGCATATTATTGCGGTCCTGTGATTGTCATGATTCTTTCCCCTGTTATGTTTAGGGAAAAGATGACAGGCACCAAACTACTTGGATTTCTTGCTGTAATAATTGGAATGCTCTGTGTAAACGGGCAATCTTTGTCACAGGGAAGACCTTCATGGGGACTGATTTGTGGAATATTATCGGCAATCATGTATGCCATTATGGTAGTTTTCAATAAAAAAGCTGTAAGCATAACAGGACTTGAAAATTCCATGTACCAGTTATTTATAAGCTTTATAACGGTTGCGATTTTTATAGGTTTAAAGCAAGGATTTTCAGTCCATATTATACAGGGAAATCTAATGCCTATACTGCTATTAGGCGTTGTAAATACTGGAATTGGTTGCTATCTTTATTTTTCTTCCATTGGTGGTTTGCCTGTGCAGACCGTGTCAATCTGTGGATATTTGGAGCCTCTTTCGGCATTAATTTTTTCAGCTGCCATTTTAGGAGAAAAGTTAAGTCCTGTGCAAATAGTTGGAGCTGTGTTGATTTTAGGAGGTGCAGCATTTGGAGAATTGTTTTCCGTGGAAAAAAGATTAATATAATAATAAGTTTTCATTGTTATAATGAAGTTATGAATTAAAATGAAAAGGAGATTACACTATGATACAAATTTATAAAGAGCTTTATCAATTTACTGATGTAATTGAGCCAATGTAACTTTCTATGCATCAATATCTGCTTATGACAGAGTTTTTCTTGTACCTAAGGCGGTAAAAGGGATTGGTTATAATCCAGTTGTTAGATAAAATTAAAATTTGATAAATAATATTAAATTAAAAGTAGCGAAAAACTATATGAAAGTAGTTAATGCTACTTTTTTATAGTTACAATAAATTTTTGTATCAACTATGAAGGTATAAATTTTGTATATGTTTGCAAATAAAATTAAAATACTGCTTGACATTTACCTATAGGGGAATGCCTATAATTCAATTAGAAAAACTTATAATAATGTGATAAGTGAAAGGACGACACTGTTATGGAAGATAAAGTAATGACCGGTCGACTTAAACAATTAAAAGAAGCATATTTAAAAGTTACTCCAAGTATTACAATCAATAGAGCAATTGCATATACTGAGGTAGCAAAAGAATATCCGGATATTCCGGCAAATCTTAGAAGAGCAAAGGGCTTTAGGAGAGCGTGCGAGACAGCGCCAATGCTGATTCAAGACGATGAACTTATTGTTGGACATCCATGTGGCAAGCCACGTGCAGGAGCTTTTTCTCCTGATACTGCATGGAGCTGGGTTAAAGATGAATTAGATGAACTTAGTACAAGACCTCAGGATCCTTATTTTATAAGTGAAGAAGATAAAAAGGTTATGAGGGAAGAACTCTTCCCATTTTGGGAAGGTAAATCTCTTGCGGAAGCTTGTGAAACTGAAATGAGAAAAGAAGGAATTTGGGAATATGCAGCAGAAGCAGCCATTACAGATTTAACTTATCATGTGACGAGTGGTGGTGGTGACTCCAGTCCAGGTTACGATATAATCTTATTTAAAAAAGGTATTCTGGGAGTAAAAGCTGAAGCAGAAGAACATCTGGCAAATTTAACTGGCACAGGGGAAGAAATGAATGAAAAGAGGAACTTTTATCAGGCTTCCATTGAAATCTGTGAAGGTATTTTGACTTATGCAAAACGTCTTTCGGAGTATGCATTGGAACTTGCAGAAAAAGAAAGTAATCCGATAAGAAAAGCTGAACTAGAGAAAATTGCAGAAGTAAATATAAGAGTGCCTGCAAACCCTCCTGAAACTTTCCAGGAAGCATTACAGTCAATCTGGACGATACAATCATTGTTTTTACTCGAAGAAAACCAATGCAGTACATCTCTTGGACGTGTTGACCAGTACATGCTGCCTTGTTATAAAAATGATATTAAAAATGGAAATATTACAGAGCAACAGGTTTTTGAATTAATGGGCTGCTTTATGGTAAAATGCTCAGAAATAATCTGGTATACTCCGGGAGCAACTGCTAAATATTTTGCTGGATACATGCCTTTTATAAATATGTGTGTTGGTGGCATAAAACGTGATGGAGGAGATGGTACCAACGATTTAACCTATTTGATTATGGAAGCTGTAAGGCAGGTTAAAGTTTATCAGCCTACTCTTGCTTGCCGTATACACAATCTTTCTCCACAAAAGTATCTTGAAAAAATTGTTGAGCTTATTAAAGCTGGTGGAGGTATGCCCGCATGTCATTTTGATGATGCTCATATCAAAATGATGCTCCGAAAGGGATATAGCTTTGAAGACGCTAGAGATTACAGTCTTATGGGTTGTGTTGAGCCACAGAAAAGCGGAAGAGTACATCAGTGGACTGCGGGAGGTTTTACACAGTGGCCTATTACAATAGAGATGGCCATGAACAGTGGTGTTTTAAAATCATATGGAGATAAACAATGGTTAGATACAGGTGATATTGATAAGTTTAAAACCTATGAGGATTTTGAAGGTGCGGTAAAGAAACAACTTGATCATTTAATTGATATTAACTGTAGGGGTACAGTTATAATCGAAAAAGTATTTCGAGATGTAACTCCTACACCATATATGTCAATATTTATGGACGGCTGCATGGAAAATGGTAAGGATGTAATGGCAGGTGGTGCTGTTATGTATGAAGGACCAGGAACTATATTTGCAGGACTTGCAACTTATGTTGACAGTATGGCGGCCATTAAGAAATTAGTTTATGAAGATAAAAAATATACTCTTGCTCAGATTAAAGAAGCTATGGATGCAAACTGGGAAGGCTATGAACAGATTCATAGAGATTGCTTAAATGCACCTAAGTATGGTAATGATGACAATTATGCAGATATGATTGCAAAAGAAATTGTTGATTATACTGAAGCCAAGATGAATTCATATGAATCACTTTATGCAAGACAGATTCATGGAACATTATCTCAATCCTTTAATACACCTCTTGGAGAAATGATTGGAGCCACTCCTGATGGAAGAGCTGCCTATGCACCTCTTTCAGATGCAATGAGTCCTTCACAGGGAGCAGATAAAAAAGGGCCTACAGCTGTAATAAAATCGGTATCTAAGATAAATGTTGAATCAATGAGTTTAGGTATGGCTCATAATTTTAAGGTAAGCAAAAATTTTCTTGATGGAGCTGAAGGCAGAAATGCTATTATTACATTATTAAAAACAGCCTCAATAATGGGTAATGGAGAGATGCAGTTTAACTGTGTTGACAATGCAACTTTAATTGATGCACAGAAGCATCCTGAAAAGCACAGAGACTTAATAGTACGTGTTGCAGGATATTGTGCATTCTTCGTAGAACTTTGTAAGGAAGTGCAAGATGAAATTATCAGTAGAACTGTAATCGGTTAGTGATTTAAAAAATTTAAATAGTAAGGAGAAATTAATATGAAAGTAAAAATTAACGCAGGTTGTATTGGTTGTGGCTTATGTGAGGAAACTTGTTCTAAAGTATTTTCTTTAAAGGATGATGGAAAAGCTCAGGTTGATAAACAGCCAGATCAATCAGAACTAAGTCAAGTGCAAGAGGCCATAGAATTATGTCCCGCACAAGTAATTGAATTATCTAATTGGTAAAGTAGCCAAGAGATTCATTAAATGAAAGGCTTCTGTCATTATGACAGGAGTTTTTCTTGTATCTAGGGTGAGCAATGTCATAATCTAGTTGTCAGATACATTTTAATATATAGAAAGAATCTGTATTTGTGATTAATTGATTTTATTATAGACCTACTTTGTGAGTGTTTTTGTGTTTCTTAAAACATTATTTACATCATAGGCATCAATTACCATTTTGTTGTTATTCACCGTAACAGCAATGAACATTTGTATATAAGGCTGTAAGTCAACAGCTTGCCAAGAGCGCCATTTTTGCGGATAGAACTTTACACCACCCGAATTGGCAGTTATATACACGGTTCCTTTTCCCGCGCTAACTATGGTTTCAGCTTTCATAGGGTAGGTTCGCACATAATTATGATCATGTCCTTGTAAAACAAGATCAATCCCTAACTGATCAAAGATAGGTGCCCATGCATTTCTTATCTCAGATGAGTCATAAGTTGCACCATAAAGTCCCCGATGTAAAGCAACTATTTTCCATAGTTTGTCTGTTCCTGACATATCAGATATCAGCCAGTCTCCCTGCGCTTTTAGATTTTCCTTGCCGCATTCGGTATTCATAACGGCAATATGTGCATTGCCGTAATCAAATGAATAGACAGTCCCAGATGGTGCACCGGTGTTAATGGTACTTGGTATATTGAATGTATCCGTGAAATTCTTGGCATTGGGATTTGATCCATTTTTATTAAGCATTTCATGATTACCTATAGTTGGAGCAATGGGGAGATTCATAAGTTCAGAATTTGCAGCATCTGCAAAAAGATCCCATTGGTTTATTTTCCCACCATCATCTACCATATCTCCTGTATGAATTAAAAAATCTGCACCTGGAAATTTTTCGAGCGCTTTTCCCAGAGTGTTTTTCCATAAAGAATAATCTGTAGCATTAGAACCTTGGGTATCTGTTATTTGTATAAAAGTAAACGGATCTAATCCTTTGCTAGCAGTTTTAAAGGTCTCTTGGGGGCTAAAGATACCAGAATCATACACAATCCGATAAGTATATTCTGTTCCAGGTTCTAGATTTTTTAAAGAAACTTTATGAATCATCCTAGTATCTTTATCAGTTTTTGTTTCATAGCTTTGGGCTATAACTTTTATAATATTCATACTATCAAACCCCTGAAATTCTTCTTTACGACAATATTCAAAGACTCCTGTCTTATTAGATAGGGGAGTATTCCATGTGAAATTACGTCCCGTTGTAGGATCTTTTGCAAAATTATTGATAACACTTATCGATGTACATAACTGGGTAGGAGGTATTGGTGAAACCGTAGAAGTATCATAGCTGCCGCCTACTAAACCACGTATGCGATTTGAAATATCTTGATGGCCAATACCAAAATCATCTATGATAATCGTACTGGTTAATACCAGACAAAGTATTATTAGAAAGTTTATTAATATCTTCAAAATTTTTTCCATAACTCTTCCTTAACTTAAATACTAAACTTTTTCAAGTTTAAAGCTATTATATAATTTATAGTGCATTAGTGGAATTTATTTTAATAAAATGAGAAAATTCTCAGATTCAATTAATTTATCTCTAAGATTCCGTAGTTATAATAGGCCCATAAAATCACATTAGGATTGGCAAATAAATATAAAAAAGTTATAAAGAAGAGCCTTAAGATAGAGGCCTAGAGGAATTATTATGAAAAATCAATCATTTAACTTGTTAAAAATAAAAAAATATTTAAAGCTTTTAGTGCCAATCATTGTTCTTATTGTAGCGACAATAGCAGTCATGGTCCCTTTTGGTGGGACGATTATGGAGCTGCTGAGTAAGCCTGAAAATATCAAGAACTTTGTTGAAAACTACGGCATTTTTGGAGCTCTTATTTTTATCGCCTTTCAGGTAATTCAAATTGTTGTGGCTATAATACCTGGAGAGCCCATTCAGATTGCAGGGGGCTACATATATGGAACGCTGGGTGGATTCACCCTTTCAACGATCGGAATAATGATGGGTTCCATTATAGCATTTTTAATTTCTCGAAAGTTTGGATTGCCAGTTGTAAAAATATTTATAAAAGAGGAGAAACTGTTTTACTACAAGGATAAATTTGAAAGTAAGAAGGGCCTTCTAATTATTTTCTTGCTCTGCCTCATTCCCGGGATTCCGAAAGATGTTCTTGTATATGCGGTAGGTCTTACTTTGATAAGATTTAGGATTTTCTTTGCCATCTATTTCTTTGCCCGTATCCCTGCGGGTATCTTGGCAAGCTATATGGGGGCTCAGCTTGGACAAAATAACATAATTGGCTTCATCGTTACGGGCGTCATTGTAATGATTATACTCGGAACGGGATATATTTTTAAAGAGAGGATATATCAAAAGCTCAAAGCGTAAATAGAGACAATGAAACTAAACTATCCACACAACATTGAGGGGGTCTATATAAGCCAGTTGTCATTGATGGACTTAAAAGCAATGAATCTAGAATAGTTGAGCTTCCTATTCGATTTGTGTATACTAGTAAGTACCATTTATATGTGACCGTAACTTACAAAGATAATAATATGATTACATCTAGTGAATCTATACCAATAGAAATATTGGGCAATACTAAAATAGATAAAAATATGGTGATAGGGGTTTGCGCAATAGAACCCTTGGCATTACTAGGGATAGTGGGACTTCTATACGTTAAAAGAAAGCGTAAATTTAAAATCTCTTAAATTCGAGCTGCTTTTCGCGGCTCTATTTCTCATAAAAGGAGTTGATTCAATTGGACGAAAAAGATATCTTAATTATTGAGGATGACAGGGCAATCGTTAGAATACTGCAGTTGGAATTAGGACATGAAGGATATTCCTTTGACAGTGCTTATAATGGTAAAGAAGGACTGGATAAATATCAGAGTTGTCAATATGGGCTAGTGCTTCTTGATTTAATGCTTCCTGAGATAAGCGGCATGGAAGTGTGCAGAAAGATACGTAAGGTTTCTGATGTGCCAATTATCATGCTTACAGCCAAAAGGGATATGACAGATAAAGTGATCGGGTTGGATATGGGTGCAGATGATTATATTACCAAACCCTTTGAAATGGAAGAATTACTTGCAAGGATTAGAGCAGGACTCAGACGTGGACAAGTCAGACTGACAAAATCGAAACTCTTTAAAATAGCCGATCTAAGCATTAATCTCTTAACTAGAGAGGTTGAAAAGCATGGAGATCCCATAAATTTAACAAAAACAGAATATGACTTGCTTGAATATCTGATTTCCAATAAAGGATTGGTGCTTACAAGGGATCAAATTATTGAGCATGTATGGGGGTATGATTTTTATGGTGATACTAATATACTAGACGTGTATATTCGGTATCTCAGAAATAAAATAGATTATCCGTATGACATTAGATTAATTCATACAGTTCGAGGGGTAGGTTACACTCTCAAGGAGTAAAAATGAAAAAAACTTGGCTAAAAATAAGAAAAATATCATATAGATTGACCATCGTTTATGCTGTACTTTTTTTCGTTGCGCTAGTATGTGTTAATGCTGCGACACTCCTAAGCATCAACTACTATATGAATCGGACATCAGCAGAGCAGATTGAGTTGATTAATGAAACCATAAAAAAAGAAATCAGGACTGTGGAAGATGTTAGGCCCATAGAATTTAAAAATATTTCACAAACAACAGAGAATGTAGATATTACTTTGAGCTATGAAAATACAGTGATTTATGGGAGTGGTGAAAGTTATGATTTGCCACTGCCAGATGGTAACAATATGGGGAATGCAAGATCTACTGAAATTGGAGACAATGAAATTGTATACTTGAAAGATCAGCTTATTTTGACTAATAATAAGACCCTAGATATTCAAATAGTAAAAGATATGGATGATGAACAAGAATATCTACATATTCTATTCGGAATTATGCTTGTTTTGGATGTTTTTATTTTTATTATAGCAATTGCTGTAGGATATATCATCAGTAGAAATGCACTCAGGCCTATTGATAAAATTACCAATCAAGCTAAGCTGATTAGTGCCAGTGATTTGACTAAACGAATTAATCTTGAAGGACCAGATGATGAATTGAAAAGACTATCCAACACATTTAATGATCTAATCGCAAGGATTCAATATTCTTACGAAAAGCAAAATCAATTTACTTTAGATGCATCTCACGAATTAGCAACTCCCTTGGCGGTCATAAAAGGATATACAGATCTGATTGATCGCTGGGGTAAGGACGATCGAGCAATTTTAGAAGAAGGTATTCTATCCATAAAAAATGAACTTTCAAACATGACTAAACTACTAGACACATTGCTTTTTATATCTAAAAGTGACAATGAAATCGTTAAGCTGGAAAAGACAAGATTTTGGCTAAATGAACTAATTGTTGAAGTGATTAAAGAAAGCAAACTCGTTACAGATAAACATGAAATTTTCTTTGACATAAATGATTCTATTATTATTGAAGCAGATAAAAGACTTATAAAACAAATGCTTAGAGCCATTATTGATAATAGTATCAAATACACGCCTGAAAATGGCAAAATAACGATTAATTCAAAGGCTTTAGGCAATTATGCGGCAATTACTATCTCCGATACGGGACTTGGGATACCAAAAGAAGATTTACCCCATATATTTGATCGATTTTATCGAGTTGACAAAGCTAGATCAAGAGAATTTGGAGGCACAGGTCTTGGATTATCTATAGTAAAATGGATTATTGAAATTCATGGGGGCACGATAATAGCAGAAAGCGAAATGGGGAAAGGAACTGAAATGACGGTGAGGTTTCCTCTTGCTATCTAATCCAAGGCCTTAATCTCTCAGTTCTTTTTCAGCCAATTCTCAGTTTTATATTATCTTAATCTCATTTTCGGACTATATGATATAGGTATAGGAGGTGAGAAACAAAGAATATTAAATATATAAAATAATTATTGAAATTGAAATAAGAATATAGAATTGAGAGGAAATAGACCTAATGAAAAAGAATTTAATAACACTGGCTGTAGTAGGAATACTAGGACTTGGAAGTATCGCTGGCATTTATGTAGCGACAAATCATACCGCTTATGCAGGTACAGCAAATACAAACAATTCAGCAAAAGTTGAGTCAGAGGAAGCAGATGATCAGGAGTTAACTGCTGAAAATACGAAGACAGCAATCACAGAGGATCAAGCAAAGCAAACAGCATTAACTTCCATAAAAGATAGCATCTTTAAGGAAATTGAGCTTGAAGATGAAGACGGCGTGATTGTATACGGTGTTGAAGTTCAATCCGGTAATAACACTTATGATGTAAAAGTTGATGCTAACACAGGCTCTATCGTGAAAACTGATCAAGATAATAACGAAAATGAGAACGGTAAGCTTGAAAAAGAATCAAAAGATAATGATAATGATAGCGAGCAGGAAGACCAAAATAATGAACCTGATGGCGCTGAAGACTAGACATTAACATAATAACAAATATTCCTTCTATAAATAGAAATACTCTCATAATAAAGGTGAGAGTATTTCTGTATTATACTAGACTTAATGTTACCAAAGGTTGATAGATTAACTTTACTAAATTTTAGAATTCGTGCATTATGACGAAGGCAGAGTGATAGCCGTAGTAAAAACACCGTAAAGAAAGGAAAAAAATATGGAATTAGCAAATCAAAACAAATCAAAAATTTTACTTAGCAAAGTACCAGAAGTAACTATTTTTTTCTGGGTAATCAAGATTTTATGTACAACCGTGGGTGAAACTTTTTCGGATTTCATAAATGTTAACCTTGGATTAGGATTAATTCTTACAACAGTTATAACGGGAATAGCATTTATAGTCGTATTGTATCTTCAATTTAGAGCAACAAGGTATGTACCTGGTCTTTACTGGCTAACAGTGGTACTTATAAGCGTATTTGGAACATTAGTAACCGATAATATGACAGATGGAATAGGCGTACCTCTTGAGTTTAGCACAATAACTTTCAGCGTGTTACTAGGATTAGCTTTTCTTTTTTGGTATCTTAGCGAAAAGACACTTTCTATCCATTCAATTTTTACAAGGAAAAGAGAGGCTTTCTATTGGCTGACCATTCTGTTCACTTTTGCATTGGGAACAGCAGTCGGCGACTTATATTCTGAGCAGCTTGGTCTTGGTTATCTTCATACCGGAATTCTAGTTGCTATAATAATAGCTTGCGTATTTTTAGTATGGAGATACTTAAAACTTAATGTAGTACTAGCCTTTTGGATTGCGTATATTTTCACCAGGCCATTCGGAGCATCACTTGGAGATTACTTGTCTCAGCCCGCAAAATATGGTGGGTTAGGCTTGGGAGCAACAATTACCCGTGTAATTTTCCTCATAGCTATTTTAGCAATAGTAATTTTTCTTGCTGTTACAAAATGTGATACAGTTTCAAAAAGTGAAACAGCATCACCAAAGCAAACAAACGAAAGCAAGAAAAATGTTTTGGCACAAACTATTGCAGTATTATGTATTTTTTTAGCTGTTGGTATAGGCGGTTATATATGGTGCAGTAATAATATAGCACAGCAATCTGACTCTTCACAGACTACATTAACAGGACAATTAACAAATTTTATTACAACTGAAAATGATATATTAAACTTTGTAAATACAAATAACTTTGATTCAGCAAAAACAAGAGCTGACGACTTAGAGCATGATTGGGACACATCAGTGCCCCAGTTAAAGAAAATTGATACAGCAATATGGACACAAATTGATGGAACCATTGACGACGTATTAGCGGCAGTCCGTTCAAAAAATCCTGATTCCAGTAAGTGCAAATCTGCACTTGGCCATTCGTTAAGTATCTTAAACGAAACGAACAAATAAAAAAGAAAAACGGTCGTCTGATAACAGGCGATTGTTTTTCTTTTTGCGATTTATTGATAAAAGTATGGTAAATTATCAGATACTAAAATTGAGTTAAAAAGAATACAAAATATGATAACCATGAAAAGCTCTGATTATTGTAGCAATAAATTTTATAGTAACATATTATAAATTGAATCAACAGAATACATGGAAGGAGTTTAAAATGCAACAATATACAGTAAAACCTAATGATACCTTATTTTTGATTGCCAAAAATTTTGGGGTACCTTTAGTACAATTAATTAGGGCAAATCCTGAGATATCAAACACAAAATCCTTATATATAGGACAAATCATAAATATTCCAGATTTATTACCTATTCCAACACAGTTGGACACAATAGAGTCAAATGCTGAAGATATAATAGATGATATTTATGCAGCAGATTGGGAAAAAGCCAAAGATAAGGTGAATTCAATAATGACAAATATGGATGAATTGACACCTTTACTTCAAGAAGCGTTGGTTCCTCCTGAATTAATTTCTGGAATGAATTTAGCAATTAAAAATTTAGAACAAAATGTAAAGCAAAAAAAGGCGTATCCCGCAATAGCTCAGGCAAATCGTATTACCATGTACATTCCTGATATGCTTGACTATTTTAAAATAATCATTCCAACAGATGTAGGCCGATTAGACTATCTAGGAAGACAGATTATAATAAACGTTGAAGGTAATGATTGGAGTGAAGCAAGCAATAATTATTTAATAGCTAAAAAAATTTGGGAAAGATTAAAACCTCAATTGGATACTAAATATAGTAAAGACATTGATGACTTCGATCAGGCAATGAAAACTTTAGGTGAATCAATAAATAACAGAAATTATCAAAATACAATTGATAATGCCAATATACTTCTTGATAAAGTAGATGTGCTGGAAACAGATTTTAAACAATAAAACACATAAAGGAATGAAATACAAAGTAGGGGATATGATTATTAAATTGTTCCTATTTTAGGATTTGCCTCGAGTTATACACCTATTTGCAAGGAGGTATAACTCGAGGTCCTTTAATAATGAAATGTTGTTAATTGGCTCATAGTATGGATGTTCAAATTTAAGCATTCCTACTATTTTTTTTTATTAATTTTAGTTAATACATGTTTTGAAATAATTCTTCATTGGTATGACTTAAAAAAATGAACGAATAATATTATTTAGATAGCATAATATTATTTAACAATGCAATATTGTATTATAAGAAAAGTTAAAAGGGAGTAGTTATAATATAAAGTCAACATACTGGCAACTAGCCTGGCTTTATAACCACTTTTGGTAACGAGACTTTTAACATAATCTTTCTAAGTGAAAGATTATGTTAGGAGTCTCGTTTTTATTTCTAATTAATAATACAACTTGATTGAAAGGATGATTTATTATGAATTCAATATTAATTGCGTATCTCTTCTCTGCTGGTGTAGTGGTATTAGCCGAGATGGGAGATAAGACACAGCTTTTAGCTATGGCTTTTGCTATCAAGTATAAAGCATCTAAAGTTCTGTTTGGCGTTTTTCTAGCAACTGTCTTTAACCACGCTTTAGCAGTTGCTGTTGGTAATTATATTACTCGATTTGATTCCGCACAAATATGGATTCAAGGAATAGCATCATTATCTTTTGTCTTCTTTGGTTTATGGACAGTACGAGGAGATAAACTTGAGGGGGAAGAAAATAGAACAACAAAATTTGGACCAATTATTACAGTTGCAGTAGCATTCTTTTTGGCTGAAATGGGTGATAAAACACAGCTGGCTACAATTGCCCTTGCTACAAAATTCCCAGAATCACCTACTGGAATCTTAATGGGGACTACTACAGGAATGTTAATCGCAGATGGTATAGGTATTATTGTAGGTATTGTTTTATGCAAAAATATACCTGAGAAGAAAATCAAGCTTATTTCTGCTAGTGCATTTATCTTCTTTGGACTAATTGGAAGTTATGAAGTTTCATATGAGCAACTTCATCTAGGAATTCCCACTATCGCAATACTCATGATTGTAATAACAGTAATTACAGGTACAGCAGCCTATTTTATAATTAAAAGAGATAAAAAGTTCGAAAAAGAAGTTCCTGAGGAAGAAAAGAAAGATTCAAATGTAGATTTTAGTTAATTCATAAGAGTTTTAGGTGATTTGTATAATTCTATTGAATTATGAATAACTTAACCTTAATCTTCACTAAGTGTTGCAATACATGGGATCGCAGCATAAGGGATTACCTCTGTGGAGTTATGCTCTTGATAGTTGGTTACTGTTATAATATAATTTAGTGAGGACTTTCGATTAATAATTTCGGATGAAAGGTTGTAAGAAATGAAAGATAATGAAGAGATGATACAAAATGATATAAAATACCATGAAATGAATGCTAAGGCAAGTATTCTTTATAAATTTGTCATGACTTATAGTGATTATATAAAAACAGCTCATGATTATGGTACTGGAGAAACAATTAATATGGCAGAAGTTCATACTTTAACTGCTATTGAGGAGAATCCCGGGATCACTGTTACAGAGGTGGCCTTGGAGTGGAATCGCACGAAAGGTGCTGTGTCTCAAATCATTGGTAAACTCGAAAAGCGTGGTTTAATTATAAGAAAAAAAGAAGGCAGCAATGCAAAAACTGTGCATTTGTATGTTACCGAGAAAGGAAAACTTTTAAGCAATGCACATAAAGCGTATGATATCAAGGAACTCGCTTTTACTGATAAAATATTGCATGACAGTTTTTCTTCAGAGGAGATTAATATATTTTATAATGTTATGGAGAAATATATTGAATTAATGGATATGCCATATGAAGAGTAAAATATAAATTTTAAGTAATATATTGACAAAATATTGTTTAGAACCTATACTATAATCGTTTAGATGATAAACAATATTTTTTTATTTTGATCAAAGAATTGAAGGGTGATTATGATGAAATATGATTTTGACGAAGTAATTGAAAGAAGAGGAACCGACTCTATAAAATGGGCCCCAAAACTGCTAAAAGAAAACTTTGGCGAAGAGGAATGCATCCCCATGTGGATTGCTGATATGGATTTTTTTGCAGCGCAACCCATTCGTGATGCCATAATAGCAAGAGCACAGCACGGCATATTCGGCTATGGCCATAAGAGTGGTGAATTCTTGGAAGCTGCAGTAAATTGGCAGAAAAAAAGAAATGGATGGGAGATTAAAAAAGAATGGATCTTATTTACACCTGGGATCATACCTGCACTTAGCTTTATCGTTGAAACATTTTGTAACCGAGGAGATAAAGTGATCATTCAAAGTCCAGTCTATTATCCATTTACTAATATTATCAATAATAACGGCTGCCATATTGCCAATAATCCATTAATACTTAACAATGGCAAATATGAAATGAACTTTTCTGAGTTAGAAGAATTAGCGCAAGACAGCAGAACGAAGCTTATGATACTTTGCAGTCCCCATAATCCAGTTGGACGCGTATGGACAGAAGATGAACTGAAACGGTTGGGAGAAATTTGCATAAGAAACAATGTATTGGTGGTTACAGATGAAATCCATTCAGATTTAATTTATCCGCCAAACCGTCATATTCCATTTGGAAAGATTTCCGAGGAATTTAAAATGAACTCGATCATCTGCACTTCTCCTTCAAAGACATTCAATCTTGCTGGACTGCAGCTTTCCAACATCATCATACCAAATGAAAGAATAAGACTAGAGTTAAACAATAAACTTCTGACAATTGACATAGATCCAGGCTCCTTTGCATCTGTGGCTCAGATTGCAGCCTATAACCAAGGAGAAGAATGGCTTGAGGAGCTTCTTGTATATCTACAAAATAATCTTGATTTCATTGATAGATTTATCAATGAACAGATGCCAAGAGTAAAGCTGATCAAGCCGGAAGCGACCTACCTGGCCTGGCTCGATTTTAGCGATTATGGCCTCACATATCAGGAGCTTCAGGCCCTTATGCAGAAAAAAGCAAAAGTTGCACTGGATGACGGATATATCTTTGGTGCTGGAGGAGAACAGTTCCAGAGAATTAATTTTGCCTGCCCAAGAGCCATTTTAGAAAAAGCGTTGGAAAACATCAAAAAAAGCGTGAATGAAATTCGATAAAACTAAGAAAAGCTCAGAACTAAGTCAAGTGCAAGAGACCATCAGCCGAAGTACTATGCCAGCATTAGAATACAGTTAATACACATCAGATAGAGTACATAATTAAGATGAGCCAACATCAGCTCAATACGAGTTGATGTTGGCTCATCTATGCTGTATTTCCTCCTTACGGATAAGATACATGATTTAAAACTTAGATTTAATGCCTGTTATGCTCTCGGAGGTGTTCCTTCAGCGTTTGCTACAACTACATCGATTTGAACTAAAGCATCTTTAAGTAAAGCTGATACGCCAACTGTTCTTCGTGCAGGAACCCCGCCTGGGAAGAATGTTTTATAAACTTCGTCTACAGCATGCATATCTGCGATATTTTTAAGGCAAATATTCACTTTAACCACATCGTCCATAACATGGTTGATACTTTCAACAATTGCCTTAATATTTTTTAAGCACTGTTTAGCCTGTTCTTTTACACCACCAGCTACCATTTCACCAGTTTTTGGGTCTAAAGGTAATTGAGCTGAAAGATGATTGTAATGAGAAAAAGCTACAGTTTGTGTAGATAGTGGACTCTGTGGTGCATTTTCCGTATTGTTTGCTATTATAACCAGTCCATGCCTGTCTTCAACAGCTTGTGGTGGTGTACCATCTCCATGTGACACTACTGCCTCCATTTGTACCAAAGCATCCATAGGTAAAGCTGAAGCTGCAATTGTTGTCCGTGCAGGGACATAGGCTACGGCCCTAGCAATCGCAGAGTCTGGGAAAAATGTTGTATAAACATCGTTTACAGCGTCAATATCTGATAGATTTTTAAGGAAGATAGTAATTTTAACAATATCGTCAAAAGGAACGTCGATACTTTCTAAAATTGCTTTAATATTTTTTAAGCACTGTCCAGCCTGTTCTTTAACACCACCAGCTACCAGTCTACCAGTTTTGGCATCGATTGGTAGTTGCGCTGAAAGGTTATTGTAATGAGAAAAAGAGACAGTTTGTGTGGATAGGGTACTTGTTGGTGCATTCTCCGTATTATTTGTAAGTTTTATAAGATCGCCTGCTTGTGGTGCATTTGGAATTGTACCTTCGCCGTTTGAAAGAAGTGCTTCAATTTGCACCAAAGCATCCATAGGTAAAGCTGCAACTGCGACTGTGGTCCGTGCAGGATTATATGTTGGGAAGAATGTTTTATAAACTTCATCTACAGCGTCAATATCCTTAATATTCTTAACGAATACAGTGATTCTAACAATATCGCTCATAACATGATCAATGCTGTCTACAATTGCTTTGATATTTTTAAAGCACTGTTCAGCCTGCTCTTTTATACCACCAGCTACTAACTTACCAGTTTCTGGTTCAATAGGTAATTGAGCTGAAAGATTATTGTAATGAGAAAAAGCTACAGTTTGTGAATAAGGACCGATACCTTTTGGTGCATTTTCGGTATTTCTTGCTAATACTGTGTTATAGTTGCTCATGATAATATTCTCCTTTTGTTAATTGAATTTTCAAATTTATCTAAATGAATCATAAACCTTTGACTAGCTCCAAGGTCAATAGGTATTTTTATGATTATTAAAATAAATTTTAGTCCAACTGAAATAATACCCTTAAGTATTGCAGACACAGGATTCCTACTGTATAATAACCTTTAACTTACATAGGTTTTAAAAAGAAACGAAGGGGATTTTTATGAAAGATAAATTTTTAATTGGAGAGCTGTCAAAAATATTTAATATTAGTACTGACACCCTGAGGTATTATGACAAAATCAATCTAATTAAACCTGAACACGATGAGAGTAATGACTATCGCTACTACAGCATCAGAAATTTCTTCAAGTTAAGTAGAATTCTTTTCTTAAAAAATCTGGATATTTCATTGGGTGAAATAAAAAAATACATGGGTAACAAGAATACAAGCAATCTACTTTCCTTGCTGAAAAAAAAGGAAGAAGAAATAGATGTAAAAATGAACAAGATGGTAAATCTTAAAAAGAAAATTCAAACAAAGCTTGAGCTTTTGGAAAATATAGAGGGCCAGCTGGATCAAATAATTATCAAGAAAATTCCCCAAAGAACAGGGGAGTTTATAGATATGAATAATATTAAAAGTGATTATGAAATTAAGCAGACTTTAAAAAGGAATGAAGATTATTTAAAAATAAGTTCCTGGCTTATTGAAGGACAAATCTATACCTCATTAGCAAAGGAAGATATGGAAAAGGGGATTTTCAATAAATTCAGATATTTTATCGAAATTGTGCCCATCGATTCGGAGTTTTGCAAGCAATTGAAGATCATTCCTGAAAACGAGTATGTTTGTATTGCGTTTTTAGGGCCCTATAGGGATATGGGGAAACATTATCAACTACTTATACGATGGATTGAAGAAAATGGATATCAAATCGCAGGAGACTCCATTGAAAAAAATATAGTGGATTACGATTTTTCAGATTCAGAGAATGAATACATTTCGGAAATTCAAATTCCTATAATAAAAAATACCTTATTATAATTTCATGAAAACGAGAGTATTATTGTCAATTAAATGAATTTTAGTTAATTAATGCAAAATTGAATAAGAAATATAAAAAACAATTTATACTTATAGTAGTATATCAATTTTATATACTAATTGGTAATATTAATTCTGCCAATGTTCCTTTCCCTTCTTCGCTTACAAAACCTATTTTGCCATTGTGTAATTTCATGATAGAATCAGCAATATGCAAGCCTAATCCGTTGCCTCCAGTTTCTCTGCTTCTTGCTTTATCAACTCGATAGAAACGGTCAAAAATATTTTCTATCTCATCTTTTGGGATGCCAATGCCATAGTCTTTTACACCAATGACTATATTCTGGCTGGTTTTTCCTATAGTACAGTCAATTTTATCATTACTATATTTTAGTGCATTATCTAGCAAAATAATCATAACTTGTTTTATTCTGGATTCATCAACCATAATCATGAGAGGAGATTCATCAAAGTATAAGTTTATTTCTCGTTGATGAACTGATTTTAGCTCTTTTATCGTACTTTGACAAAGAGTAACTAAATCAATTTCTCTTAGTTCAAGGGAACTATCAAGGCTGGCTAAATCAAGAAATGTTTCCGTCATTTTTTGAATTCTAGTTGCTTCATTATAAATAGCCTGAATCGCATCCTGTGCCATTGCTTCATCGCGAAATCCCTGCCTTCGCAATAAATTAGCGTATCCCTTAATAACGGTTAATGGAGTTTTAACTTTAAATATTGTTTTATTAGAGGTTAATCGTATATTAC
This sequence comes from uncultured Aminipila sp., assembly GCA_963524205.1. Taxonomy (GTDB): domain Bacteria; phylum Bacillota; class Clostridia; order Peptostreptococcales; family Anaerovoracaceae; genus Aminipila. The sequence continues at coordinate 118,725 of CAURED010000001.1, forward strand.
CCAAAATAAAATAATCCTTTAAAGCCTATGCCTTCATATAGGCTTTGTTAATATGATATAATATTTATAACGTTAGAGTTATAATTCAATAATTGAAGGGTAGATATATGAATTTAAAAGATAAAGCTAAGGCATTGAAAATATTAATTCCAGCTCTTTTTATTGCGATGAGGAAGAAAGAAACCCCCAATATAGCTAAAATTATTGCTGGCTTAACGGTAGGGTATGCTTTGTCTCCTATTGATCTAATCCCTGATTTTATTCCTATACTTGGTTATTTAGATGACTTAATTATCTTGCCATTGCTTGTTTCGTTAGCTATTAAACTCATCCCACTAGATGTAATGGATTCGTGTAAAGAAGAAGCTGCAGAATTATGGAAAACCGGAAAACCTAAAAAATGGTACTATGCGATTCCTATTATTTTAATATGGGGTTTCATACTATTCCTAATTATAAAGACATTAATTTAATTTGGAATTAAAAAAGAAAGATACGCTAAATTAATACAACCACTGACTTGTTCCTTAAGTTTTCTTTGTCTTGCTATAAAAAATCCCTCCAGATTAGTATTTATTTTATGGGCTTGAGTCTGTTGAGTGCGCGTAGCGTGCTAAACATAAAATAAACTGCCACGAATATAATGAATAAATGATCTATTAAGAGGTGACTTTTATGATAATTACTCCAAATATCAACAATCTTCCTTTTAAAATACAAAACGGAATAAAATATTTTGATTTAATTGCTGAACCGGTTAAACAAGAAATATTACCGGGCTTGTATATAAAGGGATGGGGGTATAATGGAAGTATACCAGGCCCCACAATTCAAGTAAAATCAGGTGATTATGTAAATATTCGTGTTATAAATTACTTACCAGAAGCCACAAGTGTACATTGGCATGGACTTGACGTACCCAATGAAATGGATGGTGTTCCAGATGTAGAGCCTTCTCCCCTAATAAGGCCAGGAGAATACTTTGATTATCAATTTAGAATAACCAATCCCCCAGGAACACATATGTACCACACCCATGTTGATTCCTCAATGCAGCAAATGATGGGTTTGGGAGGAGCTTTTATTATAACTGAGCCACATCAAGAGGACTGTAAAGACTACTTTTATATGCTCCAGGAATTTAAGATTAAAGACTTATTACCCGGAGAGGTGAGGCCTGGAATATATGAAATTGATCCCCATAGCATGGAATTTAACTTTTTTACTATGAATGGACGCTGCTTTCCTTTTGTAGATCCTATTCATATCGAATTAGGTGAAGCCGTCAGAATTAGGCTTGGCAATATTGGACACGACTCCCACCCAATGCATATACATGGACATCAATTTTTCGTATCAGCTAGTGATGGAAACTCTATTCATTTTGGAAACAGGTATATAAAGAACACTATCAATGTGGCATCTGGCGAAACATATGATATAGAATTTTCTTCAAATAATCCTGGAATATGGCCATTTCACTGTCATATCCCACACCATATGTGCAACAATATGACGAAGCCATTGGGGGGGATGTCAACCATCATTGTTTACAAGAGCTGAAAATTAATAATATAGAATTTATGAATAAAACTGTATAGTAAATATCAGGCATCTTTGATACTTCCTTATTATGCTAGCACTATTATTACATTTCAGAATAAAAGAAGAATACTCATTGGGATGCATTATTTTAAATATTCTTTTTTTTCTTCATGTTTACTAACATTGATAATTCAATTAAAAGTGCAGGTAGGGAGACTAATTGCGGATAGGCAAGATATCTTGGCTCCCATTCAGGGTCAAATTTATCTTTAAATTTACGCAAACCTTCAAAACTATATATTAGCTTACCATGTTCATAGATAAAATGGGCAATTTTCTCCACCTTGTGTGATCTAAGGGCAAATCCAACCTTAGCCAGTGGAGCCACACCAAGGCTGAAATAATGGTATCCGAGTTCTTTAAAATGCAGTAGAAGCTGAATGAACATAAAATCCATTGTAGAATTCGGTACATGGCTTCTGAATCGCATCAGATCAATTCCGATATTCACAGAATCCTTACCCTGCAATGTCATGGATACAAAGGCAATAATTTCATAATTTGATTGTTTCCTTATGACGGCAAGGGGAGCCTTCTGTAGGTAATCTTTTTGGAACCAACCAACGGAATACCCCATTTCCTTTCGATTACCTAGCCATTCTTTAGAGATGCTTTCTAGATTATACAGTAGCTGATCATCAAAAGGTGGTGACAGCACTTGAAAGATATATCCGTCTTTTTCAAAGCGTTTGACGATGTTGCGAAAGCTCCTACGGGAAGAGCCAACCATATCAAACTCCTGCAAATTTACAATTGCTTCTTCTCCTAGTTTGAAGAAAAAAAGACCATTGTCATGGTACAGAGATAGCTTATCTTCATCTACCTCATAGAATACAGCACGGTATCCATAGGTATCAATAAATCTTTGGAATTCCTGTATTCCCTCTGAAAGGAGAGATTCTTCTCCCAAGGGATCTCCCAAAACTACTGCTTTATCGAAAAAAAGCGAATAAGCGATAAGAACCTGCTCATCTTCAGCCCAGAACAAATTTTTATCTCCCAGATAAATTAAATGAGACAAGTGGTGACCTTTATTTGTATCAAAAAATTTATTCACCTTAACTAAATCTAAGGTTTGAAAGAGAGGATCGTTCTCGATCCGATCACGTTTCAAATACCAGAATATGATAAATGCTAAAAACAGCACGTAGGCCAATATACCAGAGTGTATAAATGCTTGGACATCATGGAATATCAAATGTGGATAGTGGAAGGTTTTAATGTAGCTGGTAAAAAGGATATGACTAATTTTTAGGTATACCGTCAATAGGGTTGGTACACTGATGACAACCACAGCAATATGGCTCGGCTTAACAAGGATGCTCTTTCGGTAGAAGTTCGTCTTCGATAAACGTAAAATCCCCATAGATATTAGAAGGAATACAAATTCTTCAATATCAAAACCTTTGATAAAAGTAAAAATACCCCCAGAGAAAAGTAAAATCATTGTAGTATTGTACGCTCTTTTCACGCGGAAGAAAACTTCCTTTGCTAAAAAAAGCAACATGAAGCCGATAGCAATAGAAATACTGCGGGAATACTGCAAAAATACCACGGCCTCCATGTTAGTGATTAATTTGCTTCTCGAGATTAGGCTAGGGGTCAGTGCAGAGATCAGCAAAAGTAAACCGCAGGTGATAACGATGATAGCCATAACGGTTGCAATTAGCTGCCCATAAATTTGGGATTTGATTACATAGCCTTTCTGCTCACTTCTTCTCAGAACTTGCAAAGAAAAGTTTACAATTGCAACACAGGAAGGGAGGATAAAGTAAAAGACGCGATAGAGAATGGCAACGGTTAGAGCTTCATTATCCGTTAGGCCCATAAATTGAAGCCCTATGATTGCTATTAGGTCAAACGAGCCAACTCCCCCAGGCACGAAACTTAATATACCAGCAGCTGATGCAACGGCAAAGATTGATAGTATGTTAAAGAAGTTCTGATCTCTCTGAAAATAGTAAACCAAATTATAAAAAAGGAGCCCGGCAAGAAACCATTCCAGAATAGAAACTCCCAGTAATTTGAATCGAAGAACCAGTAGCTTGGTTACACCAAAGGAGGAGGCCCAGCTCTGAAGCTGCTTTACCATTTTGTCTAGAAAGAAATACACAAGAAGATAGCAACTGAACCCAATCAGACAGAGCATAAGCCATTTGTGTTGACTAACCAGTGGAGCAATGCTTGGGAAATGGAATAATGATAAAATTATAATAAATGATAAGCCGGTAATTGTGGATGTTACCAGTAGGGTATTATAGGAGAGTGTTTCCTTTAACTCAATGTTTTGTCTTTTTAGCAATAGCGATTTAACTGAAGCCCCTGTCAGACCCCCGAACCCGAGTAGAGTATTTAAGGAATTAGAAAGAAAAGAAATACTAAAAAGTTGTTTTTTTTCAATATCAAATTGAAATGCTTTCATCCCGAAAACATCATAAAGCACCATGGATACGGATGCTATGATTCCTAGCATGAAAAACCGCCCAATGGATAGAAGTGGGATAGAACGCATAGTATGCAAGATGGCGGCAGGATGAATGCTTTGTATCTGCGCATGACCTTCATATAGGATTAACGTCGAAAGAGCAAAGGCGAAGACTAGCTTTAGCAAGCCTTTATAGTGTTTTACCAGTTGGATTTGTGACCTTTTAATTATCTCCATAAATTCAAATGTACCTCCGAGAAATGATTTAATCACTCTTCATTGATAGTAAAATTCTGTTAATTTCAAGCAGAATGACCATAACATATAAAATAAAGCTTCCAAATACTAAGCCTGTAGGAACACGCTTGGCTTTTCATGCCTAAGTATACTATCCCATTCGGACACACAAAAAAAAGCACAATATGGATATTTTCCCCAATTGAACCACAAAACTTTTCTAGAGAGATAAAGGTTCAGCCATAAGAAGACACCAATATAAGAATTGATTACAAATCTTTTATAACTGTTATGATACCCAAAGAAGCAACTATAATTCTAAGTAACCAATTTATAATAACTGCAAAATTTTGGACTAAATATACTTATTAAAGAATTTTTGTTCAACCAATTAAAGACATTTAGTTCAATTATAACTGAAAGTTTTAGTACTAAACTCAAATTGCCTTACAATAGTGTAATTGCAAGGATACTCGGGTTTAGTACTTTTTTTATTTAGTCGTACTTTATCATAAATTTGATGATAGAATTTAGTACTTTTTTATAAAGTTTGATTATATATAATCAAACTCAAACCCATTAAGTATAAGGTATTGTTTTAATTATTATACTATTTACCTTATATTCGTTAGCCTCTTGTTTTTCGTTAATATTAATCTAAAATATCAACAGAAAAAACAAGAGAGTTTTTATTTGGCTTTAAATTAGCTCCTCTTAAAACTTCCACAGTCAGTACATTCGATAGTATCTGCCATTTCAGCATGTTTTACTACATCAATTTTATCTAAAGTACAGTAGAAATTAACTTCTGAAGAAAGATACACTAAGCGTCTTGAACTGGAAAAACTAGGCAGACCATATTTTGAACGGAGATCCAGAGACGTATTTGAAAACTGTAACGGAATATGAAGCTTTAGACTTAACAATACCACGATTGCTGCTCCAAAAACAGAGTAGTAGTCGTGGCTCTGCTTTCGCTTTTAGTCTTTCTCCCTGCTCGTAAAAATAACGCAGCCGAAGCTACGTTAGGAATATGAATTAGTATCAGAATCTTAGTGACAAGCAAGTGAGGCTGCCGTCGATTTTCTTGAACTCGCTTGTATCAACTAGCCTTACTGGGTAGCCTAGGTCCTTGATGATTTTAAGAGTCTTAGGATATCCTTCAGGAACAAGAACTGTACCGTTAATGTACAGACTGTTGATTGCGTAAAGCTCGTCAGGGGCTACAACGAAGCGGTTAAAGTCTTTGAAAGCTTCTAGCTTGTCAACGGTTTCTGTAACAAGCATATTGTTGTTTTCAAGGTAGATTGCGAAATCCTTTAGATGAAGGCCTTCTGTTACAGGTACTGTGGATGAAGTGTAGCCGAACTTTGTAACTATTTCGTTGAACTGGCGGCGCCTTCTACGTTTGTTCTGTCGCTCTGACCAACGTAGAAGTGATCTCCTACACGCATTACATCACCGCCTTCCATTGTTCCTGGTGCTTCGATGTGAAAAATCTGGTCATCTGAGTAGAACTTACGAATAGCTGGAAGTATTTCTTCCTTTTCGCCATTACGGGAGTCCTTTGCAGGGTTTGTGATCACTGCACAACGCTCCATAACAACGGCTGGGTCTTCTGTAAAACATGAGTCAGGGTAACGCTCATCAGCTTCTAAATCTAAAACTTCTAATCCAAGGGATTCAAGAATCTCAACGTATTTATCATGCTGTCTGGCGGACAATTCGTATTCTGGCTTTTCGCCTGCTACTACGAACTGAGCTGTGGATATTCCGTTGATTAATGCTTTGCAAGGTTTCTTGGTAATGGCTTTTGTAAACATATTTATACCTCCGTAAGATTAAATTGATTTTTTGTATGCTCTAAGTATATAATACAAATAAAGATTCGTAAACGGCAAGCAACAGCTATTGCCATATATAAGAACGGTCCTTCATGACCAGCGTAGACTTTCTGAGCGAATCGGAGAGATCAATGGCCTTCGTGAAGGTCTTATTAGAATTGGAACATTTAACAGTGTCTCTGCACAGTGGCTCCCTGGGATGATAAAGAGATTCCAACATGATTACCCTGGAATCAGATTCGAGCTGCTGCACGGAACAGATACTCAGATTGTCAGTTGGATAGCTGATGGACGAGTGGATGTGGGTTTTGTTGCATACCCAACTTTACCGGAACTTGAGTCCGAATTCCTGTATCGTGACCCCATCGTAGGCATTTTTTCTGAAGATGATCCCTATTCCAGAATGGAAAAACTCAACATTTCCGAGTTGCCAAATCTGCCGTACATTGCGCTCAACGAGGGGGTGGAGGATGAGATTACAGCTATTCTGGACAAAAACAGGATTACCCTAGACGCACGTTTCGTAGAAAGCGATGATGGAGGAGTGTATTCATCATTAGATGATTTATATAAATGGGATAAAGCTTTATATACTGATGCTCTAGTTAGTAAAGAAACTTTAAAAGAAGCATATTCTCCTCAATCAAAACATTGGTATAATTTACCTAACTTTGATCCTTTTACATTTGACTTTGGATGGTATTATGAAAAAAACAACAGTGGAGATATAGAGCAAAATGCTATTGGTGAAACCCAGGGATTTGCTACAGGATATATCAGGATGACTAAATATCATAGAGCAATTATCGTTTTAAGCAATAAAAATAATAATGGAAGTGCTTATGATTTACACCGTGTAATACGTAAGATTTATGGTTTCGACACAATTTCTAATAATAGTGTTATATAAAACAAATAATTCATTAAAAGATAAAGAGATAGTAGATAAATATGATTCTCCATAACCTTGTAAAAATAGGGAGAATTGCTAAAATATATGGTTTTGGAGAATTATATTAAAAAAATAAAGTGTGTATTAGGGTATTCGACTAGGCGTAAGTCGGATTAATGAAAGGGGGATTAAATTGAACAAATCAAAAAAAGTTCAAATATTTTTCACTTTAATTTTATGTTTATGTGTATCTTTTACTTCTGTTGGCTGCATGGACAAGAAAAACCCAGAGGAACAATTAGATGCATATATTAATCAAATTTATAGTCATTATTACAAACCCAGTCCATCTATGTCGGTTCTTGTCGTTGATAATGGAAAAGCTGTATACAAAAAATCTTTTGGTTATGCAAACATTGATACATTGGAAAAAGCAACTCCAGATACCACATATAGGTTATCTTCCACAAGTAAAATGTTTATTGCTATGGCTATAATAATGTTAAAAGAGCGAGGTCAACTTGATTTTGATACAAAAGTTTGTGATATTTTAGATGATTTCCCTGAGTATGGAAAGGAAATAACCATAAAACATCTTCTTGAACACAAATCGGGGATAAAGGATTTTTATAATTTAACAGGTTTACTTAATAAACAGTTTGATGAAAATAATCAGGTTCTAGATTCTGATGTCTACGAGATGGTGAAAAAAGCAGGTTCCACTAATTTTCCACCAGGAACATCTTTTCAATATTCTGATACAGGATACATTATGCTTGGACTTATAGTAGAAAAAGTATCGGGTATGAAACTATCTGATTTTATGTCAGAAAATATTTTTAAGCCGTTAGAGATGAACGACACAGTGCTTTATGATAAGACCCTAGATAATTACATACCAAACAGAGCATATGGAGCAGAGCCCGACGGAACAAAATATAAATTTATAACTAAAGATCAAAGTTATTCAAGTGCAACACGGAGTGATGGAACAGTTTATACATCAATAGAAGACATGTATAAGTGGGATCAAGCTTTATATACAGATAAACTTGTTAGGAAAGAAACCTTAAAAGAAGCATATACTCCACCAGATGTTGCATATCCTGCAGGAGACTATTTAGCAAGATGGAAATATACTTGCGGATGGATATTTTTAAAAAATGACGATGGAGATTTAATACAATACCATTCTGGTTGGACAACAGGATTTTCAACAATTTATTATAGAATACCTGAAAAGAAAAGGGCAATTGTTGTTTTAAGCAATATGACTGATGACGATTATGCATATAATCTTCCTACTAAAATAGCTGAGATTTATGGCTTTGGCTCTAATATTAAAGAATGGTGATAAACAATGAATTATATATTATTTCAATGTAGTATAAGAATTGATAGTATTATAAGAAAATGATTTGGAAGCTAAATTCTAGATACAATTTATAAAATGATGTTAAAGCTGAAATGTAAAAATTTCAGCTTTAACATTTTACAGAGTAAGAATTTTTTATTGTCTAATAAATTAATAGCTACTAACTAAATTAATATAATTAATAGAAGTACCTTAATTTATTTTACGTATGAATTATAAGAAAATAACTGAAAGTTTTAGTACTAAACTCAAATATCCTTACAAGACATTAATTGCAAGGGAAGTAGGGTTTGGAAGTTTCAAACTAATGCTTTACTTATGGACCCAAGGTACGAGTTGCCATCATCAAAAAAAAGTGCTTGGTGGATTTGTCCTTTATGTAATAAGGCTTACTTATACCCAATCAATAAACGGTTAAAAGATTATTTGCGCAACAGAAACTCTTGTACAATATGTAAAGGTCGAATGAGAGTAAAGCATAGAAACTAAAAATTATATCTACAAAAATCTGTTCAATTGTGAACAGATTTTTTATTTAAAAAGAGTTGCAGCCAAAGAGAAATGATAATAGTACTTTATTAATTATAAAAAAAGTACTAAATAATGGTCAAAAAAATTTTTCAGTTATAATTGCTTTTGTTCAATATAGGCACCAAAAGGGTGTCTATTAAGCTAGACATAACTATTCCTAAAATATTCATTTTAGGAATAGTTATGTACATATAACATATATTACTAATTTTATTCTGTTTAAACCTTTATATTTAAGAAATACTAATTGTAACGTCCTTATACCTGTTTTTAACTTATTTACTATATTTATAAGGATGGCAAAAATTATTTATAAATTAAGGAGTTAAATAAAATGAAAAAAGGTTTTTTACTATTACTTGTGACTACCCTGACTATATTTATGCTAGGATGTTCACAGCCTAATACAGGTATTAATTTAGACAAGAATAAGGATAACACATTTGGAGTTCAAGAAACGGTTCAGCCCGTTGCTACAAAATCACAACTTGGTGATTTCAAAGCGCAAGATGTTAATGGAAAAGAAATCACTAAAGACATTTTTGCGGATTATGACTTAACCCTTGTAAATCTATTTACAACTTGGTGTTCTCCTTGTATAAAAGAGATACCAGAGCTAGATGCCGTTGCCAAAGAAATGGCAGATAAAAAAGTTAATGTTATAGGTATGGTACTTGATGTAAATGAAAATGGTACAATTGACAAAAGTAAGCTAGATAAACTAAATAAAATTATTGAATCTACAAAAGCACAATACACCATGGTTTTACCAGATGAAGTTTTAAGGTCGGGTCGATTAAAAAATGTTGATTCAGTACCTGAAACATTTTTCGTAGATAAAAATGGTAATATTGTAGGTAAAACTTATCTTGGTTCTCACACTAAAGAAGAATGGATTAAAATTATTGAAGATGAACTTACAAAGCTAAAAAAATAGCAGAAAGGATTTTCTATGCAGATACAAAAAATGAAGCATTTAAATCTTTTTACTATGTTTATTATTGTTATTAGTCTTTTTTCAATGGCTTTTGGAGTGTATCGTGGTGAAGCTCCTGTTATGTTTGAGAAAGCAATTAATATATGTTTGGAGTGTATTGGAATTGGATAGAAAGATTAACAATAATGATAATTTCAGGCATACCATGCAAATATTTTGGGCACTTGTAACAAATAGCTTTATTATAGGTTTTATTCAAGGTAAGATTTATCAAGGAAAATTAAAAAATGTTTGCGTTCCAGGGCTAAACTGTTATTCCTGCCCAGGTGCTATAGCCTCCTGCCCCATTGGCTCATTACAAGCTGTTATTGGAAGTTATGAATTTAAGTTTTCTTTTTATGTTGCAGGATTTATGATTTTTATAGGAGCTATAATGGGACGTTTTGCATGTGGCTGGCTTTGTCCTTTCGGGTTGATACAAGAATTATTATACAAAATACCATTTTATAAAAAATTAAAAATAAAGACTTTTAATGGGGATAGGCTTTTACGATATCTTAAATATGTAATACTTGTTGTATTTGTTATATTAATGCCACTTTTTTTAGTAGATATCATTGGACAAGGTGCTCCATATTTCTGTAAACTAATATGTCCAGCTGGCACATTAGAGGGAGGTCTTCCACTTGTTTTAGCGAATAAGGCCCTTCAAGAAACTGTAGGTTGGCTTTATGCTTGGAAGAACCTATTACTTGTTATTACAATAATAGGTTCACTTATAATATATCGTCCATTTTGCAAATATATTTGTCCACTTGGAGCAATCTATTCTCTATTTAATCCTATATCCGTTTATAAATATCATGTTAACACAGAAAAATGCATTAACTGCCATGCTTGTTCAAATGCATGCAAAATGAATGTTGATCCTGTTAAGAACTCGAATGATTTAGAATGCATTCGATGTGGTCATTGTAGGAGCGTATGCCCTACTAATGCAATTGAGTATAAATACTTCGAGAAAAAATCTATTAAAAAGACTAAATCATAGCTTTATGATAACAGCTCAAAAGAGAGTGTAAATTATAGAGAAATCCGGCTGCATTAACAGCCGGATTTCTTGTTGGTCATAATCCCGAAAAATCTGCTGAGAGGATATGTATTATACCTTGCCCATATCCGTTAATAATCCATGTTTTTCATAATTTGTTTTCCGTACAATCTGATTATGATCATCTACAAATAATACACTAGGTTTATTCTCTTTTGCCTCTTCTGGTGTCATCTGAGCATATGACATTATAATAATTTTATCACCGACCTGTACGCATCTTGCTGCTGCACCATTAAGGCAGATAAGACCTGAACCCCGCTTGCCAGCAATTGTGTATGTTTCAAAACGATTACCGTTATTAATATCCACTATAGATACCTTTTCATATTCTAATATGCCGGCCGCATTTAATAGTTCTTCGTCTACTGTTATACTTCCTACATAATCAAGTTCCGCCTGTACTACTGTTGCACGGTGTATTTTCCCTTTTAACATTGTAATGTTCATATTTATCCTCTTTCCTTAATGTTCTTGCTACCATCATTTTCATTTCATTATTAGTAAAATTAATCAATCAACGCTTAATAAATATCAAATGTAAATTTGTAAAATTGATCCGAACCTATAAATCCAATTCTAATGTTACCACCTCCATTTTACTGAATATAAAAAGCGCCTATTTGCTCTCAATAGAAAACTCTATTGTCGTAATTAAACAAGCGCTTTGGATGAACTAAAATATAATTTTATCCAGTCGTATGTTAAATACAACTAAAATAATGGAATAATTTTTTAGTTCCTGCCACTTTTGCTTTACATGGGTCAAGACTATCTAATTGGTAATACTCCTATTGTCAGTTATTCTTTTGTAATATGACTTTATAATATCGAAGCTGCCATCCCTTTTCACCCTGCTGTCTATATATTAATACAGTACAGTGGGCATCTGGAAATTACAGAATATGTATAATCTACTGGATTATCATAACTCGATTTTAATTAAATATCAAGAAATTTTTCATATTCTTGTATGATTTTGGTTGTACTAGCAAAAGCCCGGGGCTCATTTGAACTCCGGGCTTTTATATCTTCTTCTACCGCCTCCAACTGAGGCGGTTCACATGATTACGCTTAAGCTAAAAAGTAAAATTATTTTATTACCGTAACATTACTTGCTTTAAGCTTACCATTTTTCGGATCTGTTTCTGTGTCAAAACTAACGCTTTGTCCTTCACTTAATGACTTATATCCATCAGAAAGAATAGCTGAGAAATGAACAAAAACGTCATCTCCACCATTATCATCTGCAATAAATCCGAAACCCTTATCTTCTTTAAACCATTTTACAATACCTGTACTCATTTAATTACCTCCAAATATATTATTTTATTATTCTAAACGTGCTTACATAAATTGCAAGCATTCGTTAATGACTTCTTCTGTAAGCTCAAACTCAGTAATTTTCTCTTCTATCATTATTATCTTCCTTCCCTTTATTATTTCTATTGCCATGAAACTTCATACCACTCCACCAAAACTTCTATAATGTTCCAAATGATTTAATGAAATGTATTGATTAAATTCTTATTTCTTTTGTTTCTTCTGCGAAAATAGCAAGTATATTCACATAGATATCATCAGGCAGTTTTTCATCTAATAACGGTTTTCGGCTTTCAATACCTAGCTTTTTATCTAAAATCTTATCCATACGAATTAGAGTTTTTTGTTGGTCAAAACCTAAGTTGATAATTTCTTTCAACAAATCAAGTGCGGTTCTCATTTTATCTCCCCCTTATTAAACGGATTGCCAAATGAATCCAGATATTAATGATACTTACTTTCAGAAATTCCAATCCCATGGTAACTATTATTTCCCTTGTAAATTTCTTTGATTAAAAATAAAAAACTCTCGCAATAAAAATCACAAGAGTAAAACAATATCTTATTTATTGATTATTAATTAAATATCTGGTACTCATTGAGTACATCCTTCTGCAATAGCTTTATTATATCATATATAAAATTATAAAGCAAGGGAAAAACTGAATTTTCTTATTGCGACAACACTTTACAAAGGTATGTTATTTCGAATAATCCGGAATCAGTATTTTCTGTCCAGGATAAATGCTATCTGCAGTAATATCATTCAGACTACAAATATCATATACAATTTCTCTAACATCTGTATGACTTGGTCTATATTCACATGCAATGTTCCATAGTGAATCACCAGATTGAATTTCAATTTGTATTGGAATCTCTTTTGTTAAGCTGCTGGCATTATCTAAACCAAAAACATTGTATGCCATAAACACAAAAGCAATAAGCGTAACGGTAAGTGACGTAATAAATCTAAACTTTGATTTTATTCTATATGATTTTTTCCTGTTTTTCATGGCATATTCCTCCTAAAGTTTTAAGAACTTTTGTTCGCATTTTTATAATATACGAATACTTGTTCTTTGTCAACTGTTTTTAATAAACATTTGTTCTTTTTCCTTTAATTAATAAATGTATTAATTAAACAAATCGTTATTATTCATTTGCTCAGAATGTCCCACACCAGTACCTGCATATATGGGGTACTTTAAACATGAGACTCATACTTTAAGCAAGAATGCTAGTTATTCCTATACTAGTTTTCCTTATCTATTCTATTTCGCCATTATGAACAATATACATGATAATTTTAAGAAGAAAAGATGTGAAGAAAAAGAACATCATATAAAACTTTTGAAAAATGCTAATTAGATATAAACAATATTTTCTGCAAACATAAAAAACTCTAATCAATATTTTGATTAGAGTTTTTAGTATGTAATATCTCAAATTTTTCTGTTACTGTAGAATAATCTTTTACTTTACACGGTTAAACATAGGATGATTTTCATTAAACTGTACCAAATCCCACAAATTTCCATATAAATCTTTAAATACCGCAACTATACCGTAGTCCTGTTCTTTAGGGGGCCTTACAATTTCTATACCTATGTCTTTCATCTCGTTATAATCTCTCCAGAAATCATCTGTTCCTAGGAACAAAAATACTCTTCCACCCGCTTGATTTCCAATAAACGGTTCTTGTTCCGGTTTTGATGCCCTGGCAAGTAAAATAGTAGTACCAGACGAACCTGGTGGAGATACCACTACCCATCGCTTATCCTGTTCCTCTTGATAAGTATCTTCCACTAACGTAAAATGTAGCTTGTTAGTGTAAAAATCAATTGCTTCGTCATAATCCTTAACAACTAAAGCAATATGTACCACTGATTGTACCATAACTCCTCCTTGCATTTTAACAAAATATCATTAATTATAAAACATTTCTGTTGGAAGTAAGAATGTATACGGTGCTGTCAATATAGCCAAAGTCAATGAAACTTTAATTTTTTCTATGTTATTTAAATCAACATTCTTAAATGAAATCTTATAGTTAAATATGAAAATTAAAATTGCAGATATTGTTATTGCAAAAGATACATATAGAAAAGCATATGGATTATCTAATGGATTCCAGTATATTGCCTCTAATTGATTTATTACTTCATTCCCCATATTACAAAAGCCTGTCTGGACAATAAAAAGCGTCAATGTACCAACAATATCTGCCGCAAATCCCAAACTCCACACTTTAAGTATGGTTTTTCTATAGTTCTTTCTAATATCTATATTTTTAATAATAAACTTTAAGGCAATTAAAAAGACGATGCTATCAATTATAAAATTTGCAGGTAATATCACAATCCACGTTGGCGGAAACATAACCAGCATCCATATTGGAAAAATAATATTATAAAGTTTAATCTCCTTCTTCATAAACCCATATTCCCACTTTCCCATATTACATATGAACAAGCTTATCATACCCTTTATCTATAAGGATAGTAAGTTTTTCATGATGCCTTGCACCCCAAATAAATAAAATAGTCATAATAACAGCAAGCACACCTATTCCAATGTAACTACCTTTGTTAAACATGCTTCCAATCATAATAGAAGCCATCATGGCAGGAGTTCTTCCCACTAAACTAATGATCAGAAATACCTTCAGTTTCATTTCTGATACACCAGCCGCATAAGTAAATAAATCTTTCGGCAAACCTGGTATCAAAAATATTACAAATACCAATATGAACGCACGTTTACTATTCAATTTTTCTATAAACTTTGCAACTTTCCTTTCATCAAATATAAGATGAATAGCATCCTTACCAAGAAATCTAGCCAGATAAAAAGTAATAATCGTACCAAGAGCGGTTCCTATAATGGAATACAAATAGCCAAACCAAAAAGTATATACATATCCAGCAGCAAACTGCATAGCCTGACCCGGAATAATACATATAATAATCTGCATTATTTGAATTCCTATATATACAAATACACTGGCAGTTTTATATTTTTCTAAATACGAATTTACCGCCTCTAAGCTTTTAAACTGGCTTATAAATTCACTTTGGTAAAGTATTATATATAATGGTATGCCAACTATTACAAGAATTAATAGGGCCAGTTTTATAATTGTAATGGTAATCTTAATTCTTACTCTTGATTTTTTCTTTTTTGCTGCGATAGTTCCCATAGATCGCACTCTCCTGCTACATGTTTTTTAATAACTTTTTATCATAAAGGGCTTGAAGTGCTTTAATTACGCCAAACTTTGAGTGTTCATAAGTTAATCCACCTTGAAAATAGATAATGTACGGATCTCGTAACGGTCCATCTGCACTTAATTCTATGGAAGAACCCTGAACAAATGCCCCTGCAGCCATTATTACCTCACTATCATATCCAGGCATAGCCCATGGTACTGGCTTTACATGAGAATCTATAGGTGCTGCAGCCTGTATTCCTTCTGCAAATGCACACATAGCTTCTGGCGTATAAAGTTTAACCGCTTCAATTATGTCGCTTCTTTTTTCTGTAGGTTTTGGGCATACCTCATATCCTAAATTGTCAAAGACCTGAGCACAAAGGATAGCTCCCTTAATAGCTGCATTTACAGCTTTAGGCGCAAGAAATAAACCTTGAAACATAGTTCTTGTCTGTCCAAACATCAGCCCACATTCCCCACCAATTCCTGGCGATGTCATTCGATAAGA
Organism: uncultured Aminipila sp.; assembly: GCA_963524205.1. GTDB lineage: Bacteria > Bacillota > Clostridia > Peptostreptococcales > Anaerovoracaceae > Aminipila. The sequence continues at coordinate 134,727 of CAURED010000001.1, forward strand.
AATTTTTTCAACTAAATCAGCTCTTCCTGTAATATACCCTCCAGTAAGTGCTAATCCTCCACCTGGATTTTTAATTAGCGAACCTGCAATTATGTCAACGCCTACTTCTGTAGGTTCCTTAATATCTAAAAATTCACCATAACAATTGTCTGCCATGCAGACAATATTTGGGTTAATCCTATGAACAAATGCTGCCCATTCTTCAATTTCAGGAATAGTAATAGCTTTTCTCCATCCATATCCAGTAGCTCTCTGTACAGTTACCATTCTTGTCTTCGGTGTAATGGCTTTTTTTAAAGCTTCGAGGTCGATATTTCCTTCAGGTGTTAATTCTACCTGATTGTAAGTTATACCAAACTCTTTTAATGAGCCTTTACCTTCTCCTCTTAAACCAATAACCTCTTCTAATGTATCATATGGAGCTCCTGTGCAATAAATAAGCTCATCTCCAGGTCTTAAAATACCTGTTAATGTAAGCGTAAGGGCATGAGTACCATTTACGATGATAGGTCTCACTAAAGCCGCCTCAGTCTTAAAAATATCACAATAAACCTTTTCAATAGCCTCTCTGCCTGGGTCATCATATCCATATCCAGTATTCCAGCTAAAGTGCATATCGCTGATTTTATTTTTCTGAAAAGCCTCTAAAACTTTATATTGGTTAAAGGCCATTATATCATCAAGATTTGCAAATAAACCTGTTACAGCTTTTTCTGCTTCGTCTATAACTTCCATTACTTTAGGTACAATGCCCATTTTATTTGTTAATAATTCGTATGTATTTTTCTGCATTTAACTTTTTAACCCTTCCCATTCTATAGTTAACATAATTTATTTATAGTAGTCCGTTTGCTGAACACTTTATTTTTTACCCTTACGTTCTAGTTCCCATTCCATATTATTTACCAAATCACGTTTAACATTCTCTTTATGTTTAGCGTATAACTGAGTCGTTGTAACATTTTCATGGTCCAAAAGAACTTGAACATCATATATATCTTCACCTCTGCCTATTAAACTTGTAGCGGCTGTAGCCCTTAATTTATGCGGGCTATAGCCGCCTTTCTGTGATGTCTTTAAGGCATATGCGGTGTATTTTTTCACCAGTTCGCGAATCTGCCTTTCTGTCATTCTCTTTCCTTGTAAAGAAAGAAATAATGCTCCTTTATTTTCTTCATCTAAAGAATCATCAGAGCCTCTTTCCTGCTCTAAATATTCATTTATGACAAGTTCACAGGACTTATTAATAGGCATAATGGATTCTTTTCCACGTTTTCTATATATTTTAAATTCTCCTCTGTCAAAATTAAAGGAATCTACATTAAGCTGTTGTAGCTCAGAGAGTCGTAACCCATAAGTAATGAATAAAACCAATATAGCTTTATCCCGTCTTTTAGTCTTTTTCCAAAATTCAATCTGCTTTTTAGTCATCCCTGTTCCCTCAGAAACAGTGCTAAGCATTAGTCTTACTTCTTCGTCAGTAAGTGCTTTTATTTCTCTTTCTCCAGGTTTAGGCACTCTGATTGGATCAAGGCCATCTGTAATATTCTTGGACAAAATTTCATCCCGAAACAAATATTTAAACAATACAGATAAAGATGATTTTTTTCTTGCCAAAGACCTGTTATCATTTTCATAAATATAAATACTATCTTCTTTTTCCTTTTGATATCTTCTGGCAAAATCCAAAAACGTATTAATATCTCTAGCTCTTATTGACTCAAAGTTATTTGGAGACAGTTCATTAATTTTATCGCACTTAAACATACAAGAGTCCATTAAATAATTGCAGAAAAACTTAATGTCATTTAGGTATGCAAGTCTAGTCATTGGAAGTACACTGCCTCTTAAATAAGCAAAAAAGCCATTCATAAAAGAAGGAAGCTCTTGTTCTATAGCCTTACATTGGTCATAAATTTCCTGCTCCTTTTTCAAGATATTTTCTGGCTTGCCAGTTTTATTCTGAATTTTTATCTGTTTTCCTTCAGCCATGTGATAATCTCCTTTAATGCCTCATCATCACTTTTATACTCTGAAATATTAAACCATTTTATATCATCATATCTTCTAAACCAAGTCATTTGCCTTTTGGCATAATGCCTTGTATTTCGTTTTACAAGATAGATAGCATGCTCTAAATCATACTCGCCATTTAAATAACCTATGATTTCTTTATATCCTATCCCTTTCATAGATATATTATCCGCGGTAAGACCCATATTCAGCAGGCTTTTTATTTCATCAACCAATCCCATATCCAGGAGCATGTCCACTCTAAGATTAATTCGTTCATAAAGTTCTTCTCGGTTGCGGCAAAGTCCTATTATCTTATAGGAATAATCCTTTGTTTTTATAAAAGACTGCTCAAAAGATTTTATACCTTGTTCTGAATGATCTGCAACTTCTAAAGCCCGAATAACTTTTTTGACATTGTTGGGATGAATACGTGCTGCAGCTTCCCTGTCCTTTTCTTCAAGTAATTTGTGTACATATTCATTACCATATTCTAAGGCCAGCTTTTCAAGCTTTTCTCTATAAACATTACCAACAGGCGGTGCAGAAAAGTCCATATCATAGATAAGAGAATTTACGTAAAGCCCTGTGCCCCCAGAAATAATAGGGGTTTTCTCTTGTAAAAATATCTGTTCAATAGCACTTTTGGCACGTTTCTGGTACTCTGCCACAGAAAAAGGTTCTCTTGGATCTATTTCATCTACCAAGTAATGCTTTACCTGAACTTGTTCTTCTGCTGTAGGTTTCGCACTTCCTATATTCATAAACTTGTAAAGCTGCATTGAATCTGAAGATATAATCTCACCATTAAAGCCTTTTGCTATTTCAATTGCATATTTAGTTTTTCCAACTGCAGTTGGTCCTGCAATAATTATTATTTCTCTATTCATAACTCATTCCATTTACCGTAAAATAATTATTTAAACCCGTTTAAACATTTTTTCAATTTCATACTTGGTCATTTTTATAAAAGTTGGTCTTCCATGTGGGCAGGAATACGGATTTTTGCATTTAGCTAAATCCTCAATCAATCTTTTACATTCTGCCATAGAAAGAATATCATTTGCCTTAACAGCAGATTTACAAGCTTTAGTAATAATTTTATTAACTTTTGCCTCATTTTCAATATCTACATTTTCTGCGATATTTTCAAGAAAATAGTTTACCATGTTTTGTGCTTCAGAAAGATCCATAAACATAGGGATTTCCTTAACAATATAAGCTTTTGCTCCAAAAGGCTCAATTTCAAACCCCATGTTTCGCAGTATCTGCACCCATGAGCCTTCAGTTGATTTTATAGCATAAGATACTTCAACCATTATAGGGGTTAAAATTGTCTGATGAATTTTTTCCTCACATTTATACTGCTTTAATAATTGTTCATAGAAAATACGTTCATGTGCAGCATGCTGGTCTATTAAGTAAAAGCAGTTATCATCAATAGCCGTAATGTATGTATTAAAAATATTTCCTGTAATACTAAGCTTTTTAAAGAATGATTCTGCAGGAGCTAATTCAATTGAAGCAGGTTTACTGATTTCATCAGGTTTATAGTTAAGTTCTTCCTGTTCTTTTGCCAATGTTGACAATACATTTTTTATGTCGACTTGCTCTTGACTAACTTCACTTTTCTTTATTTCTTGCTTATTTTCACTTAATACATTTACAACCTTTTCATTTACTTTTGCTTCTTGGATCTTTTCCTTAAAAACAATCTCATCATTTCTTGCCGCAGGAGTATTGTGCGTCATAACCGCAAATTTATCTACTGTGGGATTTGTTTTTTCAGGAAAAGGCGCCCTGGATAACATCATATTTTCAGGAGTATTTCCAATAAGACCTGTATTGGCGGAATTCTTAATGTGATTGCTATTTACTTGTGGAATCGCCTGTGCAGAAAGTAAACCTCGCTTTATTGATTGTGCAATAAAGTTTTTAACTTCCATATCCTGATGAAAGCGTACTTCTTTCTTATTTGGATGAATATTGACATCCACAAGCTCAGGTTTAATTTTAAAAAACAAATATACTATAGGATACCTTCCTTCAAATAATCTTTCACTATATCCCTCTTGAACGGCAAAATCCATTATTTTGTTAGATATAACACGTCCATTTACGAAGAAAATTTGCTGTTTCCTATTTGTTTTACTATAATCAGGTCTTGAAATATAACCATCTAAACACATATTTTCGTTTTCGCTGGAAATATAAATAAGACCTTCACCTACAGCCTTGCTGTATACTGTAATGATGTTACTGTATGTATCACCTTTTCCGTTTGTGGAAAATAAAATGGTACCGTTATTTATCAATCTGATCTTAATATCGGCATATGCAAGGGCTATCTTTGATATAAAGTCTATAATTAAAGTGCTTTCCGTTGCATCTGTTTTCATAAACTTTAATCTTGCAGGGGTATTATAAAATAAATCAGAAACAATTATAGTAGTTCCGTCAGGACAACCTGTAGCTGACTTTTCAAAGACTTCGCCACCGTGAATCTTTAAAGAAACGCCAGTTTTGGCTTCTGCTGTTTTAGTAATAAGCTCGACTCTTGATACAGCAGCTATACTGGATAGGGCTTCACCTCTGAAACCTAAGGTTAAGATGCTGTTTAAATCCTCATCTGTAGTAATTTTACTAGTTGCATGACGCAAAAAAGCCAGTTCAACTTCACTCTCATTTATACCACTGCCATTATCTGTTGCACGAATATATGTTTTACCCCCATTTCGTATTTCTAGGGTAATATTAGTCGCACCTGCATCTATGGCATTTTCAACTAACTCTTTTACAATAGAAAGAGGTCTGTCTACTACCTCACCCGCAGCTATTTTATCCGCTACATTTTTACTAAGAAGTTTAATCATTTGCAGCCTCCTGCAATTCTCCTAATATTTTTAATGCTTCCCAAGGGGCAAGCTTCATTAAATCGATACTTTTCAGCCTTTCAATAACCGGATTAGGGGCAAAGCTGAATAGAGATAGTTGTTCTCCCTGAGAAGGATCCAGTTTTTTATCAATTTTTTTATTTTTAGCAAAGCTGCCTTCATTATCATTTTCTTCTGTAACAACATTACTACCAAAATTTAAAGTACCTTCATGGTCATATTTACCCGATTCAAGTCCAACCAGCTTATTTTCCGCTGCTTCAAGTACCTGTTTTGGCACCCCTGCAATCTTTGCTACATGAATACCATAACTTCTGCTGGCGCTGCCTGATACAATCTTATGAAGAAAAATAATATTACCATTTTCTTCTGCTACATCAACATTTAAATTTCTTACTCCTGGAATATTTTTCTCTAAAGCCGTAAGTTCATGATAATGGGTAGCAAATAAAGTACGTATTTTATTTTTTTTATTACAAAGATACTCTACAACAGCCCATGCTATGGAAAGACCATCATATGTACTTGTTCCTCTTCCAATTTCATCCAGGATAACAAGGCTCTTAGAAGTTGCTGTATTTAAAATATAAGCAAGCTCGCTCATTTCAACAAAAAATGTACTTTGGCCCTGTGCTAAATTATCGGAGGCACCAATTCTGGTATAGATTCTGTCTACAATTCCTATGGAAGCACTCTCACAAGGCACAAAACAACCTGCCTGAGCCATCAAAACAATTAATGCCGTCTGACGCATATATGTAGACTTACCCGCCATATTTGGGCCTGTTATGAGCAACATGCTTGAATCGTTGTCATTGACATAAACATCGTTGGATACAAATATGCCATCTTTAATCATTTGTTCAATAACAGGATGTCTGCCTTTTGTTATGATAAGGCTGCTATCATCACTTACTTCAGGCTTAACGTAACCTAATGAAGTGGATACATGTGCAAATGAAGTCAACACATCAACAGTTGCAATAGCTGTAGATGCTTTCTGAATCATTCCGATATATTCTTGAATTCTATTTCTAATTTCAGCAAATATTTCATATTCCATCTGATTTATTTTAGACTCTGCATTCAACACAAGGCTTTCCATATCCTTAAGTTCTGGGGTAATAAAACGCTCACAATTTACAAGAGTCTGCTTACGAATATAATCCTCTGGTGCCATATCTAGATTAGATTTGGTTATTTCAATATAATATCCAAATACCTTGTTGAATCGAACTTTAAGATTTTTAATGCCTGTTCTTTCACGTTCTTTACCTTCAAGATCAGCAATCCACGCTTGTCCATCTTTAATAGAAAACCTTAGAGTATCTAGTTCCTCTGAGAACCCATTCTTTATTAGCCCGCCTTCCTTTATAGTAAACGGTGGTTCTTCAACTATGGCACTTCCGATTAAATCATGAACCTCAATTAGTGAATCGCCTATTTCATTATTTAAACTATTAAATAGATTATTATCTAAAGAATTAAGTTCAGCTTTAAGTTCTGGAAGAATAAACAACGAATTTCTAAGAGCAACTAAGTCTTTACCATTAGCATTACCACATGCTATACGGCCAGCCAATCTCTCTAAATCGTAAACCCTCTTTAATGCTTCTTTTATGTTATTTCTGATGATAATCTCATCACAAAGCACATCCACCGCATCTAATCTCTCATTAATCTGACTACTGCAGTTTAATGGCTCTCTTAGCCACTGCTTCATCTTTCTTGAACCCATAGCCGTATGGGTTTTATCTAAAACACCAAGAAGAGAGCCTTGAACACGTTTTTCGTATAATGTTTCTGTAATTTCAAGATTTCTAATGGTAGCTTTATCTAAGGACATATGTGAACCAATATCATAAACCATAACATTTGTAATATGGCTCAAATTATGTTTCCTTGTTTCAAACAGATAGCTTAAAAGCGCACCTAGTGAAAGGCACGCAATTTCAGAATCTCCAAGACCTAAACCTGTAAGAGCTTTTGTATTAAATTGTTTTAAAATAGCATCATTTACAGTAACAATATTATGATAACTTTCTGCAAGTGGATTAAAATATGCATCCGTAACCTTTTTCATTTCTTCAATAGAAACAAACTTTTCTGCAGATTCGTTAATGATTACTTCTTTTGCCTTAATTTTTACCAGTTCATTTAATAAAATTTCGATCATACCAGTGCCGTTAATGCCTGTAGTATAAAGTTCACCAGTAGATATATCACAATATGAAATCCCAGCTCCATCTTCACAAATATAAATAGAGGCAAGATAATTATTTTCTTTCTCATTTAACATTGTCTGATTGACAATTGTTCCAGGCGTGATAATCTGTATTACCTCACGCTTCACTATACCTTTTGCAGTGGCAGGGTCTTCCACCTGTTCGCAAATAGCAACTTTATATCCTTTATCCACTAACTTTGCAATATAAGTATCTGCGGAATGAAAAGGGACTCCGCACATCGGAGCCCTTTCCTCTTGACCGCAGTTTTTTCCCGTCAAGGTTATTTCCATTTCTTTAGATGCTGTTATAGCATCCTCAAAGAACATTTCATAAAAATCACCGAGCCTAAAGAACAAAATACAGTCCTGATGATTTTGTTTTATTTCCATATACTGTTGCATCATAGGTGTTAATTGCATATATTCTTTATACTCCTTTTAATTAAATAGATTTTTTATTTATGTCCTAATGCTTTATACTTTTCTAATCCTAATCTCATCAGTTCAGCACCACGTACTAAGTCTTCCTTATTAAGTACATAAGCAATTCTAAGTTCGTCCATACCTAGTCCCTTTGTTCCATAGAATCCCTGAATTGGAGCATACATAACTGTTTCTCCATGATCATCAAATTCTGTCAAAAGCCATACTAAGAAGTCTTCTGAGCTTTCCACTGGAAGTTTAACCATGATATAGAATGCGCCACCCGGTTTCTGACAAACAACTCCAGGAATCTTCATGATTTCATCATAAACAGCATCTCTTCTGCTTTCATATTCAGCTCTAACATCATTAAAATATGATGGATCAAGTTCATATAATGCAGTAGCACCTATCATGTCCAGAGTTGGACAGCATAAACGTCCTTGAGCAAGCTTCATAGCATTGGACATAAGTTCTTCGTTCTTTGATACGATACAGCCAATTCTTGCTCCGCAAGCTGAGAATCTCTTTGAAACTGAGTCAATGATAATAACTCTGTCTTTCACGTCTTCTAACTGGCCAAATGAAGTCATTTCTCTTCCATCATAAGCAAATTCTCTGTAAACTTCATCAGCAATAATCCATAAATCATGCTTTTTAGCTACATCAGCAATAATCTGCATTTCATCTCTTGTTAAAATAGTACCTGTTGGGTTACCTGGATTTACAAGTGAGATAGCTCTTGATTTATCAGTAATTACTTTTTCTATTCTATCTGCAAAAGCGTAACGATAACCTTCTTCGGCATTTGTTGTAATAGGAACAACTTTACCGCCAGCAGCAGAGATAAATGTCTGATAATTTGTGTAGAATGGTTCTGGAACAAGAACTTCATCATTATGATCAAGTAAGCAAGTATAAACCATACTTAATGCTTCTGAACCTCCATTAGTGATAAGTACATCTTTACGTTCAATATTCATATCGAAACGTGAGAAATACTTTGCAATAGCATCTTGTAACTGTACAAGACCACCTGATTCTGCGTATGCCAATACTTCAGAATCAAAGTTTCTTATAGATTCCATAAATGCTTTTGGTGTCTTAATATCAGGCTGGCCAATATTAAGGTGGTAAACTTTCTTACCTTTTGCTTTAGCTTCAATTGCGTACACATTGAATTTTCTAATTGGTGAAAATTGCATTTCCTGTACTTTTTGTGATAATTTCATTTTAACTTCTCCTTCTTATTTTTAAATGAAATAGTCAAAATAATAATTTTGAAATATATTGAAAAAATTTGAAAACTAGTCTAAAGTTTCGTGAGACATGTTAGCAATTTGCTCTACCATATCGTCACTAAAATTTTCACTTTCCTTTTTCTTTAAATGCAGTAAATATTCAATATTGCCTTTAGCTCCTGTTACTGGGGAAAAAGTAAGTCCCTGTGGGTATAATCCACAGTCTTTTGCATAAACAATGACATTTCTTATAACTTCTTTATGAACTTTTATTTCCCTAACGATTCCTTTTTTTCCAACTTGTTCTCTTCCTGCTTCAAACTGTGGTTTTACAAGGCATACAATACTACCAGTTTCCGCCAAAAGTTTACTTGCCACAGGGAATACTAATTTAAGTGATATAAACGAAACATCTATACTTATAAAATCTATATCTTTATCTACAGTATCAAAATCCAGATATCGAATGTTTACCTTCTCCATATTTACTACTCTTGGATCATTTCTAAGCTTCCAATCCAATTGTCCATAACCCACATCTATAGCAAATACTTTTGTAGCTCCATTTTTTAGCATACAATCAGTAAATCCTCCCGTAGATGCGCCTATATCCATACAAGCAGCTTTTTCCAAATGAAAATCAAACTCCTTTAATGCTTTTTCAAGCTTAAGTCCGCCACGACTAACATAAGGGCAAATATCTTCTTTCACAAAGAATTCTGAAGTGTCACTTACTGAAGTACCTGCTTTATCGATTCTTTGTCCATCCACATAAACGATTCCTGCCATAATAGCACTTTTCGCTTTCTCTCTTGATTGAAACAATCCTTTTTCAACTAGTACAACATCCAGTCTATCCTTCAATAAAGTCACGCACCCTTTCACTTATACCATCTACATCTAATTTATATTTTCCAAACAATTCCTTGTCATTTCCATGCTCAACAAAATAATCAGGCCAGCCAATATTCCTACATGGAATATTTATATCGTTATTTACCAGCAATGTTACTACTTGCTGACCAAAACCACCATTAATAACATTATCTTCAATAGTTATAATTTTTTTAGTTGCTTTTGCTGTATCAATTATAGATTTTTCATCTAAAGGATGAATGCATCTTGCATTTACAAGTCCTATATCAACACCAGCTTCACGTAAATTTAAACATGCTTCATATGCAATAGACAGCATCTTCCCTACAGCAAAAATAACTGCATCTTCACCTTTAAGGATTTCTCTATTCTTAAAGATATTACCATACACACCATTATATACAGTGGAAAAATCTAGTGCCTCACCTCGAGGATACCTTATTGCACACGGTCCGTCAAGTGTTAAGGCATATTCAAACATTTCTGCCAATTCACTACCATCTGCTGGAGCCAGCACAGTCATATTCGGCATATGATTTAAATAGGATAAATCAAAAACACCATGGTGGGTTTCACCATCTGCGCCAACATTTCCCGCTCTGTCAATGGCAAATATGACCGGTAATTTCTGCATACAAACGTCAATCATCATTTGATCATAAGCTCTTTGAAGAAAAGTAGAGTATATGGCGACTACTGGTCTATACCCTGCAACTGCAAGTCCTGCCGCAAATGAAACGGCATGTCCTTCAGCAATTCCCACATCAAATATCCGATTGGGATATTTAATAGAGAACTTATCTAAACCCGTACCATTAATCATAGCTGCACAAATAGCCACAATTTTTTCATTTCTGCCTGCAAGCTGAATCATTTTATTGCCAAAAATTTGAGAATATGAAAATCCATCAGCAGCTTTAAGTGGTAAGCCAGTTGATGGATTAAAGGGTGGTACCCCATGAAACTTATCAGGACTGGTTTCAGAATTCCTATAGCCTTTTCCCTTTTTAGTAAGCACATGTAAAACAACTGGACCTTCTACATTTTTTGCAAGCATGAGCGCTGTTGTCAGGTCTTCTATATTATGACCATCAAAAGGTCCCATATATTTAAATCCAAATTCTTCAAATAAAGCCCCTTCTACCATGGCATATTTAATAGAATCTCTAAGATGTTCAATTCCAGAATATAAGCTTTCACCTACTCGCGGAATACCCTTTAAAGTTTTCTTAACTTGTTTCTTAAAATCCAAATAGGTTGAAGACATTCTTAAATTACTCAGATGTTGAGAAACTCCTCCAATATTTTTAGATATAGACATCCCATTATCATTTACTATGATAATCATCTTAGATTTTGATGCTCCCGCATTATTTAACGCCTCAAAAGCCAATCCTCCAGTTAAAGCACCATCACCAATAACTGCGACGACTGCAAAATTATCTCCATTTAAATCTCTAGCTGCAGCTATCCCTGCTGCTGCAGAAATTGAATTACTGCTATGTCCTGTGTCAAAGCAATCGTGTGGACTCTCCTCTCTTTTAGGAAATCCACTCATACCGCCATACTGTCTAAGGGAAGAAAATCTCTCAGCTCTCCCCGTCAAAATCTTATGCACATAGGACTGGTGTCCCACATCCCAAATTATTTTATCTCTAGGGCTGTCAAAAACAGTATGTAGGGCAATAGTAAGTTCTACCACGCCTAGATTAGAGGCTAAATGTCCTCCTGTTTTTGATACATTTTCTATGAGAAAATCCCTTATATCATAAGTCAATAACTCCAATTCATCATTGGACATATATTTTAAATCTTCAGGGAAATTTCCCGTTAAAAGATTTATTTTTTTTCTATCTCCCATTGTACCGTTCTCAATAATGAGCTCCTTTATAAATTATTTACCACGAACCACCATTTCCTCAGCAAAAGTATTAAAGAACTCAGCTTCATCATAATAAGATTCTAAGAAGGACAAGGCTGTTTCAGTAAGCTCTTTTAAATAAGCTTTACAATCCTCCAAATCATATAAACAAGGATAAGTAGATTTATGCTTCTTCTGGTCATTTCCAGCTTTTTTACCCATTTCCTGCTCATTGCCACAAATATCCAATATATCATCTGCAATCTGGAAAGCTAGACCTAAGTTCTCAGCATATCCAGTCAAGTCCCTAAGCTGCTGTTCTGTGGCTCCTCCTAAATAGGCACCAGCCCGTACAGATGCTGTAATAAGAGCTGCTGTTTTATTTAAATGAATATAATCAAGCATTTCTTTTGAGCATTGCTTGTTTTCTGCTTCCATATCAGCGACCTGCCCAGCGACCATGCCTCGGCAGCCAGCCCCCTTTGACATTTCATAAATAGCTCTGATTCTGCGCTTTAATTTAATAGAATCATCTAAATATAAAAGCATGTCCTTATTCATGGCCTCAAAAGCACTAGTAAGCAATCCATCGCCTGCAAGTATGGCCATAGCTTCTCCAAAAACTATATGGTTCGTAGGAACCCCTCTTCTAAGCTCATCGTCATCCATAGCTGGCAAATCATCATGAATAAGTGAATACGTATGAATATATTCCATGGCACAAGCATAAGGAATAGCATTCTGAATGTCTCCGCCTACAAACTCACATGCAGCTAGCAGCAATATAGGTCTAAGCCTTTTTCCACCAGCAGTCAAGCTGTATTTCATAGCTTCATATACCGTAATGCTCTTATGGTCAATTTCAGGTAAGAAGTCTAAGATATGTTCATCAATTAAATTTTTGTACGTGGAATATGAGATATTGTCCATAACACGCGCCTCCTTTACTGCTTAGAATAAACTTCTATTTTCTGCTTAGCGATATTTAATATAGTATTACATTTATTATAGTACTCAATGCCTTGTTCAAAACTTTTTAAAGCTTCTTCCAGAGACACATTATCACTTTTTAAGCATTCTGCTGAAAGTTCTAATTTTTCAAGAGCTTCCTCAAATGATAAATCCTTTTTGGCTGCCATGATTATTTATCCTTCCTTATTTTTGTTACTGTGCCTTCAATGCTTCCATCTTTCATTATAGTGATAAAATTATCATTAACCCTCAATGTTTCTACGGAATTAATTAATTTCCCTTCACTATTGGTTATAGCACTATAACCTCTATCCATAATATTTCGTGGATTTAATGCTTCTAATTGATCTTTGACTGAATCAATCTTATTCTTTCTATTATATAGCAAATTACTTATAAGCGTAAGCATTTCTTTATACTGATTGTTAACACTGTTTATCTGAAAATTAATTCTGTTTTCAAATTTTGATACTAATGCTCCTATATTGCAGCTCTGGAGTTGAAGTTCTTTACATCTGACAGAACTAGTAACTTGATTCTCTAAATTAGTTTTAAGCTGTAATATATAGTGTCTTAGTTCATTTATATCAGGAACTGCCATTTGGGCAGCAGCTGTCGGTGTTTCTGCCCTTTTATCTGCTACAAAGTCAGATATGGTAAAATCAATTTCATGCCCAACCGCCGATATAATCGGAATCTTTGATTCAAAAATACTTCTGGCAACAATTTCTTCGTTAAACGCCCAAAGCTCTTCTACGGATCCTCCACCTCTACCTGCAATAATCGTATCCGTTTCAGGAAATAATAGATTAACCTGTTTAATCGCTTCTGCTATATCTGGTGCAGCACCAGGTCCTTGAACTAACACAGGATAAACCAAAACATCCACTATATTATTTCGATTTTTTATTATTTTTATAATATCTCTAACAGCCGCTCCCGATTCAGAAGTAATGACCACAATCCTATGTGGAAAAAACGGAATTGGTTTTTTATATTTTTCATCAAATAATCCTTGCTTAGAAAGTTTTTCTTTTAATTTCTCAAATGCAATACTTAAATTTCCTAATCCGGATATTTGTATATCTCTTATATTTAGAGAGTATGTGCCACCCTTTTCATATAAATATATATATCCCTCTGCAGTGATTTCCATACCATCTGCTATTTCAAAGTGCAAATGCTGTAAATTTTCTGCAGACAAAAAACAGTTTATCTTACTATTTTCATCTTTAAGTGTAAAATATACATGACCTGTTCCATGAAATTTCAAATTAGAGATTTCGCCCACCACAGAAACACTGCTCAAAAGAGGATCTGATTGCAATACTCTTTTTATATACGCATTTAATTGTGAAACTCTTACGGGCTTTATTGCCATAAGCTTTTTCCTCCTAACAATGCTATCCCTACAGCATTATCTCCAGACAAGTCTTGCCTGCCAAATTCAATTTTAATCTCTTTATTTGCAAAGAAGTTTTTTATTTCATTACTAATATACTTACTACAGGATACTCCCCCTGCAAATATTATATCTTCAATGCCAAATTGATCTGCTGCCTTTGCTGAAACAGAAGCAATAGTTGTAGTAATTTTATCAAATAATTCTTTAATTAAGAAATTCTCATCAAATTCAGTATTCTTCCATGCATTACTTTGTAAAAGTCGATTGCACTGAGTTTCTATACCAGAAAGATTAAAATATAATCCATCTAATTTAATCATGGTCAGCTGCTCCGTTTCTTTTTCTGTCTTTACTTGTAATGCACGTAAATCCATCTCTTCACCTGCAGGAAAATTCATTCCTAAAAGAACCCCTACCCGGTCTATAACTTGTCCAAAAGAAATATCTTTACTTCCACCTGCAATTTCTATTTCTCCATCAACAACTCTAAGCAACTCACAGGTTCCACCTGATAAGTGCCACGCTAAAAAAGATTTCTTTTCATTCATACTGCTATAATGTTTTATTGCTTCTAAATGTCCCTCCTGGTGTGAGAATTGGAGTAAGGGAACGTTTAATGTATTTGCAATGGCTTTACCAAAGCCATAACCTGCTTTAAAGCAAGGCATATAAGATCCCTCTATGGGTCTTGGCTTATTGGATACAGCAACTGCTATTATATTTAATTTTTCACTTGTAAGTGTTTCAAATAATTTAGGAAGGTTCTCAACATGCTGAAAAAGGGCTTCTGATTGTCTCAAACCCCTTTCACCTTTCTTCACTCTTAATAAACATCTCTTGTCAATTACAATTGTTCCATCGTTGTCAACAACAGCAATTGAAGTTCTATAATTACTCGTATCTATCCCTAAAATATAATTATTCATTTCATTAAGCTTCTGCTATCTTCTGAGCTACCTTACCTAAAATACCATTTATAAATTTACTTGAATCATCCGTTCCAAACTTCTTTGCAAGAATAATTGCCTCATTTATTGATACCGATGTGGGTATATCGTCCATATAAAGCAGTTCCGCCACGGCTAGTCTTGATATAGCAAAATCTACTTTGCTCATTCGATTAATTTTCCAGTTTACGCTAGATTCCTCTAATGTATGATCAATTTCATCTTTGTGTTCTAAAATATTATCAAGCAACTGGTCTATATAATGCTTTTGAATTCTTAAATCACCCTTATCCTGTAGAAACTTTTCTTTAATTTCAACATTATATTCATTTTGTGCTTCCATTTGAAATAAAAGCTGCATCATTAGTTCTCTCGCTTCATTGCGATTCATATTTAATCCTCCTGCGTTTCTTGTTCTTTCTGTTCTGCAAAGTGTACACCTTGAACATGTATGTTTATGGTCTTTATCTGTATATCAACCATACTTTCAACTTCTTTTTTTACATTCTTTTGAATGTTCCATGCAACTTCTGGTATCTTTACGCCATAATTAACAATTACATAAATATCTATAATAATTACATCATCCTCTTTGGATAATTTGATGCCTTTTTTTAAAGGTTCTTTTCCAAGTAGATTCCTAGAAATAGTATCAGTTAATCCACCACTTAATCCAGCTACACCTTTGGTATTTAAAGCTGCATTTATAACACAAATAGCTATAACATCATCGGATATTTTAACTGCTCCTAATTTTTCTTCTTGCTCAATACTCATAACCTTCACCTCAGTAAGTTTGTCTATGTTTATTATAGCAGATGTGTTTAGTTAAAACAAGACCCTCAAACTGTGTCAGCATAAGTAAACTACTATACTTTTAGCATATTTGAGGGTCTACAGGATATTAAACTTTGCTCTGAATTATAATCTGATTTGCGGGTCGGCTAGTTTCTCTAATAACAATATCACAAATTTTTGCTACATCAGCTTGGTCAAGTTGCTCTTTATTCACAGTTACATTAACAGCATTATCTGTTAATAATACCAAGCATTCTGGAAGCCCCTTTGCGGAAATTAAACTTTCAATTGTTTTCTCTTTCTCCATATATCCTATAATCTTAAGTTTTTGTTGAGTTGCATTTTCTTTTTCAACTGCATTATCTGTTTCTGCCACAACATCTGTCAGCATTGATATAACCTGATTTCTATCTGAATCAATCGTGTCTCTTATTTCGCCAAAATATGTATCGGTATTATCTAATTCTGCTACATCATCTGATGTCACTACTTTAGAAGTTATGCCACTATTGCTAGTGCTGCTAATGCCAGCTCCACTTACAGCTTCATTTCCAGCTACAGCTTTGATATTTAAACTGTCAACTAAAACATCTCCATCATGTTCCAACATTTCCTGTTGTTCATAATTAGTATACTCTGCTGAAGTTTTTAAAGTCTGTTCCTTATTCAGTGATTGATTCACTGCAGCTAAACATAAAACCAACCCTAGTAAACCAAATAAAGCTAATTTTTTCTTTTTAGAAACCTTATTCATTGTACAGATCCCCCATTCTCCTCATCCTCGGACAAAATAATTGGCATGCTTACTTCAACTCCGCCATTTTCATCTACAATCTGCCTTCTTCCATCTTTGTTGTTGCTAACAACCTGAAAAGTTAAAAGCATTAAGCAGAGGACAACTATAACGGTTATAAGCCTATATATTATTATCTTAGCAGAAATATTACCCTTCTTTTTTTTCACATGAAAATCCTCCACAGTAATATATATTTAACACTCTTGTTCTTATTCCAGAAAAATTAAAAGTGGTGATAAAATTGTGGCCATAATTATCAGTGAAAATATAAATTTTATATAATTCTGCATTTCGCTGGAAGGTAATAAAGTCTCAATGAAAGATAATGCTACTACAATTATAAATATATTCCGAACCCATTCTTTTATAATCTCCATTTTTTCCATAATCCACTATCTCAGCAGACTTCCTCCTCCGATTCCGATAATTATAGTTAAAAATACTAGAAACATTAATGCTGCTAAAAACAAAACCACTGCCATTGTTATAACGGAATTCCCCATTTCATTCATACATCCAGAAACCTGTTTGTTACCTATAGGCTCAATAATTATTGCAGTTACTTTATATATTACAGCAATCGCCATCAGCTTTATTAGTGGTATGGCTAATAAGGATATGACCAGAATTACACCAAAAATACTAATACCATTCTTTATAACCCCTATACAAGAAAGCACCATATCAATAGAGTCTGCTGCAAAACCTCCTACTATTGGTACAAAATTATTTACAGAATAGCGAGCCGTATTAATCAGAACTCCATCGGCAGATTCCGAGACAAAGCCTTGTATCGCAGTGATTCCTGCAAAAAAAGTAACACATAAGCCCGTTGCAAAAGTTGCTACACCTCTTAAGAATACCGCTAACTTATTTACATAATCTCTATCAGTAAGACTATTAACTAAGATAAATATGGATGAAATAAAAATTGCTGGTAATATAAATTTTTGAAGTATTGTGTTAAATAATGTAATAGACCCTACAATTATTGGATTTAATATACTGCCCGTAGTTATTCCTCCTATACTAATAATTAATGGTATTAATATGGGAAGCAATATCTGCATGGTTTTAGTCATAGTATTAAGTGTATCTGCACACATATTATAGGTCTGTGAAAAATTATTCAGACATAATCCAATAACAAAACAACTGCATACAATAACTCCCAATCTGGATACGGCTTTATTTCCAAAAGAGTTTGAAAGATTTGTTAATAGACCTATTACTATGCATATAGTGACTAACTGAACTCCCAGAATTAAGCTGCTTTTCATTTCATATAAAAACAGGTCTTTAACGTTTTGAATCATAATTTGTGAATCAAATATAGGCTTACCGCTTATTGCGTTGTTTATGATCTCTTGAATACTTAAATTTGGAACCAACCCATCACTTTGAAGGGATGTATCTTCCATAATAGTTTCAAGTTCACTAAGATCTAAAGCGTTAAGCTGCTCTTGTATAATACTTTTATAATCCATATGTACCTACCTCACCTTTGTCCATATTCCATATATATGGACATCCTTAAATTTTATGCACATTTTTTGGACACAAAAATGTGGCTTCGCCACTCCTTTTTTATATAATAGGAAAATCTATCGATATTTCCCATTATATAAAAAACCCGTCAGACAATAGTCTGACGGGAAATGTAATTTGCATTTTAATTTTATTAATTATTCTACTCCACAGCTGTTTTCATGTTCATCATCATCTGCATTAGGATCAAATCCTTCAAGGCCCTTATATGTTTTACCATTTTTCTGAGCATAATCATAAATAGCAGATTTAATTGCATGATCTGCAAGTACTGAACAGTGAATCTTGACAGCAGGAAGGCCACCAAGCTCATCAATAATCTGTTTGTTTGTTACTGCCAATGCTTCCTCTATGGTTAATCCCTTAATCATATCTGTCGCAACGCTTGAAGACGCGATTGCAGAACCACAGCCAAAGGTCTTAAATTTTGCATCCTTGATGATATCATCTTCAACCTTTATGTCAATTTTCATCATATCTCCACAAACAGGACTGCCATATGTACCTGTTCCATCTGCATTATCGATTTCACCAACATTATGTGGGTTCATGAAGTGATCCATTACTTTATCATTATACATTGCCATAATATATTACCAACCTTTCGTCTTAGAAACAGAAGAAATGTTTCTTAATTTGTTTACAACCCCAACTAATTCTTCTACAACATAATCAATATCTTCTTTTGTAGTAGGATCTCCAACTGTAAATCTTAATGATCCATGTATTCTTTCTACTGGTATCCCAAGTGCAGAAAGTACATGAGAAGGGACAAGTGATGCTGAAGAACATGCTGAACCAGTAGATACTGCAATCCCCTTCATATCTAAATAAAGAAGCATTGCTTCACCTTCAATAAATTCAAAAGTAAGGTTAGCATTTCCTGGATGTCTAAATTCCTTGCTGCCATTAAGTGTAACATTTTCTATTTTTGACATTACCTGATCAACAAAGTAATTTCTCAGTTCACTTACTTTCTTAATGTGTTCATCAAAATTCTCATAAGCAAGTTCTGCTGCTTTACCAAAGCCTACAATACCAGGAAGATTTTCAGTTCCTGCTCTTCTCTTACTTTCCTGTGCACCACCATGCATAAAGTTAGAAAGCTTTACGCCTTTTCTAATGAATAATGCTCCCACTCCCTTAGGCCCATAAATTTTATGTGCGGACAATGACAATAAATCAATTCCTAATTCTTTAACATCAATATGAACATTACCAAGGGCTTGTACTGCATCTGTATGGAAGATAATCCCATGTTCTTTTGCGATAGCAGCCAATTCTTTTATTGGCTGAATAGTGCCTACTTCATTATTTACAAACATTATACTAATCAAAATAGTCTTATCAGTAATTGCTGCTTTTAATGTTTCGGGATTTACTCTTCCATCCGGCTCTACATCAAGATAAGTTACGTCATATCCATGTTTTTCAAGATAATCGCAGGAATGCAGAATAGCATGATGTTCAGTTTTTGTTGTAATTATGTGATTACCTTTATTCTTTAATGCATCTGCTATTCCAAAAACTGCCCAGTTATCAGCTTCAGTACCTGAAGCTGTAAAGAATATTTCCTTATCTTGTGCATTGATAAGCTTTGCTACTTGTACTCTTGCTTTTTCCATAGCTTCCTTAGAAGTAGCACCAATTGTATATAAGCTGGATGGATTTCCAAACATTTCTGTGAAATATGGAATCATTGCTTCCATTACGACTTCCTTAACAGGAGTCGTTGCTGAATAATCTAGATATACTTGTCGCATAATTTGCTCCTTTTATTTATACATAAATTAATTTTCCAATAATTATTATACCAACATTTCCAAAAATATAAACCCCTTTTTTTAAATTTCCTAGTAAATAAATATGATATAAGGCTTATTTTTATATAGGATCAAAGCAAGATAATTTATAATTAGCATTATTTTTCTTAAAAACCACATGATAATTACCTTCCATGAAGTAATCTTCACTTAGCCCACTCATCTCCCATAGAATATCTACCCTGTATGTCATATATTCTAACAAATTTTTTTCTAATTTAACATTTGTAAAGCTCATTTTTTTCACTACGTCTATTTGTGTGTTTTCCCATTGCCTCAATTGTTTTATATCTTCTGTTATAATAGGATATGTCTCAATTTTTTCTAGGTCAGCTTCTGCTTTTTCTTTCGTGATTTGATTATAAAAAGCTTTTTGCATAATGCTTGTCCTCTGCTCAAGTATATCTTTTACTATGTCCTCTTCTACAGGATTACTAAATCCTGAAAAGACACTGATAATAATTACAATAATGGCACCAAATGTTAATAAATGATAGTATTTCTTCATAACGCATATACCTCCAGAAATACTATATAAATAAAACAGCGAGAAATTTGTTACTTCTCGCTGTTTTTCTAAAGTAAATTAATTCACTTTTACTTCAATTTCGACCTCTTCTTCAACATCTTCTACAATTTCAATGTTTGATAATTGATTTCTAAAACTCTCTCTAAATTTAGCCAAGTATTCTTTTCTAAGTATTTGCTGCTCTTCTTTTTCAGTATCAGTTAATCCGACACATTTTGATTTTTTCGCTAATTCATTAATTCTATCAATTTTTTCTTTTGAAAGCATTTTATATTCCTCTCTGTTAATAAACTCTTTTTAACTATCTCATATGCTCTATGCTCTTTTTGCTCTAATTAAAGTGCTTTTACTAATACCTGTTTGTTCTTCTACAATCTTATAGCTGTTATTCTTTAACAGAGTAAGTGCTTCTTCTATTTCAGAATCAGAAAATTTTTTAGGTCTTCCCTCTTTAAATCCTTCTTTAGTTTTAGCAATAGCTTTTCCAGCCTGAGTTCTTTCTATTATCATGGACTTATCAAATTCTGCGAAGGCATACATTATATTTACAATCATTTTACCTGTATGTGTTCCATCAATCATACCCATGTTTATAATATTTATACGTATATTTTTACTTAATGCTTCTTCAATAAAAGCGATACCTTCCTTTATTGTTCCACAAAGTCTGTCCAATTTAGAAACTACTAAAGTATCTCCACCATACATCTTCGTAATACATTCGTTTAAAATGGGTCTTTCTTTTGGATCCTCATATTTTTCAATTATCATTTCTGCGCTGGGATATCTTTGCTTTATTAGTTTTGTTTGATCTTCTATTGAGTTCGCTTCAAATTGACCCCTTGCTGAAACACTAGCATATCCATAAATCATTTGTATCAACCTTTCATATTTTTGACTATAAGTTTTGGCACACAGCATGTTTTTTTATTATATAATAGTTACTTAAATACTGTCAACAGCCACTGAAAATTTTTTAGCAGATAAAGCTACTGAAATTTCTGTATGAGGTTTGCACATCCTATTTTTTACGGGCAAAACTTCAAAATAAATGGTGCTAATCCTATGGACAAGCACCACTATATAAAATATATTTACTATAATAACATTATGTTAAGAGATTTTACGCTCTAATCTTAATTTATCAGCTATAATTGCGATGAATTCCGAATTGGTTGGCTTTCCTTTGTCATTATGTACGGTATAGCCAAATAAGTTATTTATTGTTTCAATTTTTCCTCTGTTCCATGCAACTTCAATAGCGTGCCGTATTGCTCTTTCAACTCTGCTTGGTGTTGTATTATTAAGTTTTGCTATTGCTGGATATAACTCCTTAGTAACTGCTCCAAGTAAATCCATGTCCTCAACTACCATAGTTATAGCATCTCTTAAATACTGATACCCTTTTATATGAGCAGGGACACCAACTTCATGAATAATATTTGTAATATCAACTTCTAAGTCATTACTTGTTTTTTCTGTGCTATTATTTACCACAGTTCTTATGCTGGTAAGTTTTCCAGATCCTTCTTCAATTCCCTCACCAAAAAGTTGATTTATTCTTTTTGATAAAACACCTAAATTAAATGGCTTAACCAGATAATATTCAGCGCCTAATTTTGTTGCTTTCTGAGTAATTGACTCTTGTCCTACTGCAGAAAGCATGATTGTTTTTGGATATTTTGGCAAATCCATGTTATTTATGCTCTCTAAAACACCAAGTCCATCCAGATGTGGCATAATCATGTCTAAAATCAAAACATCAGGTAAATACTTTTTCACACAATCTACAGTTTGTATTCCATCATTTGCTACAAAGGTAATATCAATATTTTCTTGTTCTGTGAAATAATCGCTCAGAATTTCGCAAAAATCCTTATTATCATCTGCAATTCCGATACTTATTTTTGTCATCACATATCCCCCTTAAATTCATAATAATCATCATAGATTATTATATTATTTAGCAATACTCCAGCATCTATTAATTTATACTTTTTCTATAGTTTATGCAACATAAATTATCAGAAAATATACACAAGTTCTGTCATTTTTCGACATGATTCGACATTTGTTCTTGCATCATCCACTCTATGAAAATGCCATAACCTTTTTCAGGATTATTGACAAATACATGAGTTACAGCACCTATAAGCCTTCCGTTCTGAATAATTGGGCTGCCGCTCATGCCCTGAACAATTCCACCACTCTTCTTCAAAAGTCTTTCATCTGTTACCTTTATTGTCATACTTTTTGTGTCTGGTTTAGCTTGTTTATTAACTTTTTCAATTTCTATTTCAAAACAATCTACTTTATTATTATCTAAAGTTGTCAGAATATAAGCCGGACCTACTGTAACAGAATCCTGATATCCAACTGGTAAAGGCTTATCATAATATGGATTAGTTATTTTGCCATATAAATTGCCAAAAATGCCGAATTCAGTATTTTTTTCCAGACTGCCCAGCGGATCATCAGCCTCATAGAATATACCTCTTATTTCACCTGGTTCTCCTGCTTTACCTTGCTTGACAGACTCTACCCTTGAATTTACCAATTCTCCTTCTGCTACTGGAAGGATTGCAGAAGTTTCAGGGTCAGTTATTGCATGGCCTAATGCTCCATAGTAGTTGTTTTGTGGATCATAATAAGTTAAAGTTCCAATACCTGCCGTCTTGTCCTTGACCCAAATACCTAATTTGTACATATTGTCAGACTTCGCTATGACAGGTGTTAAACTTATCTCTATAATATCGTTTTTTCTCTGAAGTTTCAACAAAACTTCACCTCTTATTTTATTTACGATATTCTGCACCTCTGTGGCACGATAAACTTTTTGTCCATTTATCTCTAATATTGTATCACCAATTTGTAATCCAGACAATATTCCTGGATTAACTACTTCTCCTGTTATGGTTTCAATTTCTTGAAGACCTACAATTAAAACACCTTTCACATCCATCTTAACACCTATAGATTGACCTCCAGGCATTAATACTTTCTCTGTTACAACATTAATAGCTGCTGGGGCAGGTTCTTCCGTCTGTTTTACAACCAGTGAAATACCTGTAATAACAGCAACTAACAAAACAAATACACATAGCCCTTTAACAATTCCATGTACTCTCATTTTTTTCATAAAGCAAATAACTCCTAGCTTTCAAAGTCTTGTAATAATTCTAATAATTGGTTTTCACTCTTTACCACTACACCTTCAGAGAATAATTTCTGATCCTCCTCACTAAGTAGTGAGAAAAGAATGTCCGTAGTTCTAAGTAGATTTTCTACTCCATTCTTATCATACTGATAAATTTTTATTACCCCATCTGATTCCTTAACTAAATAATATTCACTTGATTGATTTTCTTGAACATTATTATCATTATTATCTGAATTTAAATTACTATTTTCAGAGACCTTATCATTTTCAATATTATTTTGCTTTACCGTCTGATTAACATTTGCATTAATATTCTCACTTTCAGTTTTATCCTCTGGCGAAGAAAGGAGACTAGTGATCAAATATCCAATGCCTAATATGGCAACTAGTGTGATATAAAATCCTTTTCGTTCTATTAAACTCTTTTTTCTTGTAAACATAAAAACCACCTCTTACTAGGATAGTTTTAACAGAATTGCCTATTTTAAACCGTAATTTTACTTTTAAATTTAGCAAAAGTTTTTTCGCCTATACCACTAACATTCATTATTTCCTCAATTTTTTTAAATTGGCCATGCTCCTCTCTATAAGAAATGATCTTTTCAGATGTTGAAGGACCTATCCCGGTGATTGTTTGTAACTCAGCAGAAGTAGCTGTATTTATATTAATTAATCTTTCAGAATCTGAATCTAATTGATTTCGCAGATTATAGTTTTTATCTGCATTAGTAACAACTGAGGATTTATTATTTTGTATAGGTTGTTCAGCTGTACCATTAGAAATCTGCTCTTTTGTAAAAACAGTTATTTTATCCTCATCCTTTACAATTTGTGCAAGATTAAGATTGCTTATATCTGCATCATCTTTTAAGCCGCCTGCAAGTTCTATTACTTCATAGACCCTTGCTCCCTCTTCTATTTGATAAACATAAGGTTTTTCAACTGCTCCTGTAATATCAACATAAATTTTTTGGGGGTTATTTTTTTCTGCAGCATTCTCCCCAATTGAATTAGAAGTTACAATTTCTTCTATCTGCTTTTGATTTTGAATCTCACCATCTGTACTATTCATTAATTTAAATTCGTTATTATCACCTTTATAGTCACGAATACAGAAAACAAAAAAAGCAGCTGCAAAAATTACAAAACCCGCAGCTACCTTTATTATAATTTTCTTATGATACCTAATAAAATTCTCAACATAATCCCTATTTAAGTAACTTTTCATAATATACCCCCTTGAAAACAAATACTAATCAGTAGCTAATTTCCTTTATTTTACATTGGTAAATTATGGATGTCAATAAGTTAATGGAATTATATGGTAAATTTATTACTAAAAATTATATTTACTCTCATTACATCAATATCATATCTTGATACATCTACATTTAAAAACCTTATTATTGCCTCAATAAGTAATTCAGGACTTAAATTAGACTCACTTCCAGCATCTAAAGAAGTTGAAATAATTATTTTGTCATTATCTTTAGAAAAAGCTAACTTTATAATTTTGGGTTTTATGTCTAAATCTACTAACTCTTTTGATTTTTTCTGCTTCTTTTTTACAATAATACGTTCTTGCGAAAGAAATTCATCACAAATCTCTTCGCAGCTTTTTCCTTTTAATGATTCCTCTCCAAAAGGTATTCCTATAATATATTCAGCTGATTCTGTAAGAGCCGCTAAAGTTTTTCCATCTTCTTTATATTCAACGCAACCAAGTATTTTCAATCCCTCAGGCATTATAGAATGTAACTTATTTTTAATTTCTTCAACTAAAATATCTTGTGATGTTTCAAATTCCAGCAACTCTGAAATACTAGAGTACCCTAAAGAGAGTGGCTGGGCAAATCCCATCTTAGGATGGGGATTAAAGCCATGGGAATAATCTAATTTTATACCTACACGCTTAAAGCTTCTTTTAAATAATCTTAATAAATCCAAATGTGATGTATATTTAAAATAGCCTTCTTTGGAGAATTTTAATACATACTTAGCCATTAATACCCTCCATTTCACACTTTACATTTTTATTCATGCCACAACCAACACAACCCTTTCTACAATCTTGGGTTATTTCCTCTTTCTTCGCCTTATCATTTTCTCGCATTAAAAATTCTTTTGTTACACCACAGTCAATAATTTCCCATGGCAGGATTTCATTATAACTTCTTTCCCTGATAGTATAAAAATCTTTATCTATACCTGTTTCCTCAAAGGCCTTCATCCATGCGTCATATTTAAAATGTTCAGTCCATCCATCAAATTTGCATCCTAATTCAAAAGCTCTAATAAGAACTTTTGAAACACGTCTGTCCCCTCTTGCAAATACAGCTTCCAAAACACTTGTATCTGTACCGTGGTAATTAAAGGTTACACCTTTAATAGGTCTTAACTTTTCTCTAAGATATTTATGTTTTTCACTAAACTGTTCTGCCGAATCTTGGGCCATCCATTGAAAAGGGGTATGTGCCTTTGGAACAAAGTTTGACACACTTACTGTTACATTAAATCTCCCTTTTCCATTAATTTTTTTGTTCATTTCTACAATATTTGAAGCTATTTCATAAATTCCATCTATATCCTCAAAAGTCTCTGTTGGCAGACCATTCATAAAATAAAGTTTTATATTCTTCCACCCTAATTCAAGGGCCTGTTCTACGGAGCTATAAATGTTTTCCTCTGTAATACATTTGTTTATGACATCCCTAAGCCTTTGAGAACCTGCTTCAGGGGCGAAAGTCAGACCAGATTTCTTATACCCTTGTATTTCCTGTAATACCTTAAAGGAAAATGAGTCTAGTCTAAGGGAAGGTAATGATAATGAAACATTATTATTTTTGCACATATGCATCAAATTAGTTGCTAGTTCTTCAAATTTAGAATAATCACTTGTGGATAATGATAATAAAGACAATTCCTCATGTCCTGTATTTTCAAGTTGTTTTTTTGCAAGTTCTTCAATTAGTGCCATTCTTCGTTCTCTTACTGGTCTGTAAATAATACCTGCCTGACAAAAACGACATCCACGAGTACAGCCTCTAAATGTTTCCACAACAGACCGGTCATGTACTGTTTCGATAAAAGGTACAATCGGGTCAACAGGAAAATCAATTTCATTTAGGTCTGGAATAATATATCTTAGAATTTTATCTGGTGCTCCCTCATATAGCTTGTCCACTCTGCATATCTGCCCATTTTCACCATAAACAGGATTATAAAATTTAGGAATATAAACACCTTGAAATTTTACAATTCTTTTATAGAACTCTTCTCTATTTTCTCCAGCATTTTGTGAAATCTGATATTCATTAAATAATTTGATTAATATTTCTTCCCCGTCTCCAATTAAGAAAATGTCTATGATATCAGCCAAAGGTTCTGGATTATACGCACAAGGGCCCCCTGCTATAATTATAGGGTAACTTTCATCTCTCTCTTCACGTCTTAAAGGAATCCCTCCAAGGTTTAAAATATTTAAGATATTAGTAAACGAAAGTTCGTATTGAAGCGTAAACCCTAAAAAATCCACAGCATTTATAGGAGTTTTCGTTTCTAATGTAAAAAGAGGAGTTTTCTCTTCTCTTAAAATCTGCTCCATATCAAGCCCAGGGCTAAATACTCTTTCGCAATAAATATTTTTTTCTTTATTTAAGATATTATATAAAATCTGCATTCCTAAATATGACATACCTATTTCATAAGTATCCGGAAATGCAAAGCAAAATCTAGTCATATCCTTTGTAATTTCTTTTTTAGCAGAATTAAGCTCGCCTCCAATATATCTAGCCGGTTTTTCAACTCTTTTTAATATGTTGTCCAAATTTATATTTAAATCCATTAAGCCTTTTACCTTTCTTTACTCATTAATTCATCTATAGTAATACATAATCTGTCCTCAATTTTTGACAGCAGTAATTCTGTCTCTGCTTGTTTTTTTAGGATTCTATTCACCGCATCAGGTCTGTCTTTAACCTTTTCTACAATATATGCCATACGTTCAGCTAACCCTACGTATTTATCTTCTTTTACAACTCTATCTCCAAAACAGACCATGTCAACCTCAGTTAGGTCATCCACCTCTTTTTTAAGTTCATAAGTCATATGAGCATTAATAATGTCTGCCTCATCATCATATCCCAATGATCTGGCAATTTGTGCACCTTTTTCTTGATGATTTTCTTCAACCCTGGCAATATCGTGAATTAAAGCTGCTCCCCGAATTAATTCTACATCTAAATGGCTACCCTTTTCATTTAATGCTATTGCTAATCTAACAGCAGCATCAGCTACTGCCTCACAATGTCGAACCACATGAGGCGGCGTATTATATTTTTCCAACAATTCCAAGCATTCTTCAACAGTTAAATATTTATGTGACATAAAAGTAACCGAACCTTTCAATGCTGATTGATTACAGCAACGTTGTTTTTATCTAAATACGTATTATATCACATTTTTTCTATAATTAGCCATAGTTTCCTCTGTATACTCTATAGCATTTTTAGTTTTATCTTTTAATTCTTTTGCATTATCAATGGTATTCAAGCATGTTTCTTTTATATCCAAAGTTGTATAATCCTTAAAAATAACCATCTCTACTTTGTTTGTAACGTGGTCAATCATTTTATTATCAGAAGCCTGACATGCCACGAAAATTAAACCAATCATTATACAAATGATCGTTTGCTTTATAATTCCCATATGATTATCCTCCCCCATATCTATTAATACGTTGAAAGCCTTTAAATAATGCTATTATTAGCAAATTAATAGGCAGTCCGCTTTGAACTGCCTATTAATTATTTAATACTCTTCGAAATATTCAAATTCATAATCAAATATACTTATTGTATCCCCTTCTTTAAGTCCCATTTTCTTTAATTCTTCTAAGGCACCTTTCTTTTCAACATATTTATACAAATATCTTAAAGAACCGCTATCATTAAAGTTAGTAGAATCAAAAATCTTCCTAAGCTGCTTTCCTGTAATCACATAGGTTCCATCATCAGCAACTGAAGTATAAACTTCCTTGAAGTCTTCTTCCATATCATCCCTTTCAAAGTCAAAGAATTCATATTCTTCTTCCTGATCAGGAGCTTCTAAAGCAAGTTTGTCCAACATTGCCGCTGCTTCTGCTAATAACTCATGAATGCCAAGATTAATAGGGGCAGAAACTGGGAATACTTTTATCCCTTTTGATTCCACATATGCCTTAAATTCAAGGAACTTAGGATCATCTTCCTCCACCATATCCATTTTGTTTGCAGCAACAATCTGAGGTTTTAAAGCAAGTCTCTCATTATATAACTTTAGTTCATTGTTAATTTTATCAAAGTCTTCAATAGGATCTCTGCCTTCTGAGCCGGATACATCTACTACATGGATAAGAATCTTTGTTCTCTCTATGTGCTTTAAAAATTCATGACCTAAACCAGCTCCCTGATGTGCACCTTCTATAATTCCTGCAATATCTGCCATTACAAAACCATCATCAAAAATCGCAACCACTCCTAAGTTAGGAGTAATGGTTGTAAAATGATAATTTGCAATCTTTGGGTTTGAATTTGTAGATACAGATAATATAGTAGATTTACCTACGTTAGGGAAACCAACTAATCCTACATCTGCTATTAGTTTCATCTCTAAAACTACATTTCTTTCTTTTGCAAAACCACCTGCTTCTGCAAAATTGGGAGCCTGACGTACAGAGTTCTTAAAGTTTACATTACCCTTACCGCCTTTACCACCTTTTGCAGCTATAAAACTATCACCAGATTTTACAAGATCCTTCATAACAAATCCAGTTTCTTCATCTATTACAACAGTTCCTGGCGGTACTTTAATAATAAGGTCCTCTCCTTTTTTACCAAACCTTTTCTTTTTCATACCGTCCTGTCCATTTTCTGCGTCATATTTTCGTTTAAATCTAAAATCCATAAGAGTTCTAAGACTTGCATCGGCCATAAAGACAACATCTCCGCCTTTACCACCGTCACCACCGTCGGGGCCGCCTTCTGGGACGAATGGTTCTCTTCTAAAAGTTACAGCACCATTCCCACCTTTACCTGATTTAATTGTTATTTTGGCTCTATCTACGAACATATTTGAGCCTCTCCTTCCTATACAGAAAAATCCCAATTAACTATAATTTATTTTAAAAGCCCCTATAAATAGGGGCTTTAGAATCAATTTAAGCTTCTTTAGGATAAACGCTTACTTGCTTTCTTGTTTTGTCATATCTTTCGAACTTTACAGCTCCATCAATCTTAGCAAATAAAGTATCGTCTCCGCCAATGCCTACATTATTGCCAGGGTGGAACTTAGTTCCTCTCTGTCTAACTAGGATGCTACCCGCACTTACGTACTGACCGTCGCCTCTCTTAACGCCTAAACGTTTCGACTCACTATCACGACCGTTCTTGGAGCTACCTACTCCCTTCTTACTTGCCATAGACTACACCTCCTTTTTCTTGTGCTATCTTGCTAATTTCTTAGCTATTATGATAAGCTAACTTATCAATGATTTAAAAATTATTCTGCTGCTTCTTCAGCTTCATTTGCTGACTTAGTTTTTCTAGCTTTTCTAGCAGAAACCTTTTCGATCTTAATCATTGTATAAGGCTGTCTGTGTCCCTGCTTCTTTCTGTAGTCTTTCTTTGACTTATACTTGAAGATGATAACCTTCTGTCCTTTGCCATGTTCAACTACAGTTCCGGCTACATTACAACTTTCAACGTATGGAGCTCCAACCTTAACTGTTTCTCCATCGCTTAATAAAAGTACTCTATCGAAAGTAATCTTTTCTCCAGCTTCTACATCTAACTTTTCAACTGTGATTACATCGCCTTCCTGTACTCTGTACTGCTTTCCGCCTGTTTCAATTACTGCGTACATATTGTTCTTTACCTCCTCTATCCAGTCTCGCCATCTAAAGGTAGCAACTTAAAAAGTTACATTTACAAAAACCCATTCTGAGCGGCTTACAATAAAGTATAATATCATATAGGACATACCGTGTCAAATGTTTTTTATGTAAACTACAATATTTTTAGTCCTCAATAACAACACCATCTTCATCTACTAATAGACCTTCTTCTATTTCTTCTACATCATTTGTAGGTTTCATATTCTCTTTTAATAATGCTTCCATCCTATTTAAAATTTCAGGATTATCTATCAAGAATTTCTTAACATTTTCTCTTCCCTGTCCAATACGATTACCTTCAAAACTGTACCAAGATCCCGCTTTTTCTACGATCTTAGCCTCTACACCACAGTCTAATACATCGCCTTCTTTTGAAATTCCCCTTCCATACATAATGTCAAATTCAGCCTGCTTAAATGGTGGTGCAACTTTATTTTTTACTATCTTTACTCTTGTTCTATTTCCAAGTACTTCATCTCCTGCTTTTATGCTTTCAATCTTTCTTACATCAAAACGCATAGTTGAGTAGAATTTAAGTGCTCTGCCTCCAGTAGTTGTTTCAGGATTTCCAAACATAACTCCAACTTTTTCACGAAGCTGGTTTATAAAAACTACTGCAGTGTTTGATTTATTTATACTTCCAGTAAGTTTTCTAAGCGCCTGAGACATAAGCCTTGCTTGAAGCCCCACATGACTGTCTCCCATATCTCCTTGAATTTCAGCTCTTGGAACTAATGCTGCTACAGAGTCAATAACTACAATGTCAAGAGCTCCACTGCGAACAAGCATTTCACAAATTTCAAGTCCCTGTTCACCAGTATCAGGCTGTGACACAAGCAACTCGTCTACATCTACACCTAAATTTCTGGCATACTCAGGATCAAGAGCATGCTCCGCATCAATAAATGCTGCTTTTCCTCCTGCCTTCTGGGCTTCAGCAATTATATGAAGAGTAAGGGTTGTTTTACCTGAAGATTCAGGTCCATAAATCTCAATTACTCTTCCTCTTGGAATACCACCTATACCAGTAGCAATATCCAGACTTGCTGAACCTGTAGAGATAGCTTCAACATTTAATTTGGCCGAATCATCACCGAGTTTCATAATAGCTCCCTGTCCAAACTGCTTTTGAATTTGAGCCATAGCCTCTTTTAGTGCTTTTTCTTTTTCACTTTTATTTATATTTACATTAACTTCTTTAATTTCTTTACTAGCTGCCATTTGTTCCCCTCCTAAACACGATGAACATTTGTTCTTTATTAATAATACCTTACTGATACACTTTGGTCAATAGTTTTTTTATTCAAAAACAAATTTGTAATACATTGGATATTTCTATATTAATATACATATTTTTCCATGTCAAGTGCTTTATTCTATCAAATATCTGTAATTAAGCCATATTAATACCGAAACATCATTCAATTAATTCTTTAACCAATTCAAACATAGTGAACATAGAAATAGTTCTATTTGATTTTCTATCACCTTGCAGTCTTAATTCCCTACATATTTTTTGTTCATCATATACCGCACAAACATATACTAGTCCAACTGGTTTTTCTATAGATCCTCCACCAGGTCCTGCCACCCCTGTAACCGACACACCTATTCTAGTTTTGGAAACTCTTTGTATCCCTTCTGCCATCTCAACAGCTGTCTGTTCACTAACCGCACCATATTTATCCAAAGTGGCCTTTTTTACGCCTAATTCTTCCATTTTAGCTTCATTACTATAAGATACAATTCCTCTATCAAATACAGCAGAAATGCCAGCTATATCTGTTAAGGTTTGTGCAAACATTCCACCTGTGCAAGATTCAGCACAGGAAATAGAAAGGTTCTTTTCTATTAATAATTTACCAACTATCATTGGTAATTTTTCATCAAAACCCCTATTAAAATTTTCAGAATTTCTGTCATCGTTATTCTTCAGTTTTTCATTCATAATAAAACCTTCTTTCGTTTCGATTTTTCAAAATGCGTTAACATGCCATAAATCTTGATTTTTAAATATATTTTTGTACGTGTCCTATGACTTTTTCTAAGTATTATGGCAGAAATGAGTCGTCTAACATTAAAAAGTTAAGCAAAACGAGCTGTCCCAAAATATTAATTTTGCAACAGCCCTTGTAAATTCTTATATTCTCAAATTTAACCCAACGAATTTTTTACCTTAATTCATATCAACAAATATCTTATTGTAAGGTACTAATCATTACATAGAAAATACTGATTTATTCTTTAGTATGTATTCAACACCAGAATAAATTGTCATAATTAATGATGCCCATAAGAAACCATTAGCTAACATAGTAATAAAGGGCAGGATTGAAGCAAATGCTTCTACGTTTACAAGAAGTAAAAGAGGCACTGCAATCATCTGCAATACAGTCTTTATTTTCCCACTCATACCTGCTGCTATAACAATTCCTTCTGAAGCAGCTACAGTTCTCATACCTCCTATAGCAAACTCTCTTGCAAGTATAACTATAAGCATCCAAGCTGGCACCAGACCATTGCCCACCATGAGACAAAATGCAGAATATACTAAAATCTTATCTGCAAGAGGATCCATAATCTTGCCAAAGTTAGTGACAAGATTATATTTTCTGGCAATCTTTCCATCCAGCATATCTGTCAGTGATGCTACAATAAAGATAAGAAAAGCAATCAAATTATATCCCATTAAATATAATACTACAAAAAAGGGAACTGCAATTACTCTCCCTACAGTTAATTTATTAGGTAAATTCATCTCTATACCTCCATTCCTACTAAATCATAATCAAATGCGTCTGTAATCTGAACCATTACCATGTCACCTGGATTCAAAACTTTATTAGATTTGAAGATAATTGAATTATCTATTTCAGGAGCATCATACTCGGTTCGACCAATGTAAGCGCCTTCTTCGTCCTGTTCCTCTACAAGTACCTGTAAAGTTTGTCCCACTTTCTTTTGATTAGATGCAAGAGAAATCTCCAATTGAAGTCTCATGATACAATCCTTACGTTTTTCTTTTACATCAGAACGGACCTGCCCTTTCATTTCTGCAGCTGGTGTTCCTTCCTCTTTTGAATAAGCAAATACTCCAAGTCTTTCAAACTTCATATCTTCTACAAAATTGTAAAGCTCGTCAAATTCATCCTTTGTTTCTCCAGGAAAACCTGTAATCAAAGTAGTTCTTATATTAATATCAGGCATAGCTTTTCTGAGTCTCTCAATCTTAGTAACTATGCTTTCACTTGTTGAACGCCTGTTCATTAACTTTAAAATCTTATCACTGCTATGCTGAATAGGTATATCAAGATAATGACAAACCTTCTTTTCACTTGCCATAACCTCAATTAGTTCCTCTGTAATCCTATCTTCATAGCAATACATAAGCCGAATCCAGTGCAATCCATCAATCTTGCAAAGCTTCTTAACAAGTTTAGCCAGTGTAAATTCTCCATATAGATCACTTCCATAAGCAGTAACATCCTGAGCAATCAAAATCAATTCCTTGCATCCACGTCCAGCTAGCAGTTCGGCTTCCTGTAATATATCCTCTTCTTTTCTGCTTCTATAATGTCCACGAATATGAGGAATGATGCAGTAAGCACAAATATTATCACAGCCTTCTGCAATCTTTATAGTAGCGGTATATGGATTCCCCTCCAGCTTCCTGGCCTTTATCTCAGTAAATTCCTGATTGCAATCATAAACATGAATTTCTCTCTCTGTCTGATGTTGTGATAAAATTTTAGGTAACTCATGATATTCATTAACACCAAGGAATATATCTACTTCAGGCATTTCCTTAAACAAATCATCTCCATAGCGCTTAGAAAGACAGCCAGATACAATAAGTAAACGCCTCTTATCCTGTTCTTCCTTTAATTCTGCCATTTCAAAAATTTTATCAATGGACTCCTTCTTTGCATCATTAATAAAGCCGCACGTGTTCACAATAATAGCATCACTGTCAACCGGATTATCTACTATACAATGCCCATTCTGTTCCAGAATCCCTGCTGCCATTTCAGAGTCGTTACTATTTTTGGGACAACCCAAAGTTTCAAAATAAATATTCATTCAAAATTTCCTTTTTATTTATTATTTTTTATGAGGATTTTATAAAATTTCTTCAGGAACCCCATTGTCCTCAAGCACTTCTTCTCCCTCTGATCTTATATTCATAAGCTCATCCAAAGTCATAAGTACTTGTCTAGGTCTGCTACCATCAGCAGGCCCTACAATACCTCTTGCTTCCATCATGTCCACAATTCTTGCAGCTCTGTTATAGCCTATTCTAAACCTTCTTTGAAGCATAGAAACGGAGGCCTGTTCTGCACGAACAACGGTTTCAATAGCATCTGCCAAAAGTTCATCCCCATCATCGGAAACCTCTGGAGCATTAGCTTTTTCAATACTACATATAACATCATTTGCATATTCAGTTTCTGTGCACTGCTTCTTTAAATGTTCTATGACGCTATGTACTTCAGGATCAGAGATAAAGTTTCCCTGAACTCTGACCGGTTTTCCTGAGCCTAAAGGATTAAATAGCATGTCTCCTTTTCCTACGAGTTTTTCCGCACCAGCCATATCTAAAATAGTTCTTGAGTCAAACTGTGAAGATACTGCAAAAGCTATTCTTGAAGGAATGTTTGCTTTAATTACACCAGTAATAATATCTACAGATGGTCTTTGCGTTGCAACAATTAAATGCATCCCCGCAGCTCTGGCCATCTGAGCAAGTCTGCAGATAGATTCTTCCACTTGTGATGGTGCTGCCATCATTAAATCTGCCAGTTCATCGATAATAATTACAATCTGAGGCATAAACCTATCCGGCTCACCTTTTTCCTTAACTGAATCATTAAATCCAGCTAGGTCTCGTACACCTTCTTCAGCAAACTTTTTATATCTGTCTGTCATCTCAGCTACAGCCCAGTTTAGCGCTGCTGCTGCCTTACTTGGTTCAGTAACTACTGGAATTAACATGTGTGGTATACCATTATAGTTTCCAAGTTCAACCACTTTAGGGTCTATAAGCACAAATTTAACCTCATCAGGTCTGGCTTTATATAAAATACTAATAATTATACTATTAATGCACACACTCTTACCAGAACCAGTAGAACCCGCTATTAGCATATGTGGCATAGTTTTAAGGTCTGCCACAATGGCTTTGCCAGCAATATCTTTTCCTACTGCAAAGGTAATCTTTGATTTTGAATCCCTAAATTCCTTAGAATCAACAATTTCACGAACAGTTACCATATTAATTTTTTCATTTTCTACTTCAATACCAACTGCTGCTTTACCAGGTATCGGAGCTTCAATTCTTATACTTTTAGCCTCTAAGTTAAGGGCAATATCATCTGCCAGCCTAACTATACTGCTAACCTTTACCCCCGTATTGGGATGTATTTCGTACCGAGTTACCGCCGGTCCTTGTGTAACCTGAACAACCTTAGCGTCTACTTTGAAGTCCTGTAATGTTTTTTCTAACTTTGCAGCTTTTGTCTTTAAATTGTTAGTTAAAGCTGCATCATTTTTGTTCGTGTTATTTTTATTCAAAAGCTCAATTGAAGGAAATTCATATTTAGCCATTGCTTCAGCTGATTTACTTAAGTTAAGCTCTGTAGTGTCTAGTTTTGCACTTATAGCCTCCTGCTTTGTAAGCTTCATTTGCATCTGCTGTCCACTTTCAATTTCAGTTTTATTTAAAGAATCTATTTGAATAGGAGCCTTTTCTGGCTTACTTTCTATTTCTGATATATTTTCATGCGACAACTCTGTAGATGGTTCTTCATATCCTTTAATTTTTAAACCTGACAAATCAATTGGTTTAGCTGCTGTAACCGGTTCTGATATAGAAACTGGTATAGCAATATCATCAGAAAGTCCAAAACCTACAGGTATCGGAGCCGATTCTTCCAATCCATAACTGATTTTCAATTCTGGTTCAGGCTTAACTTCGTTTTCTAATTGGCCTTCATTTTCCTTATTCCCCTTAAAAAGCTTGTCGTCTCTCATATAACCTAAAATGTTTTTCTTTTTCTCACTAGACCTAACCTGATGAATCATAGGCGTATAGGCTTTCTTTAAATCAAGTTCAAGCTGTTTTTGTTTTTCAGCCATTACTTCGGCCTCTTCTGCAGCAGCCTGATCTGCTATTTCCTTTTTTACTTGCTTTTTAATCTTATAATTATCAATAAACTGCGATATAGGCGTATTTATTATAAGCATTAAACAAACAATTATCACAAGCGTAGCAAAAATATAAAGCCCCGTAGTACCTACAGCAACAATAACAATTAAGGCTAAAAACATACCTATTGCACCACCGTTTGCCAACTTTATACCAGCTTTAAACCAGCTTAAGAAATCAACATATGCAAAAGATATTTTATTTACATCAATATACCTTCCACTAAAAATAATTGAAAACATAAGAAATGTTATCAACAATAAGACCGCTGACCGTTTGTTTATATGTGTTGTCTTTTTTAAAAGAAGTAAAATGCCATAAAGAATCAGGTAATATGGCAAAATAATGGCAACTTGTCCAAAACAACCTAAGAAGAAATTTTTTATAACTACACCTAGTTCTCCTGCCGCTTTCGTTTGAATGGATAATGCAAAAAAAACACCAATAGCTATTATTATTATAGCCCAGATTTCGTCCTTCACTCTGCTGCCTGTCATATTCTTTGTCTGAGCAGGCTTTTTAGCCACACTGCTTTTCGTACTTTTCCCTGCTCCAGACGCTTTATTTTTAGACCCAGGTGGTCGTCCCGGCTTCTTTTTTTCTTCTGCCATACTATAAATACCTCGCTAAAATAGATTTGTTCCAATTATACTGCTTATACTATAAATACTGAATATATAATAACCGCAGCACCTAACACCCATGTATAATATGAAAAATAACACAGCTTCTGCTTAGAAACAAAAGCAATCATTGCTTTAATGGC
Organism: uncultured Aminipila sp.; assembly: GCA_963524205.1. Classification (GTDB taxonomy): domain Bacteria; phylum Bacillota; class Clostridia; order Peptostreptococcales; family Anaerovoracaceae; genus Aminipila. The sequence continues at coordinate 172,142 of CAURED010000001.1, forward strand.
TATTAAACCTGATATAGCCGCTACTATTACGCCTGCAACAATAGGAATGATAAGTGTCATATCCATACCGTCTTTAAAAGCTGCTGGAGCTTCTAAAATAACTGAACCTAAAATTGAAGGGATGGAAATAAGAAATGCATATTTAACTGCAATTTCTCTATTTAATCCACAAATCAGTCCGCCAAACAAAGTAGAACCTGATCTTGATATTCCTGGAGTAATGGCTATGCCTTGGCATATACCCACAAGAATTGCATGTCTAAACTTCATTTCTTTGATACCTTTTCTATTCAAATTTAGTCTCTCTGCAATCCAAAGAATAGTACCAGTTATAACTAATCCGATACCAATAGGTAATAATGTAGTATAAAAACTTTCAAATAAGTCATTAAACAAAATTCCAATTACAGCTGTTGGTATAGTTGCAACAATAATCATATATCCAAGTCTTCTTGTCTGATTTTTCTTTGTTCCAAGCCCTTTTCCTGTAAAAATATCTCTTATTACATAGCAAAGTTCTGCAATAAGTTCAACAATATCTCTCCAATAAACAATAAATACTGAAATCAATGTACCTAAGTGTAGCAAAACTGCAAAGGACAATACGCTTTCGCCCTCAATTCCAAAGAAATATTGTAACAATGCAAGATGTCCTGAACTGCTTATAGGCAGAAACTCTGCCAACCCCTGTACTAATCCTAGTATTATAGCCTCAAATAATGTCAATTTAACTTTCCCCTTTCATTACAGCAAAGCTGCTTCAATCAAATCAACATTATAACATAAAAAAGAGGATTTTCAAAGAAAACCCTCTCAAAATTAGCCAAATTAATTATTTTATTTAGATTTAATATAGCCTTTAGCTGTTAATGTTTCTGCACAAAGAACTGCACCACCTGCTGCTCCACGCACAGTATTATGTGAAAGTCCGACAAATTTGAAGTCGTATACATTATCTTCACGAATACGGCCAATGGAAACTCCCATACCTTCTTCATAGTCAACATCAGATTTAACCTGTGGCCTGTTATCTTCCTCCATATACTGAATAAACTGTTTTGGAGCACTTGGCAAATCAAGTTCCTGAGGAAGTCCCTTAAAGTTTTTTAGGTTTTCAATAAGCTGCGCTTTCGTTGGCTTCTTCCTAAACTTTACAAAAGCTGCCGCAGTATGCCCATTCAATACTGGGACTCTTATACACTGGCATGTAATAACTGGTTCTGCAGCTTTTTCAATAACACCATTTAAAACCTTGCCCCATACTCGAAGAGGTTCCTGCTCACTTTTTTCTTCTTCACCGCCAATGTAAGGAATAATATTTTCTACCATTTCAGGCCATTCACTAAAAGTCTTTCCTGCTCCAGAAATAGCCTGATATGTTGTAGCAACTACTTCATAAGGCTCAAATTCCATCCATGCACTAAGTGCAGGAACATAACTCTGAATTGAACAATTTGGCTTAACTGCAATAAAACCATTTGTTGTTCCAAGACGCTTCTTCTGATGCTCAATAACTTCAAAATGCTCTGGATTAATTTCAGGAATAACCATAGGTACATCTGGAGTCCATCTATGTGCGCTATTATTTGAGACTACAGGCGTTTCTGTTTTTGCATAAGCTTCTTCTATAGTTTTAATTTCTTCTTTAGTCATATCAACTGCACTAAAAACAAAGTCAACCGTAGACGCAACCTTCTCCACTTCGTTAACATTCATTACTACTATTTTTTTTACTGCCTCAGGCATCGGTGTGGTCATCTTCCACCTCTTACCTACAGCTTCTTCATATGACTTACCCGCACTTCTTTCACTTGCGGCTATAGTTACTACTTCAAACCACGGATGATTCTCTAAAAGAGAAATAAAACGCTGCCCTACCATTCCTGTTCCACCAAGAATTCCCACTTTCAATTTCTTGTCCATCTTCTTACTCTCCTATACATTATATATTGAAACTCTAAAATTTATGTAATTTCACTATTTTTCGCTGTTAATTTGTTATTTTATCACAATTTTTATTTGTATTCAATATATTTTAAATATTATCTTTATTTTTTATTGTATTTTAAAACTTTTATATTGACATTGAATATATTGAAATAAGAAAGATTATATTTCTTTATAGGTATAATGAAAGGATGATTAGGATATGACACTTTTCACAGGTGCCGCTGTAGCACTTGTAACCCCTTTTAAAAAAGGTAATGTAGACTTTGATACTTTAAAAAAGCTTATTGACTGGCAAATTGAAGAAGGTATTGATGCAATTGTAAGTTGTGGCACTACCGGTGAGGCTTCCACTTTAAGTGACGAAGAACATATTGAAACAGTTCGCTTCACAGTTGAACATACTCAGGGAAGAGTACCTGTAATTGCAGGAGCTGGCAGTAATGACACAAATCACGCAGTCTGGCTGTCACAACAGCTAGAAAATGTTGGTATTGACGGTCTTTTACTTGTTACACCTTATTACAATAAATGTACACAAAAAGGTCTGATCAACCATTATAAAGCTATTGCAGACTCGGTTAGTTTACCATGTATACTTTACTCAGTTCAAAGTCGCACGGGAGTAAATATTACTCCTGCAGCAGTTTCAGAACTTTGCACTCACCCAAATATTGTTGGAATAAAAGAGGCCAGCGGTAACATTTCTCAAGTTGTAGAAATTGCAAAATATGTTTCCCCAGACTTTGCACTTTATTCTGGCAATGATGATATGATTGTTCCCCTTTTGTCTATGGGAGGCTTAGGTGCAATATCAACAGTTGCTAATATTATTCCTAAAGATACACACGAAATGATAACAGCATACTTGCAGAATCATTCAAATAAAGCCCGAGAAATGCAGCTACGAATGAAGTCTCTTATAGACGCTATGTTTATAGAAGTCAATCCTATACCTGTAAAGGCAGCGTTAAATATGATGGGTATGATAGAAAAAGAATACCGTATGCCTTTATGCGAACCTGAAAATAAAACCTTATATCAAATAGCAAACGAATTAAAGAATTATGGTCTAATAAATAATAATATCTGATTATTTATTTGAAAAAAAGCAAATAACACCGGACGAATGTCCGGTGTTAAAATTTTGTTTTTGTTCACTTTTTTACGCTTATGCTTCAGAAGCAACAACTTCCTTACCATCGTAATAATTGCAATTCGGGCAAACTCTATGTGGAAGTTTTGGCTCGTGGCACTGAGGACAAATTGAAAGTCCAGGTAATGCCTTCTTCATGTTTGGTGATCTTCTCTTGTCTCTTCTTGCTTTAGATGTTTTCCTCTTTGGAACTGCCATTTTTTACACCTCCTTTTGCTCGTGTCTCTTTGTATTTATCTCATCACAAAACTATTTGTGATAAATGCAACTACTAAAGTATACCTTTACGAGACACATATGTCAACAATTATTTTAAATTCTTTGCAATTTCGAATGTATCTCTTGCAATCATAAGTTCCTCATTTGTAGGAACAAGGATTACTTTAACCTTTGAATCATCTCTACTGATAACCATTTCCTTGCCTCTAACTTTATTCTTAACAAGGTCAAGCTTAATTCCAAGATTTCCAAGATCATGACAAATAACATCTCTCATTTCAATGCCATTTTCCCCAAGACCTGCAGTAAATACGATTGCATCAACACCATTCATTTCTGCAATATAAGCACCAATGTAGAATCTTACTTTATGAGCAAATACCTTTAGCGCAAGCTGTGCTCTTTCGTTACCTTCTGTTGCTGCATCTTCAATATCTCTAAAGTCACTGGATATACCTGAAATTCCTAGAACTCCGGATTTCTTGTTTAAGATTTCATTAGCCACACCAGCTTCTAAACCTTCTTTTTCTCTGATATAAGTAACGATAGCAGGGTCAATATCTCCTGAACGTGTACCCATAACAAGTCCTTCAAGTGGAGTGAATCCCATTGAAGTGTCAATACACTTACCTCTCTTAATAGCAGATACGGATGCACCATTTCCTAAATGACAAGTAATAATCTTTAAATCATCAAGTGAACAGTTCATAATATCAGCTGCTCTTTGAGCTACATACTTATGGCTTGTTCCGTGGAAGCCATATCTTCTGATACCGTGCTTCTGATAGTATTCATAAGGAATAGCATAAATATATGATTCAGGAGGCATAGTCTGGTGGAAAGCGGTATCAAATACTGCTACCATTGGTGTCTTTGGCATTAATGCCTGACATGCTGCAATACCTGCTAGATTAGGTGGATTATGAAGAGGTGCTAATTCAATACATTCTTCAAGTGCCTTAATTACTTTCTCTGTAATTAATACTGAATGTGCATACTTTTCACCTGCATGTACAACTCTGTGTCCAACAGCTCCAAGTTCATCCATTGATTTAACAACACCATGTTCTTCACTCTGAACTGCTTCAAGAACATGTCCAATAGCATCCTTATGATCATTCATAGGTACTACAAGCTTAAACTTGTCCATACCAACTTTTTCATGTGTTATTACTGAACCTTCCATGCCGATTCTTTCTACAAGACCTTTACATAAAAGAACTTCATTTGTCATATCAAGAACTTGATATTTTAATGATGAACTTCCGCAATTAATTACTAATACTTTCATCTCATTTCCTCCGTTATATATATATAATTTTTTAAACTGTTAAACATAACTCATAACATTATACTCCCTTTCAATGATTTTTCAAGCATATTCATCAGGTTTTGCAATATATATACATAATACTACAATAGACTTTTATTATCGTATTACCTAAACTGATATTTTGCTTACATATTTATATTATTATTCATAATTAAATTAAAATGTGATAATATACAAATATGAATGTTTTAGGAATAATAGCTGAATATAATCCATTTCACAATGGCCATCTATATCAATTACAAAAATCTATTGATATGACTGAGGCCGATTTTGTCGTTGCAATAATTAGTGGCAACTTTACACAAAGAGGCGAAGCTGCTATTGATTCAAAGTGGTCAAGAGCAGAAATGGCGGTCAGAAACGGTATAGATTTAATTATAGAACTACCTTTTGTTTTTGCCTGCAATAATGCAGAATACTTTGCAAAAGGTGCCATCGAAATATTGAACAGACTAGGATGCGTAACACATCTATCTTTTGGAAGTGAATCTGGTGATTTAACCATGTTAAAAACAGCCGCAGACTTTCTTTCTTACGAAACGGATGAATTTAAAAATAATTTAAAAAAGAGCCTTGATACAGGGCTTTCCTATCCTAAAGCCCGATCCGAAGCAGTAAAAGCAAGTCTTGGCGAACAATATTCCAATCTTATGATAAATCCCAACAATATTTTAGCCATTGAATATTTGAAGCAGCTTTATTTAACTAATAGTGACATAATTCCAATTACCGTAAAACGTTATGTGGCCGATTACCATGATAAAAAACTTATAGGTAACATAGCATCTGCTTCTGCTATAAGAAAAGCCTTAAGTGACAATGAATTTAATGCTGACATAATAGAAAAAGTCATTCCCCAGGAAACTTTAGATGTCTTAATAAAGAATGGCAATAATTCATGTTCTATTAATTCAAATTTTAAATTAGATGAACTTTATTACAACATTGTGACCTCAAAAATCCTTACAACTAAACGCTCTGATTTAAAAGAAATATTTTCTGTTGCAGAAGGGCTTGAAAATAAGCTTAAAGAAACGATTCGAATTTCAAATAATCTTACAGAATTAAAAGATTATTTAAAATCAAAGCGTTATACAGCAACTAGAATCAGTAGAATATTAACACATATATGTATAGGGCTTACCAAAACTGATTTCAATGATATATTAGAAACCAATGAATATTATGCTCATATTTTGGGTTTCAATAAAAAAGGAGCAAGACTGCTTAAAATCATAAAAAATAGTGAAAAAGCAACACTCCCATGTATTACCAATATAAATAAAGAATTCGACAGCCTAGAGAGTTGTCAATTATTATTAAGTTATGACCTTATTGCTTCTGATTTTTACAATCTTTTATCAGGCAGAAATCTTTATAATAATTCCGACCAGCTTCATAAGCCTTATATAGAATTATAATCGACTATTATAACATTATTTGGGTTAGTAAAAACGCTAGCCCACCTGCAATAATACCATGACAAATTTTAACTAATAACAAATATGAAAACCTCACATTTGTACCTTCCAACATGCTCATAGACTGCCCTATTATGGATAGTCCACCAAAAGAAATTAGAATACAGCATCCGATGGTCTTATAAGCTAACGGAATAGCCATCGTACCACTTATAGCTGAACACCCCACAGTCATTTCCAAGATTCCTTTTATAAGACCTACATAATATTGATTTGTTATTCCTTCTAAGATACCTGACAGCTGCATAATATCTGTAATCATCATGAACATTACTATATAAGCTAGAATAATCCCTAATGACTTAAATGAAGTAATGATCGAATTAGTAAAAGCTTCTAAATAATTATCATTAAATCGATTCTTTTCTATTCTTTGTTTTTTAGAAAACTTATAGTTTCTATATTCTTTACTTAATGCACCTATTACTACTGAAAATAGCACTCCATTTAAAATGGCACCACCGAAATGAGCTATTGCAATAATACTTCCACTGGTATTATTACCGATCATAGATGCTCCAACAGCACCAACTATAAAAGCTGGTCCCGATGTACTGCAAAAGCTTATCAATCTATGACACTCTATACTTGGGATATAACCACTTCTACCCATATCTCCAATGACTTTTGCACCCATAGGATAACCTGATAAAGCGCTCAGAGAAAAGGCAAAACAACTTGGATTTAAATATCTGGTTATACCAATTCCATTCATAAAATTAGCACAAATAAAAAATGGAAGCATAGCCGGTAATATGTTATTTGCCCATATTGCTATACCCTTTTGTGCAGAAAATAAGGCTGTTTCAGGAAAGGCAACCATAAACACGCATGCAAATCCAGCCGACAATACAGCTATAATATATCTAAATTTTAATCTTATCGCTTTCACAGCAAAAAAAATAATATCCATGATAAATATTATGAATTCACCACGGATAATATACGTTCTTATCCTATTAGTTTTTAAACATCCTTGTCCATTTGAGTCTTATATGCTAAATCTTTTATTTCACTTCTATTGGAAGCAAGAGTTGCATTAACACTCTGAAATGTATTTTCCATTTTATTAAACATATCTGCAAAATATGTGGCATTTAATTGGTCCATCTTATCTTGAAAATTAAATAAAATGCTATCTATGTAATCAAATGTATTCAATTTAAGCTGCTTACAGTTTTCTTCAGCAATACGCATAATTTCATCTGCTCTCATCTTAGATTTTACTACAATGTCATCATTTTCAATAAGAACTTCAGCTTGTCTTTTTGCATCAGTAATAACTGTTTCGTATTCTTTCTTTGCTTCTTCTAGAATTCTTTGACGTTCATCTTTTATCCATTGTGCCTGCTGAATTTCATCAGGAAGCTCTACTCTTATTTCTTTAACTATTTCTAAAATCTCTTCTGCATCTACCATAATTTTCCCTGTTAATGGAAAGCTTGTGCTCGTATCAACAATTTCTTCTATTTCATCTAATAATTCCAATACTTTCATTGAAATACCCTCCTGTTTTTCTCTCGTAAATTATGTAAATTATTTATACTTCTTTTTCATATAATTTAATACGCCATCTGGTACTAAACCTTCAATTTCTCCATTAAGCATAAATACTTCTTTTGCCATGCTTGAACTTAAAAATGAAAATTCTGGACAAGTCATTAAAAATATTGTCTCAACATTTTCATCATACAATCTTGCATTCATTTGCGCCATTTGAATTTCGGATTCAAAATCTGTAGTTGCTCGAAGGCCTCTTACTACAACGTCAAATTGCTGTCTGTTTACATATTCTGCAAGCAAACCTGTAAAATCATCTACTTCCACATTATCAAGATGAGAAGTCGCCTGTTTAATAAGCATCTTTCTTTCATCTACACTAAAAAGCGGATTTTTGGAAGGATTTGCTATAACTCCTACTACTAATTTATCATATAGCTTTGAAGCCCTATTTATTAAATCTAAATGTCCATTTGTTATAGGATCAAAAGACCCTGCATATAATGCCTTTTGTTTCATTAGCGTGCCCCTGACTATTTTTTGCTATCAAATATTGTAGCATATTTATCCATAAATTGAAACTGCTATTTTCCCATATCTCTTTTCCTTAATAATTTGATATTTACCTACTGTTTCAGGCAATTTTTCTTGTAAGCTATGCTCTGCAATAATATAGCCATCTTCTGTAAGTAAATCTAAATCATTTATTTGTTTTAGGCATGAAACCATTAAACCATCTTTATATGGTGGATCTAAAAAAATGATCTGCGCTTTTACTGGAACGCGCTTTAGAACCATTTCATAATCCCCTGCAATTATAGTTGATTTATCTTGAACTTTACATGTATTAATGTTGTCTCTGATTAGAGTTAAACTGTCTTTAGACTTGTCCCCAAAATAGCAGTGCTTGGCACCTCGGCTAATTGCTTCTATTCCTAAATTACCTGTACCTGCAAACAAATCAATGACAACTTCATCATAATAAGAATCTGCAATCATACTAAAAATTGCCTCTTTAACTTTATCTGATGTTGGTCGAACCCTTTCATCCTTAGGACTTGCCAATTTTCTACCCTTTAAATCACCCGCTATTATCCGCAAATATAATTCCTCGCTAACTTTTAAATTTCCAGTCTTTAAATCATATTCAAGACTTACGTCTTATTATTTTACCATTAAATTAGAAAAATATCTACTGTAATCAGTAGATATTTTCCTTTTCTAATGAAATGTTATTAACTTGGTTTATCGGTTATTTTCCTGATAACTGCTGTTCAGCCATGTCAACTAGCTTCTTTGTCATATATCCGCCTACATAGCCGTTCTGTCTTGCTGTAAGGTTACCCTTATCCATGCTGTCATAATTAGTCATTCCTAATTCAGAAGCAACTTCTGTCTTCATGTTCTTTAGCGCTGGCTTATAACTCTTATTCATTTTGTCCTGTAATGTCATCTTATACCTCCATCTCGGCTTTATGTGAATTCTATTCACTTTGCCGTTTGAAAATTTTACAGTTAAATGGTCCTATTTGAAAAACTTTTTCAAATATCCATCCGCTGTTTACGTTATTAATTTATCCCAAGGAGGTTTTTATATTCGATGTAATAATTTCATATGATGGTTGGTTTTGGATTAAATGCTTAAAACTGCACCTTCTCCAAAAAGTTTTACAGTTTTAGACTTAATTGCTGCCATTTCTTCAGTTAAAAGCTTTGGATCTTTTTCTAAAATCGATTTTGCTTCTTCTCTGGCTATGTTAAGTATTTTAATATGGCGGATTAAATCAGCCAATTTTAAATCTGGAATACCATGTTGCCTTACTCCAAAAAATTCACCGGGACCCCGAAGTTCCAGATCTTTTTCTGCAATCACAAATCCATCTGATGTAGAAACCATAATATCTATTCTTTCTTTTGATATAGGCGTTTTTCCTTTTGATACTAAAATACAGTAAGATTGATGTTTTCCTCTTCCAACTCTGCCTCTCAATTGATGCAGCTGTGCTAATCCAAACCTTTCTGCATTTTCTATCAGCATAATCGTAGCATTTGGAACATTTATTCCAACTTCGATAACAACTGTTGAAACAAGAACCTTAATGCTTCCCTCATAAAATTTTTGCATTATATCATCTTTTTCAGCCTGTTTCATTTCTCCATGAAGTATTGCTACTCTTATATCATAAAAATCTTTTTGCAGCTGTTCATAAAGCTCTTCAGCTGAAATTACATTCTCTATGGATTCCGATTCCTCAATTAATGGTGCCACCACATAAGCTTGTCTGCCTTTTTCAATTTCCTGCCTAATAAAAGTATACGCTCTTCCTCTATTATTATCATCCATAGATCTTGTAATAATTTTCTGTCTGCCTGGGGGAAGTTCATCTATAATAGATATATCCAAATCTCCATAAATAATTACAGCTAATGTCCTTGGAATAGGTGTAGCTGTCATAACCAATATATCTGGATTATTTCCTTTTTGTGCCAATATGTTTCTTTGGTTCACGCCAAACCTATGTTGTTCATCCGTTATTACAAGACCTAAATTTTTAAATATAACATTAGGCTGAATAAGCGCATGGGTACCAACTAAAATATGTATTTTCCCCTCTGACAACTGATCTAAAGTATCTTTTTTCTCTTTAGCAGACATACTTCCTGTTAATAATCCTACTTTTATCTTATGCTTGTCAAATTCCTCTGTAAGCCCCTCAAAGTGTTGCTTGGCCAGTAATTCTGTTGGTGCCATAAAAACACCTTGAAATCCATTTTTTACTGCCTTATATAAGGCTATTTCAGCTATAATCGTTTTACCTGAGCCTACATCTCCTTGTACCAGGCGATTCATAACTTTTTCAGATTCCATATCTTCATTTATTTCATTAACAACTCTTTTCTGCGCATTGGTCAGATTATATGGTAATTCTCTGATAAATTGTTCTAGTTTTACTTCTTTATTAAAGCAAATACCTTTTTCATCTGAGTTTATCTTATTTTTTATTGATAGAAGACCAATTTGCAAAAAAAGAAATTCATCAAATATCAATCTATACTTTGCCACTTTTAAATGATTTTTATCCTGTGGAAAATGAATATTATTTAAAGCATATTTTATATCACACAATTTATTCTTTTCAATAATATTTTGTGTTAAATGCTCTTGAAGTTGAGTAGCCAAATTGTTAACTATGCTTTGCCACTTATACATATCAGCTTGGGATATTCCAGCAGTTAGTGGGTATATTGGTACAATTCCCTGTTCATTATCTTCTCCACTTTTAAAAAATTCAGGGTGAATCATTTTAGTTTTTCCATATTCAATGGATACTCTGCCATAAAAAGTATATTGATCTTCGTTCTCAAACTTATTTATAAGGAATTTTGCATTAAAAAATACAACCTCCATTCCCCCGCTATCATCGGTCACAAGTAATTTTAATGTTTGTTTTTTTCCATATCCACCTTTTACTTTTAATTTTACTTTTCCTTGAACTAAAGCAAGAGAGCCGTTCTCCAGCTCTCTAATTTTTTTAATCTGCCTTCTATCCTGGTAATCTCTAGGATAAAAGTACAAAAAATCTTCAATTATATTTATACCCATCTTCTCTAAAGCTTCAGCTTTTTTAGGCCCTATCCCCTTAATTGCAGTAACTTTATCGTTAAGATTCATATTCCACTATCTCCTAACTTCAATATTTCTTCTTGCAATATTCTTTGAAATCATACCGGTAACAACAATTGCTACACTGTTAGGTTCTATAGATGTAAGTTCATAAACTTTATCATGTATGTCATTAATTAAAGTGTTCGTTACCATACCTATACTTGTCCCAAATTTAACTACGATATAAAGTTTTATATCTAACCCTTTTTCTCCCATAGTTATTTCCATATTATTTATATCATCTGTTACACCGATTTTAGCTGCAAAAGTTGTTGCTTTATTTTTATAATTAGAAATTAGCACCTTACCATTAAACTGAAATACCGTCTCTGTTACTATTTTAGCAATAACAGCTTTTTCTATGATAATGCTGCCATTTTCAGTTTCCTCTTTATATAGCAACTTTCATTCCTCCTATCGGTTCTTAAAACGTACATTAAAAAATTTACTGTTATTTTATCACATTCCTTTATCAATTAAAACAAATAACCGTTATATTTTATTTGCACCATTTTCTTTTTATATGCATATAGTATATAGGGGGCAAAATAATGGGAAATAAACAATATGGCTGTAGTAAGCCTTCAAAATATAATAAATGCTGCAAGAAAAGCGACGCCAAACATTTAGCTTTTATAATGATTGTTTTTGGTCTTGTGTCCGTTTGCGCTTTTTTTCTTCCTATTAAAGCCTGGATTCTGCTTTTAGGTGGTCTCCTAATTTATTGCGGCTGTAAGCTAAAATAAATAACACTAAAAAGTTTATACTACATAAAAAAAGACCTGCTATAAGCAGGTCTAATTTATTTTGCATAATTAGATGGCACGGTTAATTTTGTTTGATCTGATGCATCTTGTGCATACGTTAGCTCTTCTAACAGTTCCGCTCTCATTAATTCTTACTGTCTGAATGTTAGCATTCCACTTTCTTCTTGAATGTCTGTTGGAATGGGATACATTGTTTCCAGAAACCTGACCTTTACCACAAATTTCACACTTTCTTGACATCTTGCCGCACCTCCTTTAAATATCTTAAGCAATTAAGCATTTTTTCGATTATTTCGAGTAAACTCGAACAAACGATATTATAGCACAAGTTATACGACCTGTACAATACTTTTTTACATCTTTCGTGAATTATTTTTATTCAGCTAGTACTATATGCCCCACTTTTCTAGTTAAATTCATATCAATATATCGTTGATTTCTGCTTCCTCTAAAGTTTAATGCTAAATCTTTTTCAGCAAGCATAAATTTACCATCGATTAGATAATCTGTGAGTAATAGTAAATCATTAATTGATTGATTACTTTCTGCCATAATTTGCAACTCTTCAAAAGTATAACCCGAAAATATGACAATATCAAGACTTCTTTTTTTTATTTCTTGAGCTAATGTTAAAAACTCCCCTGGCTGGCACATAGGATCTCCACCACTAAAAGTCACCCCTGCTAACAATGGATTTTTATCTATCTCTTTAAGGATTTTCTCTATTGAACAGTCATATCCCCCTTTAAAATCATGGGTTTCAGGGTTATGACAACCCTCGCATTTATGTGGACATCCCTGACAAAAAATAGTAAATCTTATACCAGGTCCGTCTACTATAGATTCTCTAATTATTCCAGCAATCCGAATACTAGATTTTTTCCATTTTTCCGGTTGTAACATCATGCTTCACTCTTTCTTTTTCTTCAGCTCGCTTTGCATTATTAAATCTGTCCACAGTTCCTACGAGGTAACCTGTAATTCTTCTTATTCTTTCAAATCCAGAATCCCCATCATCTTCTTTTCTATGGCATAACGGACATTCATTGTCAATAATCCCTGTATAACCGCAAATAGGATCTCGGTCTACCGGATGATTTATAGAACCGTATCCAATTCCACTTTCTTTCATGCATCTTACAACTTTTTCAAATGCATCTAAATTTTTGCAAGGATCTCCATCTAATTCAACATAAGAAATATGTCCGCCATTTGTAAGCGAATGATAAGGAGCTTCTAACTTAATCTTGTCAAAGGCTGAAATATTATAATAAACCGGAATATGAAAAGAGTTTGTGTAATAATCTCTGTCCGTTACACCCTCAATAACACCATATCTCTCTTTATCCATCCTTACAAAACGCCCAGATAATCCCTCTGCTGGAGTTGCAATTAGTGAATAATTGAATCCAGTTTTCTTTGTTTCTTCATCCATTCTCTTTCTCATATAACCAATGATATTAAGTCCAAGATTCTGAGCTTCTAAAGTTTCACCATGGTGGTTTCCAATTAATGCTTTCAAGCATTCTGCTAATCCTATAAATCCAACTGTCAAAGTTCCATGTTTTAAAACTTCCCCTACACTGTCGTCAGGCTTTAACTTTTCAGAATCAAGCCATATACCTTGTCCCATTAAGAATGGATAATTTTTAACTTTCTTTGAAGCCTGGATTCTATACCTTTCCATAAGCTGATCAACAACAAGTTGTAATTTTCTTTCCAGATCTTCAAAGAAAATATCTACGTTACCATTAGCTTTAATAGCCAATCTCGGAAGATTAATAGAAGTAAAACTTAAATTACCTCTTCCTCCTACTACCTCTCGTGTTGGATCATAAGCATTTCCGACTACTCTTGTACGACATCCCATATAAGCGACTTCTGTATTTATATCGCCTGGCTTATAATACTGTAAATTAAACGGTGCATCTATGAATGAGAAATTAGGGAACAATCTTTTTGCAGAAACTTTGCAAGCCAGCTTAAATAAATCATAATTAGGTTCACCAGGATTATAGTTAATACCTTCTTTAACCTTAAATATATGAATAGGGAAAATTGCAGTTTCACCATTCCCAAGCCCTGCTTCCGTAGCAAGTAAAATATTCTCAATAATCAGACGTCCTTCAGGAGTAGTATCTGTACCATAATTTATTGAGCTGAATGGAATCTGTGCTCCTGCACGGGAATGCATTGTGTTTAAATTATGAACAAATGCTTCCATTGCTTGATAAGTAGCTCGCTTTATTTCCTGATCTGCATATTTTTTAGCTCTTTCCTGAAGCTTTGTTATATCGTCAGCATTAATTTTTTCTGCAAGGAATTCTGCTTCTTTTTCTTTATAATCATTATCATCTGCCATAATAGGAGAAACATTAAACTTTTCTTCGATTTCATGACCGATATTTTTTGCAATTTCCACTCCTTCTTCAATATCATAAAGGATGTTCATAAGCTTCCCTAAGTTATTCCAATATAATTTCTTATAAGTTTTTTTAACTCCATCTGCCATACCATAATCAAAATTTGGAACGCTTTGTCCTCCATGCTGATCATTTTGATTCGACTGGATTGCTATACATGCTAATGCTGCATAACTCTGAATATCATTGGGTTCTCTAAGGAATCCATGCCCTGTAGAAAAACCGTCTTTAAAAAGACTCTTTAAATCAATTTGGCAGCAAGTAGTAGTTAATGTTAAAAAGTCTAAATCATGAATATGTATGTCTCCCTCTATGTGTGCTTTAGAATGTTCAGGATTTAATACATACATTTCATAGAACTGCTTTGCCCCTTCAGAACCATATTTCAACATAGTTCCCATCGCGGTATCACCATCAATATTGGCATTTTCTCTTTTAATATCGTTTTCTTTAGCTTCTTTAAAAGTCAGGTCTTCATAAATCTTCATTAACCTTGTATTCATTTCTCTTATTCTTGTTCTTTCTGCACGATACAAAATATATTCTTTTGCAGTTCTAGCATGTCCGTTTTCAATTAAAATCTTTTCTACAGCATCTTGTATTTCTTCTACAGTTGGAGATTCAGTATGTTTTACTTCAACAAGATATAGTTCAGCTTGTCTTGCTAAATATCTTGCCATTTCAAAGTCGTTTCCACCTAAAACCTGTGCAGCTTTATAGATTGCATCCGCAATCTTATCTATATCAAATTTAGCCATACGACCATCACGTTTCCTTATCTTTTTTATTACATCCATCCTTTATCTCCTCCTGTTACTTCTTCCAAAGCAATAAAATGCGAAACTTTAATTATAAGTGCTTTACAATATTTATTGCTATATTTATGTATAATTGCTATAAGCTGTACCATATCTAGTGCAGCCACAATAAAATTATACCTACTAATAAATGAAAGTCAACAATAAATTCCATCGAAATTATTAAATAATTTGTCGATTTTTCTGCAACCGTTTATATACCTTATTTGAAGCACCTTAAAAAAATTACATAAAAATAACACAGAGTAAATCAGTTGTTCTTTAAATACAACTAGTTTGTTTTTACTCTGTGTTCTATGCATTATTCATCATTTGGATACACTATATATAGTATATATTATACTCATCTGTCATGAATTTTTCCATAATACTCCGCACGAAGCAAAGCCAGCAAATGTAAATCATAATATCTGCCATTTTTCTTGCAGGCATTTCGGGCAAGACCTTCATGTTTAAATCCTAGTTTACCATATAATGTGGCTGCAACATTATTGCCTTCAAAATGATCCAGGGTAACTCTTTCCATATGTAAATTCATAAAACAATACTCTAATATAAGTCTGAGCGCTTCTTCTCCATACCCTTTGCTTCTATTTTCTTTATCCCCTATGTAAATTCTAGTTATGTCAAGAGAATCACTTTCTAAATCAATTCTACTAATATATATGCGTCCTATAGGAATCTCTTCCTTTGAGCATATGGTATACTGTAATTTTGTTTCGTCAAATTCCCTTGCAAAAAATTCCCTTACAACATCTTCATAAGTTCTATCTAAATTAATGCTGAAAAATTCCGTAACAGAGGGTTCTGTCTCCCATTTTATAAACAATTCGCAGTCACTGAAAATTGTTGGTCTTATTAGTAAATTTTTACATTCCATTGTATGTCCTCCTCTCAAAGTCTTCCAACTTACTCCTAAATTATGAAGTTTTTATTAAATCACTGTAATTTTTTTTTACACTATGTTATTATATTGAAGCATATTATTATTATAATGTAAAAAATATAAAATATAAAGAGTATAATGAAATATAGGAGTAGTTTAATGAAAAAAATAATATCTTTGATTCTAATAATCATATTAGTACTATTATCTTGTACTGGTTGTAATAAAAGCGAAACTCAATTTGAAGAAAAATTAGCAACTGAATTAAATGCTATTTATGAAGATTTGCTGGATAACCTTCCTGATACAACGGATATTACTGCACAAAAGGAATATCTTATAGAGTGGGCAAGTAACCATAATATACCCGTTTCTTATGATAAACAAAATAATATCATTATGTCAAAGAAAGCAACAAAGGGCTATGAAGATGCACAAAGTACCATATTACAGTGTCCCATAGGCGTTGGTGAGCCTTTTGAACAATATCAGCCTATGGCAACAGCCTTATATTTAATTGATAAGGTTGAAAAACATGGTTTCATTCGGGTTGTGTTTACTACAGCGACTGAGAATGAACTAAATGGTGCACAAACTATAAGTACTAATTATCTTGACGGAGATAACCTGATAAATCTAACATGGGCAGAAAAAACAGCGTTCACTATAAGCAGTGCTGGTACAACAGAATATGATTTTTCAAAACAATTACAGTGGATTCAACCTACTTATCCTAAAGCCTATGAAATATCTATAAAGGGTTTAAATGGCGGTAGTTCGGGGGTTACTTCAGGTACTCATCCAAATCCTATTAAAATAATTGGAGATTTTCTAGCCTCTGCTAAAAGCAAAGGTGTACTTATAGAATTAGCTTCTTTTAATGGGGGTGAAACTGCGCGGAATTATCCTTCAGAAGCAACAGCTGTTGTATTAATTAACGACAATGATATAAGCAGATTTGAAAAATGGTTTGAAAATGATGCATCAAAATTTGAGGACAAGTATAGTGATACAGAAGAAAATTATACTTATACTATGACACCAGTTGAATCTCCGCAATTTGTCATTTCCAAGGATGACAGTACTAAGGTATTCAGTTTATTATATACTATGATAAATGGTATATATTTAAAATCTGACGAAGGAGAAATAGTAGCAACATCAAATATTGGAACAATTAGAACAAGTACTGGTAATCTTGACGTAGCTATTTGTGCAAGAAGTCTAAAAGAGGATACTTTGCAGGAAATTTCATCCACTTTCGCAGTTATTTGTGGATTAAATGATGTTTCATATAAAGTAACAAATCAATCTCCTATTTGGAATCAAAATGAAGAAAGTCCTTTACTTCTAAGGTTAACTGACTTATTCCTTAAGGATTTTGATAAAAAGATAAAAAATAAAACAACCATGAAAGATACTGAATGTGCCTTGTTTAAAACACGTAATCAAAATTTAGATGTAATATCCATGAGCGTAAATTTTGAAAATGGAATTACCGAAATCGAAGCACTTCAAAAATTTATCGAATCTTTAAATGTACCTTGGGAATCTACCACAAAAAAGCCTCAATAATAATAAAAAATAGCCTGAAACTTTTATAAACAAAGGTTTCAGGCTATTTTTTGTTTGAAGCCTTGCCCATATTTAGAATGTGGCGTGCAAGCCTCATACAGAAATTTTCGCTGCTTTAGCAACTAGAAATTTTTCAGTTTGCGACCTTGAGCTGTTCTAAGATTAAAGTACAGCCTTCCTATAAAATCATCCGATTCATCATCATTTTTTAATGTTGCTATCGCATATGCAAAGCCAATATCCAATTTTTTATCTTGAACCACCAAAGGAGTCTCAGTCACTTCATCATGAACATCTTTACAAATCTCCTCTACTTCCTGTGATGTTTTATTTATAAAAAACATTCCCATTTCATCTGGCCCTAGTCGCCCTGCCATTCCTCCATGAGATATAGCACACTTTTCCATTATACCCGCGATATACTGCAATACTTCATTTCCCACATTGTAACCATATAAAGAATTTATTTGTGTATAGTTATCTATATCGATAGCAGCACCTGTTAAAGTATTAAACGCAACTTCCTTTTGTAAAAAATTATCCAGATAGTTCTTTATATAGTCAAGATTATATAAACCTGTTAATATGTCTCTAACCGCTAATTCATTAAACTGAGAAACTATATTTTCCACATTTTTGTTTTCTGAACGGTAATAGTTAAACCCAAGCATACTGGATGTTATGTCTTTTACCAATTCTAAGGCTAACATTCTGTCTTGGATTTTAACTGGCTTTGAAATGATTAACATAACTTTTCCATACATAAATTCTAGTTTTACATACTGTCTTTGTTTAACACAAGAATGCTTTGCAACACAGTTCGGGCACTCTTCTTTTCTATCCCAAAATATATAACAGCGACCTTCTTGTATGTTTAATTTATTATCTTTGTCATATTCAAATACTTCATGAGTTTTAGGATCTACTAATCTGTAAAAATCAAATATACTTTCACCTGTACAATATTGTTTTAGTGACTCATTCATTAGTTTAAATTCAAACATAGCTTTCTCCTTTTTACATACAGCATATATACAACCCTCTTCTTATATAGATTTTATCATATATACAGGATAAAGGCCTAAAAATTTTTAAATATCTCGAATAATTTGTCATAATAATCTGTAAATACACTGTTCTTTCTCCAGATAAACGTCATATCATGTTGTATCTTCAGGTCTTTCAAATTAATTTTTCTAAGCGTTTTTTCTTGTAATTCCTTTTTTACAGCAATTTCATATAAAAAAGTTATGCCACAATCCTGCTTTGTTAAGTATTTTATTACATTCATATTGCTAATTTCTACTTTATTTTTAAAATCACTTAGTGAATAATTTTTTCCTTCTAATGTTTTCTCCAGAATTTCCCTTGTACCTGAACCATCCTCACGTACAATTATAGTTTCATCAAATAAATCTCCAACTAATTCGGGTTGTTTTTTAAATTTATGTTTTGCTGCACATACAGCAATATAGTTTTCTCTCGAATACAGTCTGTGATCATATTGGTTTTTAGTAAAATACCCTTCTACTACTGCAAAATCAATTATACCTTTATCTAATTTTTCTAACAGCTCACTTGTATTGGCTACAAGCATTTTCAATGATACTTTATGATTCTCTTTTAAATAATTGCAAACTTGTTTAGGTATTAAGAATTCACCAATGGTTAATGTGGCTCCAAAAGTAATATTTTTATTTTCATTTAATCCTGATTTAATTTGCTCTTTTAAATGAATCTCATCATGTTTCATAGTAACCGCTATATCGAATAAATATTTGCCTGCTTCAGTTAATTTCATCTTTTTCCCTATAAATTCAAATAATTTTGTCTCATATTCATCTTCAAGATAGTGAATATGCTGTGACACCGCTGGCTGGGTAATACTTAATTTGTCTGCCGCCTTAGTAAAATTCATAAATTCACACACAGTTATAAAAGTTTCAATCCTAAAATCCAACATATTATTACCTCATTAAATTACATTCTATTATTTATACATATTCTACCACTGATTTGATAAAATATCATAACAAATTATTATCTTTATATAATTTATTATAATTTTACTTAATAATACGTTCTTGCTATACTAAAACAAACAACAGAATTTAATTTAAAGAGGTAGCATATGAACTTTATTCAAAAAAATTTAAAAGGAATTTTATTATGTATAGCAATCGCTGTACCATCTTGGTTTTTAGGAAAATATTTGCCTATTATAGGTGGACCTGTGTTTAGCATTCTTATCGGTATGATTATTACATTATTTTTTAAATCTAAAGATAACTTTCAAGCAGGAATCAACTTTACTTCAAAAAAAATACTGCAGTATGCAGTCATTTTATTAGGTTTCGGTTTAAATTTATCTGTTATATTATCCACGGGGAAACAGTCATTACCAATTATAATTACAACTATCTCAACTTCACTAATTATTGCTTTCCTGCTTCACAAAATGATGAATATATCTTCAAAAATTTCTACATTAATAGGTGTGGGCTCATCAATTTGCGGCGGTTCTGCAATTGCTGCAACAGCCCCGGTTATAGATGCTGACGATGATGAAGTAGCTCAATCCATTTCTGTAATATTTTTATTTAATGTAATTGCAGCACTTATTTTTCCAACTTTAGGCACTATCCTTGGTATGTCCACTGAAGGTTTTGGCTTATTTGCTGGTACTGCCATCAATGATACTTCTTCAGTAACTGCAGCAGCCACCGCATGGGATGGTATCCATAAGGGAAGTAATGCTTTAGATATAGCTACAATCGTAAAACTAACAAGAACACTGGCTATTATTCCAATAACATTAACGCTTGCTTTTTTTAGAACTAGAAAAGAGAAAGCGTTAAATTCTAAAGTAAATATAAAAAAGATTTTTCCTTTTTTCATTATATACTTCTTATTTGCGTCTGTAATCACAACTATTTTCAATCTTTCACCCGAAATGACAGAACCAATTAAAGAATTAAGCAAATTTTTTATCATTATGGCAATGTCAGCAATTGGCTTAAACACAAATATTGTCAAACTGATAAAAAACGGCGGCAAACCTATTTTCATGGGTCTATGCTGTTGGATTGGAATCACCATAGTAAGTATATTAATGCAGTTAGCACTAGATATTTTATAAAATTAAACCAATGAAGTGCAGAGAGGGCGAAGCCTCTTTGCACATAACGGAGTGGCGAAGCCACATTTTTTATTATAATCATTTTACGTTCTGACACATAAATTCTACAATATTATCTTTCATTATAGGTCTGACTTGATGTTTTGTTCCTGGAATCATAATAAGCTGTACGTTTGGATTTATTTCTGGTAATACATGATTTAACATCTTTACCCCATCACTGTTTACATATCGATCAAGTTTTCCATTTTGCATAAGAATATCTACATCTTTTAAGCTTTTATAATCCTTAAATGGAGAATTTGTAATAATATAATTATCTATTTTATTAATTGTGCCTATATCTTCTGCTATTGTAAGCCCCTGCTTTGAACTATAAATGCTTCGGCTAAGTTTGCTTCCGATTAACTGTTCAAAATATGGCGTAGAAATAGTAGGTGCTATAGCCATCGGATGATATTTTCCATAAACTGCATAATGAAATGTAATACATCCTCCCATAGAGAATCCTGTAATTCCTAATTTATTAACATTTACTCTATTATCTTTAGCATAATTATCTAACAAAATATCATATTCTTTAGAAGTTTTTACTATTATTTCTACTAAACTTAACGGTGCTTCCTTTCTCTCACCATGTGCGTAAGCATCAGGTGACACTACAAAAAACCCTTTTTCTGCTAATCGAATTGCTAACGCTATAGTTGATTCCTTTTTATTCTTAAAACCATGCTGCACTATAATTATAGGTTTTTGCTTCCCATCGTTCATATAAGTCTCAATAACAGGAATATCTTGTACATATGTAGTTGTACTTGTAATTTCAGACACTTTGCTATTAAAGCTATAATGAGATCCTTCCATATATATAAATGAACTTAATATAAAAAGTAAACTAATTATCAGTATTGCTATTCTCTTTTTCATTTATCACACCATATATTCTATAAAAAATGTGGCTTCGCCACTTCCTTTTTTATATAATAGGAAAATCTAGATATTTCCTATTATATAAAAAAACAGGTTTACACAGTCATCATATCACTGTGTAAACCCATAGTCTATCTATTCTATATCAGATTTTTCTTTGCAAAATAAATTTTATCTAATCTTAAATCTTGCGATTTGATCTTTAAGTAATTGAGCCTGTGCAGACAGTTCCTGACTAGTAGCCGCACTTTCTTCCGCTGTAGCCGCATTGGTCTGAACAACATTTGAAATCTGCTCAATACCCGCTGTAACTTCTTCCAAAGATATTGATTGAACTTCAGTTTTCTCAGAAATTTCCCCTATAGCAGAAATGATTTCTTTCGTACCCATCACAACATTTTCTAGAGAAGTTGCTGTAATTTCAGCAAATTTAGCACCCTCCTGTACCGATTTAAGCGAACTTTCAATTAAACCAGTAGTATTTTTAGCAGCCTCTGCACTCTTTGATGCAAGATTTCTTACTTCATCTGCGACAACTGCAAACCCCTTGCCTGCTGCTCCAGCTCTGGCAGCTTCAACAGCGGCATTCAGCGCTAATATGTTAGTTTGGAAAGCTATATCTTCAATAGTCTTAATAATATTTCCAATCTGACTTGAAGTATTAGTTATATCATCCATAGCCTTAAGGAGTTCGTGCATCTGTTTATTACTATTTTCTAACTCTGTTCCAACTGCCTCTGCCTTATCATTAGCATTATTGGCATGCATTGCACTTACCTTTACCTGATCAGTAATCTCTATAATCTTAGCAGAAAGTTCCTCTACCGAACTTGCCTGTTGAATTGCCCCTTGACTTAATGATTGCGAACCATCTGAAAATTGTTCAGCACCATTTGCCACTTGTTCAGCCGCTACTCTCATTTCGTTAAAGGTTATATTTAACGAATCTAAAATTTTGTTTAGATCCATCTTTATTCTATTGAAGTCCCCCATAAAATCTTTTTGAATAGTCATATCCAAGTTCCCTGATGCAACATTTTCAAGTACTTCGGATATTTCATTAATATGTTCTCCTAATATCTTGGAAGTTTCCGTAAAGATTTTAGCTAGCAGACCTAATTCATCTTCTTTATAAATCATGTCTGTATTGTGAGAAAGATCACCACTTCCCATCTTTTCTGCTAAACGCATTACATTATCTACTGGCGCAAGACCTTTCTTTAGTGCCATAACACTAACAAGAATAAGTACAGCTAATCCAACCGCTCCAATGCCTGATAATGCTAAAGCAATCTTCATTACGGAACTCATTGCCTCACTTTTATTTACAACAAAAGCACTTGACCAATTAACATCAGTTCCCCCTAATGTAAGTGGCTTGTGCATAACTAACGCTTTCTTTCCGTTTGCGTAAGGGTTGTTAACCTCGTCCGTTATTGATTTTCCGTTTTTAACAGCCTTTTGAATCTCCTCATAATCTGAAACTGATTTTGGAACACTTCCAACAGTTTTTTTATCTACAGTATTAGCCATACAAGTTCCCTGACTTGTAACTATGTAACTATATGATGTCTTATATCCTCCATTAATATAATTTAGCCCTTGTATGCTATTCATATCAATATCACAATTTGCAACACCTAAGAATTCACCATTTGCATTTACAATAGGACAACTTAAAGTAATCAACCATACTTTTTCACCTGTAGTTAGTTCATATTCATATGGTTCTGTCACATGAGTTGACAAATTTTCCTTTGCAGGCAAATAATAATCTGCAGTTCCGTAAGAATCAAAGTCATTTAAAATATCAAGTCCTGAGCTTGAGCCATCACGGTAAACATAATATGAAAGCCCGTTAGGTGTATTGGGCATAAATTTATTAGGCTCAAATGCATAATATGCTGAAAATATCTTGTCATTTTTTAATACCCCTTGCAAAGACTCTATCAGCATTTTATTTGCATTTTCACTGTCAAGCGTTTGATATCTCTGTACCTCTAGAGATAACGCTTGAGAAAAGATATTCATACTATCTAAATATGATAAAACTTCTTTAGCATTTTCATCCGCAATATAATTTAGTTCTTTTTCTGTCATTTTAGTTACGGTAGTACTTGTTAACCAACTCAAACAAGAACACATAACAACTATTACAATTAAGATTATAATTGCCATAGTAATAGGTATTTTTACTGACAGTCTGTTTCTCCATAAAATTTTTCCTTCATTCATCACAATTCTCCTTCTACAATTATCAAATACAACTCTAATTTATTTTTTGTCAATGAAAATAGATATAAGATTTCTAAGTGTGTTAGAATAATATTTGGGTTAATTTTAGCATTTTATGTCAGTAAAAGCAACGAATTCAGTCAAAAAAGCAGAAAACCAACATCACCATTGTTGTTTTTCTGCTTTTTTTGTCTTATTGAAATATATTAAATTAATCTGTTTTATATGGTTTTTAATCCCTTAATTTAAAGTTACAAATTAAGTCTTTTAACATTTGTGCTTGTCCTGATAGTTCTTCACTTGCCGCAGCACTCTCCTCTGCAGTAGCAGCATTAGTTTGTACAACAGTTGAAATCTGGTCTACTCCCAGATTAATTTGTGCAATTGAAGTAGCCTGCTCAATTGATGCAGCTGCAATTTTATCAATTAGACTTACTGCTTCGTTTGTTACCATTGCACTTTCATCTAAAGCACTTGCTGTTTTGCCAGCAAGTGCGGAACCATTTTCAACTGCTTCAAGTGTTTCGTTAATTAAAGAAGTTGTACTTTTGGCTGCTTCTGCTGATTTACCAGCAAGGTTTCTTACCTCATCTGCAACCACTGCAAAACCTTTTCCTGCGCTACCTGCTCTTGCTGCCTCTACAGCAGCATTTAAAGCAAGAATATTTGTCTGAAATGCAATATCTTCAATTACTTTAATAATTTTCGATATTTCAGAGGACTTTATTGTTATTTGGTCCATAGCATCTACCATGTTTTTCATTTGATCATTACTGTTTTGCAGCTCTCTGCCTGCCAAATCAGCTCTATCATGTGCTGATCTGGCATTCAATGCATTTTGATTAATATGTTCACTAATTTCAGTAAGAGATGCGGATAGTTCTTCAATAGAACTTGCCTGTTCTGTTGCCCCCTGGGATAATGCTTGGGCCCCATTTGCTACTTGATCTGATCCATTTGCTACTTCATCTGCTAATCTATTGATTTGTAGTAATGTAATACTTAAATTCTCCAGAAGCGCCTGCATATTATCCTTTAATATTTTAAATTGACCCAAATATTCTCTTTGCGGTTGAATTGTTAAATCTCCTTGTGACACACTTAACAGAGAATCCGAAATTTCATCAATATATCCCTGATAATTAACCAGCCTGTCTATAGTCAGGTTAAACGACTTGGCAAGTTTTCCAACTTCATCTTGCGAATTTATGGAAAGATTAACATCAAAATCACCGTCCGCAATTTGTTGTGCCCCCTTTGTGATTCTTAAAATAGGCTTCACAATTGCAGTTGCTATAAAATAAATAGCTATCACAACCACTAATAGTATTAAAGCAATCAACACTGCTACAGATTTGATTGTAGATTCAATGCCATTATCTAATAAAACATTAATAGATTCCATAGGTACACCAACAAAATAAATGCCTATTATATTTTTATTAGAATCATAAATTGGTTTATACCCTGTCATATATGACTTATTCAGGATATCCGCCTGTCCATAGTATGCCTTCCCTTTAGATATTTCCTCATAAGCTTTTCCTTTTATATCTAATGTTGTCCCGATAACTCTGTTACCTTTATCATCAGTAATAGTAGTAAGTATACGTTTATAATCACTGCCATCTTTGGCGAAAACAGTGGCAACAACATTCATATTTTCAGCTAACTTATCAATATATTCATATCTTTCATCAATTGGTTTCCCAAATTGATCTACGAGCTTTCCTTCACTTGAAAGATTTACAGAACCAAACTGTTCCTCAACATATAGTCTAAGCATATTATTATCACCATTTAATTGATTCTCCATTTGTGTTTTCATAATGGCATCAGTAACGTTAAATCCTTTAATAAGTCCAACCGTTACTGTCAACAGAGACGATACAATAACCAAAACAAGTACAGCTAAAATCATTTTTCCTTTTAAACTTCTCATTAAATACATACCTCCAAATTTGTAGTCATTGTATAGCAAGTCCGTCAACTTTTTTAAATTATTGGGATATCTATACATTTTAATTATCATAAACTTACTAATACACGTTAGCTTTTTAATGCATAAATTAACATATTTTATGAACTACGTCAATGGTTTATAAAAATTATGTCGAATTATGTTTAAAAAAGTAATTACTTGAATATTTAATACCACATTTTTACTATATATAAACAAAGTAAAGCTTTAATTTCCAAAATTTAAGTATACTATTTTGAAAAAATCAAGTATACTTATAGGTAAACTAGGTTTTATATAATAATGTCTAAATCTGTCTGGTGGGAGGACAATATGGATAAAAAAAATCAAATACTTAATGCTGCTTATAATCTTTTTGCTGAAAAAGGATACAGCCTATCAATGTCTGAAATTGCAGAAATGGTCAAAATCAAAACGCCTTCTCTATATAGTCATTTTAAAAGTAAGGATGAAATTATTGAATTAATAATAAAAGCTGAAATCGAACATTGTTTTGATACAATCCACAAGAAAGCACAAAAATTAAAAGATAAAAGTTGTGAGGAAAAGCTTAAAAATATATTGTTTTATACTATTGAATATTGTGATAAAGGCAGTCACTTAAGATTTTGGAGGAATATAGCTTTATTAGAAAACAAGAAGCTTAGAAATATGAGTACAACTTTCATTCAGGAGCGGGATAACTGTTTGGTTGATAATATAAAAAGTTGTTTTGAAAAAGGAATTAAAGATAAAGAAATTAAAGATACTGTAAATGAAGGGCAAGTTTATTTATATTTTTCCATGATACAAGGTATCTTGAATGCAACACTTTTGATTCAAGATAATACAATAACCACTGAAAATTTTGCATCAATGGCTTGGGATGCCTATTGGGATGGTATCAAGGCCTGAGAAAAGAAAAAAAGCAACTGATACGTTTTACATTTCAGTTGCTTTTTTTTCACAAACCTTTATAAAATCCTTAAAAGCCGTTGGAACAGCATATTTCTGGTTTATTTCATTTTTTGTTACCCAAATGAAATCTAATTTACTTTTATCTGTCTCTGCATCAATAAAGAATCCATTCATATGCCATTCCCTATGGCTAAATATATGCTTTGATGGTCTTAGCTCTGTAATCTGTTTAACTTCAATTCCCATATCTGTCAAAACCTCCTTACATTGCTCTTCGGTCAGATAAACATCCACGTTAGGAAATTCCCAAAGATTCGGCAGTAACCCTCCTGCTTCTCTTTTTCGAAGGGCAAACTTTTCCTTTGATGAAATCACAAAAACTGTCTTCCTATCAATACTACGTACCTTTTTTAAAACTTTAATAGGGATTTCTGATGTTAGTCCATGCCTATATGCCTTACAATGCTTGCTGACTGGGCACTGGCTACATTTTGGTTCTCCATTTGGAATACAAATTGTTGCACCTAAATCCATCAATGCCTGATTAAAATTGCCCGGTTCTTCCTGCGAAACTAGCTGAGCCGCAATTTCTTGCATTTGTTTTCTTATTTTAGTATTACTGATATCTTCATGGCTTGCAAGTAATCGGGCTATAATACGTAAAACATTTCCATCTACTGCAGGAACTGGTTTTCCAAACGCAATAGAAGCAATGGCCCCTGCTGAATAAGGTCCGATTCCTGGAAGCGAAACCAACTGTGTAAATTCTGATGGAAGTTCTCCCTGATGCTCTGCAACAAGAATCTGAGCAGCTTTCTTCAAATTAAGTGCTCTGTTGTAATAGCCAAGCCCCTGCCATAGTTTCAGTAATTTATCTTCCTCTACAGTAGCAAGTGCTTGTACAGTAGGCAATTCACAAATAAAATTCATAAAATAAGGTATAACTGTGTCTACTCTGGTTTGCTGTAACATCATTTCTGATATCCAAACTCTATAAGGTGTGGGCTCGCTTCTCCATGGAAGTACTCTGGCGTTTTTATGATACCATTCTAGGAGATCACACTGAAACTGATGATTATTCCTCATTTTGCGGAAATACAACTACTAACATCATTTTAAAAGTCTCCTGTGCAGATACAGCATGTGGTTTCTTTGCTGGCATAATCAATGTTTCATTTGCCTTTAATACATATTCCACTCCATCCACAGTAAATTTACCGGTACCCTCCAAAATAGTAACCATAGCATCTCCACTTGAATCGTGAGAACTGATTTGTTCACCTTTATCAAAGGCAAATAATGTGATACTTACAGCTGAATTTTGAACTAAGGTTTTACTTACAACCTGACCTGGAAGGACTTCAACCTGATTTGCCAATGAGATTACTTCTCCATGATTAATGTTTTTAATAAATACGTTTTTCATTATTAATTCCTCCTTTAAATAATATTTTCTTATACATGACTTACGATAAGGCTAATTTCTTATACCTTTCATAGCGTTCTCTCGAATTTTTTTCTGCCATTATAAACAATTCTTCTGCCTCATCTGGAAATATTTTAGCTAAAGAACTGTAGCGGACCTGACCCATAAGAAAGTCACGGAAACTTTCTGTTGGTTCTTTTGAATCAAGGATAAAGGGGTTCTTTCCTTCGTTCTTTAAGTCCGGATTATAACGATATAAGTGCCAATACCCAGCCTTAACAGCTCTTTGAATTGTCTCCATGCTTCTACCCATACCTTCCTTTATTCCATGACTTATACATGGTGCATAGGCAATGATGAGAGATGGTCCTTTATAGCTTTCTGCCTCCACTACTGCTTTCATAAATTGAGCATTATCTGCATGAATGCCAACCTGTGCTACGTAAACATTTCCATATGTCATCATCATTAAACCAAGGTCTTTCTTTCCTGACTTTTTACCTGAAGACGCAAATTTAGCAATAGCTGCAGTTGGAGTTGATTTGGAAGCTTGACCTCCAGTGTTAGAATAAACCTCTGTATCAAATACAAGCACGTTGATGTCCTCGCCAGATGACATAACCTGGTCAAGCCCGCCAAAGCCAATATCATATGCCCAACCATCGCCACCGACAATCCAATGAGAACGTTTTGTCAGATAATCTTTACGTTGTTTAATACAATCTATCAATTGCATAATTTTAGGATTAGGATTCTTGTAAATATCTAAGGATTTGAGTAATTTATCACTTATCTGCTTACTGATGCTCCCATCCTCTTTATTGTGTATCCAATCGCTGATTAGGTTCTTAATATTTTCATCTATATTGTTCTCAATCAATTTTGTCATATTTTCTTCGAGATTATTTCTCATTTGCTTGACTGCAAGATACATCCCAAAACCAAACTCTGCATTATCTTCAAAAAGTGAACTAGCCCAAGCCGGACCTTTTCCCTCTTGGTTAGTAGAGTATGAAGTACTTGGTGCACTGGCTCCCCAAATAGATGAGCATCCAGTTGCATTGGCAATCATCATACGCTCCCCAAATAATTGAGTAATCAGCTTAATATATGATGGCTCTCCACAACCGGCACATGCACCTGAGAATTCCATTAGCGGTTCCTTGAATTGGCTATCTTTAAATGATTTACCAAGCGCTACCTTAGTTTTATACCCAACTTCGCAGTTAGCAAACTTCCAGTTTTCTACTTGTTCATTTTGTGTGATGGCAGGTTTCATGATTAATGCTTTTTCCTTTGCGGGACAAATATCGGCGCAATTACCACAACCTGTACAATCCATAGGACTAATCTGCATTCTAAAATGCAATCCTTCATATACTTTGCCTTCTGCTTTTCGTGTTTCAAAAGAAATTGGTGCCTTACTCACTTCCTCATTCGTAAGAAGGAATGGCCTTATTACTGCATGTGGACAAATATACGAGCATTGGTTGCACTGGATGCAGTTTTCTTCAATCCACTCAGGAATATTAATTGCAATCCCACGTTTTTCATAGGCAGTAGTTCCAGATGGAAAAGTACCATCTTCTCTACCCTTAAATGCACTGACAGGAAGCTTCTGTCCCTTCTGTGCCTGCATAGGCCTCATTATAATTTTTATAAAGTCAGGTTCTTCATTAGATTCTTTTGTATCCATTTTTTGATTTCCATTTAAATTTAACCAGGTCTTTGGAATCTCTACCTTATGAATACTTTCAACGCCTTTGATTATAGCTTCCTGGTTCATGTGAACCACTTTTTCTCCCTTTGTCTTGTAAGAATAGGTTACAGATTTATTTAGCTCATTAATAAACTCTTCTTGTGAAAGGATTTGAATGAGTTTAAAAAAAGCGCCTTGCATCACCATGTTTATACGATTACCCAGACCAATGTCTTTAGCAATTTTAATTGCATTAATTGTATAAAATTTTATATTCTTTTCTGCAATTATCTTTTTATATTTAAAAGGTAGATATTCTTCCAATTGTTCGTCTGACCATTGACAATTAAGAACAAAAATACCCCCAGTCTTTATATCATCAAGTATATCATACTTATTGACATATGATTGGTTATGACAGGCTACATAATCTGCATTTCCAACGAGATATGTGGATTTAATTGGTGATTTCCCAAACCTAAGGTGAGAAATAGTTACACCTCCAGATTTCTTAGAGTCATAATCAAAATATGCTTGAACGTGATTATCGGTTTTATTACCAATAATCATAATAGCCTGCTTATTCGACCCCACCGTTCCGTCAGAACCTAATCCCCAGATCTTGCATGAGAAACGGTCAGATGGTTCTGTGGAACTGATACTAAGTCTTTCCAAGGAAGTATTTGTCACATCATCGACAATTCCAAGTGTAAAATGTTTGTTTGGATATTTTTGTTTTAAATTTTCATATACAGCAGTAATGTCTATTGAATCGGTATCCTTTGAACCTAAACCGTATCTGCCGCCAATAATCATTGGGGCATCCTCCATCCCAATATAGCAACTACATACATCAAGGAATAGAGGTTCACCAATTGCTCCTGGTTCTTTCGTACGATCTAAAACAGCAATTTTTTTAACTGTATTAGGAATGCAGTTTAGCAAATGTTTCACAGAAAAAGGCCGGAATAGGTGAACCTTTACCAAACCATATTTTTCTCCTCTTGAATTATAATAGTCTATAGTCTCCTCAATAGTCTCAGTTACAGATCCCATTGCTATAATGATATACTCTGCATCTAGGGCGCCATAATAGTCGAAAAGGCCATATTTTCTACCAGTTTTATTGCACATCTTGTCTAAATATTCTTCAACAACTGAAATCAGATTATTATAAAACGGATTACTTGCTTCCCTTCCTTGAAAATAAATATCTGGGTTCTGTGCGGTTCCTCTGGTTACCGGATGATTTGGTGACAGAGCTCTGTCCCTGAAATCCTGAATTGCCTTATAATCTATCATCTGAGCATAATCAGAGTATTCAAGAGCTTCCACATTGTGTATTTCATGAGAAGTTCTAAATCCATCAAAAAAATGTAAAAATGGTACTCTTCCTTTGATTGCAGATAAATGTGCAATGGGGGCAAAATCTATAACCTCTTGTACTGACCCACTGGCTAACATGGCACATCCTGTTTGCCTTACTGCCATCACATCCTGATGATCCCCAAATATACTAAGTGCATGCGTAGAAAGTGCCCTTGCACTAACATGGAGGACTCCCGGTAATAGTTCTCCTGCAACTTTATATAAGTTGGGAATCATTAATAGCAACCCTTGCGAGGCAGTAAATGTAGTTGTTAACGCTCCTGCCTGTAATGATCCGTGAAAAGCACCCGCTACACCTGCTTCTGACTGCATTTCAACCAGACTGACTTCCTGATCAAATATATTTTTTCTTCCCTTTGCAGACCAGTCATCCGTAATCTCAGCCATACCAGAGGATGGCGTTATTGGATAGATTGCAGCCACATCTGTAAAAGCATATGCAACATATGCTGCTGCTGTATTACCGTCTAAAGTCATCTTTATCTTTGACATAATAATTCTCCAATTCTATCATTATTTTATAGCTGACTGCCATTGTCTACCCAATTTTTTGCTTTTCCAATATTATACTCCGATGGAATGTTTAAATTGGTAATAGTAGCTATTTCCTCAGTGTTTGTCCATGCTGCTGTACCTTCATTGTTTGTAGCATCTACCTGGTTCAGTCTCATATTGTCCGCTCCACTTAGCGTATTGGTTGTATTATCCTGCATTAATAATCATCCTCCTTAATTGGAAACTTAAGTAATAACTTTAAATTCCCCCAAAAATCAAGTTATTATGCTACAATTTACACTTTTTTCTAAATATAGCATCCCAATCCCTTTTTGAATTCATAAAAAAGAGTCCTTCAATCTTGAAGGACTCCTTGTTATAGTTTTAATTACCCTTTACTTGCACAATTATTCACGGTTCCCATTAATATATTCAACCCATGCTCCAATTCGGGCATAACGTAAGTAAGACACTCTTCAACTGCTTTTGGACTCCCTGGCAGATTAAGAATTAATGTAGACCTTCGAATTCCGCATACTGCTCTTGATAACATAGCCCGCTTAGTTATTTTCATGCTGTATGCTCGCATTGCTTCCGGAACTCCAGGAACCATACGTTCTGATACTCTTTGAGTTGCCTCTGGCATACAATCCCTTTGGGAAAAACCAGTTCCTCCGGTTGTTAATATTAAATCTGCTGTATTATTGTCGCATATATATTTCATCTCATCACATAGCATATTGATATCATCTGGCAAAATCGTCTCATATACAACCTCATAACCAAATTCTCTAACGATTCTGCTTATGACCGGCCCACTAATATCCTCTCTATCTCCTGCAAATCCTGAGTCACTAGAGGTAATAACAGCAACTCTTAGCTGGTTGCTTTCATGCTCATCTGACACAACCTTAAGCACCATCATATCATCTCCTTCCTGAATCATACCATCGGTTAAAACCCTGGCAAAGACCCCTTCTCTTGGCATGATGCATTCTCCCATTTTGTGATATATACTACACCCACTATGACACTCTTTTCCTATCTGTGCTAATTCTAATAAAACATCATTACATTTGAAAATAGTGCCTATAGGAAGAGTACGAAAATCGATTCCCTCTACAATAAGATTTTCACCAAACGCACCCTCAGCAACCTCTGCTCCCTTTTGCTTAAATTCTTGAATTTTATCATGAGAAAGAAGACTAACCTGCCTATGCCATTTTCCTGCATGAGCGTCGCCCTTTATTCCATAATTCTTTATAAATTGTCCAACATGAATATTCTCTTTTTCTGTACCTTTTTTTTCACTAATACAGACTGCCATTACTTTTCCCATAAAACCTCTCCTGACATCATCCACCAATTCGCGACATTTGGCCTTGCTCAAACATGTCCTTGTGATTATTCTCCTTGAAATTATGACTTATCGGTTTATCATAAACAGCCTGTTTGATTTCTTGCTCTAATATAGAATCCTCTATATTTCCCCTCAATATGGCTTTCAAATCCGTACTCGCAGTGAAATGCAGACAAGTTTTCAGAAAACCATCTGAAGTAAGCCTTACCCGGTTGCATTCCCCACAAAACTGATGAGATAAGGCACTGATAAAACCTATTTTCCCTTCAAAGCCCTTTACTGAATAATAATGAGCTGGTCCATTGCCATACAAATTATTTGTCGTTTCCAAAGTCCCATAAACCTGTTCTAATATTTTTATTATTTTATCATTACTGTAATAGGAATAGTTTTTTCCTAATCCAATCGGCATCATTTCAATAAATCTTACATTAATTCTAGCTCTCTTTGCAAGGCTGGCAATATTAATAATGTCCATATTATCAGTTTCCTGCATAGGAACACAATTTATCTTTAAAACGAGTTCCTGATATTTCAAAGACTCCTCCAAAGCTTCAAGAACCTTTTGTAAAGCATCTTTCCCTGTAATGTTTTCATAAATCATTGGGCTTAAAGTGTCAAGGCTTATATTAACTCCATCCAGTCCGGCCCTCATTAAATCTGGTAGTTGTTCCTTTAACATGACACCATTTGTTGTCAGTGTAACGCTTTTAACCCCATCTAGTTCCTTAATCTGTCCAATTAAAATGGCAATATCTTTTCTAACCAATGGCTCACCGCCAGTTATCTTTATTTTATTAATTCCAAGCTTGACAAAACATCTACAAAGTCTTACTATTTCCTCATATGTAAGAATATCTTCATGATGTAAATGCTTTACGCCCTCATCTGGCATACAATAAATACAGCGCAGATTGCATCTATCTGTTACAGAAATTCGAATATAATCAATATTTCTTTTACAACCATCAATCATAAAAATCCTTTCTATTTGTTTATTTGTACGTAAAATATAATAGTTATATATTTATTATGAACTTAATGAAATAAAAAAAGCAACTGAAACATTTTATAGTATTTCAGCTGCTTTCATCATTATGCCTATTTCATATTTTTATACTGCCTTATTTTTTTCCCTGATATCAGCAGCAGCAGTGAATAGTACGTCTGTGGAAGAGTTCAGTGCTGTTTCACAAGAATCCTGTATAACTCCTACAATAAATCCTACACCTACAACCTGCATTGCAATATCATTTGGAATACCAAATAAACTACAAGCCAAAGGTATTAATAGTAAAGATCCGCCAGCCACACCGGAAGCACCACACGCACTTAAAGCTGTAAGGAAACTTAAAATAACGGCTGTTGGTAAGTCAACATTAATGCCTAAGGTATATGTGGCTGCCATGGTAAGAACTGCAATTGTAACAGATGCACCAGCCATGTTTATTGTAGCGCCTAAAGGTATTGATATGGAATAAGTATCCTTATCCAAACCTAATCTTTCGCACAGCTGCATATTAACAGGGATATTAGCCGCAGAACTTCTTGTAAAGAAGGCTGTTATCCCACTATCCTTTAAACATTTAAATACTAACGGATAAGGGTTCTTTCTTATTGTACAATACACGATAATAGGATTCAAAACCAATGCAACAAAAACCATAACACTAACAAGCAATAATACAATTTTTCCGTAATCTAACAAACTTTTTAATCCAGTAGTTGAAATTGCGTTAAATACAAGTCCCATAACTCCAAGAGGTGCGAATTTTATAACCCACTTGACCACTTGTGAAACTGCATTGGAAATATCAGAAATCAGATTCTTTGTATTGTCTGATGCAAATTTCAATGCCAAACCCAACAGAATTGCCCAAGTTAAAATACCAATGTAATTAGCTGTTGAGATTGCATTTATTGGGTTATCAACAACTTTAAATATTAATGTCTTTAAAACTTCAACAAGTCCTTCAGGAGCAGTTACATCTTGTGTACCCCCTGCTAAAACTAAGCGTACTTTAAAAACAAAACTTACACAAACTGCTACTAGACCAGCTAAAAAAGTCCCCAGGAGATAAAGTACTAGTATAGATTTCATATTGGTCTTTTGACCACTTTTATGCTGTGATATTGCAGACATAACTAAGAATAAAACTAAAACTGGTGCTACAGCTTTTAATGCACCTACAAAAAGATCTCCCAATATTGAAATACCTGCTAATTGCTTTGGTAATACTACAGCTAAAATAATACCTATGATTAATCCTATAATAATCTGCTTGACCAAGCTTATTTTGTTCCAACCCGTTAATAAATTTTTTAAATACATTTTGCCCTCCAAATTTGTTATAATTATTAATTTTATTTTAAATTAAATTAAATCGTTTTATCCCTTATTTTACTGACTTCATTATAATTTAACAAGAACACATCGTTTAAATTTTATCACATTTTTTAGGTAGTTACAACATAAAAATCTACTTCAAATAGTATTTTATAACAATTCGATTCCTAATCTTCCTATTAAATATATTTTCATGCTAATATTCCTCTTTCTGACATAGAACTTTATAAAATAACATCCTGTTTAACCGTATAGCCTTATTATGAACAGTGCTGATTAGTTAATAACTTAACATGTTCCATATCATCATATGCAACATAATATAGAAATATTGAAAAATAGAAAAAGGGTTAAAACAATAAGTCCTTAACCCTTTTATTTATTATTCAGCTTGAGATTATTTGTACTGAAAGAGCACTGGTCTGTGGAGGTATACTTGTGGTCTGGAATGATTGTCGCTCTATTCTTACTGTTTGACCAGGACGTATTGCTCGTAAGGTTATTCGATTACCTCGTCTGTCCCTTAATTTAGTTGAATTGCTAATCACATACCGCATCTGACGTCTTGGATTATTTGGGATTCCAGTCAATATATATCCGAAATCACCACTCACATCAACATTTATAACCCTTCCTTCTTCTATTAACGATGACTTGTTTTCTTTAATGATCACTATGCTGAACGCTCTTGCTTGCGGAGGATTACTTTTTGTCATAACCGAAGAAAATCTTGCATTAATAACCATACCTATTTTTAATTCTCTAAATCCTATTCTGTTTCCAAATTGATCTCGAATTCTTGTATTATTTCCAATTACAAGTGTAACTACTTGCTTTTGTATTATCCGATTACGGTCCCTTATACCGTAAGAAATAGTAACAAAACCTGTTCTATTTTGTGTAAATGTATCTTCAATTAAGGCATTTTCTGCCATAATATTATCTTTGTTTAATACACTCATGGTTCTCACCTCCAAATATTATTCTTAATAACATTATATTTCTTTGCCTGAATAAGGTTCTTAACATATTATTTTAGCCTATTCAAAAGAACTTTGTTATATCCAGTGGTGCATTGAGGAAATTATCCATTTCCTGTATGATAATTTAATATTTCACTTATTATCAATATAATTTCCTTATTTGGGTCAAAATAATGTTACACCTTTGAGTTAACACCATGTCTATAAACTAAGTAAAATGAAATTATTGAAATGAGTCGTTAAATGTGCTATCCTATTAACTGTAAATTCAAAACTGTCTTTACTATATAAAAAATTAATTGTAAAATTACGATTATGATGATAACGTATCAAAGGGCTTATTTTAATAGGCTCTTTTTTAATGATAGAGAAAGGTAATCATATGATAAAAGTTGAAAACTTATCCTACTCGTTTCCGCAAAAGGATCTCTATAATAAAATTTCATTTACATTAGAAGACGGTCAACATTGTGCTTTTATAGGGACAAATGGCAGTGGAAAAAGTACACTGATAGATTTAATTATGGATCCAGAAAGATATATGTTCGACGGAAAGTTAGAGATAGCACCCGATTGCAAAATTGGGTATGTAAGTCAGTTTTCTCAACGAGAGAAAACAAAAGAATTTACTGTATTCGAATATATAGGTGAAGAATTTATTAAGCTACAAAATGAATTAACATCAATTTGTACTCAAATGGAAACTTCTTTGTATGTTGATTCCTTACTGGACAAGTACCAACAATCTTTAGACGCATTTAATGCACTTGGTGGTGATGATTTTGAAAGCAACATTAACAAGAAACTAAATTTAGCAAACCTAATTAATCGTAAAGATTTGATGGTTTCTGAACTTAGTGGTGGAGAATTCAAACTTATTCAAGTGATTAAAGAAATGCTAAGTAGCCCGGACTTAATGATTATGGATGAACCTGATGTGTTTTTAGATTTTGAGAACCTTAATTCTCTTAAAAATCTAATTAACTCACACAAAGGAATTCTTCTAGTTATTACACACAACAGATATCTATTGAATCATTGCTTTAATAAAATTATTCACCTTGAAAACATGGAGCTCCAAGAATTTGATGGGAGATATATTGATTATAACTTCTCACTACTTGAAAGTAAAATTGAGTTACAAGAACTAGCAAATGCTGATACTGAAGAAATTGCGAGAAATGAAATTTTAATCGATAAACTAAGAACTATTGCAACATATAATACGGAAGCTTCTAGAGGTAAAGCTCTAAATGCTAGAGTTAAAATTCAAGAACGACTAGAATCGCGTAGAATTAAAGCTCCATTTGTATATATTAAGCAACCGAATATCCATTTTGTTACAGATAATGAAATCCAAGAAACAATTGCTTTAAAAGTCAAAGATTACAGTGTTGCCTTTGATGATATCCTACTAAAAAATATTAACTTTGAAATTAATTCTACTGATAAAGTAGCCCTAATCGGCTCAAATGGTACTGGCAAAACGACTTTACTCCGAGAAATTTTTAAAAACAATCATGATTCCATTGAGCTTAACGAAGACATTCAAGTGGCTTACTTCTCTCAACTTCAAGGCGAAATGTTAAAGGAGTCTAATAGCATACTCGAAGAGTTTTTCGATGCTGGATTCAAAACTAATCAAGAGATTATATCCTATCTTTCGAACTATGGTTTTGAGGAAGAAGGAATTAATCAAAAGATAGCTTCCTTATCTGGCGGAGAAAAAAATATGCTTCAATTAGCTAAAGTTTCTGCTAGTAAAGCAAACTTGTTGCTTCTTGATGAACCGACAAGTCATTTAGATACCTATTCACAGATAGCACTGGAAAAGGCCATCGAAAAATATAAGGGTGCGATTCTAATGATTTCTCATGATTTTTATTCTATTGTAAACTGTATGGATTATGTCTTAATCATTGAAGATAAGACCATTAGAAAAATGAGTATACGAAAATTTAGAAAGATGATTTATGATAGTCATTTTGATAGAGACTATTTAGAAATTGAACAAAAGAAAAAATCAGTTGAAACGAAAATAGCATTAGCTTTAAAAGATAATGATTTTGTACTTGCAAGAATTTTATCGGAAGAGTTAGAATCGCTGATTAATTTACTTTAAAGTTAGCTTCTAATCTCTAAAATTACAATAATATATATTAAAAGCAGTGAAAATATGTTACCCTTCACTGCTTTTATTTTTTATTATTTCGCTTTGTCTAACAAACATGCACACTCCGTATGACTTTAGTAGATATAGAATCTTTATTTATGAAAAAGCCTTTTTTCCAAACAAATAAGCTGTACTCCTTCAATTCCATTAAATTCGCACGAAACTACCCCTACTTCTTGATATCCAATTTTTTTATAAAACTTTCTTGCTCCCAGATTTTTAGCATTTGTATCCATACGTAGATATTCGATACCTGATTGTGCAGAAAATTCCTCATAAAACTCAACAAACTTTTTTCCATATCCCTTATTAGACTTCTCTGGGTCAACTACAAGCGTATGTAAAACCATTATTTCATCATCCTGTACTTGGTACGTCCAATTACAATTTTTATATTCTAGAACTTGAGTTTGATTAATTATTGCAGCAGCCACTATATGATTATTATCCTCTAGCACATACAGTTCATTTTTATTTAATGCCTTTTCAGCAGTATCTTCTGTTGGGTATACTCCCCTTTTCCATCCAACACATAAGCTGTGCTCCTCCTCTTTTTTTATAATAGCGTCATATATTTTGACAATACCTTCTATATCATTTTGGGTTGCTTTTCGTATCATCTTGTTTCCTCCTTATATTTAGGACTTAAATATTTAGACCTTTGCAAAGATTTCCTACAAAATCCTGTACATTTGTTACGATACCCTTTGCCCCTAAGCTTCCCCTGTCACCAAGCTTATTTACAGCAAACTCAGCAGTATCCACAGTATAGAAAAAAACTTCCCTTATAGTTCCATCCGGAAGAACTCTATAAGTAGGAGTCATATTGCCTGATGCAATAGTATGCAAAGTTGTAGCCATGCCAATAACAGTAGTTGCTTTTCTAAGATGTGATCTCATAGCATCCTGACCGTCATATGTATGCTCATATACGTCTGGTAATGGTCCATCATCTCTTATGGATCCATTTAGCACAAACGGCACATGTTTTTTTACAAGACTGTACATAATTCCATCTGAAATATCTTCTTTTTCAATAAAGTTTGCAATAGAACCATGTAGGTTAACTTTGTTTATTGTATCAATATGATTATAGTGACCATTAAAATGCGGTCTTTGTGAATAAAGATCTTGTCCCAGGGCAGTTCCCAGAAGACCTGCTTCAAGATCATGTGTTGCAAGCGCATTACCTGCCAAAAGTGCATGAACATATCCATTTTCTATTAGCTTTGAAAAGCATTTTCTTGCTTCAATGTCAAAAGTACAAGCAGGTCCAAGGACCCAAACAACATATCCATTTTCTTTTTCATGCTTCAAGAGTTCATTTATAAAGTCATAATCACAGGAGAATCCAGTTTCCCTGCTTCTGCCTTGCCTGAAGGCAAATGCCTCTTCTTTATTTTGCTTCTCAGACCTAAAACAGTCATTATGAACATAAATTCCTTCCTCACAGTTCTCTGTACGGCCCATTACTACGGCATCACCACAGCGAATGTTTCGAAACTCTCTGACAAATATCTTTCCATTTTCATATATTGCAACGCAATCCATTCTTGAATCTTCAGCAATAAGCCATTCACCGTTTATTTTATAATATTCAGGAAAAATAGAAGTTGCATGGAATTCCAAGGGAGCTACCATATCCTTTGGTGCATATTCTAAAATTACATCCGGAGAATTTTTAAATTTATCTAATGAAAAATCCGGCTTGCAATATTCATTTAATTTAAAAAGCATAACATTATCCTTCTTCATTTCTACAAAATTTTTAAAGTAAGTATATCATATAATTCATATTTACCCAAGTGAGATATGATATTTTTAATAATGTATTTATCTTACGAGGCAAATCATCTATCCCCTTAAACTCATTAACAATAATTGCTATTATTTTTTCTTTGATTTCAGGAGCAACCTTAGTAATGCACATTTGCCATGCTCCACCTATGCTTTTGCTATCATCTTCGATTAATACAGAGGGCTTCTTTTTTTAATGCAAAATCACCAATAATGATTTATACGGACATCCAAAAACTTTTTAACTCTTGAAGTTGGATATTATCCTTGGCGAGATCTCCTGCTTCAAAAGCACACACAGATTTATTGAAAATGAGACTCCAACCAAAATAGTCACAAATACATTCAAATTGATTACTAATCAGTCTATATTCCAGATCATCCAAAGAGGCTTCCCCAATTACTACAATTCCAATTTTTTTCTTTTGCTGGCGGAACTGACTTTCCTTAGAATACAATTTGTCAATGACCGTTTTCAATTGGGAAGTAATCCCCCAATAATAAACAGGTGTTCCAAGAATGACTATATCAGAATCATAGATTTTTTGAATGATTTTAAAGCTATCATCAAGCATTACACAATTGCCATCGTTTTTTTTGCAGGCATCACAATTAATACAGCCGCTAATCTTTAAATCGGTGATGTTAAATAGTTCTATTTGGGCTTCATGGATATTAGATTGGATACCTTGGATAATTTGATTCAGAGCTGTTTCTGTGTTTCCTTTAATCCGAGGGCTGCCATTTAATAATAAAATTTTCATAAACAATCCTTCCTATTTATTTTTGTAATTTTTTCATTTTAATTTATTAACAATCATGGAGAGTTCTTTTATTGTTGGAATAATTAATTCTTCATCAACATATGCAAATGAAAGTCTTAAAGACTTTGTCTTGCTTACGTGATAAATATTGCCAGTGTTTAACAACAGCCCCTTATTAAGGGCCTCATTAAACAGTTTTTCCACTGGAACCTCATCTATAAAATCAAGCCAAATATAATACCCTCCAGTAGGATTATTCCATTTTGCGATATCTTTAAAATACTGATTTAATGCCTCAAGCATCAGGTTCTTTCTTCTAACTAAAACCGTTCTGAATTGAAGTAGGAATTCATCGTATGAACCATTGATCAATACTTCATTCAAAACCATTTGGGACAATGAACTTGCACCATAATCTAACTGCATTTTCACATCCCCAAGCCTTTCAATTATTGATTCTGGTCCTACAGCCCAGCCTACTCTAAGGCCTGGCGCAAAGGATTTAGAAACTGTACCAAGATATAGTACGGATCCAGTTACATCCATTGCCTTGATAGGCTCAGGTGGCTTTGCGCCATGATATAATTGGCAGTATGCATCGTCTTCAATTATTGGAATTGCATTCCTGTTACAGAATCTATAAACTTCTTTTCTTCGTTGTTCTGACATCACAATACCAGTAGGATTGTGATGGGTCGGAATAGTGTACAGTAAAGAAGAAGTACCACATTTCATATTTTCAGTCATATTCCAATACTGTAAGCCTTCATTATCCATGGTTATTCCTTCAAGTTTCATTCCAGCAGATTGGAAAACCTGCAATGAATTAATATATGACGGAATTTCACAATATATTTTGGAATTAGGCTTCAGCATGCTAATAGATATTAATTGTAAAGCCTGAAGTGAGCCAGATGTAATTAATATATTTGAAGGACTTGCATCTATCCCGAAAGATTTTAATCTATGCGATAAGGTTTCTCTTAATTCATCTAAACCCAAAGGGCCCAAATAATTCAAATTATTCATTTTAGGCGCAAGAGAATTGATAGCTTTAGTTACAGATTCCTTGGGAAATAATTTTGGTGACATTTCACCTGTTCCCAGCCTGGTTATTCCTTCTACAAATTCCAGCTTATTAATTAATTGAATGGTTGGAAGGTTTTCCTTAAAGTATCCTGATTTCACGTAACTTCCCCAGTTAGCTTCGCACGATGAAATCATTAATGACCAGGTGTTACTTACAATAACAGTTCCCTTTCCAACTTTACCCTCAATTATTCCATAGGCCTTCAAAATATCTAAGGCAATCGATATTGTACTTCTATTCACCTTGAATTTTTCCGCAAGAACTCTCTGAGGAGGCAAACTATATCCAATAGCCCAATCTCCATTTGAAATCTTTCTAGATATATAATCTACAATTTGCTGGGACAATGGTTCTTTGAACTTTTTATCCGGAATCCAATCCACTGTAACTATTTTATTCATCTCTACTCCTAAATATTGATTTCACCAGTAGCAAGAGTAATGGCAAATCCACCAACTTTTACCTTTTCTTTCCCCTCTTCTAATACGATCTGTGCGGCTATTTTGGAAGGTCGTCCCATTTTTTCTCCTTGGATGATATCATTGATATTATCAAGTTTAACAATATCGTAATCGTATAAATAATAAGTTAATGCACCATTTGACGTTCCTGTTGCTGCCTCTTCCTCTATATCATACAAAGGCGCGAAATTTCTTGCATGAATTTTTCCATCCTTTGAATTTAATGTGAAAGCATGTACACCGACTACTTCATACCTCTTTGAAAGTTCAGTAAGAGCCTTAAAATCAGGGGCAATCTTCTCTAACTCCGCCTCATTTCTAACAGGCATCATAATATCAATTAATCCAGTTGATACTTTTTTAGGAAGTAATTCGAGACCTGGATATTCATTACACTTTCCTTGATCTTTTGAATCCAATCCCATAATACTGTATAGTTCTTTTATTGGCTCTCCAGATGGAATAGTTTCAAAGATCTCAGGATCTCCCATATCCATAAGGATGGAACGGTCATTTACTACAATTGCCAGTTCACCAGCTAAAGTCTCATTTACATATGTTTTATCAGGTTTAATGATACCTTCACTAAGTAATGTAAAAAATGCACCAATTGTTGCATGGCCGCATAAATCAACTTCTGCCGCAGGCGTAAAATATCTTATATTAAATTTCTCATTTTCTAGCTTCTTGATAAATGCAGTCTCGGAATATCTAAGTTCTGCTGCAGTTTTAACCATAACTTCATCCGAAGGAAAATCAGCCTTATCTGGAAGAATAACAACTCCAGCTGGATTCCCTCCAAATAGTCTATCTGTAAAAGCATCAACAATACTAAATTTCATTTTGCTCATCCTTTCTATTAAATGAATTCAAAATATTCTCCTAAGCCTTTTTTCTTTGCTATTTCATATACCTTCACTGCCGTAACATTATCCTGAATTCCCATCCCGGTAGTATCAAATATGGTGATTTCATCATCGTTTTCCCTTAATGGCTTTTCTCCTGCTAAAAGCTGACCTATTTCTGCATAAATATCAGTGTCTTTGATTATCCCAGAGACAATTGCATTTCTAGTTTCACCCCTACTAACGCATTGTGCAATACTGTCGTTTACAATTTTGGCTCCTTTAAAGATTTCAGGATCCCATTCATTTTTGCCAGCCATATCCGCACCTACGGCTATAATATGCATGCCTGGTTTTACCAAAGATTTATCTACGAAATACTTCTTTGATGGTGTTGTAGATATTGCAATATCTGCATCTTTCATAGCCTTTTGTGGGGTATCACATATGATTACTTTTGCTTTAGTATTTTCTTCTACGTCCTCCTTATATTTTGAAAGTTCGTCCTTACGCTCACTATATACCCTTATTTCTTTGATATTCATTACCTGACATAAGGCATAAATCTGCATTCTTGCCTGGCCGCCGCCACCAAAAACTGCAACGATCTT
The DNA here is from genome assembly GCA_963524205.1 of uncultured Aminipila sp. Lineage (GTDB taxonomy): Bacteria > Bacillota > Clostridia > Peptostreptococcales > Anaerovoracaceae > Aminipila. Next base: position 216,539 of record CAURED010000001.1, read on the forward strand.
AGAGTCTTTTCTCGCTAGTAATTTTGATGAAATAGCTCCTGCAGCCCCTGTTCTAATTCCAGTAATTAAACTACCATCCATAACACAAAGAGGAGCACCATTTTTACCATCAAATAATAATATTGTGCCTATCATAGTAGGAAGCTGGTTATTTTTCCCGTTGTCATAAAATCCTGAAGCTATCTTTACCGAAATGGTCTCATTCAATTTGTTATAGCAGGATTTAATATCCGTTTCCCCATTATTTTCAGGCATTTCCATAGATACGATATCAGGTTGCTGTACCTTTCCTGAATTATATGAAATATAACCCTGTTCCACAGCACTGATAACCTCTTTCATTGATAACGCTTCTTTTACATCTTTTATACTGAGTAATAAAGTTTTCATACTTACCTCCTTATGCCCAAATAAGCTTGACTATGCAAGCTTATTTGACGCTGAATTAATTACTAAACAAATTTTTCTTCGATTAAGAATTCTTCAAATTTAGCTAAACTTTCTGGAACACCCTTACGTCCGTATCCCATTCTGAAATATTGATCATCCATGCCATAAATATCGGAAGGTAACAACAATACTCCTTTCTTGTCAACAGCTAGCTGACAGAAATCTTTAACAGGCATATCAATCAGAAGCTTATGGTATGCAACCGGGCCAGCCGTTATTTCTTTTTTCTCAAATAGCTTTGGATATCGATCAAAAAATTCATCAACTAACTTTAAATTGTCTCTAATGATGTTAGTGCTTCTTTCTAATAGTTCGTCGCTATGCTTAAGTGCAACTTTAGATAAGAATTCAGATGGAGCTGAATCACAAATACTCGTATAGTGTTTAAATTTAACAACCTTTTCTAAAGTTTCATGATCTTTTGTTACTAGCCATCCTACTCTAAGCCCAGCAAGGCCATATGCCTTAGACATTACACCTAGTGATACACATTTTTCATAATGATCAGCCATCCAATCTCTCTTTTCACCATCCATTTCAAGCCCTTTATATACTTCGTCTGAGAATAGATAGATATCGTGTTTCCTACAAATTTCACATAACTGCTTTATTTCAGCGTTTGTAAAAGTATATCCTGTTGGATTATTGGGAGAATTAACGGCAATTACTTTAGTATTTGGTTTTATCAATGCTTCAAGAGCATCAAAATCCATAACCCATTTTTTGCCATTATCCTTTATATACCACATGGAAAATTCACAGTTTGGAACTGAATTTGCTACTTCATATGCGGACTGGTAGTTTGGATACATGGCAATCATATGATCCCCTTCATTAAGCATTACATTCATATATCCAAAAATAGCCTCTTGCGCTCCATGGAAAACTAGCACATCTTCCGCAGTCATATCCTTATATAATGTAGCAATTAATTGTCTTAACTCTGGATCCCCCCAGGTTTCAGTATATCCTAGCCATTGATTTAAATATGCTTCCTCGGCACCAGGTTCCATAGAAAGTAATTCCTTAGTTGCCATGGATTCACAATCTGATTGAGTTAGTAAGTAAGGTGCAGTAAATTCATAAAGCCCAAAATAACATTCAAGTTTAAAATCATTAATTTTCATTTTCCATTCCTCCGTTTTAAAATATTCTTTCTTTAAATTGAGTAAATTATTACTATTTGTGGAGCGTCCTCCTTTACTATTTGTCTAGATAATAGCATGCTTTTTCCATAGAAAATACAACCAAATAAAAAAATAAAACCAACCAATTTGTTTTGTTTGTGGATATTACTGTCTGCAGTTTTCCCCCTTGCTGACTGCAAAAGACCTCCTTTTGCCGGAAATCTCTATATCTAATTCCTGCAGAGGAGGTCTTTTTAACTATTTAACTTCTATTAAGTTTTTTATCATCTGAGCTATTTCTGCTCTTGTTGCATTACCTTTTGGATCAAGGAAATTATTTCCTTTTCCTTTCATGATTTTTTTATCTAACGTCCATGTTACAGCTTCTTTAGCCCATGACGATACCTCTTCAGAATCGGTCATTTTTCCTATTGCTGCTTTGTTTACTTCCGTATTTAATTTCTTGAATTTAGCATAGTTATAAAGCATTACTGCAACTTGCTCACGGGTAACATTTCCTGTAGGCATAAACATATTGTCGTTCATGCCTTTTACAATTTCTTTTTCTGACGTCCAGATAACAGATGACCCATACCATGCATCTTTCTTAACATCTGTAAATGAGCTTTCTTCCTTTACGTTCTGCTTTCCTTCTGCATTGTAAATAATAGTTGCCAGCATAGCTCTTGTAGTGTTATCATCCGGCTTAAATGAAGTGGCACTTACCCCGTTCATCAGGTTATTTTTTACTACATAATCTACTGCTTCAGTATACCATGCTCCTGATTTCACATCTGTAAATTTCAACGGTTCTTCATATCCTACTGCATAGTAGGAGAAATGGCTTGTTGTAAATTCAACATTCTCACTGATGTATTTTGCACCAGAAACTTTTATCATTGTCCCTTCATTGCTGATATAATAAACAACAATACCTTCTGGCTTTTCATTTGCCTGAAGCTTATATGGTATAGAAATAGTAATTTTTCCTGCAAATTCAGAAACTTTTTCGTTTCCTGACTGCATTGAAAAATCAAATACAGGTCTGCTTCCAATCTTTTCTTCTATTCTGTCTTTACTTTCCTTAGAAATCTTCTCATCCTGCATAATGGATTTCTGTAAATCCGCTTTTTCAGCTGATACCTTTAAATCTCCTTTGATATTTTCTGCAATCCTCTTCAGGGTTTCTCTGTCCATACTGATATTTGCAAGGGGAGTATTAACCATTACTGCATCCACATTTTTATTTAGTTCTGTCACAGATACTTTTGGTATAGTAGTTTCTACTTTCGTGGCTTTGGCATCTGCCTTTACCTCTATAGACACTTTTTTAACCAGATCACTTTTACTTTCTGCTGCCTTTTTCAGCATATCTTTTATAGCAGAAGATATATCCTTATCTGATATGGTTGTAGCAGCCGTTCCATTTTTATCTGTTTTAGCTTCCGCTTCCACTCTTCCCACAGAAGTACCTTTTTTTTCTTCTGTAATCTTTACGGATTTGCTTCCACCCATAGCTTCTATAGCACCCGGGTCCTTTGTCCAATCATTTGTATAGTACCATACTAGTTTATCTCCATTGGCAAGGGTGTAATCTTTCAGTCCTACATTCGGCACTTTTTCGTTTACCTTATATAGCCATCCGGAATCAGGCCCATTCGTAAATTCAGCTAAAATTTTACCATCTTTATTGGTGATGGATGAAACATAGTTTCTGTTTGCTCCTACATAAGTAAATCCTGCATCATTTAAAACCTTCACAAAAGCATGATATACCTTTGCATCCTTTTTCAGAGTAACTGAAGTTGTTGGTATCCAGGTGCCCCTATCGGCTTTCATAGCAAAGGAAACCGTTATCTCCTTACCTTCTTCTGGTTTTATTTCAGGCTCCTCTGGTTCTCCTGCAATGGTTCCATTGGCATAGGCTGCAGTTTTTGCTGTTTTACTGAAATCATAAACATTGTATGCTTTACCTGTATCCATTACATTAAATACTGAAATTAATCCAAGCAACCCCTGAGATGTAGCCAAATCATTGTAATCTTTACCCTGCGTATGACTAAAACCTTTGTTGTCCTTTGTTTTGTATAAAAGCAGTCCGTTAAGCAGACTTTTTTCATTTTTTAAAAATCGACTGTCACTTACCGGATTAATTCCCATTTGTGCCAATGTTATAATCACCATAGCATCTGAATTGGAATTTCCGTAGCTTCCGTTGTCACCCTGTTTAGCAGATAGTTTTTCAACTGCTGCATCGAGAGCTTTCTTTACATCGGCTCTGTCATAATATGGTGTCAGCCCCTGCATCATCATTGCTGGGTAATCGATGCCAATAGTCCAGTTTGCATCCAGATTTAACTGCTCTATCAAGAATTTTATATGAGCATTTTCCTGCTGTTCTGTAGAATAGTCACCCTGCCTGAAAGCCGCTAATACATAAGGAGCTATTGTTCTATACGCTTTCTTTTGATCATTATTCATGCTATCAATATTAATAGCCTTTAGCTTATCCACAGCGCTGGATTTTGTATGGTTTACTGTCCAAAGCTCTGTTGGATCATAGCCCATGGCACTTAACCCGTTTATAACATTTGCCTGAATGTTGGCATTCTTAACTGCTTCTGAATCGCCTTTTACAGATATAGCAATCATTTTATTTATAAATGCCTGTTTTGCTTCCTTTGAAAGCATATTTCTTATATCTGGCTGATAGTTTTTATAAGCCTCCATTCCTACTGCATTCCAGAATTTTCCGCTATCTAGTCTTCCCCACCAGGAGGCATCTTTAGCTGCATAGTCTTCAGTAATAGCGTTCATGAATGCAAGCATTTCGGATTTTAATTTTGCATCCGGATCTGCAAGGACAATCACTGGAAAATCCTTACTGACACTGATATTATCCTTGAACAGTGTTAATGTCAGTTTGCCTACAGCATTTTGTGTTCCTGTAGGACGAGAAACTTTCGCTCTCAATTCGTTGACAGCTATAGCAGAATTACTGCTGGCCCAGATAACACGAATGCCACTATCCTTATATACACTGTCTGTTCCGAAGTCATATAATTGTAAGTCATCTGTCACTGCATTTAAGTCTGCTTCTAACCCGCTATTCGTACCATTTGTGTAAGCTGTTATTTTGTTTTTTACAATGGTGTCAAGAGCTGCCTTCAGCATACCCTTAACAGCTTCTTTTTCATTTGTTGTAAGTGGATTAACCTGAACTATAATCGGCTCTAGTGTCATATTTTCAGGCATAGGTCCAGGAGGGAATATGCCCCTCTTTGAATTTTCTTCCGTGTAATAAGAGAACGTAGGTGTTAGCTTTACAGTTGTTTTTACATCAGGTCTTATGATTTCTGCCTTATATACTTCATTTAGATCTTTCTGATCTACAATGCTTTCACTTGGAATTCTAATAATTTCTGGATGATCTGATACCCACTCTGCTATAATTTCTGTCTCTTCATATTTTTTATCCACATCCAGTGCATTTGGAAGTAAAATTTCCGATTTAATATCATCTTTTGTAAGATTATTTCCCTTTATCGTTTCAAAATTTAAACCTTTCGCAACCTCTTCCATATAGTCTTTTTTATTCTTCATGTGAACCGGAACTTTAACATTAATAGTATGAGTCTGCGTTTGACCTCCAACAGTCAATTTGAATGCAACCTCACCAGTTACTTCAGTATTGCCATATGTAATTTTACCGTCAGCACCAACAGCACTGTTGGAAGAGCTTTCAAGAGCAACTTTAATCTCCGGGTTGTCAATGAGGGTTACGGCTTTCATAAGCAGATTGGTATCCAGTTCTTTTGAATTAATCAGATACATCTTGCTGTTTGTATCAAGTCCATCATATTCAACTGGAACAAGCGCTTCTGTTGTCAGCTTTGCTTTTGCTTCATTCAGGATTTTTGCAGCTTCATCATTTGTCAATGCTGAAACATTTACAGCAAATTCTTTGCTCTCGCTGACACTACCGCAGGATATAACTGCCCTTAGCTTAACCTCGTGATTCTGTGAATCTCTAATAATTTGTCCCTTATTTGTTATAACGGAAGGAGTATCTGACTCCCATTTAATAAGGGTTTTACCACTTAATCCCTGAGAGGCCAACCCTAGCATTTCTGAAGAGGTTGTACCATCCTTATTGAGACCATCTATCTTCAGAACATTCTTATCCTGTTCCACCAACTCACGCATCTCTGCTTCCGTCATTGCACCAGACACCGTGACTTTACACCATGCAGGTTGCATATCCTTGCCAGCACAAGTGTGGTCAGACATGATAAAGAAAGTTTCATTTTCTATAAATTTAAGAGTAAAGCTGCCGTCAACATCGCTCTTTACCATAGCCAAAATATTATCACCAGACAGCTTGCCATCTTTGTTCATTACACCTACTTGTACATCACGAACAGGTGTTTCTTTGGTTAGTCCATGTCCCTTTGCCTTCATTAAATTCAAAGTCAGAGAACCATCCGTTGTAGTTATATCAGAAACGAAGCTGCCATCCTTGTAAAAATTAGCTACAGGATCTCCATCTTTGTCATCTTTGTAAAGAAAGACATGTACCACATCACCGTCTTTTAGTTTCGCTGAATTAGCATAGTCTGCACTATATACACCATTGATGTAATGACCAAAAAAGGTATTTATTCCATCATGTTCAAAAAGCTTGGTCAAATCTCCATCCATATAGGTTTGAGCTGTAGTGGATGTAAATGCATCGCCATATTTTTGCTTATGAGCCATAACTACCGCATCTAAAACGGTAGGGTTGGTTGATGGGCCTCCTATACCAAATTTTGCTGCATATCCTGCTTCTACTTTCATTGGAGCTGGCTGCACTTCGAAATTTCCATCATAAGAAAAAGCAAAGTTGATATCTGCACTGCTACCGTAAGGATCTGGTTCCCCACCTTTACCTTTCACTGTATAAGTAGCATTTACCTCATTTTTATAAAAATGCTCGAAAGCTTTATAGGTCTTATCTTCAGGAGTAGTATTTTCTGCAGCTCCATATTTTGCCCAATATTTCCCAAGCCCTGAGTGTGTAAGCCATGCAGTTATGGTTATCTGCTTGTCTTCTGGTACCTTCCCAATCAGCTGAAGCATTTCATTTGAAATCGTGTTTTCCTGACTGGATTTAAAGGTACGGTATCCTCCGCTATACACCATCATGGGATCATACCCTGGGTATTCATCGGCAATCAGACGAATTGCAGAAATACTAATATTGTTGCTGAATACTGGCTTGCCATCTTTTAACGTAACATTGCGGAATGGGGCAAGATTTTCGGTTATATTATCTGCAGTATTCTTCGTACCCTCCAATAGAGCTTTGGCATAATCATCTTCTGCCTTACCCATCAGTTCTGTTGCATCCGCAATGGCTTTATCAAGCTCCTCCTGCTCCCATGGGGCAACCTGGAAAGTAAGTTTTTTGCTGGCACTGATACTTTTGTCATCCACCTTTGTCATGGTTAACGTTACATTGACCGTTGCTGGACTTTGCCCCGGCAGAGGTTGGTATACATTGATTCTCGGATATCCAGAATCAGCATACTTTGAATCAGAAATTGTAGCGGTGAAATCATAATTACGCCGTGTACTGCTCTCAGAGTTAGGATCCGTAATCTTTGAATCAAACTCCAGTCCAGATTCAGCATCAAACCAGTCTCTGGAATGCTTTAGTATCATCACATCTCCACGAACTGGTCCTGTAACCTTCTCACCTGTGGAAGCCAGGGTCATGCATCCTTCCGTGCAATGTTTGTCAAGCATAGCCTGCATTTTTTCCTGTTCAGATAAAGATTTACCATCACCCTTCACTTTCAGGACGATGGTTTTTGTGCCGATAATTCCCAGCGCTTTTGTATTTTCAGCAGAAACTGTAAGAATAACTTCTCGATCTTCGGACTGACGCTTAACTGTTGCCTCTACAGGAATGTTACCTCCTACTTCGCCCTTGGCAATTTGTACTACACCAGTATCGCTGCTGCTCCACGTAAGATTTGCGAGCAGATTATCTTTTATATCCCGTTTACGTATCGGCAGGCTTAAAGAATCCGTAACAGCCTGTTGGTCTAAATTACTGTTCTTAATACTATCCCAATCAATTGTATCAAGAACAGCTTTATTTAACCAATCTTTGGCTTTACTTTCATCCCAATCCAGCCTTGCCCTTATCGTAATCTCTTTGCTGACATTTCCTTTAGAGAGAGCCATCTTAATATCATTTATGAAAACGTAGGCAGTACTGTAACCCAGTGTTGATGGGTCCTGATAAAAGTATGTAATATCTCCATTGGTTCCAATGCTTCCCACATCCGCTCTTGCAGGAGTACCTGTATTAATAAGCTGCACCGTAACCCCTGTAACGTTCTTTTTTTCCAAGGTATTATTTACAAAAGTTATAAAATTTGTATCTCTACCATTCTTTGGAATCATATTATTAGACAAAATCTGAATAGCTTTATCCACGGTTTCTTTGTCCTGACTATCACTCCCCGCTGCTACTGTAAATACAAAATCTTTTGTTTTCTGTATTCCATTCTTAGATACGGTAGCCGTCAGAGTAACTTTTGTATCTGCATCAGGAGGATTAATAACACCTTCATGGGAAATGACTGCTTCATTTCCTGACTTCCAAAAAATGGATGTACCATTGATTCCTGATGTGGGCAGCGTAATATTTGCAGTTATTGGGGATGAAGTATCCATAGTCAAAGCGTCCACTGCTGCTGCCACAGCATCCTCATCGTTCATCTCTGGCTGCTGCCACTGATGGACAGGATACTCTCCTTCCACAGCTACAAACTCTGCTTCCTGTGGAGGATTCACCCCATTAATCAAGGTAACAAAGTCTGCCGTTTTCATGTCTGCAGCAGTCTTAACTGCATTAGTACCTGAAACTGAAGCTGTACCTCCAAAGCCTTTTTCTGCTGAACCTTCCAACCAATAGCAGTCACTTACAGTAGCAACAATACCACTGGATTCTCCTGCCAATGCACCTACATTGGTTGTTCCTGAAACATTTCCAATATTGTAGCTCTTCTGCAAATTAGATGTAGAACTGCTAGATGTAGAACCTAAAATACCCCCAACATAAGAGCTTGAAGTGCTAATATCTCCGTTATTATAACAATAACTAACATCCACAAACTTAGCGACTCCAATGATACCGCCTGCCATCCGCTTTCCTGACACAGATCCTACATTAAGAGAGCCTAATATCTTAATATTAGAATTAGAATTACCCTCTGTGCCGCCTACAAGCCCGCCTACAGTTGTTCCGTTCTTTGCACTCACATCAGCATAATTGGCACAATTTACAATCTGGCTGCCACCATTGGCACATCCAGCGATGCCTCCCGTATAAGTAGCACCGGTAGCACTATTGGTAATTGTCCCTTTTACTGTGAGGTTTTTCACAGTGCTACCGGAACCCAGGTTTCCAAAAAAGCCAAGGTATTTTCCCGCACAATTGATATAGATGCCGCTAACAGTGTGACCTTTCCCATCAAAGGCTCCAGTATAGGGTTTTTGGCTATCAAGTCCTGTACCAATTGGTGTCCAAGGGCGGCTTTCCCCACCCATATTAATATCCTCATCTAGAACGGCACATAGTGTTAGATTTTTGTTAGCCTCCTCTGCAAACCATGCCAGCTCATCGGCAGTCTTTATGACATAAGGGTTTTCATTACTCCCGTTTCCTGACGACGGTTGACTAGTGTTTCCTGTGCTGTTAGTTGTGACTTCATCTGCATACACACTTAGGTTACCAGCTTCTGGTATACAAAAACCTGTAAAAATTATGGCAATGGTCAATATAATCACTAGAACTTTTTTTACTTTATTCATTTCAAAAAACATTGCTTCCTCTTTTCTCCTTCTGTTATTTTTATCTATATCATCGCATAATGCGTTATTTTTTGAACAGATAAAACCAGTATTCTCCTGATAAAAAGCAAAGCAACCAGCCACACAACTAATATGTTTTTGAATACAAAAAAACTGTAGCATTAAAAATACTACAGTCCGTTTTTACTGCAAAAACAAAGATATATTTCACATAAATATCCATCTATTAATCAGTATAGCCGATTTCCCGCGGAATACTGGTTCTATCATTTTAAGCAGGTCTTCTGGCTCACGTATCATCACTTTTCTAACCTTCCCAAGATTCTCTCAGTGGTTTTTAGAAAAATTCCTCGCTTACAGCGGCGGGACCGCGCAGGTCTTTCACCTGCTTCCCTCTTAGCCATCCTAATTCGGTATTCTACCAATTAAAACGGAACATAAAATGATTATTAAATTATTTTAAGAACTTCATTACCTAAAATACTACCATTAAATAGAATTAGTGTCAACACCATAGGTATTGACACCATTTTTCTAAATCATAAGAACAAGGATAAAATTTATGCTGCAGGTTCAAATTGACTGTTATAAAGCTCAGCATAGAATCCACCCTGTGCAAGCAGCTCTTTGTGATTACCGCTTTCAATGATATCCCCGTCTTTCATCACAAGAATCAAGTCAGCATTCTTAATGGTGGAAAGCCTGTGGGCAATGACAAAAGAAGTTCTGCCAACTGTCAGCTGATCCATTGCGGATTGAACAATACGCTCAGTACGGGTATCTACCGAACTGGTTGCTTCATCTAAAATCAACAGAGGGGCATTCTGTATCATTGCCCGGGCAATGGTGATGAGCTGTTTTTGTCCTTCTGACAGACTGGCTTTATCGTTTAATACAGTATCATATCCCTGTGGCAAGGTTTTGATGAAATGATGCAAACCAACAGTTTTACAGGCCTTCACCACCTGTTCTTCTGTGATACCCTGCTTACTGTAAATAATATTCTCCTTTATAGTGCCTTCAAACAGCCACGAGTCTTGCAAAACCATACAGAATTGTTGGTGGACATTCTCCCGTGGTACTTGACTGACCGGCGTTCCATCCAGCAATATTTCACCGCCATCTAATTCATAAAACCGCATTAACAGATTCATAATGGTAGTTTTTCCTGCACCAGTAGGGCCAACAATAGCAACCTTCTGTCCTGGTTTTATTTTTGCAGAGAAATCTTGAATAATAGTCTTTTCTGGTACATATCCGAATTTAACATGTTTAAATTCCACTTCACCCTTCACATCCTGCAAGGTTTTTACTTTCTGGCTCTCATTGTCCATTTCTGCTTCTTCTAAAAACTCAAATACACGTTCTCCAGCAGCAGCGGTTCGCTGCAGGTTGTTTGCAGCTTGAGCCATCTGGGAAAGAGGCTGGGTAAATAGACGGATGTACATCATAAATGCCACAATGACCCCAAATGAAATGGTGCCTTTCATGGCCAATACCGCACCGGCTACACAGACAGCTACATATCCAAAGTTTCCGATGAATTGCATCATGGGCATCATCAGTCCGGATAAAAATTGTGATTTCCATGCACTGTCATATAGTCCTTCATTAATTTCTTCAAAATTCTTCTTTGCATCCTTGCTTCCGTTATATGCCTTAACAATATTGTGTCCAGAATAAATTTCTTCAATATATCCATTAACATTTCCAAGTCCCTTTTGCTGTGCAGAAAAATATTTTTGAGACTTCTTCATAATGAATATCATAAGAGTAAAACCAATTACACTTGCAAAAACTGCAGTCAGGGCGAGAATCCAATTGGTATAAAACATCATGATAAAAGACCCGATAAACATAGTTACAGAGGTAACCAGTGTTCCTACACTTTGATTCATAGTCTGTCCAATTGCATCCACATCGTTAGTGACACGGCTCAGCACATCTCCATAGCTTGTTTTATCAAAATATCCCAGCGGAAGACGGTTTATTTTCTGTGATATATCGGTACGCATGGTTTTGGAGATTTTTTGCGTAACCGTAGCCATAATAAAGCTTTGGGTAAAATTCAGCAAGGTAGCACTTGCATAGAAAAATACCAGCAGTATTGCTGTATGAACTACAGCATCCATATTGATTACCCCTGTAATCATGTGACCGTTTATCAATGCAGGCAGCCCTTTAGTAATTTCGTTGGTCATATCTTTCAGTTTATCTGGACCAATAATCTGCAGTACTGTACCTGCAGCTGCTGTCAATAAGGCAAACACCATGATTGGAAGGTATGCTTTGCAATAGTTGATTAATTTCCCCCATGTTCCCTTGAAATCCTGGGACTTTTCCACAGTAGTTCCCATTCCTTGGGGGCCTCCCATGGGCCCTTGTCTTCTTTGTATATTCTCACTCATGATACAAGTTCCTCCTCACTAAGCTGTGACATGGCTATTTCTTTATACACCTGGCATGTTGCAAGTAACTCTCTGTGGGTACCCTTTCCCACCATTCTTCCTTCATCCAGAACAATGATCTGATCCGCATCCATAATGGTACCGATACGCTGGGCCACAATCAGACTGGTTATTCCAGCTGTCTCTTTCTTAAGAGCACTTCGCAGCACACGGTCTGTTTTGTAATCCAATGCAGAAAAGCTGTCATCAAAAATATAGATTTCCGGATTTCGGCAGACAGCACGGGCAATAGCCAGTCTTTGTTTCTGCCCGCCGGACACATTTGTACCACCCTGTGAAATATCTGCATGGTACCCACTGTCCATTGCTTCCACAAAGTCTGTTCCCTGAGCAATAGCCACTGCTTTTTTAATTTGTTCTGCACTGGCAGTCTCTTTACCATTTTCGCCGTAAGCAACATTGGAACTTACACTACCACGAAATAAGACTGCCTTCTGAGGAACATAACCGATTTTACTATATAAGGCCTCTCCCTCATAATCTTTTACATTTACCCCATCAATTAGCACCTCACCTTCCGAAGCATCAAAGAAACGTGGAACCAGATTGATTAAGGTACTCTTGCCGCTGCCTGTAGATCCAATAAATGCTATGGTTTCGCCCTTCTTCACAGAAAAACTCACATCTTGCAACACATATTCTGCAGCATCGGGATATTTAAAGCTGACATTTTTAAATTCTACTTCACCCACAAGCCCCGGCTTTCCTTCTGTTAGGGTTCCTGCAAGAATAGTGGGCTTTGTATCCAGCACTTCATTAATACGCTTAGCAGATACGGTAGCCCTTGGCATCAATATGAAAAGCATAACAAGCATCATGAAGGACATGATTACCTGTACTGCATAAGCAGAGAATACCACCATATTTGAAAATATGGGCAGTTTATCCATGGCCTGGGCATCCTGAATCAGGTATGCGCCAATCCAGTAGATTGCCAGAGAAAGGCCACTCATAATCATGGTCATCATTGGCATCATAACAGCCATACCACGGCTGGTGAAAAGCTGTGTTTTCGTCAATTCCTCATTAGCCTGATCAAATTTTTCTTCCTGATAAGCTTCTGCATTGTAGGCACGGACTACACGCAGTCCCGTCAGGTTCTCCCGAGTTACCTGATTTAGATTGTCGGTTAACGTCTGCATCTTTTTGAATTTTGGTAGGACAAAAATCATAATAAACGCAATTATAACAATCATAATTAGTACTGCGGCTCCTGTGGCCATGGACCATTCCACGCCTTTATGTGCAATTTTAGTAAGTGCCCAGACCGAAAGAATAGGTGCCTTGATAATCATCTGCAATCCCATGGTCACTAACATTTGAATCTGTGTGATATCATTGGTGGAACGTGTAATCAGGCTGGATGTGGAAAACCGGTTGATTTCTTCCATGGAGAAAGAATCCACTTTATAAAATAGCATACTGCGCAGCCGTTGGGAAAATGAGGCGGCGATACGAGCGGCAAAAAATCCTACTATGACTGCCGAAACTACACTTCCAAGAGCACAAAGCAGCATATAGAACCCCTGCTCCCATATGTCACTCATAGCACTGCCAGGTGTCTGAACCAACCGGGTAATATCTGACATATAATCCGGCAGCTTTAAATCCAGCCAGACCTGTATAACAATAAATACGAGACTGATTGCAGCCTGAACCCATTCTTTAAATTTAAGATACTTGAAAATTTTAAGCATGTAAACCTCCTAGTGAAATTAGCATTATTTAACATTATTTGTTACTAATAGTATTAGCATTTGTGCATTTTTTTGCGGTCATTTTTTTGACCGCTATTTTAAAATCATTTTTTATTTATTTCTCATAATTTCAGGTGCCATATGGGAAAGTTTTGCCATAATACGCACAAGTTCTTTGGCATCTTTCTCCCCAAGGGATTCCAGCATACGGGTAGTGGTGCTAAGTGCTGTTTGTCTGTGACTTTCCGCCAGTTCTTTCCCTGACGGAGTCAGATCAACTAAAATCCTTCTGCGATCATCTATATCAATCTGGCGGGTAATGAGTCCTTTTTTGTCAAGGCTGTTCAGTGTTGCAGCGATACGGGCAGAGCTGATATTCATCTCAGTACTAATCTCACTTGGCAAAACACATCTTCCTTTTCGAGCAATATATATGATCACAAAGGTTTCACCACGCATAATTCCATCAATTCTTTTTTGATGGTGGCCTTTTTGAAACTGATGTGTGTATTGAAGAAACTCTTCAGCAAGCTCAGCATAATCCATAATTTCACTTCCTTTCACAAGAAATAACCTAACACTATTATTATGCTAACAGTGTTAGGTTATTTTGTCAAGAAGTAAATTATATTTTTTTATTTAAGCATCTGGTCATTTTGAAAAAAATCCTTCCAAGGATCATTTTCATTTACTCTTTTAAGGGCATCTTCCATATGAATACCATCTGGTGCAACTGTGTCAAGTTCATCCCAGAAGATGGGCATGGACACTCGGGCGCCCTTCCTTGCCCTTATGGAATAAGGGGCTATACTTGTGGCACCTCTGCCATTTCGAATCCAGTCAATAAAAATTTTACCAGAGCGCTTTGCTTTTCTCACATTACTGGTGTAGCGGTCCGGCCACTTTTGCTCCATAACTTCAGCAACTCCCTTTGCAAAATCATGAAAAACATCCCAGGTTACCACCGGTTTTAAAGGGACAACCACATGGTACCCTTTTCCGCCGCTGGTCTTTAGATATGAATTGAGAGAAAGTTCATCAAGAATACTTTTGATATCACGCGCACCCTGACGTATCCTGCTCAGCTCCATTCCTTCATCCGGATCCAAATCAAATACCATCACGTCAGGCTTATCCAGTTCCTGGACACGGCTTCCCCAAGTATGAAATTCCAGTGTGCCCATCTGTACTTCACTTATAAGTCCGGGAACTTCGTCAATATAGAAATAATCTTCTGTTTCTCCGTCACTGTTAGTAATAGGAATTGTTATGACCCCTTTACTCTCTGAACCCGGATGTTTCTTATAAAAGCACGTCTGTGATACTCCCTTTGGACAACGTACAATACTGAGAACCCGGTGATTTACATAGGGTAGCATACGATATGAAACCTTTGCATAATACTGAACCACATCAGCCTTTGTGATTATCGGTTCATCAAAGATCACCTTGTCTGGGTTTGTAATTTTTATTCCTTCAATAATAATGCTGTTTGTATTTACTTCCATGGTCTTTTCCACCTTTGTCTCAGATAATTCAAGTTGTTTTTCATTCTCTGTTTTTTCTCTTTTTATATCCTTGGGATTCTTATCTGTTCGAAGGCCTTTAAAACTTGCCTGTCTTAACAGATTATCTTTAGTCCATTCAGCAAATTTTATTTCTGCCACCATTGCAGGTTCAAGCCATGTAATATTTTCATTTATTCTTGCCTCAGGTGCAAGTTTAAAAGCCGAGTCCATCCGCTTTAAGTTTTCAAACTTTTCCTCTAATATTTTCATATCATCCCCGCTCATACCTGTGCCTGCACGTCCGGCGAAAACCAATTCTTGACCTTCATAGACACCAAGGAGAAGGGAACTTACCCCCATTGTTTTTTTATCAGAAAGCGTATAACCTCCAATGACGAATTCCTGCCTTTTATCACATTTGAGTTTAATCCAGTCACCGTTTCTCGTTCCGCTGTAAATAGAATTAGCCTTTTTACCCACAATCCCTTCCATACCTGTCTCACAGGCCGCTGCAAAGCTTTCCTTTCCATTTCCTCTGATATAACGGCTGTAGTAGAGTTTTGGGGGAGCATTCTTCATCAAAGTTTCAAGGATTTTTTTTCTGTCAATCAAAGGATATCCTCGAAGATCTTTGCCATCCAACGCAAGAATATCAAAGACAACGTAAGTTAGATTTTTGCTTGCTGGGTTTTTAGTATAATTTTGTAAAGCCTGAAAATCCGTCTTGCCTGACGAGTCGGTGATTACCATTTCTCCATCTAGAACCACAGCCCTTCCAGCAGAAAAATCAATAAGTGAATCAGCAATGTCATGAAACTGTCTCTTATAATCATTGCTATTTCTAGTCATAAGTCGAACGTTGTTACCTTCCACAAATGCCATGATTCGATAACCGTCATATTTTAGTTCATAGAGCCAATCTTCACTATCAGGAATCTTATTGACTAGTTTGGCCAGCTGTACATCTGCTTTACTGAAGGGATTTCTTACGATTTTTTCCTCTTCCCCTTTCTCAATTCCTTCCATAGTACGCCCAGTTCGGATACTGGTAGTGAATTCGGATATGCCATCATCCATTTTAGCGTGCTCATCTTTTTCTTTCAGCAGAAGCCAGTTATTTGATTTCTCATCAGATTTTGATTTCCACCGAACCAGAGCCCACTTTCCTTTCAACCGTTTTCCATTCAGTGCAAACTTGAGTTCACCTTTTCGGAGCCCTTCTTCTACATTTCCATACGGTTCCCAGAAACCTTCATCCCAAAGCATGACCACACCACCACCGTATTCCCCCTTGGGAATAGTTCCTTCAAAGTTTCTGTATTCCAATGGATGATCCTCCACCTTTACAGCGAGTCTCTTGTCATGAGTATTATAAGTAGGACCCTTGGGCACCGCCCAGCTCAAAAGCGCTCCCATCCATTCCAAACGCAAATCATAATGGTCGTTTCGGGCCATATGGTGCTGTACTACAAATTTAAGATATTCTTCAGAGTCTTCTGTTTTTCCTTCAGGCTCAAAAGTCTTCTGAAAATTTCTTTTTTTATTATATTCGTATAAATTTCCAACCATAAGGATTATGCCATTTCTCTCTCTTTTTTCGCTTTCTCCACACTAGCCTTAAGAGCATCCATCAAGTCGATGACTTTACCTGTACTATCAGGTTCTGCCGCCACAATCTCCTTACCGGAAATTTTTGTCTCAATAAGAACACGAAGTCTCTCTTGGTATTCATCCTTATATTTGGAAGGATCAAAAGGCGTATCCATAGAATCAATGAGCATTTTAGCCATATTCATCTCCTGCTCAGATACTTCAGGCTTAATGTACTGTCTTTGAAGTTCTTTAATATCCTCGGCGTAGAACATAGTAGAAATGAGAATACCGTCTTCCCGAGGAATTATTGCCATCAGTGTGTCCTTAGTGCCCATAACCGTTTTGCCTATGGCTATCTTCTGTTGAGCCATCAATGCATTACGAAGAAGCTCGAAGGCTTTTTCTCCTCCTGTCTCTGGTACAGCCTGATATGTTTTTTCATAGTAAACTGGGGAAATCTGATTTAGCTGGGCGAAATGAAGGATTTGAATGGATTTTTCTTTTTCTGTTTTAATCTTTTCAATCTCATCATCTGTAACGACCACATACTTATCCTTATCATACTCGAATCCTTTTACAATGTCTCCCGAAGTAATCTCTTTGCCACAGTGAGCACAGGTCTTCTTATAACGGATTCGGCTGCTATCTTCCTTATGAAGCTGATTGAAATGGATGTCATTGTCCTGAGTAGTCGTATGCATTGCAATGGGAATGGCCACCATGCCGAAAGTTATTACCGATTTACGTGATATCATAGTAGAAACACCTCCTAAAAGTATTGTTTCCAACTAAATTGTAAGTATTCACCCTACATAACTCTATGGATTACTTTCAACATTTCCAGTTGATTTTGGCCGGATTTGCTTCATTTTCCACTGCAAGGGCATTCAAAGCATCCAGCATACGTCCGCATTCATCAGCAGCACATTGCTCCAGTTTGTCCCAGGGAGCACTGGTTCCAAGAGTGTCATATGCAACTGCCAATGCTCCATAAAATGCGAGTCCCACACAATGACCTGCAGCGTGAATAGTAGACGCAGATTGTCCGATTGCCCTGGCAGCAGCTTGTGCAGCAGGGTTTTCTTCAGCTTCACGGGCAGCCCCATGGCACTGAAGAATTTCTGTTTTAGCCTGGGGCAGTTTTATTTCTCCTGCTAACCACTCACGGGCGGCATTTATTGCATTTTGTGGACGCAGATCATCCGGATAGTACTTGCTGAACAAGGGCACTAAAATTTGCTCTGAATAATCAAGCGCCCAAGTTGCAAGTGTAACCTTACTTTGTGTTTCAATTATTTTTACAATTGACTGAATATATGGTGCATTCCAGTCACTTAGCATTTTCCGTGCTTTTGGCATACTTATCCTCCTATTTGCATAAAAACACAATTTTTCTTATCATCATCTATAGTATTATCCGCTCCCATGATTTTTTTATCATAGCAATAACAAAAATTTGTTATTATAAATTCCATTTGCTTATTGTACTCAACAATTATATTATTTTCTATATCATAATTAATAACTGCAATATGTAAATAGACCGAACTCAAACTTCCTGTAAGAAATCAGCCTACTCTAGTGCCATTGGGAACATACTTTTCCGGCTGTGCTAAAACTGGGGTAATTCCATCTACATATCCTATGTCAAACAACATACCTTCAGATACTTCCCCAAACATCTTCTTAGGCTCTAAGTTCAGAACAAATAAAGCTTGTTTACCTTCGACTTCTTTTACATTTGTCCTTTCCTTCTTCATACCTACTAATATTTTTCTTGTGAAATCGCCAAAGTCTACCAGCAAGCTAACCATCTTATCAGATTTGGCAATATCTTCAACAGAAACAATTGTTCCAACGCGTATATCAATTTTTTCAAGTAAATCTATATCGATAGTTGGTTTAATTTCAGCTGCCATTAAGTTCCTCCTTATACAAATATGCTTCTATTGCCTGTCAAAATAAGTACTATATTGAATGCAAAGAGCATATTGTTCTCATCTTTAAATAACCGTATCATAACCCATTATTCTTGTCAAAATTAGTTTACTGTCCAACTTCCAAAGGGAATTAAATCAAGGCTAAATCATATTAAAACCCTAAAGCTTTTGCCACAATAATTACCTTTATCCTGTCTTTTACAAATTGCCCTGTTATAGTGACAAAATCATTGCATATTCTATTTGGGCTTTTACAATCTACACAACGCCCTAATTTTGTACATGGCGTATCCTTATTTAGGCGCTTCGCATCAATTGGAGCCGCATAATTTCTTACTCTTTTTTCAGCCTCTTCTCTATTTGGAACCAACTTATTTATACCAGCAACAATGATAACTTGTTTTGGTCCATATATCATTGGAGCTACTCTGCTTCCATTTCCATCAATATTATATAATTGTCCATCCTCTGTTAAAGCATTCGTGCTGCATAAAAATGTGTCAGCAGAAAAGTTTTGTATATAGATATTCTTTTTTTCTTCACTAGTAATACCCTCTCTATACTTATCTAGAAAAGTATAGTTTCCATTACGTAAAAAATCCAGCACACCGGTTTCCAAAAGTGTAATGGAATCACCTACTCCCACAACAGAATTCTCCTCAATAAGTTCATTAATGACTTGGAGTAACTCGTCTTCATTCTTTACGAAAATACCTTTCATATTATTTTTTTGCAATGCATTGATAGCTTTTTCAACGTGTTTATCAACAAACCAAGAAACATTTTTATCCATTAAATTTCCTCTTATTAATCTTTATAATCTATATATTTTATATCATAGCATAAAAAAACATTTAGAACAAGCGTTCTATTGTCATCTATTTTCTAAAAACCGGCTTTATCAAACCATACCTATACCATCATTTTGATTTTTAAATACGTTGTTTATACAAAAATGTCGTGTTTTTTGTAGCAATTTGCGGTAAAATATATATAGAAGTTTATAAAAGGAGTATACAATATGCACATAACAAAATGGATTATAATTTTAGTAGTCTTAATCTTAGCGATTATAGGTCTTATATTCTACTTACGTATCAGAAGAAAAAAACTGCATCAAATGTTTCAGCAAGTTTTTGAATCATCTAAACAAGTACCAAAACAAAAGAAACATAATTTTATTCTTTTTATGTTTAAAGAAAGTATTATTTCTGCAAAAAACAAGAACGCTAATCCTCAAAGCAGAATGAGTAACCCAAAATTCTTAGAATTACAACTCGTACAAATGGGGAGCATTCTAAAAGATCCATCAAAAGTAACAGATAAAAATATGAAGCGAGCACTTCAAATGTATGATGCATACTTTCAGTGGGAAAAATCAAAATAGACTAATGTCACATTTATAAGGACAGCCGCCTTTATTTAAAAGGTTACGGCTGTCCTCATAGTATCTAACATCAAGTTTCCAGTCTTGTCCTTGGTCCGCTATACTTGACCTGCTATGTTGATTAATGATATTTCATTTCTAAATGATTCATTACTTTTCAAGTATATTTTTTTCATACTTATTACTGTATATGCTATAATTTTGGTATTAGTTTCTTTACTTTAGTATATTTTAATAGCATATGTGTAATTATTACTACAATAAACCCAATGCCCACAGCTTCATAATCTACCAGTCTATTAGAGCCAATGATAAGCATACTCCATCCATATATTATCCATTGAAAAACATAAAAACCTGTAACATTACTACTCCAAAAATAAATTATATTTAGGAATCTATTCAGCTTTTTTGCGTTAAGTTTTATTACAATGTAATCACACAGGACTATCCATAAAAATACGAAACTTATCATCAAAAAATGGATATTTAATCCACTTCTATAGTAGTCTCCTATTGGGAATATTCCTAGCGTTGAAATCCCTGTGACACCTAAAATTATCCCCGCTATTACAAGCCATTTCTTCATATTCTTTTCCATTTTTTCTGCCTGAAAGTATTTGCTTAAATACATACCTAAAAGGAAATACACGCTCCATGGAAACAGGGGAAAATCTATAATTTCTGAAGCCCCCCATAAAGGTGTAAAGATTAGCAGATTATCTTTAAGTCCCCATAAATAAGGAGATATAAGCAGTATGAATATGCTCAGTAATGGAAGCATATACCTATTATTTGCATATTTTTTAAAAAAAGAGAAAAAAACAAGTGACAATCCTGCCAATTGAAAAATATCTACTGTAAATAATAGATAAAATGAATAATTTATAATCTCATGAGAGCTTCCTGTCACCATTTGGAACATATCCTCAGCAAAACTCTTTGATATTCCTGTTACTAACAAGGGAAGCGTAAATCTTAGTAAATTAAGTACATATCCAAAAGCAAACAATTTAACGCCACGTATCACATTTTGTTTTACAGTTTTCTTAGATTTTACAAGAAAAATACCCATAATAAAAACAAATACTGGTGCAGCTGGAGCAGTCCCTAGCGCTATAAAGATATTGCCTATAATCGTGTTGCCTTCCCCCCCACTTCTTTCATGTATAATCATCGCATGCTGCATGATCATAAAAAATACAGCAAGTCCTCTAGCAAAATCCAAATAAAAAATGCGTTCTGATTTTAAAATATTGGCAGTCTCTTTTCTCATAAACCCCTCCATGGTTAGCCTGATTTTCAATTTTTCTCACTTGCTCCTATATGCAAACTGATTATTATATATTTCACTATACAATCCATTTTTCAATAATAATTCATCGTGACTGCCTTGTTCCATAATGTCACCATGATCCATAACCAATATTTTATCTGCATTTTTTATAGTAGATAATCTATGCGCTATAATAAAGCTTGTTCGTCCCTTCATCAGGTTATCCATAGCATTTTGTATCTGCAATTCTGTGCGCGTGTCTACGCTTGAAGTTGCTTCATCCAAGATTAAAATACAGGGGTTAGCCAAAATAGCACGTGCAATACATAAAAGCTGCTTTTGTCCTTGCGATATGGATGAGTTTTCATCATTTAAAATAGTATCGTACCCTTCGGGAAGAGCCCTTATGAAATAATCCGCTCTGGCAAGTTTCGCTGCTTCTTGAATTTCTGAAAACAAAGCCCCATCTCTGCCGTATGCAATATTGTCTTTTACACTACCGTCAAAAATCCAAGAATCCTGCAAAACCATTCCAAATAAAGAGCGTAGATGGCTTCTTTTTAAGTCTGTTATGTCGATACCATCGATCTTAATTTTTCCGCTGTTCAAATCATAAAATCTCATCAGCAGGTTAACAAGCGTTGTCTTTCCCGCACCGGTTGGTCCTACAACAGCAACCTTTTGACCGGCTGTTATACTTAAATCTATACCGGTCATCAACAATTTCTTATCATATCCAAACTTTACGCTCTCAAAGCAAATATTTCCTTTGGGGTTTACTATTATTTCACAATCCTCAGAATCTGCTTGCTCCGCTTCTTCATCTAAAATCTCAAATACACGTTCTGCTGAAGCAATCGCCGCCTGCATAGAATTAAGAATATATGCTGCCTCAGTAAGCGGTTCTGACGCCTGATCCACATATTGAAAAAATGCCTGTATCATTCCTATGGATAATCGTCCTTGAATAACAAATACCGCGCCGATAACTGCTATCAGCACATATCCTATTTGATTCATTAAGCGAATAAAAGGGTTAATCACATAGGTAATAAATTGTGCTTTTTTCTCAGCAGCATATAATTCCTCGTTGGACAGCTCAACTTTTTTTTTGATTTCATCTTCCATATTAAAGGTTTTTATCACTATCTGACCAGTAAAATATTCTTCTATCTGTCCATTGAATCTTCCTAACGATTCTTGCCTGTCGGCAAAATATTTTATGCTTCTTTTTCCAATGATGAAGGTAGCCGCAACTCCCAAGATAATCGTGAGAATAGCAATTAGCATTAATACCCAATTAATAAAAAACATGAGAGCAACAGCACCTATAATTGTTAATACCGCCGTTATAAACTGCATCATTCCAGTCTGTAAGGTTTCTGATACCTTTTCTAAATCGTTTGATACTCTACTTAGAATCTCGCCCTTTATATGCGTATCAAAATATTTTAAAGGAAGTGTTTTCAGCTTTTCACTGATCTCCTTCCTTATGGATAATACCAATTTCTGAGATACGGTAGCCATTATATTTTGCTGTATATAGCTTGATAAAGCAGATACTAAATAGATTGTCAAAAGCAGCAGGGAAAGTTTTTTTATAACATCAAACTGTATATGGAAGTTTCCAGAAACAGATATGTTTTTTACACCTTGATAAATTGTATCAATGGCCTTACTAAAGATTAACGGAGCTGTCATTGTAAATGCTAAGCTGATAACAGCAAATAATATAACAACAATTAATTTCCATTTTTGCTCGAGTAGTTTCGCAAATAATCTTTTAAGCGTTTTCTTTGAATCTTTTGCTTTGTCCACTGACATATCTGTATCAAAAGAAATAGCTTCTTTTGAGTTTTCTTCATTTAGCATTCTAGTTCCTCCTTACTTAATTGTGACTCAACTATCTGTTGATAAACCGAACAATTTTTTAGAAGCTCCTTATGATTTCCAACCCCTGCTATTTTTCCTTCTTCTAAAACTACAATCTGGTCTGCGTCTAAAATACTACTTATTCTTTGAGCGATTGTTATCACAATTGCATTTTTTACTTCTATCTTTATGGCTTTTCTTAACAAGACATCTGTTTTGTAGTCTAAAGCAGAAAAGCTATCATCAAATATATAGATATCACTTTTTTTCACTAATGCTCTGGCAATACACAATCTTTGCTTCTGCCCTCCAGAAAAATTACTGCCTCCCTGTGACACTTGAGCGTCATAATGCGCACTTAACCCCATGATAAAAGCATCTGCCTGTGCTGCAATAGCAGCATTTTTTATTTCCTCTATCGTTGCATTTCTTTTGCCGTGTCTTATATTTTCCGCTATGGTTCCGCTAAAGAGAAAAGCTTTCTGGGGGCAATAGCTTATCTTATCTCTTAAATCAGTTTGAGTAAAATCCTTTATATTTACGCCATTCAATATAATTTCTCCACCCTGTATTTGATGTAATCGAGGTATTAATTTGCTGATTGTACTTTTTCCGGAACCAGTTGCCCCTATAATTGCAGTTGTTTTGCCTCTTTCACACGCGAAATTAAGGCTTTTCAAAATAGGTTCTTTGGCATCTTGATAAGAAAAGGTTACATTCCTAAACTCCAGGTCATTTTTCATATTAGGTATTACCTTCGTATTTTCTTTATCTATTATCTCAGGTTGATATTCTAATACTTCCAGAATACGCTTAGAGCAGGCAATTGCACGAGGCAGATCAATCAATACCATTATGGCCATCACAAAATAAACCAATATTAATATGGCATATTCAACAACTGCCATGATATCTCCTATAAGCAGGTACCCATTATTTATTCTAATTGCTCCAAACCATAAAACCGCAACGGTACAACCATCTAATACAATCATTACAAATGGCATTGCCAATGCGTATATTTTATTTATCTTGATATTGATATCGGAGTAGCTTGTAAACGTATCATCCATCTTTTCTTTTTCATGATTTTCACGGTTAAAAGCACGTATTACTCTTATTCCTGAAATAAATTGTCTAACTTTGGAGTTTATTCTGTCTAACTCGGTTTGCATTCTGATCGACAGAATTATGATTTTTTTACTGATGAGCATTGTAAATACTAAAAAAATTAACGCTGTAACCAGAATGAGTAGCGCCATATAAGGATCTTTCGAAAAAGCCAAAAACATTCCAATAACCGTTATAAACGGAACCGGAATTATCATTTTAAAAAACAAGGCAATTGCATTTTCAATATGATTCACATCACTGGTACATCTGGTAATTAAAGATGCTGTTGAAAAATGTTTAAAATCCTGTACGGATAGCCTTTGTGCTTGCGAAAAGATTTTTCTTCTAATATTCCTTGAAAATATTGATGAAAAATTTGCTGTTAAATATACGGAAATGATGGCTAATATGCCTGTTAATGCGGCGATAAACAGCATCATTCCTCCGGTTTTTATTACATAAGATACATCTCCTTTTATTACTCCATTATTTATGATGTCTGCAGTTAGTGTGGGCAAATACAAGGTACCTACCGTTCTGAGCGCTATTATCAAAAATAATGACGTTAAAAGTATATAATTTATTTTAAAATATCTTAATAGTTTTAACATAATATGCTCCTTCTTTGTCCTGTTAGCTTCGATGTTCATCATAAACTGTATAGTTACTTGACAGTCAACAGTTTTGTTATTAAAGTAGGACTAAGAAAGATTACTGTTTTGTTATTGAACAACCTTGGGGGTGAAGTATGACCGACTTAATAAATACAATAAAATATTTATCTATAGGTGCTTTTTCGGAGTTATCCGGTATAAGCAGAAAAAATCTAATCTATTATGATACGGTAGGAATACTAAAACCTTTATTGGTGAAAGAAAATGGATATCGCTATTATTCTTATAGCCAACTTGATGAAGTGAGTGTCATTCTTGCATTAAAGGATTTGGACATCCCACTAAAAAAAATAAAGAAATATCTAGAAAACATATCTCCAGATAATTTGATAGATTTAATTAGCAAACAGAAACAGAAAATATTAGAAGAACTTAACCGATTAAATCAAATGAATTATATTATAGAACAGCGATCTCAGAACATACCTGTATTAGAGAGCTTGAATTGCAGTGACATATTACTTCAAAACTGTGAAGAAGAACTTCTATTTTTAGGACCTAAACAACCATTTTGCATAAACAATATTGAACAGGATTTTGATAATTTTCTTACCTATTCCAAAAGCAAGAAATTGGTATATGGCTATCCATTAGGTATTTGCTCGGATTATAATGAAATAGTTTCTGACTGCATTGATACCTATCATTATTTCTACAGAGTTCATCCGAATATAGAAATTGACAAAACTTCAAAGCCTGCCGGTCTATATGTAATAGCATACGATAATAGTTATTTAGCTGGAGATATGAAGATTTTTGAGAGATTGGAAAAATTCATTAGAAAAAATAAAATTAGTGCTTGCGGAAATGTTTATATAGAAAATATATCCGACGAAATCATTACAAATAATCCGGATAAATATTATTCAAAGATTTCTGTACATGTAATAAAATGATTTCATAACAGAAGAATTGTAAACGCTGAGTAATACTGGGTCTAATCCAAATTAAGGCCGTCAGTGATGGATGCATAAGTGCCCATTTGCAAACATAGTATTCTCAGCTTTCCAATTAACAATTATTCTTATTCAGCTCTATCTTTAACAATTCTTTTTGAAACCTGTACTACTACCAGAGGAACAAGTGCAAGTATTCCAATAATTCCCATCTGGTTTCCTGTCAGATCTGCCACTTCGAATAATTTATGCAACGGCTCTAGTACCAGTACGGCTGATAACAGGAGCATGCCGGCAAAAAAAGCCATAAAACTAAACTTATTCATGAAGAATGTTTTAAGACTCAACGGTGCATCTGTACGACAGTTGAAACCATGTACTAGACGTGCTAAGCTTAAGGTTGCAAAAGCCATGGTCATCCCAGTCCCGTGTCCTGCTGCTTCGGTGCCAATATGATAGGCTGTCATGGTCACTATGGCAATCACAATACCTTGTAGTAAAACTTCAATTGCAAATCTTCGGTCCATTATAGGTTTTGATACATCACGGGGCTTGTCTTTCATCAATTCACCGTGTGCAGGTTCAACACCAATTGCTATAGCCGGAAGACTATCCGTTAATAAATTTATGAATAATAGATGTACTGGTGCGAATGGTGCCGGTAAACCCGATAAAGAGGCATAAAGAACAGCAATAATCCCCGCCGTATTACCGGATAAAAGAAATTTCACAGCATTTTTTATGTTACCGTAAATACTTCTTCCATTGTTGATTGCCTTTACAATCGTTGCAAACCGGTCATCAGTTAATACCATACTTGCAGCATCCTTAGACACTTCCGTTCCTGTTATTCCCATTGCCACACCTACATCAGCTTTTTTTAAAGCTGGCGCATCATTTACCCCATCCCCGGTCATGGCAACAACATTACCCAATGCCTGCCATGCAGAAACAATTCTTATTTTATGTTCTGGCGAAACACGGGCATATACTGCTACATGAGGTACCAGTGCTTTTAGCTCTTCTTCACTTAAATGCTCTATATCCGCCCCTTCAATGACCTGATCATCTTTTGAAAGAATACCAATTTGACGAGCAATTGCCGCTGCTGTAATTTTATGGTCACCTGTAATCATGACCGGTTTGATACCCGCCTGAATACAATCTGCAACAGCCTGTGCCGAGTCTTCACGGGGTGGATCCATCATTGAGATAATGCCAAGCAAAATTAAGTTATACTCGTCTTTCATTTCCAGATTTTCACCATTCATTTCTTTCCAAGCAAATGCAAGAACTCTTAACCCTGAATTGGATAATTCAAAATTAACTTTTTCATACGCTTGAATATCTTCCTCCTGAATAGGACGGACTCCTCCCGCCGTTTCAATATGTGTTGCTCTTCGTAAAATAACATCCAAAGCTCCTTTAGTAAATGCTACTGGTATGTCATCCAATTCGTGATGTGTGGTCATTAACTTGCGTTCACTGTCAAAAGGCAGCTCAGAAATCCTTGGGAATCGACTTCTTGCAACCAATTCATCCCTGTCATATCTTTCTGCAAAATCTAGAAGTGCAATCTCTGTGGGATCCCCAATACTTTTTTCTTCCGATGTAACTGCATCACTACACAGTAACCCAGCTAAAATCAGTTTATCTGTCAGCGGATCCTCAATATTTGCCTCACCTGCATTCACCAGTCTGTGATCCAAATAAATTTGCTGTACTGTCATCTTATTTTGAGTCAATGTTCCTGTTTTATCTGAACAAATAACAGAAATACTACCCAAACTCTCAACAGAATGCAATTTACGTATAATCGCATTTTCCGAAGCAAGCTTTCTGGTTCCTAACGCAAGAACAATTGTCACGATAGAACTCAGTGCTTCAGGTATAGCTGCAACAGCTAGGGAAATCGCAAACATCAACGCATCCATCACCGGACTGTGTCTATATAGGCTTAGTGCGAAAACGAGTGCTGTGATGGCCAATATCAAAATAGCCAGTTTTTTACCAAAGGCATCTAAACTCTGTTGCAATGGGGTAGCTTTTTCCTTTGCTGAAGCAATAAGTCCCGCGATTTTACCAATTTCAGTATCTGTTCCTACAGCAGTAACGACCGCCAGACCGCGACCATAAGTGACGTAACTACTTGAAAATACCCGGTTAACCTGATCTCCCAGTGCTGTCCTCTCACTGTCTAAAGCCTGAGTATATTTTTCTACACTCAGTGATTCACCTGTTAAGGCACTTTCATTAGTCTGCAGGCTGAAACTTTCAATGACTCTGCTGTCCGCAGATACATAATCCCCTGCATCCAGAACCAGTAAATCCCCAACTACAACTTCTGCGGATGGAATTTCAATTTTTTCACCCTTACGTATTACTTTAGCCTTTGGTGATGAAAGTGCTTTTAAACTTTTTAATGACTGTTCAGCTTTAATGTGTTGAACGGTCCCCAAAACTGCATTAAGAATTAATACGGCTATGATAACCATAGTACTCTCAAATTTTCCCATGGCAGCTGATATAAGTGCTGCAACTATAAGAATAATTACAAGAAAATCTTTAAATTGGCTAAAAAACACAATGATTGGAGAAACAGGCTTTCCCTCCTCCAGCTTATTTTCCCCATACTGTTCCTTATTATGGGCTATTTGCTCCTGACTCAATCCGTCTTTTCCGGTTTTAAGATCATTTAGGACTTCTTCAACTGACATCAACTCGTATTTCTTCATGTTATCTCTCCTTATACTTTTTTCGATATACTTTTTTCGATTTATAGGCATAAAAAAATCGACTGAACTGACGTTCAATCGAGTCTCACTAAATACGCATGTATCTCGGTCACCGGGTATTATCCGTAATGACGACGACCGAACCATAGTGGCAAGTTACTCCCTCGCGATTTTTGTAAATTATAACATTTATTAACCACTTCGTCAACTTTAAATTATAAATTAAACCTGCCTATGTCATGTATTTTTTTACCAATTTTAAAAGGTTAAAAACCGCCAACTATCTATAAAGCTTTATTTCCACTCTTTCCATACTTCTGGCTTATATCCAACCGTGACTTGTTTTCCATTTCTTATAATCGGTGTCAACATTACATGCTGATTCTCTAACACTTTTTCTTCTTTATATTCATCAGCTATATACTTTATTAGTGCTAATGCATCTTTATCTTTGCAGTTTTCATTTAACATCTGTTCAAGTCCACCGACTGCCTGTTTAACACTATTAAATTCGCCTTTACTCATTCCCTTATCTTTCATATCTATAAACTGGCACTTTACACCACGCTCTTTAAAATATCTTTGTGCCTTCTTTGTTTCAAAACACTTTGTAGTACCAAAAATTTGTATATTCATTTTCCTTCTCCACTGAATTTATTTGAAAAAGCTATCTCTTTCTGCGATTCATCTGCCTTGTTTGGATTTTGAGGAAACCATCCCTTTTTTACTCGTTCCTTCTGCTCAAAAAGTTCACGTATACTCCACAGTAATGA
This sequence comes from uncultured Aminipila sp., assembly GCA_963524205.1. Classification (GTDB taxonomy): domain Bacteria; phylum Bacillota; class Clostridia; order Peptostreptococcales; family Anaerovoracaceae; genus Aminipila. The sequence goes on from CAURED010000001.1 coordinate 245,917, forward strand.
AAAACCAAATGTTCCCAACATAGCTGAGATCATAATGGATTCTATAAACAGAGAGGCGGCAATGCAGATCAAGCCTGCCATCATAAACAACGGCCATACTTTTGTTCCCCAATAATATTCCGCCTTAATAACCACTGGATGAAGAATACCTATCATAATGAATGCCACCGCGCCTATTAATATACCTTCAAATTGCATAACCAATTTCTCCTGTCTGTTTAATGAAATAAAATATCTGGAAGATTGATATCACTGCTCTTGCCGCCAATGATTGATATTTGTCAGTCAAATTTTTCAAACACCCAAGCGGTCAGCTCATTCAGTGAAGGATGAATCACCATAGAATCACTGATGGGTGCATAAGTGCCCATTTGTGGGCATAGCATTCTCAGCCCTTCAATTCCTTTCTTTTCTGCACAGTCTTCTGCTTTCTTCCTGCACTGGTAGCCTTCATTCATCAGATATACAAAAGGCTGCAATAAAATAGCTGCCTGAGGGCCGACGATATGAACGCCCAGGATTTTCTTATCCTGACCTACAATCATTTTGATGAATCCGTTATCTTCATCTCTTTTTCTGTATCCCATTGCAATTCCGCCCACAACTTCGGAATAATAGTTTTTGGCAGTTTTATATGGGATTCCTCTGTCTTTCGCCTGTTTTTCCGTCATCCCCACATGAGCTACCTGAGGATGGGTAAAGATTGTCCATGGAACAACGTCATAACTGGCTTCTTTTTTCTCGCTACCAAATAAATTTCGACTCAAAATTAGTGCTTCATAATTTGCTTTATGCCGAAATTGATATTTTCCATTGATATCTCCCAGTGCCCAGATGTTTTTCTGCGAGGTCTCCAAATAGGAATTGGTACGGATCCAACCTCTCTCATCAACTTCCACATTAGCATTTTCCAAAGATAAGGTATCTGCATTAGACTGAACACCAGAAGCAACAAAGATTTCTTCGCACTCCACAGTTATTCTCTCTTTTGTCAATCGGTTTTCCACTGTTACATACTTCAAATTCTGATCCTTAGAAACTGACAGAACAGAACTATCGGTCAGTACATCTACGCCATTGCTTATAAATTGCCTTTTAACAAATTCAGATATTTCTTCTTCCTCTTTGTTTAAGATAAGAGGGGATCTTGCAATAATCGTTACCCTCGTTCCAAAAGCGGAAAAAATATGTGCAAATTCCATACTAATAGCGCCGCCTCCGATAATAGTTAGGCTTTTCCACGGTTTTTGGGGAAAATTTTCCCCAAAAAAGGTTTCTGAAGTCACATATCCAGTCTTCTCTAAGCCTTCAAATGGCGGTATAAAACTTCTTGCTCCTACAGCAATAATAAATTTGTCTCCGCAAATCATATCGTCAGGTCTGTTGTCTTCGTATTGAATGACCATACTGTCAGGTTCAGCGAAGGTTCCTGTTCCTTTATATAATTTAAGATTGGGCATATTTAATAAATTGCTTTCAATCTTTTTATGAAAATCAATTTGTTCCCACATTTTTTGGGAGATAGTATTCCAGTTAATTTCTGGACGGCATGTGTCAATACCAATTCGGTTGGATCTTTCCATTTCTCGGATGAAATCTGCAGGATATACAAGCATTTTAGATGGAATACATCCCTTCGTCAGACAAGTACCACCAAATTTTGCTTTTTCAATGATTGCACATTTCAGTCCCTGATTCAATGCCTCTTCCAGAACCATTAAACCTGCTCCACTTCCTATAACAACAATATCGTACCGTGTCAAATTAACACCTCCTATTCTTCTTTAAAGCAATATTAAAAATTAGAGCACTTTTTTAATTTATCATATCATAAATTTCTCTGTAAAAAAACTGCTGCTTAGTGTTTGCTTAGTAATAATTTGTTAAAAGGCTAAATCTATAGTTCATTAAAATCAACCTAAAATTTAGCCTTTTAATCTCTTATTAAATTTCAATTAAATGGAATGGTATACATCCCCTTCTTTAATACATATCGGAATCCTCTGTAGTTTGTATCATCTAGTTGGTTAATGATACCTTCATCATCTTTCATTAATAAGTTTGATATAGCTGTTTCAGAATGATTATGGCAACTTTCTTTGATCCCTTGAGGAAATGTAAAAACATTTAATGGATCATATTTTGTTTTTATTCGTGTCAATTCCTTTACATGATTCCCATAGTATTCTTCTAAATAATTCGGAAGCTTTCCATACGGAAAGTTCACGTACGAGCCTGTAGTGACTGCTTTAAGATATGGAAATTGTTTACTGATCCATTTCCTGTTATTATTTGCATATCTGTGCTCTTCCCATATAGACTCCAGCCAAATGATAAAATGTGCCTTACGGTAGAAAAAGGCCGTATCATCTCTTCCAACCTCTGCCACTCTGCCCCCTAGCGCATACATTGAAATACCGGCAAAAACAGAGCCTTGCGGGCGCTTCTTGATTAATCCTACAATCTCTGATATCTCGTTAGAATTAAAGTCTCTTAGCGCAAAACGGCTTACGGATTGAAATTTTTCTGAGGAAGGATATACACTACCAATAATGGTAACAGCTTCAAGAAAAGTAACATACTCAATATTGTATTCTGCCCCATCAAGTGCAAGAAAATCAGCCATCATTTCCTTTGCATTTTCTGGCCTGCCATAGAATATACCCCTTACCAGCATAGCCAGACCATCACTGACAGAGTTATAGATTCTCGAAATCAACGTAATTCTGTTATCAGCAGTTCTAAGCCATTCCTGCCAGATATGAAGGAATTCTTCTTGCTCTTCTGAACTGACATTCTGATAATCTATTTCGATCAGGGTAACTTTATTAACTCGTTGAGGAAGCCTGAAGGTCATAGATACAATTACCCCAAAGTTTCCACCACCTGCACCGCGGCAAGCCCAGAAAAGATCGGAATTATTTACGCGGTCTGCTTTTATAATTGCACCTTCATAATTTACCATTTCTATTTTCTCCAAGCTATCACAACCCAGCCCAAGATAGCGGCAGGAAAGTCCCCAGCCTCCACCCAGAGAATATCCACTCACTCCAACGGATGGGCAGGTGCCACCTGGAAAAGGATATTTCTTTGAGGATACATATCCATATACCTGCTTATTGTTTACCCCACTCTCAACATATAACTGGTTTGTACATTCATCTATCCTCATATGATTCATTTTACTTATATCAATAACTAAAGTACAATCCCCGTTGGAATATCCTTCGTAATTATGGCCTCCACTACGTATGCGAATCCGTACGCAATGTTTTCTCGACCAAATCACAGCATTTGACACATCTCGTTTATTCCTACAGTATACTATAATTAAAGGATATTGCTGTATTGCTCTGTTGAAACCTTGTCTGGCTTCACTATATATAGGCTCAAATGGCGTAACAATGCATCCTGTCAAACCATATAAAAAATCATTCATAAATATGCCTCCAAATTTGTAAATTCTAAAAATAAGCACAGTCATTCAACTTATTCTATTATATGATGCTACGTTGTCCCCTGTTAAGTTTCAGTGTTACCTAAAACCTGTGTACGAGCATACTTTATTTACAGTGCACAAATCATAACCACCTATCAAAAGGGGGGTTTGCACAAGGGCTATAAGTCCATATTACCGGCTAGCGTGCTACCCCTGAAGGGGTATTACCTATTTATTATTTTTAAACGAATCTTCATATTCTTTAAACTGAGCTTATCTAACACAATTTGCATATTAAATTTCTAAATTATATTTAGCTTTTCTTAGACTTAATCTTCCGCATTGTAACTTTATATAGGACCAGTCACTTCTGAATTTTACTCTTATCTACCCAGAATCGATTTGCCAAGACCTTTGAGCCTATTATCTTTAAATTTCTTAAAAATCCCCCAAAATTAGATATTAGTAGTCCTAAAATGATGATTACTCCGCCTATCCATTGCACTATGGATAGATATTCCTTTAGAACGATCTGCGCTGTAACCAAACCGATTACAGGGACTAGAAGTGACAAAGGAGCTACTTTTCCCGCTGGATATTTTGCAAGCAATATACTCCAAATTCCATATCCAATTAATGTGGCCAAAATTGAAAGATAAAAAATAGAAAATATAGATATGGCATTTAAATTATTTAATGCATACATCAATGTTCTAGGCTTATCAAAAAGTAATGCACCTGCTAGCATTGGTAACGGAGGTACAAGACTTGACCATACAACTAAACTCAACATGTTTAGACTTCGCCCCCGCGATGCTGCTACAGCAGAAGCATGCCTTGCTATTATATTTGAAGCACCCCAAAATGAAGAGGCAAGAAGTGTTAGCAAAAGGGCTTCTATAGGAATTTGAGATATTCCAGCAACATTTCCACTAATCAAATAAAGTCCTACACCTGCTACAAAAAGTCCTATTATCTGGCTCTTGAGTATTGGTTCTTTCAATAGTATACCGGCCAATAAAATGGTAAAGAATGCCTGAGATTGTAAGATTACTGATGCTACACCTGCTGGCATTCCTATATGTATTGCATAAAACAATCAGGAAAATTGCCCTACACCCGCACTCATTCCATAGGCAACAATATATTTCCAGCCGATATCAGGAGGCTTTACAAATGCTACAGCAGGCAGTGAAGCAAAAATATATCTTAACGAAACCAGCAACATGGGAGGCATTTCGCTAACTCCCAATTTAATAACTGTAAAATTTATTCCCCATAATACTACAACAACCAATGCAAGTAGCCTATCTCTAAATCTCATAAAATTAATCTCCTCTGTGTGTGAATATGATTGGGTATATAGGAAAAAACATATGTCTATTTAGAATTTATTGAATCACAGATTCTTTTGAGTCCTTCATCCAATGCAGATTTTGGACATGCCAGATTTAACCTGATAAAACAATCTGAATTCTGTATAAACATAACGTTACTAATAAGAGTAAATATATTAATAAATTAATAAGTAACTATTTTTTTCATAGTATTTTCAGTAAATACATTATACTAAACTCCTCACATGATTTCAAATTTGTATGTAATCAAAAGTTTAGTTTTTTCTTTCTCCTCTTAGTTTAATAATCTGCATTACTCCAAGGTTTTTGCATGTAATGTAGCAACTGATCTAATTGTTCTGTAAATGTCGAATTACTGATTTTTATTGTTCCTAGCCTAACCATAGATGATAAATTGCAAGAACCAAGTAGCAATGATGCCAAATCACCTTCCTTGCAATGCAAAGTTACATCTGCCGAGACATCTTTGTCTGCGATGCTCCATTTCCCCGTGTCACTAGCTTTATTACAGCTAAACTGAAGCGTAAGTGCTTCCTGCTGATGAATCAATTCATTTTCGTAAATAAATTGAGCGACTAGCTGCATTTTGGGGAACTTTCTGTAACTTGTCTGTTTCACAAAATCTTTCGGCGATAAAATTTTAAACATGGTTCCTATGGCTGATACATTTGTTTGTAAAAAACCAAATGGAATATAATTTCCGGAAACATCTTGTGGATCTTCAAGCAAATGATAAAAATCCTCTTCGCCTGTTCTTAAAACTACAGTTTGGGCAAGATCTGCCTGCAATCTTAAGAATCCCAAAAGGCTTTTTAAAACTTCTCCATTCTCATAAACCATTTCCTTCACAAGAATGCGATTTTGTGTGTAGTTCACCTTGCTTCCATTTTCAAACCGAAAAGCAAGATATCCCTTTAGTTTTCCTTCTGACCAATAACCAATTCTTCGCACCTGCGTATCCTTTTCCATATCACGTATTTCTTCCTCGAATTTTTCCAACATTCCGTGATTATTTTTCGCAAAACTACTATGGCATTCTAGCACTTTAGATAAGTCTTCTATTTTCAGCAAGACCAGATTCTCTAAATTTTCTGCCTTTGGTATGCTTGTTGTGGGTATATGATATTCATCTATCTTGGCACCGAAGCCATAGCCCATTCTGCGATAAAAAGAAATGCTGAAAGGTAGTAGCAAGGTCACAAGGGCTCCTACCATCTTGGCATGTTCCTCAAAATAATGTACCATCTGCAAAGCCGCACCTTTCTTTTTGTGAAGTGGATGTACAGCTAAGGACATTAATCCGCAAGCTAACTGCATTTTACCATAGATATTCATTGAAAAATGAACAATTTTCATAATTGAAATTAAAGTATCACCTTCAAATAAACCTACGCATTTAACTTCTTTATCTTCCTTTAATTCCAACGTGATTTTTTCTCTGTAATGTGCTCTGCATTCGTCATCTAAATTCTTGAATGCGGGGTATGCATTCAAATAAATATCTAGATATGCTTCTATATCCGCAAATTTTAAAGGTCTTATTTCTCTTTTCATTAAATTTCTCCTTTCTCTTCAAGCTCCTTAACAAAATTTCCAATTTGTTTCAACCCATCTTTGAAATATTCTATATCACCGAAGCCATAGCCGATACGAAAACTATGTTCTTGCTCGAAACAAGCGCCATGGCAGACTAAAGTACTCTTTTCATCATATAGTCTTTGTGCGAATTCCTCGGCCGGCATATCAAAGTCGTAATATAAGAAAGACGTAGAACTCATACTATCACAAGCCACACGAAAATGTGGTTGTGTCTTCAACCATTCATTAAGAGCTGCTCTACCTTCTTCCACGATAGTTTTATTTCTTCTATAGAAAATATCCTTATTTTCCAAGACAATCGCTGCAACCAGTTCATTAAATTCACCTTCACAGATACTGTTATAAGAACGATAACTCATTAGAGCATCCTTAATTCCTAAATCTCTTGTAACAATCCAGCCAACTCTTGTTCCTGCACTTGAGAAAACTTTGCTGGTGCTGCTAGTGCAAATACCCTTCTCATATATGTCGCAGATAGAATACATATATTCATCGCTGAGACCTCTGTAAATTTCATCACAAACCACATAAGCATCAACACTTCTTGCGATGTCAGCAAGTTCTTCAAGTTCTACTTTCGTCAAAGTGTAGCCTGTAGGATTGTTTGGGTTTGCAAGATTAATCATCTTCGTATTTTCATTCACCATAGCACGAATTTTTTCAAAATCTATAGCATAGTTTGTATCTTCATTGCAGGTACAAATTCTTACTTCTACACCCAAAGCTTCGGGGATAGAATAATACTGTTGATAATTTGGCAGAATGCTTACAATGTTATCCCCTTCTTCACAAAGAGTATAACAAACGATAGAGTTTGCACCTGTGCCTCCATGAACACAGAGTACCATTTCTGGATTAACCGCATCTGTATAAAGGTTTGCAATGGCCTTTTTTAATCTCGGCATTCCGAAGAAGTAGCCGTAATGAAGACTCATTTCCTTAATTTCTTTGAAAAAAGCTACTTCATCTGTATTTGTCAATGTTAAAAGTCCTTCTAAAGTTACCGGTTTACAGCAGCTTGATCCCAAATTATGTTTGGCTTTATCATCTAATGGATTTAACCATTCTTCTACTTTAAATCTACTAATTTTCATTTTTTCTCATCTCCTTTATTTTAAATTTCTGCCAAAATGCCCAATTCCTTTTCGCCTGCCAAATCTATGGCTTTTTTACCAGTCACTAAGTCAAGAAGTGCAAGACCTGTAGCATCAAAGATTGTAATGTCATCATCTGAAAGTCTGCCTTCAATTTGTCCCGCAAGCACTTGCCCAATTTCGCCTATAGCATCTTCTTCTTTAATAATTCTCCCTTTGATTGGAAGCTCCATTTCTCCTACCTGAACACATTGCTTGATATCATCAGCATAAACTCTAGCACCACGAAAGATCTCAGGATCAATTTCTTCCTTTCCTTCCATATCCGCACCAATACAACTAAAATGAGTTCCTGGTTTTATCCATTCTTTTTTGATAACAGGTTTCCTTGCAGGAGTAATCGTGATGATAATATCACTTTGGCCTACACAAGCTGACATTTCCTCTGCCGCTTCAAAAACCAAACCATTACAGTTTATTTCGAAATCTTGTTTTAGTTTTTGGGGACAATTTTTCACAAAGTGTTTTGCATTTTCTAAATTTAGTGGATCTGCAACATAGATTTTCTTTATCTTTGGCATAAGTGTTAATGTGGCAGCAATTTGGTAAATCGCTTGATTTCCTGCTCCCAGTACAAACAGTACTTCGGATTCCGGCCTACCCAAAATCTTTGCTCCGATGGCACCGGCAGCACCAGTTCTCATACAAGTAATATATGCTGCATCCATAACACCTAAAGGTACACCTGTAGTAGAGTCAAAAATCATCAGCATTCCGTTAAATGATGGCAGTCCTTTTTGTTTATTTAGTGGAAAGTTATTTAACATCTTCAATCCGTGAAGGTTTTCACCAAAAATGCAACCAGAACGGATATCCATGACTGCATTAGCTTCCTCAAAATCGTAAGACACCAGTGGCCATACTACTGTCTTCCCCTCAGCTTTTAATCGATATACTGACTGTACACCTTCAATGACTTTTGACATTTTCAATAATTTTTCCAGATCATTACGACCTAAAATTGATACTTTCATTTTTCTTACTCCTCTCGCTGATTTACTAACTCAAATTATCTTTTTATAATTTGTTAGCCCTACTTTATTATATTAATTTTATCTTTATCATTTAAGCTTTTCCATGAAACAAAATTGTTCTACAATACAATTATATATGCTCCATTTTATATTTTTATCTAATTTTTCTTGAAAGGACTATGAGGAAGTAATATAATAGCATATATTAAAATAGGAAAGAGGAGATGCCTTTATGAATTATACTGTCTCAGATTTTTACTACACCTTCAAACAAGGGCTAAAAATAGTGGCTGGTTCTGGTGGCATGGCACGCACTATAAACTCTGCCGGTATTTTAGATTATGAGATGGATTCTGTACTAAAAGACAAATACCTTCATTCCAATTTTCACGAAAACCAATTGGTTGTTACCACTTTTTTATGTGCCAAAGACAACCCTTTTACTATTTCAGATGCAGTTAAACATCTAATCGCAAAAGGTACCAGTGGTCTTGTCATAAAAAATGTATTCAAAATACCTATTCATGAATCAGTGTTCCGGTACGCAGATTCAAAAAATTTTCCTATCATTTTCATTGAATCCCAAGAAATTTACATAGAACGTATTATCTATGAAATTCAGCGCCATTGTGAACTTTTATCCGATGTGCGCTTCGCTCAACAAGCGCTGGATCAAATTCTATCTACAGATTTAAGTGACAATGAAATTTCAGCTTGCATAAGGCGCATCAACCCTTCTTGTAAAGAACAATTTTTTAATCTTTATATAAAATTTGATGATTATTTGGGCTGCAAAGCTTTTGATACTTACTATGCTAGATTTTCATCCAGCAACCTAAATGTACCAGGAAATGCACTGATTCTAAATAAAGATGGCTTTTTCTTTACCTACTCAGAAGAATGTATTACTAAACGTTTTTCTGATAAATTTATACAATATATTCTTGCTATTCTTCTTGAAAATGACTCTTATTTGTGCTGTGGCGTCAGTGCATGTCATCTAAATTTAGCAGAATATAAAATTGGGCTGCAAGAATGTCTCTATGCGGCCTCTGCGGAAAATTGTCAAACTATAAACTACATTAAATACGGTGATTTGGGCACATATCGCTTAATTTTTCCTTTTTCCCAAACACCAGAGATGAAACAGTTTGCTAAAGATTTACTTGAACCTTTGGAAGACTATGATATAGAAAACAGGGGTCATTTAATTCCTACGCTCTGTAAATACATTGATTTAGATTGCGATATAGTTGCCACTTCCCAGGCTTTAGATCAGCATAAGAACACAGTTCGCTACCGTTTAGATAAGATAAAAGAAATAACCAGCTTGGATTACAAAAGCTTTTCTCAATTAGAGCAACTTTCCATGGCTGTTAAAATCTATCGATGTAAAAAGAATATAAGCTAGTTACCCCCTTTAGAAAATCTGAAGAACCGAAGATAAATTCAAATTATTGCAATTATATTTGTTCTAAAAAACAAATAAGGAAGGACTGTCTGCAAACTATGAAACTATATCCCTCTTAATGAAATTTAGATTATGTTATAAAAAAGACGAAACTATAAGTCATAATTTGATTTACTACCTCGCCTTTTTTGTTTTATTCCTATTTAATTTTCTGATCCGAATCCACATGTCTGTCGTGAAAACAGACCTGCGATTATGACTTCCGCACCGGTCTGATATACTTAAAAAACCGTTCCGGATTAAAATAAAAGTAAATTATTCTACCGGGGGAAGTATCAAAGCAGTAACCGGTGCCTGCGAAATCAAAAGTTGCCATTGCCTTTTCAATCTTTTCCTCTATACTACGATTTTCCTGCTCATAATCGAATGGCCCATGTTCAAAAACAATATACTCGGCTTCGGGAACATCAATCATAAGCATTTGTGGTGGTACTTCGCCTTTATAATCAAAAGGAAGACGTACACCATAACACTCTGTACGTGGAATACCCCAATCGCAGAGTCTGCCGTCCGGGTCATTAATGTATGCCATAATCTGACCGTTGCCGCTGTTAGATTCGCTCCCACCATCGTCATCCAATTTGCCCTTAATACTATCGAGTAAGCCGCAAATTGTTTGGCAGTCCTGCCCCGGGATAAGACTTTGCTTTTGCCAAAAATCCCAATACCCATTACTCTCATAGCTTTTAATGTGCAAAAATTTGTGTGCGGGAATGGTTACAAAATAAATTTTAACATCATCTGTAGATTTCATCATACCAATCTCTCCAAATCCTAAAAAGTAGCGGTCGAAAGGGTTTATTTTTGTACGAAGAATGACGGGCTTAGGCTTTTTTCTGTATTCACTTGGAGTTACACCATATGCTCCCTTGAAAGCTCTGGTAAAAGCTTCATGTGATGAAAAACCATAATCAAAAGCAATGTCTAAAATGCTTTTTTTACTATCTCGAACCTCTTTTAGTGCAAAGGCTAACTTTCTAAGTCGCAAATAATCTCTAAACAGCATACCCGATATTTCCTTAAATTTTCTGGTAGTATGAAATTCAGAATAACCTAACTTGCGAGAAAGAAACCGTAAGGTTAGTGCTTCATCGTGATGATATCTGATACACTCATCAATTTCATCAACAATTATTTGAATCTGCTTGTGCCACTCGTACATTCGTCTGCTCACCTCGTTTCAATCACCCTATAACAATTATAGCGTAATGGAAATTACATTTCTTGATTTTACTTGCGGAAATCAATGTTTTCTTTTGCGCCAGAGATTATATAAATTCGCTCTCCCAGCGTAAAAATCAACTACCACCACTTCCAAAATATTTTGTTGGGTGGTGTATATGGATAGCTATTCCATCATTATAAAGAGTGTCACCTTAACATATCTATATATTCTTCTAAACAGATTCCTTGAGAATATATTTCGTGGGCCGATTGCTTTCCAACATATCTATAATGCCACGGTTCATTGATAACACCAGTTATTTCTGTCTTATCAGTGGGGTAACGTTTTATAAAGCCATATTTATATCCATTTTCTGCAAGCCATGCATATACGTCATCACTAGAACTCTTCGTAATGTCAGCATTTATATCCACTGCTATACCCAACTGATGTTCACTTGTTCCAGAAATAGCTACCCACTGTCCAGCAAGTTTTCTTGCTTCTAATCTGGAATGCCCCTCACTTTGATATGCTTCTATTTTTTCATCCAATAATTGTTGTTGCTTCTCCTGCGTTCTATAGCCAGCAGCAACATATGGATATAGTCCATCTACCCTTGCCGCGTCAAACATAGCTTGTAAGTCTGGATAAATTCTGGAATCAACTTTTTCTCCATTTGACAATTCTGTTAAGTCCATCTCATAATTATCAGGAATATAGTTTTTTTGATTGACCAGAATTAGATTCCAACCATAATCTTCACTAGCAGTTTTGTGTCTTAACCCTATGCTATCCAAAGATGGCAATGGAAAGCCTGAAATAGAAATTAAGTTACTTGTCAGCAGTATATATGTAAAAACCATCAGAAGAGGGATTGCAAATATCTTCATTTTATTAAATTTTCGCTTTGTATATCGTTTCATTTATTTTATTTCTGCTCTTTTATAAACACTATACAATATTGGCTGAAGAACAATACAAGGTACCAAATAGGCAGGAATAATAACAAATATTGTCCCCATTACTTTTCCACCTATTTCATATAATCCAGAGTTTTTAAGAATTACAAATATCTCTAATAATTGGTCTGGAAAAAGTGAACATATTTGAGGTAATGTAATAATTCTGCTTAAAAATGGAAATACACATAATAAGATAAAAGGGACCATGATTGCTACCACTGTTGAATGCGTTTTGGCTGATACAAGCATAGAGACTGTCATGGCAAATAAAGTCCCTATATATCCTCCGAAAACAATAAGAAGGTATGCTTGAAAATAAGTAACATTATAAAAACTTTTCCACATACTCCACTGTATTGGACACCCTGCTCCATCTATTCCCAATAATAAAAGCACAATTACAGAATACAAGAATACACATATTATGTATGTCAATGTGGTAATTAAAAATCCCGCTCCTATTTTAGAATGAACTGCTTTATTTCTTCCAAGTTTTGTTGAAAAGAAAATAGAATCTGACTTTAATTGAAACTCATCTGAAAAAATACCCGCTACAAAGAATCCAATGATTAGTGCCAATATTAGAATAACCGTAGAAATATTTTGTAATAAAGCCTGCCAGCCATCTGTATATTCATAATAAAAAGGTGTTTTAAGGTCTTGATATTGTCCAATTAAAAAATCTTTTTCTGTATCTGAAAAATGTTCCTCACCTGTATCCAGCCATTCTTTTAAATTGGAAATTCTTTTCTCATAAACCTTACCTACTTCTTCAGTTGTAACACGGTCAACTCTATAATAATCATATTCTCCAAAGCCCACGAATGCATTACTTATCATTTCTGTAATATCAGAAAACCCTTGTTTTTTTGCATATGCTTTATTTTTTTCCTGCACATCGTCAGATAAAGCCTCTTTTGAATTGTTAATTGCAGTATTTTCTTGAATTACTTTTGAAAGCACGTCATCCTTAACAGAACCTGCCCACTGGTTTTTTAAATCTCTCAAATGATTTGCTGCGGTAATTCCCGTTGTAGCATCTCCATTTTCATCCACATATCTCACATTGTTAATCGTGAGAATACTTACAACAATGAGTGTAACTATCAAAAACAACAATGCTGCCTTGTTTATAGGCTTAGAAAACACTTTTTTTATTTCGAATTGAATCATTTTTCATCACCAACCTTTTCTCCAAAATAGTACAAAAATACATCTTCAAGTGACGGTTCTACACGAACGGCATCAGGAAGAGGTTTTTCTGATGAAATAACACGTAATTCTACACCATGAGATTCTGATTTCATATTAGAAACCTTATATCTTTTCATGATTTTAGATACCGTGGAATGTTCTACAAAACAAATCCAGACTTTCTCAGGCATTGAATTTATGATTTCCTCCGATGTTCCTTTACGAACAAGTTTTCCGTCCTTCATTAACCAGATTTCATTAGCAATGTACTCAATATCAGAAACAATATGTGTAGACAATAACACCAAACGTTCCTCTGAAAGTTCACTAATCAAATTACGAAAGCGTATTCTTTCATTTGGGTCAAGTCCTGCTGTTGGTTCATCAAGTATCAAAATTTTGGGGTTGTTTAACATTGCCTGTGCAATTCCCGCTCGACGTTTCATACCACCAGATAATTTCTTCATTTTTTTATTTGCTGATTTCGTAAGTCCCACTTGGGAAATCAGTTCTTTTACGTTTTTTTTTGCCACAGCAGGACGAATTCCTTTAATTGTAGCAATATAAAGAAGATAGTCTTGCACTGTAAACTCAGGATAAAATCCGAAGTCCTGTGGTAAATATCCTAATAAATTTCTATATTCCCCGTCCATTTTAAAAATATCTTCTCCATTGTAGGTTATACGTCCACTTGTTGGTCGGAGTAAAGTACACAACATTCTCATTAATGTGGTTTTTCCTGCACCATTTACACCTAACAAACCATACACACCATTAGTCATAGTAAGATTCATATGATCTACAGCAGTAAAATCGCCAAAACTTTTGGTTAAATCACTCAATTCCAATTTCATTAAAAGCCACCTCCCAATATTTATTACAACTATTTAAAGTACGATAAACAGTAATACATAAGAAAATAAGTGCAAATGTCACTAAAGCCAGCCATATTGGCAATGTAATCATTGTATATGCCTTTTCATTTAAAGTGATAAGTGACCATAATCCACTCCACGCAATACATAAAGCAATTGCAACAGTTTCATTCAAAATATATTTGCTGCACAATGTACCAAAACAAATACACGCTGTTACAATCATTGGCAAAAGAAACTGAACAAGCAATTTCGTAAGTTCAAAATGCAAGCCAATTGTTACTGTTGCACAAAATACGGTAAGCAGCAAAATGTCTACTATACCAAACAATACCATTCGTGCTGCATATATTTGTCGCAGGGAATAGTAGGAGGATTCTTCTATTTCCATACACTTATAAGACCTGTTTTTCCAAAATTCTGGAATAATAAGAATTACAAACAATGACGCCATAACCCCCATACCTCTCTGGATATAGGTATCCTCATATGTGGATACCAACATAGTTCCTAATATGCACAAAAGCAGAAATTGAAAAATCCACCATCTTTTCTGTATCACTTTCAACTGCGCCCATAAAAAATCATGGTAAGATAACCTACGCTCCTGTTCTATAGCATAAAATACTTCCTTTGATTTTTTGATTGTCTCCTGTATTTTTCCCTCTTCCGGCTCTGCCTTTGCTGTTTTCCTATAGTTCGCAAGTTGTTCTTCCAGATTCATATATTTCCTCCTCTCTCAACAGTTTTCCCAACTGTTTTCTTGCTTGTTTCAGCCTATATTTTACTAATGGCAGGCTTATTTTCAGTACATCAGCTATTTCTTTCAGTTTGAGTTCCTGAAAATGATAAAGAATAAGAACCTCATGCAATTCATTTGGCAGTTGCTTGAACGCCCACTCAAGAGCAAGTTTATTTACTACATCTGTCATTTGATGTCCTACTGGTTCTGTTTTTTCGCTTAATTCCATGTCTTCCATTGGTATCTCTTTTCTCTTTTTATAAAAATCCCTGCATAAATTTCCAGATATGGTATATAAATAATTTTTTGTCTTTCCTTTGTAATGAAAATCAGACAATTTTGCGAAAAAACGCACAAAGGTTTCCTGTGTTAAATCTTCGGCATATTCTTTTTTTGGGCAATGATAATTGCAGTATGTCAAAATTTCTTTATAATACTTATGGACAAATAAATCAAATGCCTTTTCTTCACCCTGCTTCATTTTCCTAATTAACAGAAAATCAGCGTCCACAGAATCCTCCTTTCTCATCAAATGTTCAAAATATTTTTCTCATTCTATTATGTATAACGAATGAGAAATTCAAAAAGATAGTCCACATGTAAAAAGTTCAAAAATTTATCAATGCAAACCAGTTGTTTTTTATCAGTTTAAACACTACCATAATCATGAGTACCTATGGTGTGATGTGAGTATGATTTTAGGCATTACAGACCCCCTTCTAACTTTTGGGTAAAAGAAAAGAGCGACCGTTTGATCACCCATAAGACGACTATTTTCTTTATTCTGTTATGCTCTATTTTTGGATAAAATTGCTGATTTGTAGCATTAACATTGAGCTTATGGCATTCAATCTGCGGTATAAACTATCCAGCCATCATTATCATCTACAAAAATTTCATCAGTTCCCATGTTCACCATTGGCTCAATCGTAAATACCATACCTGGGAATAGAAGCATGTTCATGCACAGCTTGCCTCATATCACCTTAATTTGTTTGGTTTTTTATAATTTCTCTGTGTGGAATAATACAATCTTGCGTTTATAAGCCAGTATCGTCTCTGGCTCATAATTAATTAATCACCTATCCAATATTCAATTGTGCCTTCATTATTATTATGTGTGCTTTTATTATGGCTTTTGAAGCATGACTCATTCTAAGTTTGCAGAATTTTTTTTACTACTTCTTCATTCTCAGATTGTTAAACCATTCTGCTGTAGCTTCTAGGTGCTCTTGTGGAAGCTTATTCTTTACTTGCTCGTATAACCACGCTAATGTTTTATCTCTCAAGTACTGTCTCATTTGCTCTTCAGCTTCCATCATTACAACATGTATGAGGCATGGACATTTTGTATGTGTGTCTGGCAAATTTTCTTTATCTAGTAATATTTCATTTTGCCTTATTTCTGCACACTGAAATAAAGGAGCACCTCCTTCTACAGCCTCTACTATATCCCAAAAAGTAATACTTTCAGGCAAACGAGCTAATTCATATCCACCATTTACTCCAGGTATAGACTTGACAATACCCGCTTTCCTTAGTTTCGTATATACTTTTGACAAATAAGTCTCAGATACCCCTTGATAAGTAGCCAAGTCCTTTATACCTATTGAATTTCCCGTAGGATTATCAACCATATACAACATACAATGTAATGCGTATTCTACACCAATAGAAAATTGCAATAAAATCACCCTCCCTGAATACAATTTCTTCTTCCCATATTACTTTAATATTTTTTATTAGTCAACCTATACAGCTTTAAATTATAGATAAAATATATCCTCAATATACTTTTTAGTTGACAACTCAAAATTCAATATATATAATAATTGTAGATAAAAGTTATCTACAATATCTTAAATGTTTTTATAGGAGGAAAAATATATGTTAACAAAAAAATTTTATGATGTAATAAAAAAAGAAGGTGTTGTTTCGATTGTTTCTTGGGGAGAATGCGAGCCACATATAGTTAATACCTGGAATTCCTACATTACTGTAACTTCAGATGGAAGGCTTCTGATTCCAGCAGCAATTATGAGGAAAACAGAAAAAAATGTTAATATTAATAATAAGATAAAAATATCTTTAGGAAGCAAAGAAGTTATTGGCTATAATGATTACCAAGGAACAGGTTTTATAATTGAAGGCACTGCAAAATTTATTAGTTCTGGCCAGGAGTTTGAAGAAATGAAAGAGAAATTCAGTTTTTTAACAAGGATATTAGAAATAACTATCAGTTCTGCGAAACAAATGTTATAGTATAAAAATTGTCAACTGCCGTTAAATCCTGGATTTTAGACAATATTTAATCAAGTAGCAGTATAACAATAGAGCAAGTATCCCAAAAAAAGGATACTTGCTCACTAAACATACTTTATGCATTGTATTTCAACAAGTTGAAAAAATGATTTTGCATATCCAAAATAGTCATTTTGCACTGGGCCTCTTTTACTTATATATTAAAATATATGATAGCTATCATTATTTTTCTTATACGTAAATAAATCATCATTAAGTAGTAGTTTTTCATCATTTTGTGTTAATTTAGAAAAATATATTATCTGTTTTTTGTTAATATCATAGATAAAAACATAGTTCTTCTTATTATCATCTATTGTATTAGCCGTTCCCATGATTTTTTATCATAGTAATAACAAAAATTTCTCATTACAAATTCCATCTTCTTATTCTGTTCCAAAGGAATACTTTCTGAACGTAAGAAATTGAGTTCATAATCATAGTAGTCTATATACAAACTATCCATATAGGAAGACCCTTTTGTGTATCCTCGATTTAATACTAAAAGCTTACCCCCTATATCAAAAATATTTGATGCGACCCCATTTATGTAATCTACTTTTTTACATATATTTTCTTTTAAATCATACATCAATATGCAAGATGTATATCCATCCAATATTTGCTTTGTTTTCTTGTTGAATTACTAAAGCTCAATTTTACATCAAGGTGTAACAATCCATACTGTATTCTTGATATCATATGTGCCTATACAACGACGTTCGCTACTCTCCCAAGGTTCTTCTTTTGGTTTCACCTTAAAATGCATACCAAAAGCTAGGTATTCTGGTGCAATCAGTTGCCCTTTGAGTATACATACGGGGTTGAATAGCTCAAATTCCTCACCATTTTTCAAAAGAACACTGCTCCCATCTTTAAGAATATATATTTCATCATGGTAGTTGATTTTTGCCGAACGGGTCTTTTCATTCCATTGATATTTTGCTCCTAATTTACTGCAAAGTGCTTCAACTGGTATCCAAGTTGTTTCATCTTTGATTACTGGTTTCAACTCAAAAGGACGCAATGTTTCATCAATGGTTATAGTTTTAGTTTTAGTGGTGTCCCTAATGTCATACTCTATATTACCAACAATGATACTTCTAAAGGCAGATAGTTCTGTTATTTCATAGAAAAGCCCAGTGCTACCATAACGCCAAAGTTTAAGCTGTTCATCAAATACGTCATAAGAATTCATCCTTCCTCCAGGTAATACATCGGCTAAATCGTTGCAAGTTTTGATTTTACCGTTTTTCATGCGAAAATACAATTCCGCATCCATCTCATTTTGTGTTTTATAGTTTCTCTCAAAATAAATTCCAAGAGGGCTATATCTTAAAATTGCATTGCCATAGGGCTGTCCTTCCAAAATAAATTCCTTTGATTCCACGTTGCATTTCATAGGAACAGTTATCTGCTTTCCTTCTTTCATGCAGGCAAACCTTAAAATGAAATCCACGTCATCTTCATTAAAATAACTACTGCTGTATAGTTGAAATGTCCGCGATGTTTTCGTTTTTAACTCTATTATTTCACCCTGGGTAATATTCGAAATTGTTGCATGGTCACCATATTTCGGCTCAAAAGAAATCTCCGTTAATCCTACTCCAAAATAATCCTCCTTCATGAGCTTTGCAATGGCTTCATCTGTCAGGCCCTCCACAGTATAAACCACAAATACCTGATATTTCGAAACTAGTGTCTGTTCCAACGTCAGCTTATATTGTCCATCCGCCACGCTCTGCTTTTTCGTATCCACAAAATTAGTAAAGGGGGTAGTATCTCCCGTAAAATTTAACTTCAAAATATCTGCCTTAACTACTGCAAATACTGTTGTTGTTGCTAAAATAAGAAGTGCAGTGATAATAACTACTGTTTTTACTAATTTCTGCCTTCTATAAACTTTTCTTTCATTTATATCTGTATTCAATGTACCATTTACTTTGTCAATAATGTCTTTTATATTGACTTTTTCTTCTATGTCTATGCTGTCTATTTTCAACTCACAGCACAATTGGGAAAGTCGTTTATTCATCATAGTCTCCTCTCCTCATTATCCATCATCTCCTTAAGCTTCTTTCTACCACGCGCCAATCTTGTTTTGATAGTGGAAACATTCATTCCTGTAATCTTCGCAATTTTAGAGATTTTTTCATCATAATAATAATATCGTATAAAAAGTTCACTGTCCGCCTCGCCCAGTGTAGAAATCAGCTGAACCAATTGTTTTTGCTTCTCCTTCTGTTCAAGATAAACGACAGGTTCAGGATTTTCAGTAGTCATCCGTTCATCCAATTCTTGATGAACGGAGACTTGACGCAACTTGTTTTTTGCACAGTTTCGTGCTGCAGCTCCGAGATAAGCTTTGACCGTTCCCTTTTGGCTATCAAGGGAATCAGCATGCTTCCAAAGGCCCACAAATACATCTGCCGTCACCTCCTCCACATCTTCCTTTGTCATAATATTTCCAATGATATTATAAATAATCACACTGACATAGGGTGTATACTCTTTCATTACTTTATCTAATGCATCACGCTTTCTCTTTTTTAAATTAAGCAAAAGCTTTTCATCCTCTGTCAAATCAGCCTTCCCCCTCTCAGGTAGTAATCGATATAACTTTTTATAACTTTTTTTATTAACTTGTTAAAAATATATACACGAAAAATATGAAAAGGTTTCAATATGCATACAAAATTTTCTCTTACTATTTCAAAATTCTGCCAACATAATATCACATATTTTTAAATAGTAGTAAAACAGAAAGTAGCCAAGGTGGTTATATTCCTTGGCGACATTTTTTAATACGATATATTTGAAATGAATTTTCCGATTAGTTTAGACCGTCGAGTCTTTCCTTCCGAAGTTTTATGTGATAATATTAAACTTTTCTCTAACATTTTTTGTAATTATTATATTAAGCAACCAAAATAAATAGCTTACAGCGCCTACTTCCTTATATAGTTTATAATAAAAGAGATAATTTAAGCAAATGCAAAGTGCCTGTCACCTAGACTCGATAAGAAGTTGTATCTAGATGCATTAAAAGAATTCTATCTTAGAATATTTGATTATTGTATTAACATTATTAAATATAGTCTTGGTAAAATCGAGTGCTCAAATATCCTTGCCTTGCAAAATAAAAGGCTCAGATAATTATTCGAGCCTTTTATAGTAGTGAAGTTTTTAAATTTTGTATTAACAGCATCTGCATTTATTATCTGCAGCTATTGCGGAGAGTCTTGCGTTGGTAATAGTAACAGAAGCATCAGCTGTAGGTGTAGTTGCTACTACTGAATAGGTGCAGCATTCATGGGGGCAAATATCACAATCACAAACAAAGAAAGAAAATGTTGAAGTACCAGAAAATCCAGGTATTGCAGGTGGAACTATTACAGTTGTAAATGGAACTGAAAAAACCAACTGTGGCCCAACTGGTATTGGGTTTCGCTGATTGTCGCAAATTTTAAATACCTGAAAGTTTACAACTGTGCTATCAATAGTGGTAGGGCTTGAATAAGCTATAGTGCTTGTAAATTCAAGCTTTACACATGGATCACATAAGCAGGAAGTTTTTAAAGCAAGAGTACTAACTGTAAAAGTAGTGCCTGCCAAAGTACCTGGAGCTATTGGTATTGCACCGCCTGGGGTTCCGCATTTTAAAATAGTCTTTTTTTCTTTATGGCTAAGTTTATTACATAGGAAACAGTCATCATCATGTTCCGGATTATCAGCAATAATTGCGGCTAGCCTTGCTGCGAAAATGCCAACATTACCAATAATAGGAGTAGATCCACCAACTGAAACAACAATACTATAGGTACAGCATTCATTTGAACATGAATTACAATCACATATAAAAAATGTAAACATATTAGCAAAGTAAGCTGGTATCGGTTGTGTAAAAGAAAATTGTGGACCAATAGGAATTGGTAGTTGATTATTACAAGATCTATATAATTGAAAGTCTAAAGTTCCTTGAAAAAGTGTTCCAATTATATTAGATGTAAATTCAAATATTATACATGGATTACAAAATTTAGAAGTATCTAGGGTGACAGTAGCGGCAGGTAAAGAAGTTCCTATACTCGCACCATTAAATAATAATGCTTGACTAACCTCTCCGCATTTTAATATTCGTCCGCATGAGTCACTGCTCTTATTACTATTTTCATAATCATCCTTAAAATTAGCTTTTGATGATAAATTCATATTATTTACTCCTTCACATTGAGAGTTTTAAAAATTCAACTTTCAGTACTATGTACTTATAAAGAACAGGTTAATGGAGTAAGTTATTTATTTATCTAATATAGAATATGAGATAAATGAATAAAAGTGATTATTTCCTATAGACATTTGCTTGGCAAATACCGGTTTTTGATGCTTACAAATAAAAATTTTAAAACCTTTTTCACGGCTCACCCTCATTAAATAAAATGAATATCCATGAAAATTATACGAGCAAAAGAAAAGATGCAAAACTCATCCTCTCACGCCTAAATTAAGCTCATTTCACCAACTCTTCAAATCATTGTAATTTCAATAGTTAGAGTCTCTGAAACAGGATTACGGTCTCCGTATGCCGTGAATGTGCAATAATGATGTCGAGTGGAGCTGGAGTCCATGTGATATATATTATCGTCAATGCAAATCTGGTATTTCTCAGGGACGGTTCCTGTAATAATCCAGTGTTTTATTTGATTTTGCTTATTCATGTTTATTCCTCCTATAATTAAATCCTTAATGGCAGATTTGTATCTGCCGGGGGGCAATTGATGGTCATCTTCTATTTTTCAATAAATTTTTACCTTGCTTTGCTTTTTTCTGGCATTGTTAAAAAGCATATATTAAATATCTTTAATTCTTTACAATGATCGAGAATCCATTAAATCTATATTCTCTTAATTTAGTTCCATCCTCTAAGTAGGTGTGCCCATCGTTCATTTCAGTTTCGGTATCATCACAGCTGCTCATTATATCTTGTAAGGCCGATGCAGTTTCAGAAATTTTAATTGGGTCTACAATAAAATCATTGTGCGAGCAATAGAGCCCCTTTATGCCGGGACATCTTTCAGTGAGGCCATTCATTGTTTTATAATAATCCTCTATATTAGATTTTCCAAACTCATCACAATCGAAATGAGCATATAGAGCTCCTAAATAAAAGGTATCTCCTGTAAAAAGGATTTTATTTTTATCATCATATAACATAATGCTGTCGTTGCTATGACCTGGTGTATGAATAACCTCTAAACATCTATTCCCTAATTCAAATCTATCACCATCATGAATAGGCTTTGTCTTATAAGGTTTAAGCTCAAACTCATTGACTTCTTGAAAATGCTGCGGTTCACAAATACATATTGTGGTTGTGTCAATTTATTTTTTTGTCTTTACCACATTTCGTTATCAGAACCACACATTCCGTGTGCTTGAGGAGGCAATAATGATGCTGTATACAGCTAACCGTTTTTATTTCGTCTCTTTCAAGGCTGCCACAGATAATCCTATTATTAAATCTATTAATGGGTGGATTAAGGCTGAGATACGCTGTAATTACAGTAAATATGAAAAAGAGGATTTTTCAAAATCCCTTGAGAAATATGTGGAGTTCTTTAATACTCTGCGCCCTGCTTATGCCTTGGATTATTTAAACCCTGTTCAATATAAAATTAAACAGAGTTTTTTGAAAAGTGGTTATTAAGTTGTGTACATTCAGTTGACAACTTCATCCAACGCGTGGTTTTATATATACAACAAAGCAGAGTATTTCATCGCTTTTACCTCTTTTAAATGAACAAACCCTGGCTATATTTCTGTCATGAACATGCGTGCAACACTTAGTTCCCAAGGTGTTTCTGCTGTATATTCCACCGTATTACTGTCCGTTTGTTTTGCTCCCGGATACCACGACGCTCTTCTGGCATTTTGATGCTCTTTGAAATTAATAATCATATTATATTCCTTTTCAATCGGCATTAATCCGATTCCAGCTTCCAATGCTTTTTCTACGCCTTTTTCAATTTTTTCTACAACCTCTTCCGGATGAATATTCCATACAGCATTACCAATTCCCTTCTTTGTAGCTACGGTAAAGATTTCAGGATGGTTTTTTTGGGCCAGACGGCACATGCCGTCGTCTCCCGAAAGAAATACAGAGGGAACCCCATGAGCTGTTGCCCAAAGCGCATTCAATAAAAACTCCGAAGCTAACTCTCCATTAATTTTTATCCAGTTGAATAAATCATGTTCAATGGTATGCGCTAACGGGCTGGCATCGTTTCCTTCAGGAGAATGGTATCCAATGTAAACCGCTGCGTCAAAGCTCTCATCCAGTCCACCCATCATAGATGCCGGAGTGGTCATCCAGCCCCGAATTAACTGTACACCTTTGGGCAATTGTGCCATATGGATATTTAAAGCATCTTCATGACCGTCCTTAACCACCACATCGTAGCCCAGTTTCATGGCGGCTCTGCATGCCGCCGCCACCTCCAGAGTCATTTGCCTGCAGGCCGCTTCATACCCCTGACCGCCATATCTCGTTTCACACCAACTGGCAACACCAGTCACGCCTTCTATATCGGCGCTGATAAATACTTTCATCTTTATCCTCTCATCCATCCTATAAAAATTCTTTTAAAGCAAATACTTCTTTACCTCTGATGCCCTTTACAGTCTCTGCATGATAAATTGAACTGATTACCGCTTCTTCCACCGCTTCTGCCGTTGCTTCAAATACTTTGTCTATCGCATCATCATGGAACATTTTAGTGTCAATAATATTTTTTTCACTGTAATGCGGCATTATATTGGTGTTAGAAAACGCAATTGCAATGTCTCCGCTGCCGTTTCCGAGGAAGGAACCAGTCCTGCTCAAAGCTACAGTGGCTCGTTTTGCCACACGCTTCAACTGTCTCTCATTGAGGGGTATATCTGTTGCAATGATGATAATGACCGATCCCTTTTCAGCCTTGCTTCTCGGCACAGTATGCTCTGTATCAATTCTTCGGCCATCTATCATTAGATTTCCAGACATCCCGAAGTTGGACATCAGAATAGCTCCAATCGTATAATCCTTACCATCGCAAGATACGATTCTGGAAGCAGATCCTATTCCGCCTTTGATGCCCATGCAAATCATGCCGCTGCCAGAGCCTACGACTCCTTCTTTAAATACGTCACCACAATTTTCAATGGCCTGTAATACATCCTCTTCCGTAACATGCATTCCCCTGATGTCATTTAATTCTCCGTCGTTACATTCCGTAACAACGCAGTTTACCGTGCCTGTAGACCTTCCGATATCCTCGTTATCCTTCAGCATATATTTTGTTACTGCATTTAAGGCCGTTCCGACGCCAAAGGTATTGGTCATGATAATCGGTGTCTCGATATTTCCTAATTCATCGATCTGAACCAAACCGGCACTTTTGCCGAATCCATTTATTACAGAAGTTGCTGCTAATACCTTATTTCTAAAAAGATTTTCCGTATGGGGTAAAATGGCTGTGACTCCTGTATGAATATCTTTCTCTTGATCGATCAAAGTTACATGCCCTACCTTTACACCAGGCACATCTGTAATCAAATTTTTTTCACCTTTTTTAAATCTGCAGTGAATGCTTACTTCGCAATCTTTAGGTAAACCCATTTTTTCGCCTCCTTATATTTATGCTCTATTTTTATCTGCTTTTATTTTCTTATCAAATATAAAGTAAACCACTGCTCCTGTAGCCGGTACTACTAAACCAATTAAAGCGGTAAACGTATCCTCCATCAAGGTATTTAACATCAAGCCGAAGAACAAAAGCGTGGAAATAATAACAGTAACCGGATATCCCCAAGCCTTATATGGACGAGGTAAATTCGGGTATCTCTTTCTGTAAACAATAACTGCTACTACACAAAGTACGTTAAACAGCATTCCTGCAAATACTACCAAAGACGTCAGCTGATCCAGGTTTCTTAAAAGAACTAATACTATTGAGATAACTGCCTGACCAATTAAAGCGGTTGTAGGAACCTTGTACTTAGGATGTAGTTCTCCATAGCTCTTAAAGAAATGTCCTTCTTTTGCCATAGCATAGTAGTTACGGGGGAATGTAATAATCATTCCGTTTAAAGAGCTGAACATAGCAATCAGCATGGTTGCAAGTACCAAGCCTCCACCGATGCCGCCAAATACACGTTTTGCTACTTCTGTCCCAAGGTAAAGGTTTCCGTCTCCAATCATGCTGACGATTTCTGTATGCGGAAGGACTTTATAAATTGCGAAGTTGAACAAAGTATAGATAATGGTGATAGTACCGATACCAATCAGTAATGCTCTTGGTAAGTTCTTAGCCGGGTCCTTCATCTCTTCCGCAAGAGAATTCAAGTTAGTCCAGCCTTCATATGCCCATAAAGTAGCTACTGTCGCAAAAGCAATCATACCAATGATTGCACTAAAGCTGGTCTCTGTTCCGTCAGCAGGCAACAGAGTCAGGTCAGGATGCTGCTGTCCCAGGAAAATAGCTGCACCAATAATAATAATGATAGGAATTAATTTTGCAACCATTGACACATTCTGCAAAATAGTTCCCTGTTTTATTCCTAATGAATTATAACCTGTTAGTAAAAGAATAAGTGCCACAGCGATTATTTTGATTGAAACATCGGATAAATCCAAATAACCTCTTAAGGCAGTTGGCAATGCAATAGCCAAAGCAGCAATGGAGCCGGCACCGCTTAGCAGCCAGCTTGTAAAACCAAACATATACCCTACAACTGGGTGATAGGCTTCGTCCAAATAAACAACCATACCACCAGATTTTGGACTAGATGCTCCTAATTCTGCAAAGCACAATCCTCCAAGCAAAGATACGATACCTCCAACAATCCAGCATAACAGGGCTAATCCCATGCTCATGTGAGTTCGCTCCAATACGTATGAGCCTAAATAAAAAATTCCTGAACCAATCATGATTCCACCAATGATGCTCACACCGCCAAAGAGACCGATCTCCTTTTTAAATCCAACTTCATTGGCTGTTGCATCCAAATTACTTTTTGAATTCATAATTTTTCCTCCTTAATATTATTGTAGTCTGCGACTATATATTAAGATATTGCAAAAATAGTGCCAATTTATAATGATTGAAAAAAAGCAGAATCTGCAAGCCTTACACACAAAAAAACTTCTTTAATCCTATTTAATCCAATTATACACTATTTGTATTATACTATATATGATGTTACAGCAATGTTTTGATTTTCTCACTGGAGGATTTTTATTGGTATAATAATTGCATTATTTTATATTAATTATTATCAATTAGGAGGTACTAATCAATATGAAAAACAGGACTACTGTCAACGAACTGCTTATTCAACGGGAAATGGATTTCTGGAATGTGCCAGGATTATCTTTGAGTATTGTGAAAAAAGGTCATGAACCTTATACGAAATCCTTTGGCTGGAGAGACAGGGAAAACCAACTGGAGGTAATGGATACTACACTTTTTGGTGTAGCCTCCTGTTCAAAATCCATGACCTCTGCAATAATTGCCATGTTGGTGGATTCAGGGAAACTGGACTACGATATTCCCGTTACAAACTACATTCCTGGCTTTGCAATGATGGATGAAGAAGCGATTGACGGCATGACCCTTCGGGACATGCTGTGCCACAGAACAGGTCTGGGCGGCCATGATGCCATATGGCCCGTCCCCAAAACATTGAAAGAATTCTCTCAGGTTTTTCCATATCTTCAACCCAGCGCTCCGTTCAGAAGCAGGCCGCAATACAGCAACATCATCTATGCTGTAATCGGTTATATTGCAGAAGCCGTAACCGGACAATCATGGGCCAGTCTGATGCAAAATTATTTGTTTGATCCATTAGGTATGACCTCGGCTAACTGTCAGGCAAAGGACATGACTGATTCTGACGATTTTGCTCATCCATACCAGGTATTAGACGGCAAACTTACCAAGCTTCCCGTCTGGAATGTAGATGTAGTCGCTCCGGCGGCATCCGTTAACTGTACCGCAATAGATATGTGCAAATGGCTGACTTTCCTGATCCATAAAGGCCGAACGGAAGACGGGACTCAATTGATTTCGGAAAATATCTTCCAAGCCATGATCACCCCACAGGTAGATTTTTCAGATGATATAGGACCCGATGCGGAACTATATCCCTCAGACGGATATGCCATGGGGTGGAAAACCGGTAAATACAGAGAAAAATTAATTTGTAAGCATACGGGCAAAATCGAAGGATATACCTCCATACAAGCCTTCATGCCAGACGATGATATTGGAATCTCAATTATGATGAACCTTCATTCACCCACCGTTGCCATCATGCATACGATTCTTTATACTCTCATTGACTCTCTGCTGGATCTTCCTTCGGTTGACTGGACCCGGAAATTCAGAGATGACAGGACACCTACGGCGGAGGACTATAAAGATTGCCACGTGGACATCTTTCATTCCATTTATCCAGATGCCGTCCCAAATGAAATGCCGTCACATCAGCTTATGGCATCCTATAAGGCTCACTCATACGAAGGTACATACCACAATCCCGGATATGGTTTTTTAACAATAGTATCCAAGGGTGACAAGTTGTATATGAAATATCGGGACATGTTTTTACCTGCAATACCTTATTGGACCGGTAATTTCCGAGTGGATAATGTAAAAGAAGATATATTGACACTGTCCATCCCACTTACCTTTATCTGCGATGAGGAGCATAAGAGCATTGGCTTAAGAATCCGTTTTGAGTCCCTGATTGATGATATTGTATTTCTTAAGAAAGATTAACTTACACCTGTTTGATAAATTGGATACCCTTTTCCGTAATCTGTGCCCCGCAGCGGCCGCGCTTTATAGATATAAAGCCTTGCACTTCCAGGTCAGACAATATTGACCGCAGTTTGCCGTCACTGATTTTAATACCCTGCATATTCAGATTTCCGATCATTGCACTGCGTCCAATCCCATGATAAGCCTGGGTAGCTTTGTAGATTTCTGTTAAAACCTTTTGGAAAACAGCATTTACGTCAACAGGTGTCCTTTCATCAGCAACATTCCTTTCCTTGGCAGAACCTGCTGGTTCGAAAGAATCAGCGGCCGTTCTGCTTTTTATTTCATACAAATACTCGGGGAATTTCCCAAGTGTTTTATAGTACAAGCTGGCACTTTGAAGCTGTCTGATATTCCCCGGCCATTGGTACTCTACCAGTAATTTTTTCTCGCTCTCAGTAACATTACTGTATGCTTTCCCGAGAAAAAATTTCAACAGAGATAAAATATCATCTTTTCTCTGACTTATGGGTTTTAAAAAAACAGGAATCACATTTAATCTATAAAATAAATCTGCACGGAATTTTCCCTTTTGCACTGCATCTTCTAATTTTGAATTGGTAGCTGCGATAATTCTGATATCCACATCAATTACCTTTTCACTGCCTATCCGCATAATCTGCTTTTCCTGAATGGCCCGCAGCAGTCTCGTTTGAAGATTGGCAGAAATATCTCCTATCTCATCTAAAAACAAAGTTCCCGTATGCGCTTTTTCAAAAAACCCAAGCTTTCCGTTTTTTTGTGCTCCCGTAAAAGAACCGCCTTCATATCCAAACAGTTCACTTTCAAGAAGAGTCTCGGGTATGGCTGCACAATTTACGGCAACAAAAGGTGCATTACTCCTATTGGAATAATTGTGTATAGACTGTGCCATCAATTCCTTTCCGGTCCCCGTTTCGCCTCTTATCAATATTGTATAATCTGTTTTTGCTACCTGCTTTGCCACATCAATACATTCTGCCATGGAATCAGACTTAAAAATAATATCCTGAAAAGTATGTTTAGCAATCAGTCCCTTTTTCACATTATAATTTTTTAAATTGATTTCTATGTCATGTAATATCTTTTCACTTTGCAAATTCAATAAATAGCCTATGGTCTCATCCATCAACTTTATGGTAGTTTTTTCAAATATATAGTTTTCATCTGCGAGAACTAACGGATAATTTTTTAAATCCTCACCTCGGATAAGTTCAACATCAATATATTCAAAGGGAGCATTCACATTTGTCTCAAATATAGCATTAGCTTTCTCATTAAAATAAACCACTTCCAGATTTTCATTCAGCATAATGATAGCTGCTAAAGAATTATCCACTACACGGTTTAACAATTTTCCTTTCAGATAACTGTTATAATAATTATCATGATAATCAGTATTCGGTTCGACGATTGTGTGCAAATGCCTGATCAGATTTCGATTTACCACATCATTTTCCAGATCAAGCTTTCTCATTAATTTCAGCAATGTATCAAAGCTTATTTCTCGATACCCTATATTTACTATTTTCTTAACGGTTTTGGGTACTAGACTCTCCTCATTAGGTGTAATAGCGTACTCTATCCCATTGTACTTTCCGCTTGCTGCCGATTCCTTGTCGTATGGAATTAGATTCAAATGGTTAATACCGAGTTCATAAAGTGTATACGTGGTTTGTATGGTGGTTTCATAGGTATCATTTACAACGAACACTTCCGTATCTTTAGGAATTTCCAGCATGGCGTGGAGAAATTCTTTTCTTATACTTCTTCCAAGCAGTATCAATTTATAAAAATTTGATATGTGATTTTTAAGCTGATAAATCATATCCTCATAAACCATAAGATATGCATCTGCTTCAATTTGTTCATTGGGTAACAATTCACTGATAAAATAGCTTTTTATTTCTATATACCCTTCAAATATGTGATACAGGGCATTTTCCAAATACGTAATAACTTCTTGATTCTCTCTATTTTTATAGATAAGTGCAATCTTTTTCATTGACATGACCTCCCAAACAATATTCTCCATTTAATTTAACTATACAAGGCAACAAAAAATAATGCAACTAAATTGGTTAAAATGAGATTAATTGCTGTCACCCCTCTATCGAACCCCATGATTCAAAAGACTATGGTCTCATCTAACCGTGGTTTTCTGTATGCAAAAAAAGCAGCTGAGTTTGTACTACTCAGCCACCTCCATTAATTTTATGGATATTTTGATATTATAATGTATGTATATGTTCTCAAAAGCCGTCTTGCTTAACTAATTCTAATTTTGTAATTTTCAGTCCATTCTTCTACATAACCTTCCATAACATCACGAAGAACTTTTCCTATTTTAGAATATGATTCGTCGCAGAGATTTGCCAGTGATATCCTTATGGACCATTCAGGACCATTGAAACCATTTCCGTCCAGGAGCACAATTGATGATTGTTCTGCAAGCCTTATAAGTATGTCCACAGTTTTGTAGTTACCCTTTAAGTATTTTGCGAAATCCTCACCGTAGTTTTGGCTTGCCCACTCAAGGAGATCGAACTGAGTATAGTACGCTGCGCTATATTGATCTTTTTTTGCCTCAAGTCCCAGCCCCTCGAACAATAGCTTCTGCCTGCGGCGACAGATATTTTTTGTAAGATTTTTGTACTTGTTCTCTCTATCCGTTATGGCGAACAAAGAAAAGAAAGCCATCTGCACCTGCTGAGGTGTTGAAAGTCCTGCAGTGTGGTTAAGAGCAACCTGTCTGCTATCGGCCACTATCCTGTCTACAAACTTTATGCTGTCTGGATTAGTTGAAAGCCCGGAGTATCTTCTTCTTGCTCTTTCCTTCTTGTCCTGGTC
Organism: uncultured Aminipila sp.; assembly: GCA_963524205.1. GTDB lineage: Bacteria > Bacillota > Clostridia > Peptostreptococcales > Anaerovoracaceae > Aminipila. The sequence continues at coordinate 276,842 of CAURED010000001.1, forward strand.
CTGCTCCTTTAGAAGTTTATCAAATACATTGTCCTCATAGATAGCAATAGTTCCCAGCCTCCAGCCTGTGACTCCGAAGTATTTAGAGTAAGAGTAAACCCCTATAGTGTTATAGGGCAGATCAGCCATCAGAGACCTGAAGCCGTCCACAAAGGTGCTATATACGTCATCTGATATAATCATGAGGTCTGGATTGTCCTTATCCACGATGTTTTTTAGGAGCTTAACTGATTCTGGCTTCATAGCAACCGAAGGAGGATTGCTTGGATTTACTATGCAGAGAGCCTTTATTGATTTGTCACTAAGCTTCTCTATTTCTGAAGTAGGATACTGCCATGTCCTGTTACCCTGCTCATCCACTTCGTTTGCGGAAATATTCACCACTTCAAAGCTATACCGCGGCAGATGCGGTATCTCCAGATAAGGCGTAAACACTGGTGTCATGATAGCTATCTTATCTCCTTTTGAAAGCATGTTGTTTGCAATGAGGGAATCGAACACGTAGCACATCCCTGCTGTAGCTCCCTCTACTGCAAAGGTCCTGAACATACCTTCAAGTGGTTCATTGTAGCATAACTCCTGTATAAGGTAATCGTTCACCACCTTTTCTATATGCCTTAGCATCCTGTCAGGCATAGGATAGTTATCCCCGATTATACCGTCTGCAAGCTCGTATATCCATTCGTCCGGATTGAATCCTTTCATAGTTATTCCGTAGTTTATTATTCTCTTAAGGTGCTCTGCCCCTGGAGCGCTGCTGTTTTTGTTGATGTATTCCTTGAAACGTTGTGCAATCCCCTCCTTTTTAGGCATTCCCCCTAAGTCTCCCTCGTTCCAGACCCTTCTGCTTTCCGAAACTGCGAACTGTCCAAATGTGAAAAATGCTTCTCTAGGTGTTGCTGCTATCCAGTTAGGATTTCCCCTCCCCGCATCCAGCAGCGAGTGCGTTCCGCTCTTGTTTGACTCTGCTGCAAGACTTATTAACTTGTCTTTGAGTTCGAATGGGCTGATTTTACCATATACTTTTTCTATTTCTTCTCTTTGAAGACTCATTTTATCCATTAATATTTGCCCCCTATTATTTTTATGTAGTTTTATATCTTCTAATTATCATTAATCATATTCTGCTTATACTATAAAGTTTAATCCATAGCTTTTCTTCCCACCATTTCAATTGCGCTCTGGGCTAGTATTTTAGTTGGGTCGATAAAATTGCCTTTTATATTCATCAGCTGGAAAGCCACAGGCAACTCAGTACAACCTAAGATTACAGTATCTGCGTTCTGCATTTCGAAATAAGAAAGTATAGGATTTATATCGTCTAAGTTGTATTCTGTTCGTCCAGCTTTAATGCCATATATTAGGTCACTAATTTTGTCCTGATCTGCATCATTTGGTTTTACAACTTCAATACCATACTTTTTTAATATCTTATCATAAACTCCGGACTTACAGGTTCCTGCTGTGGCTAACAATCCTATCTTACTGGCGTCAGGTTTAACCTTTTTTATTTTTTTAGCAACTTCTTCAATCATATTAATAAAAGGTATACGAAGGTATTTTACTATTTCATCGTAAAAGTAATGTGCAGTATTACATGGCATTATTATGACATCTGCCCCCATTAATTCAAGTTTCATAGCTGCCTCTACCATGTATTTTGTTGGATCATCCCCATAACCTAAAATATAACTAGTTCTATCAGGTATTGCAGTATAATTGTCAATCAATATATGGATATGCTCATTATCATTCTTTGCTTCTGTCAGAATAATAATTTTATGAAAAAGATCATCCGTTGCAAGTGGTCCCATGCCACCCAGTATTCCAATTGTTTTATTATTCAACTGCTCATTATTAAATTTTTTATCAGACATTATTAACTCACCACCGAATTTATATTAAATTTTGTTTTGAAATTATGTTAATAAGAATATGATATCGCGATTTTCAATTATTCTGATTTACAACATCATTATAGCACCGTATAATATATATGAAAAATACTATAAATATATCGTATTTATACTTTTTCAATATAAATCAAAGGAGTGATTTGCTTGGATATTAAACAACTTAATTATTTTCTTGCAATTGTTGAAGAGGGCAGCATTACCAAAGCTGCGGAAAGACTGCACATAGCTCAGCCACCTCTTAGCCATCAATTGAAGCTTCTTGAGGAGGAACTTGAAATAAAACTAATAGAAAGAACGACTAAAAAGCTCCAAATAACAGGTGCTGGTGAGCTTTTACAATATCGCGCTGAGCAAATTATGCAGTTAGTAGAAACAACTATCAACGAATTAAAAAATTATAATAAAGAATTCTTAGGTGTATTATCAGTTGGTACTGTACCATCTTCAGGGGGAATACTTTTACCAGAATTGCTATATTCTTTTCATGAAAAATACCCTAGCTTGAATTTTCAAATACGAGAAGGAGATACATATAGAATATTAGATATGCTGACTAAAGGAATAATAGATATTGGAATTGTTAGAACTCCATTTAATTCTGAAATCTTTGAATCAATTAGTTTGCCCTATGATCCAATGATGGCTATAACCAAGGACGATTTGTACTTACAGGGAGAAAATGAATTCATATCGGTAACGAATCTTATCAACGTTCCATTAATCATAGATCGGAGATTTGAGCTGATGATAGTTAGCTCATGTAAAAAGGCAGGATTTAAACCCCGAATACTTTGTGAATGTGATGACGTCAGATCGATAATATCATGGGCACAAACAGGGATGGGAGTTGGTATTGTACCTAAACCAGCTACTGGGCTTATTTCAAATCCGAATATAATTTGTAGAGAGATCAATGAGTTATCTTTGGAAACAAGGACAACTCTGTTATGGCTTAAAGATAGACATCTATCATATATCGCCAAAGAATTTTTGCAGGTTTTCGAGGCTGTTTTATAGACTATAAACACCAGAAACTCACATTTAGGATAGATGTTAAGAAATTATTACAAATCTTCATATCACCTATTTTTTACCCTGTTTTAAAGGCCCAAAAACACCATATATTTATCCGTTTTTGAGCCTTGTTTTTGCCTCTAACTTACAACTTAATTGTGGTCATCTTCTATTTTCCTTCATTGGCCCTTTTGTTTTCAAGCTAACAGATTATTTACATTCCAATATGTCTTCTACTGATTCAGCTTCATACTCCAAGAAGTCAAATTTTGAAGTGCACGCCTTCCCGGTCAGGCAAAGAGATGTCACTCCCAATTTCATCTTGTCGGAATACCTTGCCAGGTTAAAGTATCTCACTAACGGCCACGCCTTGCCATCCAAGGAATAATGCATAGCCATAAGATTTCCTTTTTTAGTTATTCTAAGATATGGAACCGCATCTCCAATAATTTGCGAATCGCAATCATCCGAAGTAGCTTTGTTTACTACGCTTACTATTTTTAAATCGCCATTTACCACTTCATACCCTACTCTGCACCAATTTTCTTCATCTACAACCAACATAATGCATCCTGTGTCGTATTCTGATTTGAAATCTACAGAGACTCTGGTAGTACAAACAAAATCATCATTTGTTACATAGGTGAACAGGAATGGTGCATTTTGGCACACTTCACCTCCCGGATCATTAAAGAAATCTGTTGATTCAGGAGCCGTTATGCTTATTTGATTATTATTTAGAATCGCCCATTTGTCTGGCTTATTTTTCCAGCAAAGTGACTCATCTGCAAGTTTATCATTAATGTCATTAAAAATATTCAATATGCTTATCTCCTTTATTTTTATTATATTTTCAATTCCGGGGGTAGTTTTCTGAAGAAATTCGTGGATATTGCCAAGTATATAAATCCAATAGCCACCCAACTCAGTCCAAGCATTTTTGCGGATGCTGACAGATTGAGCCACAGGATCACAGATATTACCATTGCAATTAAAGGCACCAGCATATATCGTATGATACCACTCCCATTCCTGTTATGCTCCTTAATGTAAAATTGTGCAATTACTGATGCATTAACAAAAGTAAAACCGATGAGCGCACCAAAACTTATCAAACTTGCTGCACCTATTAGATTGTCTGCATAAAACACTGCAGTAAGCCCTATCAACGCAGAAATAATAATATTAAGTACAGGTGTCCTAAACCTTGGACTAACATAACCGAATACCTTTTTAGGAAGCATGCCGTCCCTACCCATAGCATATAGCATTCTTGCCACAGCTGCCTGGCTTGCCACTGCACAAACTACATTTGCGAAACAATCTACGTCTAGGAACAGTGCCGGCATGAAATTGGCTTTTATACGTCCCAATAATTCAAAGGCTCCTATATCGGGATTTTCCATTGAATTCCACGCTGCTGGCCATGCCAACTGTGATATATAGGATGTAACAATGAATAACAACCCTGCAATCAAACATGTCATTATGAGTGCTTTTGGAATATCCTTGTCAGGATTTACAGATTCTTCTGCCACCAAAGTAATGGCATCAAATCCCATGAAACCTACTATTAATATTGCAGCTCCTCGGGCTAATGCATTTACGCTTACCAAATCTGTATCCAACACACTCTTCATATGTATTAGTGTACCTTCCCCTCCACCTTCCATAACAAACTTTGCGCAAAGAATAATAAAAAGCAATACGAATCCAGTAGTCAGTATGGTAATTACAAAGTCAACC
>CAURED010000002.1:0-247034 GCA_963524205.1 uncultured Aminipila sp.
GGTCAACGTGACCAATTGTTCCGATATTTACGTGTGGCTTATTTCTTTCAAATTTTTGCTTTGCCATTTTAATTTTCCTCCCCTTTGCGTATTAATCTTGCAAATAAATTCTTTTTTATTATTTTTGTTGGAGCTGTTGAGCAGGCTTGAACTGCCGAACCTCTTCCTTACCAAGGAAGTGCTCTACCTACTGAGCTACAACAGCACGTTATCCCTATTTTACAACATAGTACTATTATAGTCAACAGTTGAATTACAATAGTTTCAAGTATCTAATCAACAAGAACTTTCAATATAAAAAGGAACTGCCCCAAAGTAAACTAGCAACTATGTTACTAATTTATTTTGAGGCAGTCCCTTTTTATTATTAATTTAAGAAGTTTGCATTATATATCTAGTATATATTTATTTAATATATGAATTTATTGTATCGGCACCCTCTTTATGTGCGTGATAAAAAACTCTTAATTCTTTATTCTGATCAAACTCATATCTGGTTTCTTCCAAAAGACCATTTGCTTCTGCAGTCATTAATGCTTCAACTACTGCTGGTTTTCTTAAAGCTTTAAAATTTCCATATTGTGCCTTTAAAGCTTCAATAACGTCATCTGCACTAGCTTCTTTTATGGTCGTAAAATATTTTAAAATAGCATAATTTAATGGTTTCATATAATTAAGCCTCCTTTTTTCTGAAGAAATCTAATGGATTTACTGCCATTACAAGTATACCGAAAGACATAACTACAGCTGCAATCCAAGCAATTGGAGCTAAAGCCCATCCATCCTGTCCAACAATTAACCCAAGGATAATCCATGCACATAATGGTGAGAAGAATGAATAAGTAGCATTAGTAGCCATACCAAGTGCTGTACCACACATACTGTTACCCTTATACCATAGGTTATAACAGTAAACTGATAAAAATCCACTTATAACAAACCAAATCATAGCTCCGCCATCTGTTGTTGCCTTAGCAAGGAGATCAAGTGAAAAACCTAAGCTTCCATTTGAAATAATTCCAAATAAAGGCACTAAGATTATTAAATTTGTAAGTCCTGAAGTAATCTGTCTTATAGTAATACCGATTTCATAATCAACCATACAAGTTGCATATCCAGCTACACAGCCTTCAACACCCCATCCTAAAGCTGCAACAAATGCTACAATCATACCTAGTACAAGGCCCTGTGGAGCTTCTCCGCCAAACCCAGTACTTGCAATCATAAAGCTTGCTCCAAAACAAATAGCAATACCAAGTATCGTACGTGCAGTAAGCTTCTGCTTATATAATATTCTACTTAAGATTGCACCAACTGCAGGACATAATGCAGTGATTGGTACGACAATTGTACCTGCAAGCTGTAAACTTACAACATACGCAGTTGAAGCAATTGGTCCTCCAGCAAGTGCTGCAATTGCGATTAATGCTCCTGGTTTTGTTTTAACACTTCTAAAGAAGTCGCCAAGCTTACCTTTATATGCTGCAATGAGTACTGCCCAAACAGCACTGATCGTATCATTAATAGCAGCACCTAGAGCTCCCAACAAATAAGTAATTGCTATTGCTGGCAAAACAGAATTTGCTCCATACCATTCTGCCCAAATTCCAGTAGACATTCCTAATGTTAAAAATGCAGTATAAAGTCCATAAAATAGTCCTGAAATTACGCCAATTATAATACCTCTTTTAAAAAAACTTGATGATAACTTGTTTTTGGCCTCCAACAGCTTTGCATCAGCTGTTCCAGCCATCAAAACATCCTTCATAAAAATCTCCCTTCATATCTTTTATATCTTTTTTAATACAAAAGTTATTTTAAGCCTTCCCCTATAGGGTAATGTCAACATTTTTTTTGCTATTTTTTCAAATTTCGACATTTCCAGATTTTTCATACAAAAAAATCTCGGAAAGTAATATTACTTTGCGAGATTTTCGTCTTTTTTATACTCCATTTAAATGGTTTTCTAATTTTTTCCTTATTCTCTGTAATGCATTATCAATGGATTTTGGCGATTTATCCATTAATTTTCCAATTTCATAGTAATTTTTTCCTTGAAGGAATTCAACCAGCACTTTGCTTTCTAATTCACTAAAAAAGCTTTTCCCTTGGTTTTCCAACCTCTCCATTTTTTCTTTCATTATTATAATAGATTCAGGATTTTCTTGTAAACTTGAATGTAATGTGTCTGCAAGGCTTAAATCATTATTCTCATTAGAACTATTATTGTCTATGGAGATTGATGTATTCAAAGGTGAATATTTCATCCTGGTTGCTTGTTTAACTGCTGATAAAATCTGTCTGTTTATACAAAGGTCAGCATATGTCCTAAAGCTTGCATTTTTTCCTTCCCTATAACTATGAATAGCTTTAAATAGACCTATCATACCTTCTTGCATTACATCTTCGGCATCACCACCCGCGACAAAATAGAAATGGGATTTGTTCTTGATAACTGTCTTATATTTTCGAATCAAAGTTTCTTCAGCAAGGTCATCTCTAGCCTGCGCTAAAACTACAAGCTGTTCATCACTTAATTGATTATAATCTTCCTGCATCTCTTTGTTTTCGTACCTCACACATTAAAACCGCAGCAGCATTAGAAGCATTTAAAGATGTAATTTTTCCTACCATAGGTATGGACACAACAAAATCACATTTTTCTTTAACTAACCGACTTATGCCAAAGCCCTCACTACCTATAACTATGGCTGCCGCACCCTTTAAATCAGTTTTATAATAAGAGTCACCATCCATATCACAGGCATAAATCCAAATACCTTTTTCCTTTAAGCTGTCTATGGTCTGTGCTATATTGGAAACTTTGGCACAAGAAACATATTCTACAGCCCCTGCAGACGCTTTTGCAACTACATCAGTGATGCCCACCGCTCTCCTTTTAGGAATAATAATTCCGTGAGCTCCACAAACTTCTGCTGTACGCATAATTGCGCCTAAATTATGGGGATCCTCCAAATTGTCCAAAATCATTATAAATGGGGGTTCGCCACGTTTTTCAGCAACCTCAAGGATGTCTTCTACCTCACAATAACTGTAAGAAGATACATAAGCAGCCACCCCTTGATGGGGACTACCATTTGAAAGCCTGTCTAATATAGATTTATCCGCCATAGTAATGGGAATTTTCTTGTCTTTTGCCATACCCACAATTTTCTTTATAGAACCTTCAGCACCTTTACCGACAATTAGCTTTTCTATTTCTCTTTCACTTCGTAATGCTTCCATCACTGGATTTCTTCCTACAATAATGTTGTTGTTTGTGTTTTCTGTTTCCAAACTATTTTCTCCTATATTCTGTAAATTTATATTGTAAGTCCTTATGCTCCTGCATATCACTTTCCCAAACCAGTTCAACATCCTGACGTTTGTCAAGGTTTTCAAAATGTCTGTCTGCATCAAAAGTATTAAAGATTTTCGTTATAAAATATGTATCACACTTTTCCAACATATCCGCATAAACCTTTGCTCCCCCAATAATGTACACGTCATTTGAATCATATTGCTCTAACTCTTTAAAAAGTTCTTCTTCAGAATGACATACTGTGCAACCAACAGTATATTCTTTGTCAGAAGATAAAACAATATTTGTTCTTCCTGGTAAAGGTTTCTGACCAGGCAGTGATTCTAGAGTTTTTCTCCCCATCACCACAACTTTTCCTAAAGTTTTTTCTTTAAAATATTTTAAATCATTTGGAATATAAGTAAGTAAATTATTATCCTTACCTATACCCCAATTATTGTCTGCTGCTACAATTATCTTCATGCATATTGCTCCTTTTAATTATAAATATATTCATATCTTGGAAATGCTATATTTATATGTTCTATTTTGTAGAAGAGTATATCAACAAATAAGCTATGCGTCAAGTTGTCATCTTTTTAAAGGGTTAAGCGTATGCCATCATATGCTGCAATAGTTTTGGGGAAAATTTTACGCACATTATCAATGTATATTTCTGGTTTTGTCAAAGCTGGGCTATAATGGGTAAGCCATAATTTTTTTACAGCTGCTTCTTTTGCAAGTTCCGCACTGTCAGAATATATCATATGCCCTTTTTTAGACATCATATCATGCTTGTCCGTCTCACCATACATACCCTCACTTATGAGTAAATCTGCACCATATGCAAAAGGTATCATTGTATCTGTAAGTTGCGTATCTGTAAAGTAGCAAACTTTAATAGAAGGCCGCTCACCATCCAATACAGCTTCAGGAGCTATGATACGGCCATCTTCTAATCTTACACATTGCCCTTCATGAAGAGTTTTAAAATTTATCTTTGATATCCCAAGCACACTGGCCTTTTGAGGATTAAATATTGGTTTACGTTTTGCTGTAATGCCATACCCAAAGCAGGGAACTCCATGATTTAAGGGTAAGTAAGAGATTGTTAATTCATTTTCCTCAAAATCTCCTGCTTCTTCTAATTCTTTTATTTTAAGTGAAAATGGAAGAATTGGCGCAATTACGGTTAAAGAGCTTACCACCCTTTCTAAGCCGACTGGGCCTACTATGGTAAGCGGCGTTGTTTTGCCGCTATTTCCCAAAGTAAGCAAAAGGCCCGGCAGACCTGCTATGTGATCAGCATGAAAATGGGTAATCAGTAATAAGTGTAGATGACTAAGTTTACATTGGGCTTTTTTAAGCGCTATCTGCGTACCTTCCCCACAATCAATTAAAAGAGCTTTACCCTTGTACTTCATCCAGCAAGAGGACAGCCACCTGTTTTCCAGAGGCATCATCCCCCCTGTTCCGGGCAAACACACATCTAATATTTTGCTCATCTACTTGCCCTCCATTCTATACAATTCATTGCAATGAACCGCTATTACTATTTACTTTTTTCATTTTTACCGTTATGCACACCTATTTTATGTCCATTTATTATTCCTAGATCTTCATTTTCTTTAGGATTAATCTTTCTTAGCTCTGGATTGCTTTTTGGCCTGTCTTTCATTCTATTTTTGTTATTGTCCATAATATTTTCCTTTCGTATTATGACCTATCCCAATTTGTGAAACAAATTGCCGAAAGGTCAGATGCTAAAAAATCACAAACTTTATTTGTAGATTTTTATCGCATATATTATTAATATATACGTTATTTAGTATTTATATATATAAACAGATTTATTCAACCAATATCAATCTCCGCCTTATGTAATAAATGCCGATTTTTTCCCTTTGTAATGCAGGAAAGCAAAGAAAAACCGACTTATCACCAAGTCGGTTTTTTAACTAATCTTAAATTGCAATGGGTATATTTTTAATTTGAGGATTCTTTTCGTAATTCTCAATCTTAATATCATCTATTGTAAATTGATAAAAATCCTTAACCTCAGGATTCAATGAAAATTTAGGTGCTGAAAACTGTGGTCTATTTATCATTTCTTCTATAACTGGCACATGGCGGTCATATATATGTGCATCTGCAATAACATGTACCAACTCTCCAACTTCAAATCCACATACTTGTGCCAGCATATGCACTAAAATAGAATATTGGATAACATTCCAGTTGTTCGCAGCTAAAATATCTTGGGAACGCTGATTTAAAATAGCATTTAACTTATTTCCTGTAACATTAAAAGTCATGCTGTAAGCACATGGTTCTAAATTCATTTCAGTTAAATCCTGAAAATTAAATATATTAGTCAGTATTCTCCTTGAATACGGTGTATTTTTAAGTTGCCATATGACATTGTCTACCTGATCCATTACGCCTTGAGCAAACTTATATTTCTGAGCCAATTGATAGCCATAAGCCTTTCCAATGGTTCCTTGCTCATCAGCCCATTCATCCCAAATGTGACTGTTTAAATCTTCAATCCTATTTGATTTTTTTTGCCAAATCCAAAGTAATTCGTCAAAAGCGGATTTTATAGCTGTTGGTCTTAACGTCAGCGCAGGAAACTCCTCCTGCAGGTTATATCTGTTTACTACTCCAAAACGCTTTATTGTGTGTGCAGGAGTTCCATCCTCCCATTTTGCTCTAACAATTTGTCCCTCTGAAGAATATCCATTTTCTAATATGTCTCTGCACATATTTACAAATAATACATCTGCTTTACTCATTCTTTCCACCTTTCAACATACAGAAGCTAATTTCATCCCCTTGTTTCTACATTATAAAATATTTCACAATAATACCGACAACTCCCAATACTATAATTGCTAAATATACTTTGGCGGCAGGGCTCCAGCCTGTCTGCGGATGCTCCCGATTATATTCATCATTTTGCTTGCCGACTTCCCTGTTAGTTAAGTAATAGTCCCACATAAAGTCTTTAAACTTATTTCTTACCTTTTTTCCTGACATCACTAATCTCCGCCTTGTCTATCAGTGCTATCGCCTGATCAATTACCTCTTCCTGCCTTTCTACATTTCCTGATAAATATAGAAAACCTACAAGAGCCTCAAACGCTGTTGCTAGTTTGTATGTAACAGGATCAGCATTTTGAGGTTTAGATGTTATTTTTTTATTTCTTGCACGTTTAACAAGAGTTTGTTCACTTTCAGTCAAAGATTCCATCATTTTCTTTATGGCCAAAGCCTGCCCTTCAGCGCGAACAAACTTTACTGCTAATTTATTTTGTTTGTTTACATTAACAGAATCCTTTTGCAAAACGTATTTACGTACATAGACTTCATATACTGCATCACCTATATAGGCTAGGGCTGTTGTGTTAATTTTATTTACTTCCATCTGTAAATCCTTATTCTTCATTTGCGCAAAATACCCTTTCTCAATATATCAAAAGGGTATTCTGGTTAATAGTCTTATTTGTTTAGTTCTACTGTCTACTATTCCTTTATAATCTGTACACCCTGAGGAGTATCTTTAAGAACAATGCCTTTTGCTTTTAAAATGTCTCTTATTTCATCAGCTCTGCCAAAATCCTTATTCTTTCTAGCTTCCTGTCTTTCATCCACTAGCGCCTGAATTTCCGAATCAACACTATCATCTGCTTCTTCCTGAAGCAGTCCCAATACACTTGTAAGCTCAGTAAGCATATCCGATGCTTGTTTTGCAAATTCTTTTGACGCGCCATCTTTTACAGTTGTGTTAATTGATGTAATAAGTTCAAATACAGCAGTAATCGCATCTGCAGTATTTAAATCATCTTCCATGGAATTAATAAATTCCTGTCTGTACTTATTAAAGCTTATAACCGATTCTTTTTCTGTATCAGTGATCATATCGGTACCAGTTTCCATTAAATGCTTTAAGTTTGCTTTTGCATTTTGCATTCTTGCTAATCCGTTCTTCGCCTGTTCCATAAGCGTATCGCTAAAATTAATAGGATTTCTATAATGTCCAGACAATAAGAAAAATCTCATGACCTCACCACTATAGGCAGCTAAAATATCTCTTACTGTAAAGAAATTCCCTTTTGACTTAGACATTTTCTCATTATCTATCGTAATATATCCATTATGCATCCAATAATTGGCAAAATTTTTACCATTGTGTGCCTCAGATTGAGCGATCTCATTTTCATGATGAGGAAAAGCTAAGTCTTGCCCACCTGCATGTATGTCAATCGTTTCTCCTAAGAACTTTTTTGACATAGCAGAACATTCAATATGCCAGCCTGGTCTTCCCATGCCCCACGGTGATTCCCAAGCAATTTCATCATCTGTTTTTCTTGCTTTCCAGAGAGCAAAATCAAGTGGATCCTGCTTCTTTTCACCAATCTCAATTCTGGCTCCAGACTCTAAATCCTCTATATTCTGCTTTGAAAGCTTACCATAATCTTTAAATTTTCTCGTGCTGTAATAAACATCACCATCAACTTCATAGGCATATCCCTTTTTAATTAAGTCCTCAACAAACTGGATAATATCATCCATTGTTTCAGTAACCTTTGGATGTACAGAAGCCTTCTTAACATTTAAAGCAGCAGCATCTTTATAATATTCTTTAATATACTTTTCACTTACTTCTCCAGCGCTCACGCCTTCTTCTCTTGCTTTATTAATTATTTTATCATCAACATCAGTAAAATTCTGAACGAATTTTACGTTATTGCCTCTATATTCTAAATACTTTCTTAAAGTATCAAATACTACAAATGGTCTTGCATTTCCTATGTGAAAATAGTTGTACACTGTAGGTCCGCAAACATATATTTTAATTTCATTTTTATCAATAGGAACAAATTCCTCTTTTTTTCTAGTTAATGTATTATATATTTTCATAGTGGCACTCCCTTTCATAATAACATAGGGCAGGTAAACCTGCCCTAAAATTATACAATATTCTTTATAAGTTGTATACCCATTTAACTACAATTAAAACAAGTTTAAATATAATTCATTGGGTTTTGCGCTACACCATTTACTCTGACTTCAAAATGAAGTACATTACCAGTAGCGTTGCCTGTACTGCCTACTGTTCCAAGAGACTGTCCCTTTACTACCTTTTCTCCAGCAGAAACATACATGCTGTCACAATGTGCGTAATAAGTCTCAAGTCCACCACCGTGGTCTACTTTAATGATATTTCCATAAGATCCTGAATAACCTGAAAAAGTAACAACTCCATCAGCAGCAGCCCCGAAAGGTGTGCCTGCTGGATTACGCAAGTCCACTCCGGCATGTCTCCGGCTGCCTCTGCTTGCACCATAAGCTGAAGAAACTTCAATATGGCCCATAGGCGCACCCAATACACCACTGCATTTTGCAGTACTTGCTGTATAAGCTTGAACAGCTGCTGTTCCTTTTAGTGAAACCTGATTTTGAGGTTGTGTAACAATTTGTTCATTTAAAACATTGGAAGCTACAACAACTCCATTTTGCTTAACTACCTGCGAAGTTATCTGTTTGCTTCCGCTTATACCCGCAGCCTTTACTTTTGACTGTCCCGTGTACATAGAACTAGTTTCTTCAAAAGTTGTCTCATATGGTATTGTCTCTGTTGCTACTACAGTTTCCGTTGTGGTAATAGCAACAAATGGTTTTGATTCATATAGATTAACTACAGAACCTATTTGTAAGCTTGAAGAACTGATTCCAGGATTCATCTGTTCCAGTTCTTCAGGGGATACTCCATTTTTAATAGCAATATCCCATACTGTATCTCCACCCTGAACGATATAAGTCTTAGGTGTTGCAGTTCCTTTTATAATATAATCAATAGCATCGGCAACGCTCATAACCCAAGCTGGATCACCATCTACAGCCTTAGCGTTATATGGGTCCCATCTAAATTCTTTGTCAAAAACAACATTTACATTAGGGTCAGTTTTATTGGTTAAATAGTATTCTTTTACACCTTCAAAAACTGCATTGGCATCTTGTTCCGTGTCCACTGCCAATATTGTCTTACCTCCAATGCTTATAAGCCACTGCACATCATTTGTGCCTTTTTCAAGTACAATACTTTGCTCCTGAACTGCTCTGCCATTTCCTGTATCTGCAGGTGTTCCTATATTCACCATCGGTGTTACAGAAAGAATAGTAGCAAGTGCTAATACTCCAACTACGCCACCGGCTGTTGTCTTTTGTTGTTTTGACAAATTCTTTGTTGTCTGCTTTATTTTTTCAAAAGTAAAATTATCCTTCATCATACTAATAGTATTCCTTATTTTTCTATTCATATTCTAAATTCCTTTTTTCATTGCTAGTTTTAGCTAGTTTTGTCTATTATCCCCTTTCAAAAGAGATGTTTTTTGTGACGATCTCATATAGCATATTATTTTTAGCTACTCCGTAATGTTACAGTATTGTTACAGGAAAGTCAACCCATATAGGTTTTTCTTCACAGGAACTTCCAATAATAAAACCCATAACTATGTTGAAATTTCAATATAGTTATGGGTTTTTTGATAAATAATTATTTAATTTCATAATGTTACTTATAATACCAACATATTACAATATTGTAACAATAATATCACTTATTTGCGGTATTTAATGTTTCAGCACTATAAATATAATTTATTCCACATCCTCAACAGTCACTTTTTTCATAACCTGCTTTTCTTTGGGCTTATCAGAAAAATCTCTTTTCACACTTACTATTTTATCGGCAACTTCAATTCCATCTGTAATCTTTCCAAAAGCTGCATACTGTCCATCCAGATGAGGTGCATCTTCAACCATGATAAAGAACTGTGATCCTCCTGAATTAGGATCCATTGATCTTGCCATAGATAAAACTCCCTTAGTATGCTTTAAATCATTTTCAAAACCATTGGCTGAAAATTCGCCCTTAATCGTATGTCCTGGTCCGCCCATGCCTGTTCCTGTAGGGTCTCCTCCCTGAATCATAAACCCAGGAATAATTCTATGGAAAATAACACCATCATAGAATCCTTCTTTTGCTAAAGCTTCAAAATTTTTAGCAGTCTCTGGTGCTATCTCAGGATAAAGTTCTCCCTTCATGATGTCACCATTTTCCATTTCAATTGTCACTACCTTTTTCATACATTTCTCTCCTTTTATTACCTTAATTTAAAGCTGTCATTATTTTGGTCCCGCTTTTTTAAAATTGATAATACTTTACTTTCTATATGTCCCTCAAACTTTTCCAGACCAAAAAAATAATCCATAAAGTCCCAAAGTTCTCCCCTTAAATAGTCAGGATAAACATTGTCTAATTCCTTTAGTTGTTCTTTCGAAACAAATTTCACTTCCTTCATAACCTGTTCCTGTCCAAAAAGTTCTGGATCATATCCAAGTTCCAGAGCCCCTCCACAGATCTTGGCAAGAAAGAAATTAACAAATCGCTGTCCTCGGGTTTCCGAAACTTCCTCTACATGCCAAATCATTTTTTCAATCTCCACATCAAGTCCAGTCTCTTCTTTTACTTCACGTACAGCAGCCTGACGTGCATCTTCGTTTTCCTCAATAGCTCCGCCAGGTACCATCCAGATATCCTTATCTTCATGATGTTGCCTAACCATTAGTATCTTCTTTTCATCATCAAATATTACTACACGCACTCCGCCAGCCCACATACCTGCACTCCTATTCTTACTTTGCAACCTTTTTAAGATGTAAATTAAATTTCATAGATATTAATCTTGTAGCAAGTGTTACACCAAAGGAGGTATATACTGCAACATTTTTTCCAAAATAAGGGTATATTGTCATAAAAATTATTGCCCCGAGAATGGAAGCCACTGCATAAACTTCCTTCCTGAAAACATAAGGCACATCTCCGCACATGGCATCTCTTATAACACCACCGCCTGTTCCAGTTAAAACTGCTAATGTAATAACCACAAAAGGCATATAAACATCATTCACCAATGCTACTTCTGCACCTATGGCCGTAAAAGCTGCCAGTCCAATAGCATCACAAAACATAACTACATTCTGATATTTTACAATTTTTTTATAAAAAGCTATTACGATAGCAGTTGTCACCAAACTAATGATAATGTAAAGAGGATTAGCTAAAGAGACCGGTACAGGGACATTTATCATAACATCCCGGACTATTCCCCCGCCAACTGCTGTTATTACTGCAAAAATTGCTATACCATAATAATCCAGTTCTTTATCGATAGCTACTAAGGCTCCTGCTGCTGCAAATGCTACAGTCCCAATTAATTCCATTAAAGAAATGAATTCCATTCCTTATTTCTCCTCATTAACCGTTTTGATTGCCCTCGCGATAGCATCATCAGCAGAAATTTCTTCCTTATCTGCTTCCCTTCTAAGCTTATACTCAACTTGTCCGTTAACTGCACCTCTGCCTACTGTGATCCTAACTGGAATTCCTAGTAAATCAGCGTCTTTGAATTTAACTCCAGGTCTTTCATTTCTATCATCAAGAAGTACTTCTACTCCTTCACGCAATAAATCCTGGTAAATACCCTCTGCAACTTCAGCCTGCACTTCATCATCCGGATTAACTAAAGTAACAATTACATGATAAGGGGCAATCGGCATCGGCCAGATAATCCCATGCTCATCGTGATGCTGCTCAACAATTGCGGCTAAAGTTCTTGTAACGCCTATTCCGTAACATCCCATTACGATAAGCTGGTCCTTCTGATTTTCATCCTTATAGTAAGCACCCATAGATTCACTATATTTTGTTCCAAGTTTAAATACTTGTCCGACTTCAATGCCTCTGGCATGCTTTACAGGTGCACCGCATACTGGACATGGATCTCCAGCCTTAAGCATCTTAATGTCTGCAATGATATCCGCCTTATAATCTCTTCCATAGTTTACATTCTTTAAATGGTAATCCACTTTGCATGCACCAGCACAAAGATTTTTAAGCCCAGGTAATTCACTATCCACTATAATTTTGCAATCATGCAGACCTACAGGCCCCGTAAATCCGCCTACACATCCAGTAACCTCTGCCATCTTAGCTTCATCTGCAAATTCAATTGCATGCTCTGGGATGTTTAAAGCATTTACAAGTTTTATCATATTTAATTCTCTATCGCCTCTTATAAAAGCTGCAACATATCCATTTTCATCTCCATTATCATCATAAGTTACAAATAAAAGAGCTTTCATTGTTTGGTTGTGATCTATATTCAAAAAATTTGATACTTCTTCAATAGTTTTTGTCCCTGGAGTATGAACTTCTTCAAGTTGCAATTCTGCTACATTTGAGGCAGAAGCATCTACACACAAAGCCTTTTCTGTAGTTGCCGCCATATCACATTTTTCACAATAAGCAATTTCACTTTCTCCAACTTCTGATAAAGCTGTAAATTCATGAGAATTGCTGCCCCCTATAGCTCCGGTATCGGCTTCAACAGGTCTAAAGGTCAATCCACATCTAGTAAATATTTTTTCATAAGCATCATACATCTCATCATAGCTATTATCCAAGTCTTCGTAAGTCTTATCAAAAGAATAAGAATCCTTCATAATGAATTCTCTACTTCTCATAAGTCCAAACCTTGGTCTTGCTTCATCTCTATACTTTGTTTGAATCTGATATAGATTTAATGGAAGCTGTCTATAAGAATTCACATCACTTCTAACAACATCCGTAAAAATTTCTTCATGGGTTGGTCCCAGGCAGAAGTCCCTTCCGTTTCTATCTTTTAATCTCCAAAGTTCAGGTCCATATTTAAACCATCTGCCAGATTCCATCCAAAGTTCTGCCGGCTGAACTGCAGACATGTGTATTTCCTGTGCACCTTTAGCGTCCATTTCCTGTCTGATTATATCTTCAATCTTTCTTATGGAACGCCAGCCAAGAGGCATAAATCCATAAACGCCTGATACCAGTTTTCTGATCATCCCTGTTCTTAGGAGCAATATATGACTAGCAATCTCAGCCTCATTTGGCACTTCTCTTAAAGTTTTTAAATGCATTTTAGATAGTTTCATTTTCTATAAGATCTCCTTCAATTATTTATTCAATATGCATACAGCTTCTGCAGCAATACCTTCTTTTCGTCCGGCAAAGCCCAGTGTTTCTGTTGTCGTTGCTTTTACATTCACTTTATTATGACTTATTTTTAAAGTTTCAGCAATATTTATTTTCATATCATCTATAAAAGGCGATAGTTTAGGTGCTTGTGCTATAATTGTTGCATCTATGTTACCAACACTATATTCCTTGCTTTCTAAAAGTTCTGAAACATGTCCCAATAGCTTCATACTGGAAATTCCTTCATATTTTTCATCTGTATCAGGAAAATGTCTTCCGATATCGCCTAAAGCCGCCGCACCTAATAGTGCATCCATAACAGCATGCACCAAAACATCCGCATCTGAATGTCCCAACAAGCCTAACTCATATGGTATTTCCACACCACCTAAAATCAGCTTTCTATTTTTCTCAAATCTATGTACATCATATCCCGTACCAATTCTAAATCCCATAGGCATATCCTCTTTAGTTGTAATCTTAATATTACTGTATTCTCCATCCACCACATACACAGGAATTCCAACTCTTTCTACTAAGACAGCATCATCAGTGCCATAGTAATTTTCCTCAAAAGCTTCCTTATACGCCTTTAAAATCAGTTCTTTTTTAAAACCCTGAGGGGTCTGTATACTCCTTAGCTGATTTCTTGGTAATGTTTTTTCAAATACTCCGTTTTCTCCAACAGTCTTTATGGTGTCTTTAACAGGTACAGCTACAACAGCTGCCTCTTTTTCTATAGTCTTTTCCACAACCATGTTAATAATCTTTTGAGTTACAAATGGTCTTGCCGCATCGTGCACTAGAACATAATCAATATCTTCAGGCAAAATTTTCAGTCCATTATATATGGAATCCTGACGTTCAGCTCCACCAGCTGTTACTCCCATATACTTGTCTATGCCCTCTAACAGTTTCCTTGTTTTGTCCATATAATCTTTTCCCGTAACGACAAAAAAGCCGTCAATATACTGATTCTGGCTAAAAGCTAAAGCAGTTTTAACAAGCACGGGCTTACCTTCTATTTCTAAAAATTGTTTTGGAATACCGCTGCTCATCCGTTTTCCAGATCCAGCAGCGGCTATTATTACAACTATCTTTTTATTTTTATACATACATTTATCTCTTCGGTTTTGCAAAGATCATACGTCCTGCTGATGTCTGCAATACGCTGGTTACAGTAACAGTTATAGTCTGTCCAATGTATTTTCTTCCTTCTTCTACGACAATCATAGTTCCATCATCAAGATATGCAACAGCCTGATTGCTCTCTTTTCCTTCTTTAACAAGAAAAAGCTTCATGTCCTCTCCTGGAAGAACAACTGGCTTTAAGGTGTTTGCCAGTTCATTAATATTTAGGACCTTAACACCTTTTATCCCTGCAACCTTATTCAAATTAAAATCGTTTGTTACAACTTTACCATTCATAATTTGTGCAAGCTTTAAAAGCTTAACATCAACTTCTGGAATCTCATCTAGGGATTTTTCTGCAGTGGTATTGTAAATTTCAATACCATAATCCTCTTGAATTTTATTTAAGATATCAAGACCTCTGCGTCCCCGGTTTCTTTTAAGCCCATCAGAAGAATCCGCAATATGTTGCAGCTCAAGTAATACAAACTCAGGTATTACGATATTTCCTTCAATAAATCCAGTTTTCATAATATCTGCAATTCTTCCATCAATGATTACACTTGTATCAAGAATCTTAGGAGTAGCGTCTGCCTGCTTATTTTTTGATTTTGATGATTGTCCACTTTTACTTTTTGCAAGCCAGGCACTTGTTACATCCTTAAATCTTTTAGTGGCAACAATAACACCCAAATATCCCATAATAAGATAAGTGATGATAGTTAAGATCGTCCCCATATAAAAGAACTGAATCGTTGCATAAATCTGGCTTACTAAGAAAGCTATAATCAAGCCTACAATTAATCCAAATGTCCCTGATGCAATGTCATTTGTTGAAACCCCTTGCAAATCAGACTCAATCCCTTTTGCAACCTTAATACTGTGTTTTCCAAGACTAGGTGTTGCTCTAAAAAATATAATTCCAAAAATAATAGCAAAGCATAACGCAGTTATTGCTAACTGTGTTTCTGTGAATTCATTTTCTAAAGAAGTTCCTGATAAGCCATAAATAAATTCACTCAATAAGAACACACCATATCCCACAATGGCACCAATAATAGTTAATATTATCCTTATTAGTTTCTTCAACATTCTTTTCACCCCCTTTCAAATTTGTTTTCCCCCACCTAAATTTTAAGGGTTATATAGCTTAAAATATTGTTAATAAGCGAAAATTAAATTGCTTCATTAACAATATCATTAGCTTCATCTTGTTCAATGTCTCTAACCAAAATAATTTCACTAAGTAAAATTTGTTTTGCATTAGACAGCATTTTCTTTTCTCCCGTAGACAGTTTCTTTTCTCTATCCATACGAACCAAGTTTCTAACCACTTCAGCCACTTCAACTATATCGCCTGTCTTCAGCTTATCCATATTCTCGCGGTTTCTACGGTTCCAATTGCTAGGCATATCACTAGAGTCCTCCTTTAAAATAGAAAGAACCGCCTTTAACTCCTCTTCAGAAATAATTTCGCGCACACCAACACTGCTGCACGATTCTATAGGAATCATTACTTTCATATCCCCACAAGGCAGCTTCAAGATATAATATTTTCTTATTTCTCCAAGAATTTTCTTTTCTTCTATTTTTTCAATAACTCCTGCACCGTGCATTGGATACACGACTTTATCTCCTACGGTATACATAACATCCCCTCCAATATATGCTTCTAGTATATCTTAATAATTCGGTTAATGTCAAGTACACAAATTTTTTAGTTTATCACACTGCTTTTTTTATGTCAATAATAAAATCGTTAATTTTTCTGCAAAATTTTAGGTTCATTTATCCAGTTCAAAATAAAAAGTACTGCCTGTACCCTCTTTGCTTTCTACACCATAACGTCCATTATGAAGCAGAATAATCTCTTTGACGATGGATAAGCCTAGCCCAGTGCCTTTTGCTTCCCTCACGTGGTGTGTGCTGGCTTTATAATATCTATCCCAGATTTGATCAATCTCATCAGCAGCTATTCCCATACCATGATCAGATACTTCACACCTTGCTGCTCCATCCATGTCTAGTATTCTGATTACAACTTCTTTATCTTCACCACAATATTTAATGGCATTATTCAGCAGGTTTGATATAACTCTTTTTATCTTATTTTCATCCGCATTCACATTGACTTCATTTTCCGGGCATTCAAGGATAAACTTGTATCCATCACGGCTTTCATAGATACCAAAAGCATTGATGATGCTTTGTGCTGCCTCAGAGATATTAAATTGATTCTTCTCAACTGGGGTAACATGAGTCTGTAGTCTTGAGAGAGCAAGCATATCACTAACAAGTAAATTTAATCGATCCGCTTCTTCTATAATTACCTCCAAGTGTGCCATTCTTTTTTCAGGGTTATCTCCTGAAAGATCTCGGATCATTTCCGCATAAGATTTGACCATGGTAAGAGGTGTTCTTAAATCATGAGAAACATTTGCAATTAAATCTTTTCTTAAAGCATCTGTCTTCTGTAATTCTACTGATGTCATGTTTAAAGTATCCGCTAATTGCATTATCTCTGTATAATGTCCGCCTTCAAAAGGTACTCCATATTCACCTGCCGCCAATTTTTCTGCAGACCTGGTTATATTTTGTATAGGTTTAGATATCCTTTTGGACAAATAAAATGAAATGCAAAATGCCAAACATAGAGAAATAACAGTGACATATATCAATTGATTTCTCAATATTCCTACTGTAGAATCCACTGGAAATAGTGGTGAAAAGATATACAGTATTACCGTTTCATCTTGTGAATTTTCCAGGTAGCTAGCATATGCCAAAGTTTTCCTATCCCCATGTCCAGGACTTTTTTGTGGAATAATGATAGAAGTACTTCTACGCTTATCTTCAACTAACAATTTTCGTACAGTATTCATCTCAGGTAAATACATATAAGTCGGCATTCTAGCCGACTCACTGCCAGGGGAAAACAGTATAGCATCATCTGTTTCAATCTGAATGTACATATCGTTTGTAACAGATAAAGATCTTATCGTTTCTACGAAATCTTTCTTACCATATTCCTGTGTAATTTCATTTGCCACCCTGTTAGTCTGTGCAATCTTCATTTCCTGATAATACGTATTTAAAAATAGAATTTGCAGAATCCATAATAACGATAATAGGAATGCGGCAAATAGGACAAAATACGCCCATAATTTAAAATTTATGCTATTTTTGTCAAATTTTATTGTTGGTATTTTTATGTTCATAATCTATGCCTCAAATTTATATCCTACACCCCTTAAAGTAACAATAAAATCACGGTATGGACCCAGATTATTTCTCAGATTTTTTATATGTGTGTCTATTGTTCTATCATCGCCAAAGAAATCATATCCCCAAATATCAGATAGTAATTTATCTCGTGATAAAGCCAAATTGCAGTTCTTTGCAAGATAAAACAACAGATCATATTCCTTTGGTGTAAGTTCAATTTTTTCACCATCAACCAGAACTGTTCTCGCTGGAATATTAATGGCTAGTCCCTTAAAATTCAGTACATCCTGCTCGGCAAGCTGAACAGAGGCTTTCCTTGCCAGTACTGCATGTACTCTTGCCATTAGTTCCTTTGGACTAAAAGGTTTTACCACATAATCATCTACACCCAGTTCAAATCCAAACAGCTTATCATATTCCTCTCCTCTGGCTGAAAGCATTATTACTGGTGTATCTTTAAATTTTCTAAGTTCCTTACAAGTAGAAAAGCCATCCAGCTTGGGCATCATTACATCAAGAATAATTAAATCATAATCATTTAATTTGCAAAGACCTATAGCCTCCATTCCGTCTGCTGCTTCATCAACTTCATGACCATTGAATTCAGCATATTCTCTTATTACTTCTCTAATTTTTATTTCATCATCGACTATTAATAACTTGCTCATATTATACCTCTTTTATTATTTTCACTAATTTATTTCTTGTATATCATATTTTTAAAATACATTACCAATATATTAAACACAAAAAGTGATAGCTATGTGATAATAATGAATATATTATATGTAATTTTATCATATCTTCTAATTAAATGTATAAGATTTTTATTGTTTATTTAACCTTATAGTGCTAGAATATTTCTGTTATTATAACTATATTTTTAAGAAATGGGAGATAAAAATGGGAACTGAATTAAAAGAGAAATATGGACTTATTACAGCTATAGCTATGGTTGTAGGCATAGTAATAGGTAGTGGTGTTTTTTTCAAAGCAGAAAAAGTGCTTAATGCCACAGGCGGGAATCTTCCTCTTGGTATTTTAGCTTGGGTAATCGGAGGTCTAATCATGATTGCCTGTGCGTATACTTTTGCAGTTATGGCAACCAGATATCAATATGTAAATGGTATTGTAGATTATGCAGAAGCTACTATGGGAAGCACCTATGGTTATTATGTAGGCTGGTTTATGGCATTAATTTATTATCCTACATTAACCTCCGTCTTAGCCTGGGTATCTGCACGATACACTTGCGTATTATTTGGATTTGATATTGTTGGCGGCGAATGCATGACTATTGCATGTTTCTTTTTAATCGCCAGCTTTGCTTTAAATTCATTATCACCTGTAATTTCTGGCAAATTTCAAGTTTCGACAACAGTTATTAAATTGATTCCATTATTCTTAATGGCTATCGTCGGTACTATTGTAGGTCTTAGAAACGGTATGACTGCCCATAACTTTACTACCGTAGTACAAGAGGTAAATACATCAAACGCACTATTTACGGCAGTAGTTGCTACTGCTTTTGCTTATGAAGGCTGGATTATTGCTACAAGTATTAATGCAGAATTAAAGAATTCTAAAAAGAATCTTCCTATTGCTTTAGTTTGTGGAACTTTCATTATCATGGCAGTATATATCCTTTATTATGTAGGCCTTGCTGGAGCTGTCACGAACGAAGTAATGATGGCTGGTGGTGAAGCTGGTGCTAAACTGGCATTCGAAACAATATTCTCCGGTATTGGCGGAACTCTTATCTTCGTCTTTGTAATTATTTCTTGCTTAGGCACATTAAATGGGCTTATGCTTGGCTGTACAAGAGGTATTTATTCAGTTGCTGCTAGAAATCAGGGACCTAGGCCAGAAATTTTCAATCAAGTTGATAAAGTTACAAACATGCCTACAAATTCATCTGTTTTAGGTTTACTTCTGTGTGGTATCTGGTTACTATTCTTCTATGGAGCAAACCTTACAACTCCATGGTTTGGATTTTTCTGCTTTGATTCATCAGAACTTCCAATCGTAACAATTTACGCATTGTATATTCCTATCTTCTTTATGATGATGGTAAAAGAAACAGATTTATCTGCATTTAAGCGTTTTATTATGCCATCCGTTGCACTTGCCGGATGCGTATTTATGATCATTGCTGCATATTTCTCGCATGGCAAAGCTGTCTTTGCATATCTAATCGTATTTGCTGTCATAATGGTTATAGGTTCAATATTTAGTAAACAAAAAAATATTTAATTAAAATATTTTACCACGAAAAAAGTGCCATCTGTAATACAGATGGCACTTTTCCGTGGTAATCTTTAGGTCACATACATCGTCTATTTACTATGTAATAATATTCATCTATGAGAACTGAGCAATAGCCTCTCTAATGTTTGCCACACCTACAAGCTTTATATTTTGTGGTGGTTCTTTAATTGCCCGTTCATTCTTCTTTGGTAATATTACTCTAGAGAACCCCATTCTACTGGCTTCTCTTACTATTTTGTCACAGTTCTGTACAGACCTCAAATCTCCTGTAAGCCCAATCTCTCCTAACGCCAGCGTCTTTCCTGAGCCTGTCAGCCCTTTATAAGAAGAATATATGGACAGAACCACTGCTAAATCTGTAGACGTTCCCTCAGGTTTTAATCCTCCAACAACATTAACATAAACGTCCTGATTTATAAGAGATAGCCCCGCTTTTCTCTCTAAAACAGCAAGCAGCATGTTTAATCGGTTGTTATCAATGCCAATTGCAGTCCTTCTGGCAAAACCAATATTGGTAGGGGCAGTTAGCGCTTGGATTTCCAAAAGTAATGGTCTGGTGCCTTCATAAACTGCTGTAGCTACCGCTCCTTCTGCTCCATCCTCCATTCCTTCCAGGAAAGTCTTTGATAGATTTTCAATCTCTATCAATCCATCTTCCATCATTTCAAAAGCCCCAATTTCACTGGTAGTCCCAAATCTATTTTTAAAGGATCTAAGTATCCTTAATTCTTGATTTCTTTCGCCTGAAAAATTCAAAACACAGTCAACTAAGTGTTCCACTATTTTAGGTCCTGCTAAATCGCCTGACTTCGTTACATGAGCCACTATAAAAACTGGAATATTTCTTACCTTTCCTAATTTCATCAGCTCATTTCCACAAGTTCTGACTTGCGAAACGCTGCCTGGTGCAGAATCAAGCTGTGCAGAATACATAGTTTGTATAGAATCTATAATTATAAATTCAGGCTTTAATTCATCCGTAACTGCTAAAATATTTTCTATATTAGTTTCTGCTAACAAAAATAAATTTTGTATATCACATTTACATACTCTATCTCCACGCATTTTTATCTGCTCTTCAGATTCCTCACCAGAAACATATAAAACTTTACCATATTTATCAGCAATATTTGAAGCCGCTTGTATTATAATAGTTGATTTACCAATACCGGGCTCTCCTGATATTAACGTGAGGGAACCTTTGACAAGTCCGCCGCCCAAAACCCGGTTTAATTCACTTATACCCGTGTCAATTCTTGAGAAATTCCCTGATTTAACCTCAGAAAGTTTTGTGGCTTTCACTCTTTGAACAGCATTGCCATCCACTGACAGCACAGTTCTGCCTCTACTGTCATTTTCATTAATAGGTAGTATCTTTTCCTCTACCATTGAATTCCATGCTCCACAAATGCATTGTCCCATCCATTTTGCACTTTCATAACCACATTCCTGGCATACAAATACGGTTCTTGCTTTCTTCATCCTTTTTACCCCTTTATCTTTCTGGTCAACCTTAGTAATGTTTTTATTATCTTATTATTTGAGTAAAATTATATTCAATATATTCGAATAAAAAGGGAGCAAATACCATTTGCTCCCACATTTTTATTTAATTTATATAGGCTAAGCTTCTGTTTCTGCTTTATGTTTTGCAATAATTTTTTCAGCTAAATGAGTAGGTACTTCCTCATACCTTTCAAATCTTTGTATAAATGAACCCCTTGCCTGAGTCATTGCTCTTAGGGATACTGCATAATCAAATATTTCAGCTTGGGGTGCCTCTGCAAGAAGTTTTTGTCCTCCACCTTGAAGTGGCTCCATTCCCAAGATTTTGCCTCTTCTCTTGTTCATATCCCCCATTACATCACCCATATATTCATCTGGAACTGTAATTTCCAGATGCATTACAGGTTCAAGGAGACAAGGTTTTGCTTCTACTATGCCCTTTTTAAATGCTAAAGAAGCTGCAATCTTAAATGCCATTTCATTTGAATCTACATCATGATATGAGCCATCATAAAGTACAGCTTTTACATTTACAACTTTGCATCCAGCAAGAGGGCCCTTGTGCATAGATTCAATCAATCCCTTTTCAACTGCTGGAACATAATTCTTAGGAATTGATCCTCCAAATAGCTCTTCGCAAAATTCAAATTCTTGTTCAGAAGGTAAAAATCTAATATGAACATCACCATATTGACCGGCTCCACCTGACTGTTTCTTATGTTTTCCCTGAACATCCGAATGACCTTTGATGGTTTCCCTATAAGCAATTTTTTGCGGCACTGCCTTTACAGTAACACCAAATCTATCCTTAAGTTTCGCAATAATAATGCTTAACTGAATCTCACCCTGTCCACCAAGCAGTGTCTGATGAGTTTCTGTATTTCTTGTTACGATGAAGGATGGGTCTTCCTCTCTAAGTTTATTTAAACCTGTTCCCATCTTTTCTTCATCAGCCTTATCCGCTGCCTCTATAGCAATGAAATATGAAGGTTCTGGAAAATCTAATGGTAAGTATCTAATAACGTCATTTTTATCACATAACGTATCACCAGATAATGTGTACTGCAGTTTGGCTACAGCAACTATGTCCCCAGCTTCAGCATAATTAAGCTCTAGCTGATTTTTGCCTCTCAGAAAGAAAAGTTTTCCTAACTTTTCAACTTTACCAGTTCTCTCGTTTAGAACTTCAGTACTGGAATTAATCTTCCCTGTAACAACCTTCATAATTGAAATTTTACCTACAAATGGGTCAACAATTGTTTTAAACACAAATGCAGACATAGGGCCATCAACTATAGACGTTCTTTCTACATGTTCATTTTTATCATTAAATCCAAAATAAGGGCCATGTTCAAAGGGAGTAGGAACATAGGTAATTAATAAGTCCATTAGTCCCTCTATCCCGTGCCCCAGTGAAAATGCTGAAGAGCATACGGGAACTATAACCCCATCAGCAATACCGTGTCTTAAGCCTCTTTTAATTTCATCATCAGTAAAAGCATCTCCATTAAAATACTTGTCCATTAAGGCATCATCAGTCATAGCAATGGCTTCCTTAAGACCTTCATCTATTTCTGCAGTAACAGGCCAACTAAATGGAATAAGTGTATCTCCGAATTTTGCCTTTAATTCATCAAAAGTTTTATAATAATCAAACTCGTCTTTATCTCTTTTATTTATAACAATAAATCTTGGTTTCTTATATCGTTCGCAAGCTTTCCATGCCTGTTCAGTTCCTACTTGAATACCCGCACCTGCATCCACTAGAATTACAGCAGCTTCTGCAGCCCTTAAAGCAGCATTTACTTCACCTACAAAATCCAAATATCCTGGGGTATCAATAAAGTTAATCTTGCTATCTTTCCATTCAATAGGAACAACAGAAGTGTTAATTGAATAGCCTTTTTCAATTTCCATTTTGTCGTAGTCTGATACTGTATTTCCGTCTTCAACTTTACCTAATCGGTTAATTACGCCTGTTGCCAATAAAGCTGATTCCAGAAATGTAGTTTTACCACATCCACCATGTCCAACAAGTGCAACGTTTCTAATAGTATCGCTCGTATAGCCCTTCATAAATAAGCCCTCCCAAAATTATTTTTTGATAATGCATTGCCATGTATACACGGCTCATTACACCCTCATTATAACATTGGAGTTTATATATGGCAAATAAAATCGTCAGAATATTTGATTTGTCTGACGATTTTACCTTAACGTGTCAATTCTCCCCGAATATCACTTTCCATAAGCAATCTGATTTCTTTTTGCTCATAATGTTTACTTAATAAATAGTATAACTTAGTAACTGCAGCTTCTACTGTCATATCGAATCCGCATATGGCCCCTGCCTCAGCCAGATGCTTGCTTGTCTCATACTGACCAATTGTTGCTGCTCCTTTATGGCACTGGGTACAAACTATTATATATGTTCCGTTGGATTTAGCCTTCTGGAGCATCCGAATCATAGAATCATCATTTTGCGGTATATTTCCCGCACCAAAAGCCTCAATAACAATACCTTTCAGCTTCTCTGTCATAATATTTTCAAAGATTTCAAACTGTATTCCTGGAAAAATCTTAAGGACGGCAATCTGGTTATTTTCAAAAGTACAGAAATTTAATTCTTTTGCTTCTTTTCTAACCCTTTCCTGATTGATTGAAATGTTTACACCAGCCTCTGCTAAAGGTCCGTAGTTTGGAGAGTCAAAAGCTATAAGCATATCGGAGCTTACCTTCGTAGAGCGGTTGCCTCTTATCAGTTTCCCACCAAAATAAATGCAGACTTCTGGGATATCATACTCCGCCGCTATAATCATGGAAGTTATAAGATTTTCTCTTGCATCACTTCTAACTTTACATAGAGGGATTTGAGAACCCGTCAGCACTACAGGCTTTGATAGTCCTTGTAGCATAAAAGACAAAGCAGATGCAGTATAAGCCATCGTATCCGTTCCATGCATTACCACGAATCCGTCATAATCACAATAATGCTCTCTTATATCTTGTCCTATCTGGTTCCAGTTTTCAACCGTGATATTAGAGGAGTCCAAAAGCGGTGTATATTCAATGAAATCATAATCAGGCATCTCTGGTTCTTTAAATTCCTGTATACCTCGCAGTGTTTTTTCCATATATCCAGGAATGGGAGCATACCCAAACTCTGTTTCTTTCATTCCAATCGTTCCGCCTGTATAAATAATACAGATTTTCTTCTTCAAATTCTTTCTCCTTTAGAATTCAGCTGTCTTTGGAGTTCTAGGGAATGGCAGCACGTCTCTGATATTGCTCATACCAGTTACATACATAATAATTCTTTCAAATCCTAAACCATATCCTGCATGTTTAACTCCCCCATATTTTCTTAGATCCATATACCACCAATAGTCTTCTTCATTAAGTCCAAGTTCCTTCATTCGAGCTGAAAGCACATCATATCTTTCCTCTCTCTGGCTTCCTCCGATAATTTCTCCGACACCTGGAACAAGAAGGTCACATGCAGCAACAGTCTTGTTATCCTCATTCAATCTCATATAGAAAGCTTTGATTTCCTTCGGATAGTCTGTTACAAATACAGGTTTCTTAAAGATTTCCTCAGTAATATATCTTTCATGTTCTGTCTGTAAATCAATACCCCATTCCACTGGGTATTGGAATTCCTTGCCTGACTTAAGCAATAAGTCAACTGCCTCTGTATATGAAATACGTGCAAAATCATTGTTGACAATATTATTTAATCTGTCAGTTAAGCCCTTATCCACAAAGCTATTAAAGAATTCCATTTCCTCAGGAGCATGTTCAAGAACATAATTTATGATATATTTAATCATAGCTTCAGCTAAATCCATGTTATCTATTAAATCTGCAAAGGCTACCTCTGGTTCAATCATCCAAAACTCTGATGCATGTCTTGCTGTATTGGAATTTTCTGCTCTAAATGTTGGTCCAAAAGTATAAATATTTCTAAATGCCATAGCAAAAGTTTCTGCCTCTAATTGTCCACTTACAGTAAGGCTAGTTTCCTTACCAAAGAAATCCTCACTGTAATCAATTTTTCCGTCTTCTGTCTTTGGAAGATTGCTCATATCTAAAGTGGTAATTCTGAACATTTCTCCTGCACCTTCGCAGTCACTTCCTGTAACTATTGGAGTGTGAACATATACGAAATTCTGGTCCTGGAAGAACTGGTGGATAGCATAAGCAACTAAAGATCTTACTCTGAATACTGCTGAAAAAGTGTTACTTCTAGGTCTTAAATGTGCAATCTCTCTTAAAAATTCAAGACTGTGTCTCTTTTTCTGAAGCGGATAGTCAGCTTCAGAACCCGCTTCCATAACAACTTCCATTGCTTTAACTTCAAAAGGCTGCTTTGCTTCTGGTGTTAATGTTAATATTCCTCTAACCATAAGTGCAGTCGCAATAGGTGCTTTAGCTATCTGGTCAAAGTTATTAATTATATCCTGTTCATATACAACTTGAACAGACTTAAAAAATGAGCCATCGTTCAGCTCTATAAATCCAAATTTATTGGAACTTCTATTCGTTCTTACCCAGCCTCTGATTACAACTTCTTTTCCGGCATAAGCATCCGTATTTCTGTAAAGCGCTCTTATCTGTATATCTTTTCCCATTTTCTCTAAACTCCTCGTTCTTTCTCTCAACCTTAAAGGTCATATAAATCTATTGTAAATGAAAAAAGCCCCTTATGCAAGGGGCTATCAGTTATTTATCTATTGGTTTCATGGTAGGGAACAGAATAATATCCCTAATTGACTGAGCATCTGTTATAAGCATAATAACTCTGTCAATACCAATGCCAAGACCTCCTGTAGGTGGAAGACCTACTTCAAGAGCGTTTACAAAATCTTCATCCATTGGATGTGCTTCATCATCTGTCCCATCATCAAGCTGGGCTTGTTGCTCCTTGAATCTCTCATACTGATCGATTGGATCATTTAATTCAGAAAATGCATTAGCAATTTCCCAACAGTTTACATAAGCCTCAAATCTTCTTGTAATTCTTGGATCTTTAGGATCCCTCTTAGCTAATGGTGAAATTTCAACTGGATGACCTGTAACGAATACAGGTCCGTCAAGATATCCTGGTACATCTTCACAGAATTCTTCAAACATTTCTGCTAAAATCTTACCTCTTGTTAAGCTCTTAACATCTTCCTTATCCATCCCCTGCTTGATTGCTGCCGCTCTTGCTTCTTCATCCGTTACAATTGTAGCAAAATCCACACCTGTAATTTCTTTTATAGCATCCGCCATATTTAATCTTCTCCAAGGAGGTGTTAGGTCAAATTTCTTTCCCTGATATTCAATGAGCATGCTTCCAGTCGCTGCTAAAGCTGCCTTTGAAACAACCTGTTCAGTAACTTCCATCATAGTATCCATATCCGCATATGCCATATAACATTCCATAGAAGTAAATTCAGGATTATGGTTTCTATCCATTCCCTCATTTCTGAACATCTTACCCATTTCATATACTCTGTCAAGCCCACCAACGATTAATCTCTTTAAGAATAATTCGTTAGAAATACGCATCTTCATATCTAAATCAAGCGTATTGTGATGAGTGTCAAATGGCCTTGCATTTGCTCCACCAGCAATGGTAGTCAAGATTGGTGTGTCTACTTCAAGATATCCATAATCATTTTCAAGAACGTCTTTGATTGCGTGGATAATCTGTGAACGTTGTACAAAAGTGTTTTTTACCTCAGGATTTACAATAAGATCCACATATCTCTGACGATATCTCTGATCTTGATCCTTTAATCCATGAAACTTATTTGGAAGTACCTGTAATGATTTTGAAAGTAATACTATTTTTTGTATCTTAATTGAAATCTCGCCGTGTTTTGTTTTGAAAACTTCACCTTCAACACCAACGATATCACCGATATCATAAGTTAAGAATATTTCGTATTCCTCAGGCGTAATAGCATCCTGTCTTACATATCCTTGAATTCTTCCCTGTTTGTCCTGAATGTCAATAAAGGAAGCCTTTCCCATATGTCTGTTGGCCATCATTCTGCCTGCACATGATACTTTTTTGCCTTCCATTTCTTCAAAGTTGTCTTTGATGTCCATGCTATGAGCTGTTATATTCCAGTTTTCAATTAAAAACGGATTTCTGCCCATATCCTGAAGTTTCTTAAGTTTTTCTCTTCTTATTAATCTTTGTTCATTAAGCTTTTCTTCTGAAAGTTCTTCTTCAACTTCCGGGTTTACATTTCTGTTTTCTTCTGTACTCATAGTATACCTCTTACGTCTTCTCTATATTATGAAGCCTAATATTCAGGCCTCTATCTTATAATATTTGAATTATTTATATATATCTAAAATTTCGTAATGCATAAGGCCATCAGGAACCTGAATTTCAACTACTGAGCCAAGCTTTTGTCCCATAAGCGCACCGCCTACAGCAGATTCGTTTGAAATTTTCCCCTCGAATGGATCTGCTTCTGTGGAACCAACTATTGTATACTCAGTTTCAAGGCCATTTTCCTGGACCTTAATTTTGACTTTAAGTCCAAGATTAACGTGGTCTTTGGGCATTTCATTTTCATCTATAATTTTTGCTTTACGAATCATTGTTTCAAGCTTATGGATTCTTTCTTCCAAATCTGCCTGTTCATTTTTCGCAGCATCATATTCCGCATTTTCAGATAAGTCACCATAGGAAATGGCTTCCTTTAATCTTTCTGAAACCTCTTTACGTCTTACAGAAACTAGCTCTTCATGCTCCGCTACAATCTTATCGTAGCCTTCTTTGGTTAGCAATATTTCTTCTGCCATATTTCCAATCTCCTTTCGACCTATTGTCGTATCGTAACATTATACTCTGCAGAGTGCGAAAAGTCAATAAAAACCATATCAGAGCAACTGTTGCAAAAGTTCATTTATTTGTTCAAAAGTATTCATTTGATTTATTTCAGCGCGCAAATGGGCCGACCCTTTAATTCCTTTCAAGTACCATGCAATATGTTTTCTCATTTCACGGACACCAACATATTCTCCTTTTTCTGCAAGCACATATTGACATTGCTTATTTATAATATCCAATCTTTCAATTACACTAGGCGGATCTGGTTTTTCATATCCATTCCAAAGTGCTGACGCATCCCTGAAAATCCAAGGATTCCCCTGAGCCCCACGGGCAATCATTACCATATCACAACCAGTTTGCTCAATCATACGTAAAGCATCCTCTCCAGAGAAAACATCACCGTTTCCAATTATAGGAATATTTACGGCCTGCTTAACTTTTGCAATCATGGACCAATCAGCCTTACCCGTATAATATTGTTCTCTGGTTCTTCCGTGAACTGCTACTGCTGCTGCTCCTGCGGCTTCAGCTGCCTTTGCGACCTCAACTGCATTAATAGATGCATCATCAAATCCAATTCTTATTTTAATAGTAACTGGTTTCTTTGCTTCTGCCGCAGTAACTTTAATCAACTTATAAATAAGCTCAGGATTCTTAAGAAGCGCTGATCCCTCCCCATTTCTTACGATCTTAGGTACTGGGCATCCCATATTTATATCTAGTATAGCATTGGGTCTATCGGCTAATTTCCTTGCGGTATAAGCCAATATTTCTGGTTCACTGCCAAACACCTGGTATGCCACAGGCAGTTCATCCTCATAAGTTTTTAATAAATTATCAGTATTCTTGTCTTTATAATAAAGACCTTTCCCACTAACCATTTCTGTATATACCATAGCCGCACCCATTTGCCTGCAGATTCTTCTAAATGAAGAATCTGTCACCCCCGCAAGTGGTGCAAGCAGAAACGGATTTTCAAGCTTCACATTTCCAATAACTAAATCTTTCAATTATTACCTCTCTATTTTAAAAGGCTGACCCAAGATGATTGCAACAAACCACATTAAGACAGCCTTAGTATTACATATATCTAATTATTTTTTATGACTCTTATTTTTTTCATATATCAATTCCAGGCCTTCAAGTGTAAGCATTTTGTCTACATGATCAATACAATCAATGCCCTGCTCAATTAAAGTAGCAAGTCCACCTGTTGCAACTACGACAGCTTCTTTATTCGTCTTTGATAAAGCTTCCAATTCTCTTTTCATTTTCTTTGTAATATATTCAACCATTCCCATATGTCCATAAACCAGACCTGACTGCATACTTTCAATCGTATTCTTGCATATTACATGTCCAGGTTCTTCAAGTTCAACTTTAGGCAATTTTGCTGTTTTTTCAAATAATGCATCTGAAGCAATTTTAACTCCTGGTGCAATGGTTCCACCCAGGTACTCTGCATTTTCTGTTATTGCACAAAAGGTTGTAGCGGTACCAAAATCAATCACTACAAGCGGTCCACCATACTTAGCATATGCTGCTACAGCATTTACTATTCTATCAGCTCCCACCTGCTTTGGGTTATCATATTTAATTATCAATCCGGTCTTTATGCCAGGCCCAATAACAATTGCCCTTTTATTAAAGTATTTCATCGATAGATGCTGAAGTGTATACAATACGGAAGGAACTACTGTAGATATGATTACATCCTTTACTTCCTGAGTATCTAGTCCCTCATAGGTAAATAGTTGGTTAATCACCATACCATATTCATCGGCACTTTTGTTGTTATCCGTTTCAAGTCGCCAGTTCTGAATTAATTTTCCATCTTTAAATACACCTAATACTATATTTGTGTTTCCTACATCGAATGCTAGTAGCATGGTCTTTCTCCTTTGCTCATGCGTCAATTAGTCCGGTTTCCCTAAGGCGTAATGTCCTGACATCACACAGGATAACCACGGCTTTCTATTGGTAAAAATTTAACTAGATTAGTATACATTTAAACGACTAAAAATACAAGAAAAATTCATAAAAAATGTCTCCTGCATGAAAATACTTTTAGTTCATATATTGTACTGTATGCTTATGCTCTGAAAAAAAAGGAGGGATTTTTTTGGATACAACATTAATCGAGGAACTACAAACTTACATAAAAGCTGAGCTTGGAGACGCTGCATTATACCGTGAGCTAGCACAAATGGCCCCTGATGAAGCGGAAATGAACTTAATTATGGAAATGGCCGCAGATGAACAAAGCCATGCCGATGAATTTAAGCTTATTTATAAAGACTTAACAGGAGAAATTTATCGTCCCAATATAGCACCGGTAAGATTAAATATGCCTTACGCTGATATACTTCGAGACCGTGTCATTGATGAAAGTGGAGACTTTCGAAAATATATGCATGCGCACCAAAAATATTTTAATGATGAAGTGTTAAGAGAGGCATTTTTCAATGCCGCAGTAGATGAAAACGTTCATGGGATAAGATTATTGAAATTTTTAAATACATAAACAAAATCCGTCAATCACTATTCCCTACATAATAGAAAACAAGCATAGCTCTTTCTTCTTTTGAAAAGTTATGCTTGTTTTAATTTTTAAAGCCATTTGTTATCATCTAGTTGTGGGTAGCACCACCACAGCTAACCGTTTACAAATTTTAAATTTAAGTAATATACTTATTTAATTGTAACTAAAATGTCACTTGCATTGACTGAAGCACCCTTTGTTGTCTGGACCGTATCGATAGTTCCATCTGATGGAGCTAAAATCTCATTTTCCATCTTCATAGCTTCTAATATAATAAGAATATCTCCTGCTTTTACTACCTGACCCGGTGTAACTTTAACTTCAAGAACTGTTCCTGGCATTGGAGCAGTTATTGTCTGAGCACCAGCTGCAATAGGAGCTGCTACTGCTGGCGCCTTTGGAGCTGCTGGCGCTGGTGTAGAAACTGGGGCTGCGGCTACAGGTCTTACAACTGGTGATACTGAGGGAGCTGCATTTACTCCAACTTCCTCAACTTCTACCTCATAAGTAGACCCATTCACTTTTATATTATATTTTTTCATTTTATAATCTCCTTTTATGACCTATCCCAATTTGTGAAACAAATTGTCGGAAGGTCAGATGCTAAAAAATCATAAACTAGTTCCTAGATTTTTATCGTATTATAACCTATCCCAATTTGTGTAACAAATTGCTGGAAGGTCAGATGTTAAAAATCATAAATTTATATTTGTAGATTTTTATCTGATTTAATAAACTTTTCTGCTTTCCAGACATTCAGCCATCCCTGCATTTGCCCACGCATTTCCAGTAATTCTTGTAATCCTTCGTACTACAAGGTTATTTGCGGAAAGTCCTGAATCTCCTTCATATGCAGCGATAGCAGCTGTAATAACTGCAACCAGTTCAGTATCATTTATCATTTGGTTTTGAACTGCAATTGAATCTGCCGCATTTGCAGAAGTTATTTTAACTGCTGCTTTTTGTGTCTTAGCAACAAATTTCGACATTACAACTATAACTGCCCATAATAAGATTAACACTATAAAAGTGATTCCCATCCCCATACAAGTAGTAATTAAAGCGCCTATAGCTTTTTCACTTGTCGTTAATGAATCAAATAAAGCAGGGTCAGCGAACTTCTCCATTAATGATAATTCCATAATGCCACCTCCTAAAGCGGGATATTTCCATGCTTCTTAGCAGGTAATGATTGTCTCTTGGAACTTAACATATCAAAGCCGCTAATAATTCTCTGTCTCGCGGTTGCTGGTTCAATAATATCATCAACGTACCCCATTTCAGCAGCTCTATAAGGATTATTAAACATTTCTTCATATTCAGCAATTTTTTCTTCTCTCTTTGCCATAGGGTCTTCTGCATTCTTGATTTCTTTCTTAAATACGATATTAGCAGCACCAGCAGCACCCATAACAGCAATTTGAGCAGAAGGCCAAGCCAGAACTAAATCTGACCCTAACTCTTTATTACACATGCCAATGTAGGCTCCGCCATATGCTTTTCTTAAAATCATAGTAATTTTCGGTACTGTAGCTTCGCAATATGCATATAGCATTTTTGCTCCATGTCTGATGATTCCCCCAAACTCCTGATCCTTACCAGGCAGAAATCCTGGAACATCTTCGATGGTAAGTACTGGAATATTAAAAGCATCACATCTTCTAATAAATCTTGCAGCTTTATCTGATGCGTTAATATCAAGACAGCCTGCACCAAAATTAGGCTGATTAGCTATAACACCAACTGTATTTCCGTCTAATCTGATGAAGCATGTAATAATGTTCTTTGCATAAAGAGACATTACATCGTACAACTTTCCATCATCTGCAAGCTTAGTTATAATTTCATACATATCATATGCCTTATTAGGATTCTCCGGAATTATATCATTAAACTCTGGAATTAATCGGTTAGGGTTATCATTTGTTACGTATATAGGCGCAGTTTCTAAATTGTTTGATGGCATGTAGGATAGTAGTTCCCTAACTTGCAACAATGTTTCTGTGTCATCTTTTCCAATAAAATGAGCAACGCCACTAATTGAATTGTGTGTCACCGCTCCGCCTAACGTTTCTGATGAAATATCTTCACCAGTCACAGTTTTTATTACTTGAGGCCCAGTTATAAACATCTGGCTGGTTTGATCTACCATAAATATAAAATCTGTAATTGCAGGCGAATAAACGGCACCACCTGCACATGGACCCATAATGACTGATATCTGAGGAATAACCCCAGAAGAAATTGTGTTATTATAGAAAATCTTACCAAAACCAGAGAGTGCATTTACGCCCTCCTGAATTCTGGCTCCGCCTGAATCGTTTAACCCAACAATAGGCGCTCCCATTTTTAAAGCCATATTCTGTACTTTTACAATTTTTTCAGCATGATATTCCCCTAGTGAACCACCCAATACAGTAAAGTCTTGTGCATATGCAAATACAAGTCTCCCCTCTACCATACCATAGCCAGTCACGACACCATCTCCAGGGGCTTTTTTACCTTCCATATCGAAGTTGTGACATCTGTGGGATACAAATACATCCATTTCTACAAAACTATTTTCATCAAATAAAACATTTAGTCTTTCCCTAGCTGTCAATTTCCCGCTTGCATGTTGAGCTTCGATTTTTTTCTGCCCCCCACCCAATGCGATTTCTGCTTTGAACTTTAATAGTTCATCAAGCTTGTTCATATATACTTCCTCCTTAACGAATAAAAGTAGGCTTTTTTTAATAGTAGCGCAGTATACACCAGAATAAATATATCTCATATTTTGGTTTTTTGCAATAGGCTTTAGTTTTTATATAATAAGTCTGCCAATTCGATTAATTTCTCTGTTGTTTTTTCAGATATTTTACAATTTTTGGGCAAAATTATAAGTATCCCTTTTTCTTCTGCAAAATCTCTATCGGAGGCAACAGCAATAATTTCTCCTCCTGCCATAGCCTTACCCCTATATAAAGAAATAGGCACCGATATTTTAGTATTATATGTATCTTTTCTCACGAAATTACTATAAACTTGGCTAACCGTCCTAGAATTATTCATGGCAATATAAATATATCTGCCAGAATCCATAGTTATGTTACTTGCTCCCAGTTCCTTTACTGTCTCTGCCAATGGAACTATTACATTGCCGCTTACCGACTTCTGGGGAGACATCAGTTCGTCACCAACAGAATAGCTTCCGTTCATGCCATTATTAAAATAATAATATTTTCCCGCTTTTGCTATAAAGGCTTTTGATAGAATTCCAACAATTTCTTCATAATCTTTGTCTTTCTTAATTTCCGACATGACGGCTTCAAATTCAGGAAGCTTCTTCAAAGGCTTAAGCCTATAATCATATTTTTTATCTAAGATTCTAACTTGTCCTGCATTTTTAGTCAGAGTATATTTCATTATATATAGTGGCTGCAATGCATTATCAACTGACGTTCCAGATATATCCCAAAGCTCTATGGTCAGCTCATGGGCTTCTGATGCGGAATCTTCAATTTCTGCAAGTCTCTCTTCAAGACCCTTTCCGTCAAGCTTGTATTTAAATGCTTTATAGTCTAAATCACCGTGAGACCTAATTGTTCTGACTTGATTTTGCTGTAACGTTGCATCTGTAAGCTTAACTCTCTTCCCATCGCCGTTAGTCTGCATTAAATAATATTCAGCTTCAAATCCTTCAATCTCAGATGGTTTCAACGTACTGGAGTATACTCCATAGGCACCTTTTGCAAATTCTTCTTGCGCCTCCTCAACTGTATACACAGGATGAGTATATACCTTAATCCCTTCCTTCGATAATTTCTGAGGCAGCCCTTTTACCCAATAATCCTTTCCGATGGTAACTGCATATATATCATTTTCCTTTATGAAATTTAAAAGTTTACTATAATCTATTTTATCCTGCATATATAATGTGAATATAATGTCTTTATATCCGAGAGAGGATACCGTCTCAAATTCACTGTAATCATAAATTTGGGGTATCATGCGGTCAACATAACTAGGATATTTATTAGCAATTGTTGTAAGTAACTTTATATTATCGCCTTTTGTATCTGTTACAATCCGTACTTGAGGATTGTTATCCAATATCTTGGTAAGTTTATCAAAAGTCAATGGCTCAAATTTTCCACAAATCAGTTGATTGTTGAATTGGTTTAGTGTCAATTTTATGTCAAATTTTCTTCCCAAATAGGTTGTCACTGTTCTATCCCAGTCATGTAACATGATAATTTTATTATCTAAAGAGAATTCCATATCTAGTTCTATTACTTTAAAACCATTAGCTATGGACTGCATCACCGCATCAACAGAACTAGAAGTATCAAAACCTTCCACTGTACCACCACCGTGAGCAATCATTTTTTCATAAGTTCTCTCAGTTTTTTCAACTTTCGAAGGAGACTGCACGCCATCTTCGTTAGATTGTCCAAACGCTAAAGTAGTAGCCATTGCCAGGGCAACAGCTACTACAGTAATTTTAGTTAAATATTTTCTTGATATTTCTAAGATTCTACTACTCATTTTACTATATCTATTCCTCGTTAACGAACAACTCGTTCCAATCTCTTAAGCGCTAGTGCAATGGTTAATCCAGGAATTACACGATTACCTGTTATTTCTACATCAAGCACTTCGTTAATCTTCTTTAATCTATACTGTACTGTATTGGTATGTATGCCCATAAACTCTGACGTCTTAGCGCTATTCATACCTGCATCAAGTACAAAGGTTTCCAAAGTTTCAAGTAACTGTCTGCCCTTATTTTCTTTTGCTTCTTTGAACGGTTCTAAAAGTTCAATATAATTCTTTTTAACATACCCACCCTGAAGTTGTATGTTGATGCAATTGCTTACAAGTGCAAGCTCATACTTTGTAAATACTCTCTTATATGGAAATACATTCTGAACAAATCCCCATGATTCACTAATTAAACGATAAGCATCGGCTGCTCCTTCTATACCGTCTAATCCAGTCACATGAAAAATTCTTACAGTTTTTTCTTCCTTCAACTTATTAAATAAGCTAATACAGCTGGCTCTTTTTGCTGAAGTTATTTCTTCACCCTGTATTTTTCTGTTTAAAATCATACCATAGGTTTCTTCACCTTCAGTAATCTTCATAATTCCTAAATCTTCTTCCTTCTCGAAGTTCATTAGAATTCTAAAGCCTTCCTCATTTTCTATACCTCTAGCAAAGAAAACACTTAAAATATCATCACTGTTTATCCCAGCCTCTTCTTTAAGTGTATATGCAAGGCTCTTATTTCCTCGTCGTAATGCTTTGATAAATTCTGCTCGTGCATCTCTTTCTGGAGTATACTTCCACATACCCATAGCCAGTTCAATAATTTCAGCTAACTTTGTAATTTCTCCTGCTGAGTAAGAATCTTCATTATCAACAATAAACATAAAGTATTTTTCGCTGCTAATCATAACTGGACCCCAGTATGTCAGAACGCCGTTTACATCTATCATGGTGTATACAGCTGAACGTTCAACATCTCTTTCCCTGCCCAAATTAATTGCATCTTGTATGGTAGCTTTATGCCTTGTTTCAATAGAAAGAATTGGATTAAAATCCTCACTAAGCAAAATTAATTGAAAATCATTATTAATAGCAGCTTCTCTTACTGCTGATTGGAAATTACTATGCTTTTCAAAATTTAACAAGTGAAAAATGGTATTGCTGATAAGTCTGTTTCCAAAATTATCCCCATAAAGAATATTTTCCATAACCTGTTTTATAACATCAGCATATTTAAGCTCTTTGTCATTTGGCATTACAATAATCGGAAGCCCTACCCTGTCAGCGGTTGCAAGTACTTCCTTTTTTAAATCAAGTTCAGGTGATTCAATATAAAACAATACTAACGCTGCAGTTCCCGCTTCTGACAGGGTTCTAATTATCTCAATCTGCTTATTTTCATCGGCCTTTAAATTAAAGAAACCAGATAGGACCATTTCGCTGTCATGAGCAAAATAGCTTCTTACTTCATCGATTTCAGTAGTTTCCAATACTGAAACCGTTCTAACTCTTCCTTCAATTTTCTTGGTTCCTGCTACTATTCTTGCATTTTTAAAGATTTCTAAAGCAAGACAATCTTTTACTGTAACCTTCATAATATTTACCTATACCTATTTCTTTTCTTCATCTTTATCTTCGGATTCAACTTCAGATTCTTCTTTGGATTCATCTGCAGGTTTTATTTCAGATTCTTCTTTCACTTGTGTTTCTTCCTCAGATACATTATCATTCATATAGTCAGTATCAAAGGCTTCAAGCAAAGCTTTTTCCCTGTCTTCCGCTTCCTTTAAAAGCCTTTCTGTTTCTGCAGCTTCTACGGCATTGGCCTGTTTCTTTACTTCTTCTTTTTCTTTTACGTTATCTAGCAATTCTTCTGCTGTAAATTTGCCTGTGTAAAGTTGTTCAAACTGCTCTCCGTCAAGAGTTTCAATTTCAAGCAATGCCTTTGCAACCACATGAAGTTTATCCATATTTTCTGTTAGTATTCTTTCAGCTTCTTCAAAAGCATCCTCGATAATCACTCTGATTTCATCATCAATTTCCCTTGCGATTTCTTCTGAGTAATTTTTCTTTGTCTGATAATCATTTCCTAGGAATACTTCATCTGTAGAACTATAGTTAATAGGTCCTAATTTTTCACTAAACCCATATTTTGTTACCATGTCCCTGGCAATATCTGTTGCTCGCATTATATCATTGCTGGCACCTGTACTAATATCATCCAGTGTAAGTTTTTCAGCAACACGGCCTCCAAGTAGATGAACAATCTGCTCTCTCATGGTTATCTTTGTACCATAAGATCTGTCTTCCTTTGGCAGAATCATTGTGAACCCACCAGCTCTCCCTCTTGGAATAATTGTAATTTGGTGAACTGGATCCGTCTTCGGCAGTGATCTGGCCACAATTGCATGACCAGCTTCATGGTATGCCGTAAGCTTTCTTTCTTCTTCATTAATAACTCTGCTTTTCTTTTCTGGACCAGCTATAACCTTTGTAACAGCTTCTTCAATTTCATCCATACGGATTTTTCTGCCATTTCTCCTCGCCGCCAGTAAGGCTGCCTCATTTAACAGATTTTCAATATCAGCAGGAGTAAATCCTGGTGTTCTTCTAGCTAGTACTTTTGGATTAACCGATTCATCAAGAGGCTTATTCCTTGAGTGAACTTTAAAAATAGCTTCCCTGCCCTTAATGTCTGGGATTCCAATAACAACCTGTCTATCAAATCTTCCTGGTCTTAATAAAGCCGGGTCAAGAATGTCAGGTCTGTTAGTTGCTGCTAGAATAATAATGCCAGTGTTTTCTCCAAAGCCATCCATTTCAACTAGTAACTGATTAAGAGTCTGCTCTCTTTCATCATGTCCTCCGCCTATTCCAGCGCCTCTTTTCCTACCAACAGCATCAATTTCGTCTATAAATATGATACAAGGTGCGCTTTTTTTAGCCTGTTCAAATAAATCTCTGACTCTAGAAGCACCAACACCAACGAACATTTCAACGAAATCAGAACCACTAATACTAAAGAAAGGTACACCTGCTTCTCCCGCTGTGGCTTTTGACAAGTATGTCTTACCCGTTCCTGGAGGACCTACAAGTAAAATACCTTTTGGTATTCTGGCTCCCAAATCGCGATACTTTTTAGGATTTCTAAGAAAATCAACAACCTCTGCTAATTCTTCCTTTTCCTCATCCAGACCCGCAACTTCTTTATAAGTCACTTTCTTTAGTTCATCGTCTTTGTGTAGTCTAGCTCTGCTCTTGCCGAAAGACATAACCTTTCCGCCGCCTCCACTCTGGTTCATCATAATAAACCAGAAGAAAACTAGTGCAAGAATCATAATTAGTGTAGGAAGCATCGATATATACCAAGGAGTCTCCTTTGGTTTATCACTGCCATAAATAACGCCCTTTTCCATCTGTGGATAAATGTAACTTTCATCAATCATGCTTATATCCATAATTGATGGTGCATAAGTTATGATCTTATCTCCATTTGCCAAAGTAGCCTTTACAGTCCTATCTGTAATATTTACCTCTTTCACATTTTCCTTCTGAAGTTGGGATACTAAGCTCGAAAATTCTACTGTTTTTACTTCTTTCTCCTGAGGAACTCCCTGGTATGCCCATGCCATGACCAGCACAATAGCGAAGATAGCTACATAAATCCCCATATTTTTTGCTAATT
The DNA here is from genome assembly GCA_963524205.1 of uncultured Aminipila sp. Lineage (GTDB taxonomy): Bacteria > Bacillota > Clostridia > Peptostreptococcales > Anaerovoracaceae > Aminipila. The sequence continues at coordinate 39,108 of CAURED010000002.1, forward strand.
TTTTCAACGGTCTAAATTCCCCCTATATGTCTTTTGTATATTTGCAATTAAAACTATACCTAAATTGTGTATTATAACCAAATTTATTGTACATTCACAAGATAGTTAGATTATTTTATCATAATTTCTCTAAATATTCAAGAAGAACTATATCCTTTGTGTCGTTATCTAACTTGTAATTTTCGCTAATCCTGCCCCTTTTCATACCAGTTTTATAACCACTTACATCATCTCCAATAATCCAGATTACTTCATCACCTATACAAACCATTGGAACCTGATCACGGCATTCCTTATATACTTTCTCATCTACAAACATATCTTGAAGTTTTTTTGTGCCGCTCATACCTAAAGGTACCATCCAGTCTCCTTGTCTTCTTGTTCTTATTTGAAGCATTACTTGTATTTCATCTATAAGCTGTTGTTGAAAGTCCTTATTTTTTTCATTTATATCTTGATTTTCAATATATTCCAAATATGGAGTATCCTTGCTCCACAATTTTTCTAATAATTTGGACAGATCTAATGCTGCAAATCTTTTTGTGCCATTTTTAGATATATCTTTTAAATTACCTTCATTCTTTACTATTCTTATCATCAGTTTAGATTTTAATTCAGTATTTGATACATAGCCCAATGTTACAGGATCATTCTTAAAGAATCTTACTTCTCCATAAGACACGGCTACCCCATATCCCTTTGGAAAGTCTGCACTAGCTGAATCATTATTTCCATCAATAATTTTATCTGCAGATTCTAAATGTGCTGTTGTTATGCCTTGGTCTAACCCTATGGTTTCAAAAGCTCTTTTTACAACTCTATGTCTGATAGCAGGATGCATTTCCTTAAGCTGTACTAGACTAAAAGATATTCCTGAAATATCTCCCTGTAACGTCTCTGCTTTATCATTCACCACAACCGCAGCCTGCTCCATCGCTTCCTGAACCTGCATATCAAAATAGTCCTTATCATCTTTTGCAATTCGGCTCAAACGGTTTAAGCCCTCTATAACATTGACATTAAACTCCTTCTCTAATTGAGGAATTAAGTTTAATCTTACTTTGTTTCTTGTGTATATAGGCTGACTATTGGTGTGGTCAATCCTTGGCCTTAAATCATTCTCTTGACAATATGTTTCTATATCTTTTCTTGATACATCTAACAGCGGTCTGATTATGGTGGTACCATAATCTCCTTCTCTGCTATATTCAATCCCTGCTAAGCCGTCTGTTCCAGTGCCTCTGATGATTCTCATAAGCAGAGTTTCTGCCTGATCATTAACATTTTGTGCAACTGCAATCTTAATTTGTGTCGATTTATATCGTTTATTATCGATTAACTGTTTTGCTACTTCGTAAAAGGATTGGTATCGTACAAATCTACCAGCTTCTTCACTGCTCATGCCCTTTTCCTCAGCTATAGAATTGCAGTCATATACAAAGCTATGGCACTGGATATCTCTCTGTCTACACAATTCCTCAACGTACGCCTGATCCTCCTCCGCTGCACCAGGTCTAAATTTATGATTCACATGTACTGCCGAAATTGTAAATTGCAATTCATCAGATAGATTCATTAACGCATTAAAAAGGCACACCGAATCAGGGCCACCTGAAAGCCCAATGATGATGTGCTCATTTTTCTCGATTAAATTTTTATCTAAAATTGTTTTTCTTATTTTATTCTCTACCATAAGTTTTAGTATATCACAATTGTTTACTGATTAGCAATCTGCTCCGCTAAATCATTTAAATATACCCATCTGTCCATTTTTTCTGTCAGCTGTTCTTCAAGTGTTGATTTTTCATTCATTAGTTCCTGCAGCTTTGTATAATTACTGGTTTCTTTAGAAATTTTTTCTTCTATTTCACTAATTTTTTGTTCAAGCTCTGCTATATCATTATCTATAGTATTAAATTCCCGTTGCTCATTATAAGAAAACTTTAATTTCTTTAAATTATTATTGCTGTTACTGTTAGTCTGCTTATCTACTTGTGGAGAACTTGTCTTTGAAGGCGCATTCTTAACAGCTAAAGATTTTTCCTGCTCCTTACGTTCTGCCGCCTCCAGCTTTCTGATTTCCATATAATCAGTATAACCACCTGGGTAGTGTCCGATATGACCATTTTCTTCATATGCAAACGTCCTAACTGCTATGCGGTCTACAAAATACCGGTCATGGGATACAACAATTACTGCACCTGCAAAACTATCTAAATAGTCCTCTAAAATAGTTAAGGTATCAATGTCTAAATCGTTTGTGGGCTCGTCTAAAAGTAATACATTTGGAGCCATCATCAGTATACCAAGCAGGTACAATCTTCTCTTTTCTCCGCCAGAAAGCTTGTTTATCCTCACAGAATGTATATGCTTTGAAAATAAAAACCTTTCAAGCATTTGAGCTGCCGTTATAGTTCCATCCGCTGTCTCTACATTGTAAGCAATACTCTGAACATAATCTATCATTCTCATGGATAAATCCATGTCTTCACTTTCCTGTGAGAAATACCCGATTTTTACAGTTTCTCCGATTTCTACAGACCCACAATCCGAAGTTTCCTGTCCCATAATCATTCTTAATAAAGTAGATTTTCCACACCCATTGTCTCCGATTATGGCAATCCTGTCATTTCTAAGTATTGTATATGTGAAATCGTCTATTAACAATTTACTATCATATGCCTTTGTAATGTTCTTTAGCTCGATAACTTTCCTACCTAATCGACTGGACACAGAACTCATTTGAACTTTAGATTCGTCAATCATCAGCTTGTTTTTAGCTAATTCTTCAAATCTTTCGATTCGTCCTTTTGCCTTTGTACTTCTAGCCTGTGCACCTCTTCTAATCCATTCCAGTTCACGCTTATACAAAGTTTTTCTTTTTCGCTCTGTGGCAAGTGCCATTTCTTCTCTATCAGCCTTGTTTTCAAGGTATGAAGAATAGTTTCCCTCATGCCTGTAAAGTGTCCCATCGTTTAGTTCTAATATACGGTTAGATACTCTATCCAGGAAATACCTGTCATGAGTAACCATAAAAATAGCTCCTTTAAAATTCTTTAAATATTTTTCCAGCCATTCTATAGTATCACTATCCAAATGGTTAGTCGGTTCATCTAATATTAATAGTTCCATATCCACAACTAAAACTGCAGCCATGGCAATTCTTTTCTTCTCACCACCAGAAAGGTACTTCACTGGTACGTCAAAACTTGTAATACCTAAATCCATAAGCATAGCTTTACATTCATACTCTGAAGCCTCACGCTTATTTTCTTTTAAAGTTTCTAGCACCTGTTCAAGAACTGTATTCTCTGAGTCAAAAACTGGCATCTGTGGTAAAAATCCAATTCTTATGCCTTTTGTCATGGTGATAGTTCCCTCATCTGCCTCTTCAACTCCTGCAGCTATTCTCAATAATGTCGATTTACCTGTTCCGTTTACACCTATAAAACCAATTTTATCACCTTCATGGATGCTGAAGGACAAATCCGTTAGAAGTGGATTTTCTGTATATGATTTTGAAATATTAGCAGCATTAAGTAATATCATTCTTTTTCCTCATTATCTATATCTATTTAAAAAGTTTTAATTTATTGTACTTAAAATAAGTCCATTGCTTTTCCTAGTTTACAGTAGTGTCACAAATTTTGCAAGCATCCTAAGTTGTAATTACCCAGCCCTAAAACAAAATGTAGCTGCTGCAAAATAAATTAATCATTTTACAACAGCCATACTTTTATATCATACAAATAATAGTACTTTATGATTCAATCTTTATTTACCATCATATCCTAAATAGTATATTGCATTGGCCATCATACCATTTGTTGCATGATTATAATATCTGAAAGTTGGAACAATGCCAAACAATACTGCGTCATAATCAGGTGTATCATCATGAACGATAGCATAAGCCCCTGCTATTTGCTGGGGTTCTGCCCAGAATCCAGCCTTATACATGTCTTCACCCTTGCCATAGCTTCCGCTTACAACAACCTGGCTATTATTAATAGCCGCAACCCACATAGGCTTAAATGCAAATATTATTTCATTCTTCCCATAATTGTAAGTAATAGGATCAGACTTTTTAGCATCAAATGTACAAATACCATTTTCTGCAGTTTGTGAATCATCTTCGCCTATGAAATCCATTACAACATCTAACTTATCTATTTCCTGGTTTAACATGGCGCCTGCATAACCTGCACCAATATAGTCATGATTCTTTGCAAATTTAACCAGATTTTCTATTCCTCTTGAATCTAATGACCAAGTTGTGCCAGAAGCATCATAGCTGTCTTTCCATAAACCTTGACTGCCTGACAATACTAATGCCTGAAAACCATTTTTATCTAAGTCATATCCATGATTTATAGCGTTGTAAGAAATCTCTGTTACATTAAACCCAAGTTCTCTCATAGCAGAAAAAGTTCCACCATCTTCTTCAACAATAGCAATTTTCTTTAGCATTAAAGGTTGAAATGTTGCTTTTGTTTCACCAATTCCAACAATATTGACCATGTTTTTACTTGCTAAATCTTTCAGTTTTTCTGCAACACCTGATTGTGCAGGAATGACAAAGGTTCCTGAAGGATATTTAGAAACCATGTCCTTTGATCTATAAACTTTGAAACCCTCTTTTACAAGAGTATTTGCCACAAGGTATGCAGCATCATTTTCAACAGGCATTATATAGTTTACACCTGCACCTTCGTTAAAACTTCCAACTGGAGCTAATACTTCGGTTACGTTTTTAGTTTCTGAATTAAATTCAGACTGAACTGCGGGTGCATCAAATCCATTTAACAAAGGAAAAGAATACGCCGAAATATCATACATTTGACTTGCCAATTTAGTTACATCTTCGCCTTGCCAAAGCATGGTATTTGCAAGCCCTCTAAGTCCCTGATGCATAGGAACAATAAAAGTTCCCGCTGGATATTTAACCCCGCCAGCCGTAAAAGCTGCTGATGCCTGCTGTACAATAATACCGTTATCCAGTAAATGCTGAACCATTTCATAAGCTTCATAAATGTCCTTCTGTTGTTCCTTGTTTGAAGGAATGATATAAGCATAAGGAAAATCTACATCATTTTCAACTTCTATACCCTGAACTCCTCTATTAAAAATCTCAAATTGATTTGTCATTAATGTTGCTTTATTCTTTGCTGCATATTGCAGAGATGCATAGCAAGCTGCAAAATCAGCATTTATGCTATCCTGATCAGCATACTTAATTTCGAGAGTATGACTGATTGTTCCGAAATACATAAAATATTGAGGAGTGAAAATAGGTGGATAATCATCCCAGCCATCATCCCAGATTTCTGCTGGTATATCAACATCCCACCCAGTTGCTTCCTTCATAGCCGCAGCCATATATTTAGCATGTGGTAATAAGCTTTTTGCTAATAAATCATATTCATAATTAGGATTATGCGGAATAGTACATGGTTCAAGTAAAATATTATCTGTTGTCATGAATCCGTGTAAGTCAAGCATTGTTGTTGGATACCAAGCGGTGGCAACATTCTTGACTATGGCCTGAGTTTCAGGCTGGCTTTGTGTTATGTAGTCTCTGTTCATGTCAACACCGGCTGCATTTTCACGGACGCCTGAGGCTCTTCCATCAGGATTCTGAACTACATTAATCAAAACCACGCAATTCTTTAAAATACCCTGTACCTCAGCACTTTTGTCCGTAGTAAGTTTTTCTATAAGTTTTATAACTCCATCAACACCAGGAGTTTCATTTCCATGAATAGACGCATTGAAAAATACAGGTACTTTGTAATCAGTATTCTTCTTTATATAATCCATGGCTGCCTGAGGATTTTTTACTGCATTCTCCATAAAATCTTTATGTTTTTGTAGATTTTGCATTCCATCCCCATCTGTTAATGTTACTAGATAAAGGTCCCTGCCCTGGTTGGTCTGTCCGATTATCTGATAGTCCATAATCTTGGAGTTTTTATCTTTTATTTCTTTAAGCTTTGAACCAATTTCTGAATATAGAATTTGATTTCTCGGTAATGGCTTTTCATAAGAATCACCTTGGTTGGTCGTTATAGTGGATGACCCTGCATAGCCAAAGCTTATTGTACCCATTATTAGTGTCAAAGCTAATGCTGCTGAAAATAATTGGGATAATCTGTCTCTCTTCATCGATTCTCACACTCCTTTTTTATTTTGTCTGTATACAATATTCTGTTAGGAATGCTTTTATTCTGCCATATCAAGGGGAAATTGTCAAAGTTTTCTTAATCTTTAATTATTTTTACAACTATTCCAGAACAGCAGTTATAATAGTCATATCATCCCTTTCCCTTATTCCATATGCTTCGATAGCTCTATTCATAATTAAATCGGATATGGTTTGTGGATCCGTTGACTTAATACCGCTAATAACTTCTTTCAACCAGTTCATTTCCAAATCAAGCCGGTTTGCATCGGATACTCCGTCAGAAATCATAATAATCTGGTCACCTGGGCGCAGCCGCACATTAATGAAGTCAATGTGCAGGCCGTCAACAATGCCCATTGGCAGAGCAGCCATCTTAACGGCAGCCACCTTATCACCACGTTTGATAAAGGTGGCTGCTGCGCCTATTTTAAATAATCTGAGCTTTCCACCCAGTTTGTCTATCAATGCCAAATCTACAGTTGAGAAAATTTCATCATCTTCCTGCTGCAGCAAAATGTTATTAACTGTTTTTAACGCCAATTTTACATCAAAACCTGAACTAATTAAATCCATCAACGTAGATACTGCCAGACTGCTTTCTGCTGAAGCTGCCTTTCCTTTACCCATACCGTCACTAATTAATATACCATACTCATTTTTAGAAATATCTTTATACTGAAAACTATCTCCTGAAACTCCTGCAATCTGCCCATAAGCAGAATGTCCAATTTTAATGTTAAATCTCGGCTGTGGTTCTATCCAGGAGGTTCCATGGTTAATGGATTCCATTTCATTTTTCAAACTTTCCGTAACCTGAGCCATTCCCCTGAATTGATAGGATATGATTGACCGATTACTCCTGGCATTTCCATAAAGGTTTGCTAATCGGTCAAAGTTACGATAGTGCTCGTCCAGAACCTTTACAATCTGATCCTTTGCCTCCATTTCAGAATGAGCATTCTCTTTTTTAATTATAGAAAATACTTTTCTTATCTCCATTAAACTCCTTCTTGGAATTAGAGCCATTACAGCGGATGCTGCAAGTGGCTCATAAGGAGGAATAAATAATTCAGGATAAGTAGTTATCATGCCTAAAACTAAACAGGCACCGCTAAAGCAAACCGCTGCCATAGCCTTGCTCTCTTGTGAAAATACACCGGCAGTAAATCCTCCTGCCAAAAATACCATTACAATAGCAGGTGTAAAACCTGTGCTCAATATAACACAAATTGCAGAACTTGTCCCAGCTATAAGTCCTGCTCCTATACCACCACAATAGCCAAATAATAATGTAAAGAACAACCCTCCCATCAAAGGTAGTGATGCCTTTGATGGATCTAATCCCCACACTCCAGTTCCGCACAGTATCAGAACCATTACCGCTGCTGTGGAACCTATAGCTTTTTCTGCACCAAGTTCACTTCTTTTATGTACCTTTATTTCGCTATGCTTAATAAGCTTAGCAAATGAAAAGAAATTGTTAAACGTGAAAATAAGCACAAAAATTAAAATCACTTCTGCCAATAGCATAAAAATGCTTAATCTGTAAAACATGTGCTTTAATATGTAATATGAACAGTTACAGCTTATTGCTATTATAGCTGCTATTACTGCTCTTGCTGGTAAATCAATCCTACGATTTCCAAACACCGTGAATACTATAGCACTTACCAACAATGCTGCTATGTCACCATAAAATAAATAATTACTGCCATAATAGGTTATACTTCCTAATAGCATAGGTATCACTAAATATAGATTCAGCCTATTTCTATACATAAGCACCGTCACAAATGCGATTCCACAAGGAAATAAACTATTTAAAACCACTACCCTGCATATAAGAAATGACATAGCCACCAATCCAGCTATTTGAGCCAGTCCAGTAGCCACCCTATCTCGTGACCTTACCATTTCCATCATTACACCCCCGCCTAATCTGCTCCCGCAATAACATGTCCAAAATTGACTTTATTGTTACATTATAGCTGTGGGGAAGAGTAAAATTTGTCCAATCATGTAGTGAATACTTTAAAACGTTCTATTTTTTTGCCTATTTTCCGACAGTTAATGAAAAAAAAGACTTGTTTGCGAGTATTTTTTCTCGAAACAAGTCTTATCCCTTTATTTTGTTTTCTATTTTTTATTCAATATATTATAGATCACAACAGCTGTCTCTGAATGAGATAAAGTATTACTGCCATTAAATCTTCCTTTTGAGTCACCCTTCATTATACCAAGTGCATACACTGCTGAAGCATAACCCAGATAAGCTTTGTCAACTTTATCCGTATACATATTTTTAAATACGGAAGACTCTTTTGCCAGCTTGTCGACGCCAAGATATCGGGCAATATATTTTGCTGCCTCTTGTCGTGTTATTTCTGCGTTTGCATTAATTTCCTCTTTAGTGATAAGGTCATTGTTAACTAGCATTTTATAGAACTCATCATCATCCGTATAATAGTTCTGTTCAGGTGAATATAAATATCTAAAAAACTCAATCTGTGTAGTAGCGGCCTTTGGTGCAAATTTATCACCTTTCAGATAATAACCATTGTTCTTTAATTCTTTTATAGTCTTTTCTGCCCAATTTCCAGCTATATCCGTATACGATGCAGAGTCCGAATCATTATAAGCCTCTCCCCTATAATCCACACGTACTCCTTTAAACGCGTCAATAATATATGTTCCATCTTTCTGGAAATCATAGACTAAAGCAACTTTCCCGTCAGTATCCTTTGTATATACTAATCCGAAGTTCCCAAGGTTAGCTGCTATATCAAAAGCTTTCTCTTTTTCTATAGCTCCGTTTAATTTAGGGAAAGTTACGTTTTCATACCAAGTTCTTGAATAAGAAATCACGGTTCCATTTGACTTGTGAACTGAAATAAAGACTGAATTATCGTCAAAGTTTATTCCATTCTCCTGCCTTGTATATACAAAATTATAATCGCTGTATTTATTGTCTATTGTGTTTTCATTTGTCCAGACAAGTTGTTGCTTTTTATCAACGCAAACTTTATCCAAAAAACTCTCTGCTATTGTTTTTGCTTTCTCTAATCCAATGTCGTTCTTTGAATTATCATCTACACTACAATTAAAACCAATTAAAGTTCCAGATTTCGCATCTAATGTTACAAAATCCTTTTCGTAATTTAAATACCACATATATTCCTGATTTGGTCCCCAATCCTTTCTCAAGGCTGATGACACAAGTTTCTGGCTGCCAATAGAACTAATCATGTTTCTAGCAATTTTATCTGCCTGAGTTTTATCAATTAAATTTTGAGTTCTTTGAATTTCCTTCAATTCTTCTTCCGAATATTCTATTTCGCCTGCTTGGCTATCAGTCGACAGAACTTGTTTCCCTGTACCTTTGTCTACGGCATTTCTATATATCACATAATCATTGTAAAGCTTTATGATTTTTCCTGTATTAGCATCTATTGCTCTATTGGATCCGTCTGTTTCATAAGCTGCAAATAATTTTAATGTTTTTTTAGAATAATTATAATCTGCAAAATATTTTAATTCTGGACCAAGTTCTGAAAGATATATCTTCTTTGCTTCTTCCTTAGTAATGGTCTTTTCTTTTGAAGGATACTCTGTAATTGATAAATCCTTCACTTCCGAGTTGCAATTGTAACTTGAAAGCTTCCCTGCATACTTATTTATTCCTATGCTTGCGCTAACAAAATCGCAAGGTATATCATTAACATATAATCTATAGGTAAACGTATAATCCTGCCCATAATCATTAACCAAGTTATCCTCTAGCTTGTAGCTGCCCGTAGTATTTGGAATTAATTTCTGCAGATAACCTGTTGCAATTTTTTCCGCTTGTGCTTTTGTTATTTTAGCTAATCCCTTCGCTTCAAATTCTGGCACATAAGAATAATAAGAAGTAATCATGCCTTTATCAGTCACAGTTGCTGAAACATTGGAAGAATGTTCTGCATCTGACCAGTTCAACTGCATCATACTGCCATTATCATTTCCCTCATCATAATAATATTGAAATTCACTTAATGTCTCCGGTATTTCTATCACTTTTTTAACTGCTGCAATAGCCTTTGTTAATTGTGTGCTATCAGTAGTTCCAGCAAAAGTTACCGTAGCTGTAGTGGCTACGGCTGACATTATCAAAGTAAATACCATAATCGCACTTAATAATTTTTTCATATTCCCCTCCTGTAATAATTATTTAGATACTATTATGACCCTATATTTTTCTAATTTGTTCCATAATTTAATATTATTTTTTCTAATTTATTTTATTCCAAAAAATCTTTTTGCATTTTGACAAGTAATTGTTACTACATCTTCATACTCCATCTCCTTAATTTCTGCTATTTTTCTAGCAGTGTACTCCACATAAGGAGACATATTTTGTCTACCTCGAAAGGGTTCCGGTGTTAAATAGGGTGCATCGGTTTCTACTAATAAAAATTCAATTGGAATATTTTGAACCACTTCAACTCCCTTTCGTGCATTCTTGTAAGTAATTGGGCCTGCCACAGATAATGTAGCCCCCAATTTTATATATTGCTGCCCTATCTCCCTGCTCCCTGAAAAACAGTGCAGTAAAACTCTGGCATCCGGCAACATTTCACTGTTAGGACCTGGTCTCTTAGGAAACCAGCTCAAACGCTCATTGGAGAAGGCCCCTTCTTCTCTAAGAATAGTCATAACTAATTCATCCGCTTCTCTGGAATGTATTACAATTGGCATTTTTAATTCATTGGCAAGCTGTATCTGTCTTCTAAACCACTCCTCCTGAACATCTCTTTCAGAAAAATCATAGTGAAAATCAAGTCCAATTTCTCCGATTGCCATAACTTTATTTTTCTTTGCTAATCCTTTTATCATCATTAGCTGCATATCATCCATATCTTTTGTATCATGTGGATGACATCCTACTACAGCATAGCACCATGGATATTTTTCCGCGTGTTTTACAGCTAATGCAGAGCTTTCTAAATTAAAGCCCACATCCATTACATAAGCAACCTCTGATGCTTCTATTTTTTCAATTAAAGCTTGCCTGTCTTCTTCTGTAAGAGTTTCATTGTTTATATGTGTATGTGAATCAAATAACATTTTTACCTCCACCTTGTCCTCATAAGTTATAAAATCTGCCTCCTTATATTACCACTTTTGCTTATCCATGTCTTAAATCATTTAAAAAATATGTAGTAAATCCTATTGCGAGCATTGTACTTCCAAGTACTCCATACGCTATTACATATTCAGAGGCTGTTCCTGCAATCTCAAAAATGCCCATTAACATACTTCCTATAGTAAGAGTGGCAACTCCAGAATTGTAAATGTTAAATGAAAAACGAGATATGTTTTTGGCTTTTGGAATAAATAGAATAGCTCCATAAAACGTCATTCCTAAAATAAGGGGACATAAAAACATATATGTCATATAAAAGGACTGGACCCCATGACCAAAATGGTTGTATGTAACAGCAAACAATACACAGAAAACTGTTGTTATTGTCATTCCATAAAAACCTTTAACTAAGTTTGTTTTTTCCTTAATATCCAATATATACAATATCACTCACCTCCCGTTCGCCTGATTTTCTTCCATCTGTAGGGTTATTTATTACTTTTCCATTAAAATACATTGTTGAAGAACCGCCACCATCTAAATTATATGCTTCAGTACAGCCATAATTTTTCATTAATTCTCCAAGCTGGTAAAGTGTTAATCCTTCGTTTTCTTCCGTTCTTCCATCAGAAACCACCATTACATAATGTAGGGGAGTAATCATTCCAATTGCCGTTCGGGGATTACTTGTTTTAGCCTGCTCAACTTCTTCATTTTGACTGACAACCAAATTTCCATCCTTAATTAATCCCGGCCCAAAAGAAAATATTTGTACTGCACCTGTCTCTAATAAATTATTTGCATCTTGTTGACTTTCAGTTATAATATCACAATTACCATCATTGTAAATTACAAATGATTGGTCATCAGAATTACCATAGTTATTGCGGTACAAAGTTCCATTGCGCAACACATACCCATAATTCCTAAAACCATAGTAATCACCATTTATTGCAAGAATGGCATTATTTTGTTTTGCCATGTCCGAAGTTGTTTGTTTTATATTTCTTCCATAGGAATTATCTGCAAATGCAGACTTTAAATAGGCTACGTTGCTCACTTGAATATCTGCAATATATACGGTAGTATTTTGCACCCGTTGTTGTGTCACGTTAATGCTAATATTATCATCCTTGTATTGCGTTTCTTCAATAGCTGCTGTTGTTGACTCTGTTTCTTTAATTGCCTCAGCACTTGATTTTGTCTCTTCGTTACTACTTGAATATACACCACTGTCTTTCAAATTAGAAATTTGTGTGGATTTTATAACAAAGGTGTTTAGCAGTACGAACGCTGTAAAACTTATTAAGATTATCCCATATGTAATTACCCACCAATATGGGGGTTTTGGGCCTTTAATATCTAATCTGTTTTTCATATTTTTCCAACTTTCTAGCATTGCTCTTTTGCTATTTTATTTTTAAAAATTACTTTTTTCTGAGCAAAACAACTAAAAAGAAATAATATGATCTCCACAATAATTTTTGCTATAAAACGGTTTGGTATAATAGTATCTACTAAAAGCGATAGGAGTAAAGTATTTAGAACTAAAATGACAACCGCAAGAATTGCATATTGTGTAGCTGTTTTCAAAACGTTACCATCGTCTTTAAAAACAAACTTCCGATTAAGAGAATAATTAATCATTGCACTAACAATTCTAGCTGAAACATTACTTATTCCTATACCTAAATTTACGGGCATGCCCTGTGTAATTATAATTAGAACAGAGTATAAAATGTAATCTACTAGAAACCCGATTCCTGAAGAAAAACTAAATTTTATTATGTCTTTGTAGATTTCATATGAATCTTTGATAGGATGAAAATGCGATCCAATATTTTTATCTAAATATATAGTTTCAATAGGTTGTTCATAGATTGTTCTTTTATCCTTTATCCAATAGAGCAGCATATTCATTTCATATTGGTACCTATTTCCACCAATTTGCAGCATATAAGACAATTGTTTACTTTGAAACGCCCTTAATCCTGTCTGGGTGTCTCCTACTTTTATCCCTAAGGATAATTGAAATACTTTTCTTGTAACTGAATTTCCAAAACGACTCTTCAATGGTACTTTACCTGCAAATTCTCTGCTGCCAAGTATAAGTGAGTCTGGTCTGGCCTGAGCTGCTTGTGCTACTGCTGCAATGTCCTCCACCTTATGCTGTCCGTCTGAATCTGCTGTTACTATTATTGCTTCATCCATACAGGTATTTTCAATATATGAAAAAGCAGTTTTTAGCGCATGTCCTTTACCTTGATTTACTTTATATGATATTACTAATGCATATTGTTTTGCTTTCACAAAAATTGGTGTGTATACTTCTCCACTGCCATCATCAACTACAACAATTTTGAATTCAGTCTGAGAATTTACATTCTGAAGCAACTGAATCATTTGCTCATCTGGCTCATATGCTGGAATTACTAAAATAACATTCTTTCTATCTGCCATAAAATCACCCTCACTTTCCTCTTTCACTTTTTAATTTAAACTTAAAAGGTGAAGGGTTTATAAAAGTCTTATGACAATAGTATGATAATTATTTGTTTTATTATTATTGCTATATAGCATTAATAAATATAAACTATATGGAGAAAATAAGTTATTCTTTAGTAATTTGTATAACAGAAAAGAGGAAATTATGAAAAGTATTATAGTTTATTATTCTTTAGAGGGGAATTGCAAATTAATTAGTAATACCATAGCAGCAGCTATTCTTTGTGATGTCTTAGAATTAAAACTAAAAAAGCCTGTACCTGTAAAAGGACCTATGAAATTTATAACTGGCGGCAGAAGTGCTATGAGAAAGGCATCTCCTGAGTTAGCTACTGCCATACCAGATTTATCTGATTATGAATTAATAATTGTAGGTGCTCCCGTTTGGGCAGGTACATTTGCTCCTGCTATCCGTACGTTTGCTTCGAAAGCTCACATTGAAAATAAAAAAATGGCCTTTTTTACCTGTTGTGCCGGTGGTCCAACAGAAAAATGCTTCACAGATATGAAGGCTGTCTTTGAAGGAAATACCGTTCTCTCTGATATCAGTTTTGTCAACCCATCTACCAAAGATACCGAAAACTGCATTGACAAGGCCCAAATCTGGGCTACACAATTTATTAGTTAATAAAATCATATATGTACTAGATAAGGCTGCTTTACGCCCTAGACGTATGGACATTGGAAGTGTTACTGGACACACTTCCAATTTATTTAAAATATCAACTTGTTTTCTTTTGCTATCAACAATTTGGTCCCCTATGGAGTAATACTTGCACCTTACCTAGAATTCATTACAAATCCTTAAATTCTGCCTATGTATTTTTTCCATATGTTGTGACTGAAAATTCATTTCTTTCTTTGCTAATAAGTTATTCAAATAATCAATAGTATCCTCTATATCATCTTCTGTTAGATATAAGGTATGGCTTGCAACTATTTTGCTAGGTTTATAATTTAAATAATTCTGCAAAGTTTTTACATATGAACCAATATCAGCATCTTCGACATGAATAATTGGTTTTTCTAAATTATCTCCAACATATAGTATTTTTTCTTCTTGGTCAAATACAGAAATGCTGTCTCTGGTATGACCCGGACTGTGAAAAATCTCAATCCCCTCATTATGAAAAATTATCTTCTCTTTAAATGTTATATTGGGTAAATGTTTCTCCGCTTTTCCTAATATAAACTTCCCATGTTCTCGTATTTGCTCATCCCATGATTGGTTTATCAATTCTCTGCATAATTCATGACTTATAATATCATTTTTTTTAAAACTGCAGTTTCCCCAAAAATGATCCCAATGGGAATGCGTATTGATAATCACTACTTGTTTTTCTATTGAACTCTCATTTATTCTTTCTAGAATCGGTTCCATACTCTTAGTACCACAAAAAGTGTCAATTATAAATATTTTCGTTTCACATTCAATAAAAAAAACACTTGTTATATAATCATCAAGATCGTCATAAATATATGCCGTAGCATTATCACTAATCCGCTTAATATCCATTTTCTTTTTTCCTTTCAATCTGTATTATTTTTTATACCATGCTTTAATCCTATCACACCTACTACGTTAATAATAGTCGTACCACACATAATATTATTTCCTGAGCCATGCTCATTTTTTGCTATTCTTCTGTATCTTGTTCTTTACTCTAATTATATCAAAAAGCTTGCAATGTAGTATTCTACTGCATTTACAAGCTTTTTTGTTAATATTCCTCTGTCTCTAACTGTTATATTGCCACTCTGAAATCATTTCTTTTCAACTGCAACCTGGTATTTGATAATATCTTCCACTGCCTGTTTCATGATGTCGTAAGAAATGTTTTTCCCCTGATCATTTAGTTGATAGGTTATGCCTTCGTACTCCCATGTAAACATATGATTGGTTTTAATCTCAGTGGGAGGCTGAGTCATATCATATGTCCAAAGGCCATCGGATAACTAAGTCAATATCAACCATTGTGTTGTAACTCCTTTCATTTGGTGCACCATATATAAAGGGGATTTTTTTATTAATAAGGTTCATTTTTTTATGATTTAAAGAGAGTGGGGCTTTTCCCTTAGAAAAAAGCCCCACTCTCTTTTAAATATCTATTAATTTCATTATCTTTGTCTTAATTTTTTTTACTTGCAATTTTCTTAGTTCTTGGTGGTTTTGGTGGTTTTGCTGGTTTTGGTGCTTTAACCGTTGCAAAATTGTTCACTAACGGATAGGGATGTTCCTGAATTATCGGTACACGCTTTCCAATCAACTTCTCAATATCAGCGAGAAGTGGCTTCTCATCAAAGTCGCAGAAAGATATAGCTACCCCTCCAAGTCCGGCTCTGCCAGTTCTTCCAATACGATGAACATAAGTCTCTGGTACATTAGGAAGTTCATAATTTATTACATGTGATAATTCGTCAATGTCAATACCTCGTGCTGCAATATCAGTTGCCACCAGCACCCGTAGTTTCCCTTCTTTGAAATCATTTAGTGCAGTCTGCCTTGCTCCTTGCGATTTA
Source organism: uncultured Aminipila sp. (assembly GCA_963524205.1). Lineage (GTDB taxonomy): Bacteria > Bacillota > Clostridia > Peptostreptococcales > Anaerovoracaceae > Aminipila. The sequence continues at coordinate 55,439 of CAURED010000002.1, forward strand.
CCGCCATGTATAGCCTGTGCAGAGATTTTAACCTTTGCAAGCTGTCTCGCAACTTTATCTGCTCCATACTTTGTTCGTGTAAATACAATAGCAGATGCTATAGACTTGTCCTTTAAAATGTGTATCAGCAAATCTTTTTTATTTTGTTTATCTACGTAGTAAAGTCTTTGCTCAATAATGTCAACGGTTGAAGAAACTGGTGTTATTTCAACTTTTGCTGGATTGGTTAATATGGAGTTTGCCATATTAGCAATATCTGGAGGCATAGTTGCAGAAAAAAGTAATGTCTGTCTCTTTTTGGGAATTAAAGCTATCAATTTCTTTATATCATTAAGAAAACCCATATCCAACATACGGTCTGCTTCATCCAAAATAAATATTTCTATATGTTTTATATCAATAATCCCTTGATTTATTAAATCATTTAGTCTGCCTGGGGTTGCCACCAGAATATCTACGCCCTTTTTTAATTCAACCTCTTGCGGTTTTTGAGAAACTCCTCCAAAAATAACGCAAGCGTTTAATCTCGTATATTTTCCATAAACGCAAAAGCTTTCATAAATTTGTAACGCAAGCTCTCTTGTAGGTGTAACAACAAGCCCTCGGATCTTTTTCTTTCCAGGCTGTAGTTGTTTTTCCTGACTTAATAATTGTAAAGTAGGTATCGCAAATGCTGCTGTTTTCCCTGTGCCAGTTTGCGCACAACCCAACAAATCCTGTCCATTTAAAATTTTGGGGATTGCTTGTTCTTGTATTGGTGTAGGTGATTCATATCCCTCCTCACTTAAAGCCTTCATAATTGAATGCATAATATTTAATTCTTTAAATTCCATTTTATCTCCCTAACCCTAAGGTTCTCACTAAAAATAGCTTCCGATTTAGAGCAAATCGGAAGCTATTTTCTATTGCTTTAATTTATATTCTTTAACTTACAGAGTTTCCATCTTCTGCGTCTGTGCTTACAAACTCAAGTTTTTCGCCATTATCTGCAAACATGATCATCCCTTTAGATTCTAGTCCTCTAAGTGCTCTAGGTTTTAGGTTAGCAACTACGATAACCTTTCTTCCTACACACTCTTCCGGCTTGAAATGCGCTGCTACACCCGAAATAATCTGACGGATTTCTGTTCCCATCTTAACCTTGAAAACTAAAAGCTTATCCGCTTTAGGATGCTTTTCCGCTTCAAGAATTGTTCCTACTCTAAAGTCTATCTTATCAAAATCTTCAAATTCGATTTCAGGCTTTAATTCAAGCGGGATATTTTCAGTTTCCCCACTGGCAGCTTTCTGCATTTCTTCCAGTTCTGCAAGTTCCTTTTCGATATCAAGTCTAGGGAATATAGCATTACCCTTCTTAACCTGTTCACCGCTCATCATTTCAAATTCAAGTGCATCCTCCCAAATAGGGTCAGCGAACCATAGGCCCATCTGTTTTCGGATTTCCTTTGAAGTAGTATGCATAAATGGATAAATCAAGACAGACACGATTCTTATTGTCTCTGCTAAGTTATGCATTACAGTATTCAGTCTGTCCTTAGCTTCTTCATTCTTTGCAAGAACCCAAGGAGCATTCTCATCAATATATTTATTCGCTCTTCTAACTACAACCCAGATTTCTTCAAGTGCAAGGTTAAATTGGAACTTATCCATATATTCTTCCACTTTCTTAGCAGCTCCTGTTGCAATTTGTTTAAGATCTGCATCATAAGCAAATCCTTCTTTGCCCGCTGTGCAATTTTCATCACCGCAAACAGCAAAAGTGCCACATAATGCATCTGGAACTACTCCGTCATTGTATTTTTCAATCATGGAAACTGTTCTTGAAACTAGGTTCCCAAGGTCATTCGCCAAGTCATAATTCATTCGCTTTAGCATTACTTCGTTAGTAAATACGCCATCCTGCCCAAAAGTATATTCACGAAGAAGGAAATATTTAAGAGCATCGACGCCATATCTTTCAATTAATTTAACAGGGTCTACAACATTGCCTTTTGACTTTGACATCTTGCCCCCTTCAAGCAATAACCAGCCATGTCCTAAAACCTTCTGTGGAAGAGGAACTTCCATTGACATAAGCATTGCAGGCCATATAACAGTATGGAATCTTACGATTTCCTTACCTACAAGATGAACATTTGCAGGCCAGTATTTATCATAAAGTTCAGTATCATCACTTCCGTAACCCAGTGCTGTAATATAGTTTGAAAGCGCATCAAGCCATACATAAATAACGTGTTTTTCGTCAATAGGCACTGGTACTCCCCAGTCAAAAGTTGAACGTGATATACATAAATCTTCAAGTCCCTGCTTAACAAAAGCGATCATTTCGTTCCTTCTTGTATCCGGCTGTAAAAATTCAGGATTATTTTCAAATAAGTCAATCAGTCTGTCCTGATATTTTGAAAGTCTGAAGAAATAAGCTTCTTCCTTTGCTGGTTGTACAGGTCTGCCACAGTCCGGGCATTTCCCATCTACCAGCTGGCTTTCTGTCCAAAAGGACTCGCAAGGTGTGCAATAAAGACCTTCATATTCCCCTTTATAAATATCTCCCTTTTCATAAAGCTGCATGAAAATCTTCTGCACTCTTTCCACATGACGGGATTCAGTGGTTCTAATGAAGTCATCGTATGAAATTTCCATAGTTTTCCATAATTCTTTGATGCCCCCAACAATCTTGTCTACATACTGTTGTGGCGTTACACCCTCTTTATCAGCAATAGTCTGGATTTTCTGTCCGTGCTCATCCGTTCCTGTCAAAAATCTTACGTCATATCCCTGTAGTCTCTTAAAACGTGCCATAGCATCCGCCATTACTGTACAGTAAGTATGTCCTATGTGCAGGTTTGAACTTGGGTAATAAATAGGCGTTGTAATGTAATATGTGCCTTTATTCATCGTCATATCTAAACTTCCTTCCTTAATCTAATTTGAAGCAGTAAAACTTTACAAATTAACTAATATTTTCTACGTTCTAAAAATTCTTCAATTAATGCAATTGTATCCTCCAGCCCTATATATCCACTGTCTAAAGTTAAATGGTAATTAAGAACATCTCCCCATTTACGACCTGTGTGATGACTGTAATAATTGGTTCTCGCTTTATCAATCTTCTTCATTTCACCTTCCACAGTCGTTTGATCCATTCCATATTCCTTTACTGCACGTTCAATTCTGTTATGCATTTCTGCACATATGAAAATATTTGTAACATCATGCATATCTCTTAAAATATAATCTGCACAACGTCCTACAATAACACAGGGGCCTTCTTCTGCTATCTTTCTAATTACATTCACCTGTGCTAAAAAAAATTTATCATTTAATGAAAGGCCCTCAATCCCAGCCTCACCGTTACCTCCAAGGCTTGTTGCAAGAGTATATAAAAAGCTATTCTTTGCTTTCATTTCCGCATTTTCAATCATTTCTTTAGAGAAACCGGTTTCTTCTGCAATCCTATCTATAAGAGCTTTATCATAAAAAGGTACACCCATATCTTCTGCCAATTTTTGTCCAATTATTCTTCCGCCACTTCCATAAGTACGGCTTATAGTAACTACTCTCTGCTTCATTCAGCACCTCCACCCATAATAATTGGCAACAGGCATTTTTCTATATTCACACCTTTACACACCAACTACTATATTTTACATGATTATATATTTTACCATAAATTCAAGACAAAAACTACTCTGAAATAAGATTTTTACCCTTCCATCTTCCACTTTTCCACCTGATTATGAACATTACAGCACGTATGCATTCATCACACGCCATTGCAATCCAAAAACCAGCCAGTCCCATATTGAAAATTACACCTAGCATGAATCCACCCCATGTGGCAATAATCCACATACACGTAATCCCCAGTACTATAGGGAAAACAATGTCACCCACTGCCTGCAAATCTCTGACCATTACCATGTTTACGGATCTTCCCAATTCTACAAATATATCCAAAAACATGATAGTATGTCCAAGTTCAATAATAGTCAGGTTATCTGTAAAAAATCCAAATATTGGCCTGCTGCATAAAAAAATCAAAATGGATATAACCATAGAAACCGTTATTGAAAGAAGTGCCGTTCTCTTAACCTGCGCCCTGACATTTTTCTCATCTCCCGATCCCAGTAAATACCCCACTATTATCTGTGAGGCCTGCGATAAAGCATTGGTGTATAAATATGAAATCATAGCAAACATAGAGGCATAAGTCTTTGTAACTATTACCGCCTTGCCAAATCCATTTGCCATGGTCTGAATGGCAAGCTGTGATACAGTGTAAGAAAGACTTTCTCCACCCGAAGGTATTCCTATAAACAATAATTTCTTAAGCTGATCCCAGGGGAAAGGTGTCAGATATTTTAAGCTGATTCTACCATCCACTTTCAACTTAAATATTACAGCAAGAATTACTACGCCTGCAAATCTGGCGGCAATACTGCTAATAGCCGCCCCTACAAGTCCCAGATGGGGGATTAGCAAAGCATTCCCACCGATATTTACTACATTTAATGCCAAGGATACCAACATGGATTCCTTCATCATAGCATTACTTCTGAGTATTGCTGTAAAAGTTAAATGTATACCTTGAAGAACAATAAAGCCACCTATCAATGATAAATATAATGCTGCCTGTGGCAAAACCTCTTCTGGTACATTCATTAACGTAAATATTCCTTTAGAAAATACAACTAAAAGAATACTTACAATTATACTTAATACTAAATTTACGCATAATGATAAACTATACAGACTTTTAGCCTTTTCATTATCCCCATATCCTTTATATAATGAGATTCTAATAGTTGCAGCCACGCTTATAACACTAAAAACTATAATCACTATGTTTAATACTTGATTAGCATTGCCTATTGCCGCTACCCCTACATCTGAATACCGTCCAACCATAAATTGGTCAACGTTTCCTACTAACATTTGCAGAAAAAGCTCTACAAATATAGGCCCTGAAAGCTTTACTAAGGCATTCATTCCTTTAAATTGTTCTAATTTATTCATATATATATATTTCCTCTTTATTTTATTGAGTCATTCACTGATTTCTTGCTGAACCTGTAAACCTTCATATTATACACTTTCTTCTAATAAAAGTATACAAAACGATTGTAAACCTTTTCGAATTATATGGTTGACAGTCTTATTTTTTTGCCCTATACTCTTACTTATGTTATCAACAATGCAATCTAAAGGATGAGGTGAATTTGATGCGATATTCAAAAACAACTAATTTTATACTATGTGCTATATTTGCAGCCATTACTGGTGTAACCGCTGGAATTATTATTCCACTGCCTTTTACGCCTGTTCCCATGACTCTTGCCACTTTAGCGGTAATGCTTGCAGGCGGAGTTCTTGGAAGTAAGTATGGTTCTCTCAGCATGATTGTCTATGTACTGTTAGGTGCTTTTGGCGCTCCAGTTTACAGTGGCTATACCGGTGGTTTTGACAAACTAATTGGTCCCACTGGTGGATATCTTATCGGATACATTTTGACTGCTTTTATTATAGGTATTATAATAGAAATGATAAATAAAAGAAATAATTTATATATTAATGTGGTTGCTATGTCTTTAGGCCTTTCTACCTGCTACATTTTAGGTACGTTATGGTTTATGTTTTCTACAAGCACTCCTTTATGGACCGCACTCGTTTCCTGTGTGTTCCCATTTTTAATTGGTGATGTGCTTAAAATAGTTATTGGCGCAATGCTTGTCACAAAGCTTAGATCAGCATTACATAAATAAGGAGGCTTATATGTCTGTCAAAGACGAGGTTTTAAAAACGTTAGAAATAAATAAAGGTGAAAGTTTCTCTGGGGAAACCTTAGCCGGAACATTGGGAGTCTCAAGAGCCGCAGTATGGAAAGCAATTACTGCCCTTCGTAAAGAGGGGTATCCTATTGAAGCTGGCACAAATAAAGGTTATGCTCTCATGGAGGATAGTGACCTTTTATCTGAGCAAGGTATACGGTTACATTTATGTGAAGAAACATCTACATTGCCGTTGCACGTTTATAAAACTTTAGACTCTACAAATTTAGCTGCCAAGCGCCTGGCTCTTGAGGGCGTAAGTCATGGAACTGTGGTCATTTCCAATGAGCAGACAAAAGGCCGAGGCCGACTGGGACGAGATTTCTATTCTCCCGCTTCTTCTGGAATTTACCTCACCATACTTCTAAAGCCTAACTTTGATCTTTCCAAATCGGTTTTGATTACTACTGCTGCTTCTGTAGCTGTTTGCAAGGCTATACAGAAAGTATGCGGCGTAGAATCTCAGATTAAATGGGTAAACGATGTATATATAAACGGGGAAAAAATCTGTGGTATTTTAACAGAAGCCATTACTGACTTCGAAACAGGTGCTATTGAATACATTGCTTCAGGTATTGGCATAAACTGCCATATTCCAGAGTCTGGATACCCTGACGAATTAAAAAATAAAGCAGGTGCAATTCAATCTTCTTTTTCCCGTAATGAACTGGCCGCTGAAGTTATTAATCAAATGATGGCGATTTATGAAGACATTGAAAGCCGAAATTTTATAACAGAGTATAAGAAACGCTCTATGGTTCTGGGAAAAGCGATCCAGGTAGTTAAACATTATAACAAACAACCAACTTCTCAAACGCCTGATGCTCAAACAGCCGTCGCTCTAGATATCGATAATGATGGCGGGCTTATTGTAGAATATGAGGATGGCAGCCGTGAAGTATTAAATACTGGTGAAATCAGCATAAAACTTTAGTTATTACATTCATTGGTTTATATTTTATACTAAAAGGAGCTGGCACTAATCACTTAGGGCCAGCTCCTTCAACTGTAGATGATACAATATAACCACGCTATTGAACTTTCTTTTTCAGTCTGCTTATGCCACAGTTAATCGCTTTCTTAGGGCAGCTATCAACACATTCCAAGCAGAAAATACATTCTGTATTATTCATATTGCCTGACTGAACCATTTCCTGAATATCTATACTCATAGGGCACCGCTTACTACATTTCCCACAGGAAACGCAGGCTTCCTTATCAGCCTTTAATCGAAATCTGGGAATATGCAAAAAATCTGCTGCCTTTTCGCCGATCACCATAAAAGGCGCCATCCAGCAGATACTGTGGCACATGCCTCTTTTCCCTGTGGCGAGTGCAAAAAAATAAATTAGGCTGACCACCGTAAAATAAACAATTACACCCATGATTTCCACCTTAAACCCATAGAAAAAGTCTATTTTAAGTGGACTATTTTCCACCCACAGAAAAATTATAAATGAAAACCAAATCACCCATATTATGTATTTTGTTAAAATCTTAAACCTGCTATACCATGGTCTACCATTGGCATTTGCAGCCATATCCTGAATTGCACCTCCCGGACAAAGCCAGCCGCAGTATAGTCGGCTTCCTACTATAGAAAACAGAAACAGAAGTGCAAAAATAATAGCACTCCCATTAATAATCCCAGTCATCGCAGATACGATAATGACATATGGTGACAGAAATATAAAAAAAATTGGAAATAGGATTGCACTGTATGCAAGTACGCCTCTACGGATTTTTTGTCTCATATTCTATCAACCTTTCTTTCATTAATTATTTTTTCTGCTTCAATTGCCCAGTCCTTCATGGCGGTATATAAATACTTTCCGCTTAGGGCTGTTAATTCTTTGTAGGTATGATCCTCCCCCTGCTCCTTAAGCTTATCAAAGTACATAAGGAAGTCATCCATTTCTCGGATATTTTTTTCATTTCTTTCAATAAAATCATCCAGATGCTTCAGTATAACCTCCGGTTCTGTGCTTTCCCCAAAAGAGACCTTAAGAAGGATTTCATAACGAAGTTTTTCTACATCTGGAGCCTCAGACAGCCACTTAAACAATAGGGTTCTGCCTGCTTCTGTAATATGATACACTTTCTGCCCCCTTCCGTTACAGTTATCCGGAGCTTCCATGAATTCTGCCAGACCTTCTCCTACTAACTGCTTCAGAGTGGGATATATCTGCCCGTAACTCTCTTGCCAGAAATGACTGTGTTCATATTCAATGGATTTCTTAATGGTATACCCTGTCTGTGGGTTATGCGCCAAAAGTCCTAGAAGTATATATTTTGTTTTCCCTGTATTTTCTTTCATAAGCACCTCATATATCTTTATAATATATCATCATAATACATTATGTTTAAATATATTTCAATACTTTTTTCTTAACATGAAATATTAACATTATAAAACTATATAGTTTTTCAATTTAAATAAAAAAAACTGACCCTTAGGCCAGTTTTATGATTTCTATTACATGATTAAAAAATGCTATATAATACAGGTTTACCTTCTTTAATTTTTATTGTATATCCATGTCCAGGCTCAGGAATCCATGCAAAAAAATGCTTATCCTCTTCCGGAAAACATTCTGACATGACCGCCGATATAACTCCACCGTGGCATACCACTACCGAATGTGCCTCTTTACCTGCATGCCGTACTGAAAATTCTTTCAGCTGATGTAACCCAATTAGCTGTTTCAATGCCTTGGCAACTCTTGTTCTGAAGACTTGAGGGCTTTCACCATTTGGTGGTGCCATATTACCAGTTTCATCACTAATCCATGTTTGATATTCTGGAAGATCTTTAAGGTCCTCATAACTGCACTTTTCATAATCTCCAAAAGACATTTCCCTAAAATCCTCTAATACTCCATGTTCTTTGTCCCCAAAAATGATATTAAAAGTTTCTTCCGTTCGAATCAATCCTGAAGTATAAAAATCTGCCTCTGATACTTTTGGATAAATATTATCTTTTTTTAAGGATGCAAGCAATTCTTTCCCCTCTTCCAGCAAAGGTAAGTCTGCATTGCCATAATACCACCTCTTTACATTTCCTTCTGTAGTACCGTGTCTGATGAAATGAATATAAGATGCAGCTTTATCAGGTTTTTTATTGTTCACGCTTTTTATGGTCTGTGGCAGTCCACAAAAAATTCTGGTAACATTGTCTGCCTGGCTGCTGAGATAAATCATAGTCCTGCCATTCATTTCCCGCCATGCACGGATTTCCTTGTCTATAGGTACTACTCCCTGCGAAACATCAGAACAGATTATAATCTTATCCTTCAGTTTTAATTGATTTTCTCTAAGATATTCATTCGCCTCAATTCCCTGTTTTACACAAGCTAACGTAAACTCTTCTAATTTGTATATAACCTTTTTGGAAAAGTCTATTTCAGGTTTTTCTGCTTCTTTATGACAACTAAATATATCTTCTTCACTTATGTTAAAATTTTCTTTTGCATATTCTAGTTTCCCTTGATATACGCCCCCAAATATTAAGTCCATTTTTCATCCTTTCTTCCATTATAAAATTGCTAATACCAGCACTCCTGCACATTCAGATATAGTTAATGCATAACCAGCGATATCACCGCTCATGCCGCCTAATTGTTTTCTTCCATAGAACATCATTAAATGATGAGTAACTACTGTAGTCACTATTGCAGTTATTGCAGACTCTGCACCAATGTCACTGTAACTATAACTCGCAATTGCAGGTATAATTGCCGCTATTGTTATAACGACAAATATCATTAAATTTAAAACAAGCCCATATTGCCTATTTATTTTTTCATCATAACTTGCCTTGTATTGACTATGCCCGATTGGAACAAAGTTAAGGACTCCGTATGCAGAGCATGCTCTGGACACAAAAGGTATAAGAACTAGCCCCCACAGTTGAAAGGATTCTAAGCCAGCGGCATTAATGATAGCTTCTGGCTCTATGGCAGCCCACATAGCCGAATAGTAAATAATAAACAGTATAATAACACTTATCACAGCAAAAGCTCCTACATGTGAGTCCTTCAAAATCCTCTGTCGTTCTTCTAATTCACGCCTGGACATAATTGCATCGCAACAATCCATAAAACCATCTAAATGAATAAATCCACTTATGGCGAAAGGGTATATTGTCATTGCTGCTGCCTTCAGCTGTAAGGGAATGTTAATCAAAGCCATTCCTCTATATAAAAGATACCATAATACACCCATTAAAAGTCCAATAAGAGGGAAAAAAACTAACTGCAATCGTCTTAAATTATTGTCCCACAATTTACACGGGCAAGGCACAGCAAAGAAATTCCCCCATGCCATAAAAAAAGCTGTTATATATTTCATCTAAAACTCCTTATACTCTATTACATTTCCAAAAGAAACTTCAATCACTCTTTCACAAATTCCTGCCAATGTTCTATCAATAAAGGCAAGTCCGCTTCTATACGCTTCTGTTAAAGGGTCATACTGTGCCGCATCCCCATATATATAATCCGATACGAATACCGTATTTCCTGTAAGTTCCGCAAATTTCTTTAGTTCCGCAGCAACCCTGTCAGGAGCTTCATAATCAATGCTCCCATCTACCTTGAACATTTCATTGGAAAGGAGAGCTGTCACACTATCCAGCAAAAAAACACCTTTTGGGTTAGCAATCCTACCATCTGAATCTTTGCAGGAAGAATCAATAGCTAAACATTGACATATATCTTGGCTTTGTTCTACAGTAGTAAACCCCCAGCCTTCTCGTTCTTTTATATGTCTTGCGATTCTAGTCAGATCCTCCTCATCGACCGGTCTCATGGTTGCTAAGTAATATAGTTCTATATCATTTATGCGTGACATATCTCTGGCAATAGTCTGCGCATACATAGATTTTCCATTTTTACATCCGCCGCTAATAAAAACATTCATTTTCCAACTCTCCTACTCTAGGTCTATGCCCAATTTTTAGCAACTCTTATTGTATCACAAATGCCCCTATGATATAATAAATTTGTTTGTTGGTATTATATTTATTTAGTAAAGGAAGTGTATCATGAGTAAAAAATTAAGAGCCAATATTTTACTTCTACTGACTGCCCTTATATGGGGTTCAGCATTCGTCGCCCAAATAAAAGGTATGGATAATCTAGGTCCCTTCTCTTTTGCATGTGTTAGAAATATGGTGGGTGCAATTTTCCTTATTCCAGTTATCTTCTTGCTCGATAAATTAGACAAGAAGAATCAAAAGGATTCTATCTATGAAAAGACGGAAGAAGAAAAAAAGGCTGAAAGAAAAGTTCTGATTACAGGGGGTATTGCTTGCGGCATTGCGCTATTTGTGGCAGGTTCACTGCAACAGGTGGGTTTAATGTACACAACAGCAGGAAAAGGTGGATTTATCACAGCTCTGTACATCGTAATTGTTCCCATCTTGGGATTATTCCTAAAAAAGAAAGTAAGGCCGGTTATCTGGTGCTGCGTAGTAGTTGCCGCTATTGGTCTTTATATGCTTTGTATTAAAGAAGGTTTCAGCATTGGAATGGGGGATTTATTAATTCTGATCTGTGCCTTTGGTTTCTCTATACATATATTAATTATAGACTATTTTTCACCTAAAACAGATGGAGTTAAAATGTCTTGCATACAATTCTTTATTGTAGCTATTCTCTCTGGAGTTGTGATGTTTGCAATAGAAGCGCCGACAATTAATGCTATTTTAATATCATGGATGCCTATACTTTATTCAGGTGTTTTATCTTCTGGTGTCGCTTATACCCTTCAGATTGTTGCACAAAAAGATACCGACCCAACTGTTGCATCATTACTGCTAAGTCTTGAATCGGTATTTGCTGTTCTTTCTGGTATGATTGTACTTCACGAAGTATTATCTGGCAGAGAAGTCTTTGGATGTGTATTAATGTTTGCTGCCATCATCGTTGCACAGCTGCCTTCAAAAGAAGATAAAATGAAGGAAAATAGGTTTTCCGCCTAAAATTATTATAGAGAATTAAAAAATATTAATATACTCATCAAGGGAGATGTTTTTAGCAAAAGCATCTCCTTTTGCTTCATCACAATCATTCTGTGCTAAATATGATATTTGTGACTGTTTAGAAACTCCCGTAAAGATTGCTTTGGCTTTTGCACCTTTTGCAACTTTTATTAATGCCACTATCATTTCATTCGGCAAACTTTCTATTAATAACTTTGAATCGAATTTTATTGCATCAATTTGGATTTTACTAAGAAGCTCTAGTGATAAGTAACGTCCACTACATTCTCCTATAATGCAATTAGCCCCCATTTCATGTATGCACCTGATAATTTTATCTATCTGATATATTTTTTCTTGTAGAATCTCCTCTGAAATCTCAAAAGAGAAACATTCTCCTTGTATCCCATATCGCTCTTTAATCCTTTTTAATTTATTTATAAAATCGGCAACATTAAAATGATTTCTATGTAATTTTATGGATATATGCATGCAAGTCTTTTCTTTGTCCAAATGTTCTTTTATTTTTTTACATATCTCTTCGAAAATAAAGCTATCTAGACACATACTTAATCCTCTTCGTTCGAATACTCCAACATATTGTTCAGGCACCAGTGCACCTTTTTCAGGATGCTCCCAGACTGCATATACATCTCCATTACATAAAGCTCTTGTTTTTAGATCATAACGAGGCTCTACATAAATTTTAAATTCACCATTTCTAAAAGCCCTATACATAGTATTTTCCAGTTTCTTTTCAAACAGTACTTTCTCTAGAAGTTTAACATCATAATAAGAGATAGTAATATTATCTTTCTGCTTTTGAGATTCATTTCTTAATGCCATACCTGCCCGTTCTTTTGCGACTTTTAAGTCCATAGTCAAATCTCGTATTATGCAAACTCCAAATTCCAATTTTAAATTTACGTCAATGATACCTTTTCCTATTCTCAATAAGCGATCTTCAAGTTGGTTCTCTCCTTCATATTTCATTAAAATCATCATACGTTCTGCATAATCTCTGCAAACTAATTCATCATTATCTATATATCTTGAAATGCCAAGGAATAGCCTTCTTATAAGTCCATTTCCTCTTATATTGCCATATTTTGAATTATACAAATTAAAATTATGCATATTTGTAGCTACTAAAGCATAGTGACACTCCATCTCACTAATAATATTCTTTGCCTTTTTATCAAAGTAGTTACTGTTCATGCCACCGGTGACTGCATCACTATAAGCTATATTTTCTAAATGGTCTTTTTCTTCTTTAATTCTTCTTTTTTGATACAATAAGAGCATTATTGGAAGTATTAAAACTGTAACCCATGTAATAATGGAGAGTATCAATAAATTTATACCACTCATGCTTATGCCTTTGGCTTTAGATATGCTTATAAGATACAAGTCTTGAATACCTAACGGAGTATACGCAACAAATTTCCTTTTTCCATCAACACTAAAATTAAATGTTCCTGATTCTTTTTGCTCTAAATTTTTACTTAAAGCCTCTACCCTGTCTTCAAATTTAATTTTTACATAGCCTTTATTTAGATAATCAAAAAAATTCTGATGGTTTATAAGCTTTGATATTTCTGAACTCTCACCCCATAAAATATCACCTTCAGCATTAATTATCATTGAGTCATAGTTGCTAAAATTTCCGTTAATAAAAACTGGATAGCAAACTTCATCTAAATCAAAAATGGTGACTATTTGTTTATATTTTACTCTATCAATAGTCAACCCTTCTACAGGTGCAATATAGTTTATTAAGGCACTACCATCTAAGTAATCCCCTGTAACAAAAAAGCTTTCTTCTGTTTTATAATCAAAACTGTTTTCTATATATGGTATATTACTAAACTCCATAGGGTCATCTGTATAAAGTATTTGTTGCTTTTCATCAACAAAAGCCATAGCTTCATATCCATATTCTCTTTCCTCTTCTTCTACATAATCAATTAATTGTGATTTAGTAAGACCCCTCCCCCTGTTAGAGATTAGATTTTTAAAGGTTTTCTGATTATGAGAAATACAATCTAACTGCTGTGTTATACACTGATTAATAATTTTACAACTATTAAGTGTTTCTTCAGCTGCTTTATTGATATTTTTAGAATAAATATCTTGAAAGAAAATAATTGACATAATTATACACAAAATCAACGTTACAATTATTGCATATTTATAGTTTTTCTGTTTTTTTATATTGTTATTTTTTTCTTCCTCAAACTTTATATCGAATGGCTTTGCATAAGATCTTTGATTATGTTGTTCGAAATGATTTTTTATGTAGACAAGCTGCTGAACTCTTTTATGTGAAATATCTTCTAATAATATTTTTATAATGTTACTGTTTTGACTTTCCAAAAGTTTTATTTTGCACTTAAGGATTTTATAATCCTCTCCCACAAATTGAACACAAAACTCAAAGGTTTCATTATTCTTTCCTGTAACTAACATATTTTGAAAATAGTCAAGTGAAAAGTGCTCTTGTAGTTGAACCACGTCTACTTTTCTTACTCCATATTCTACAAAATATTGGAAATATTGATTTGCATCATAGGTCCTGCCTTCTTTTCCGTCTTTTATTAAGATTACGGTCATACTATCTATATCTACTTCAAGTGTTAAGTAAAATCTTTCTGCAACTTTCAAAACCATACAAAACCTCTCTTTGCTATCACACTCTCTTAAGTTTATAAAAATATTGTCGAATTTTGGGTATTTATGTAAATATATTCCATGATCTGTGCAAGTATCAATATAGCATGCAACCATTGCAAAGTCAAGATTTTCTGCATGTTATTTTCTATAATATAACTGTATAAATAAAGTTAAATCCCATACATAAAACAATCCCACACACTGTTGGTATTATGAAGCCTAATGCCGTCCATTTTATACTTTGAGTCTCTTTTCGGATAGTTAAAAGAGTAGTTGCACACGGCCAATGCATAAGTGAGAATAACATCATGCTTACAGCAGTTGCCCAAGTCCACCCATTATTGATTAATAAACTTTTTAGCATTTCTAAATCATTTATTTCAAATATACTATTCCCATTCATATAGGACATAATTATAATTGGCACTACAATTTCATTTGCAGGTAACCCAATAATAAATGCTAGCAATATTACCCCATCTAACCCCATTAGGTGTGCGAAAGGATCAAGAAAATCCGCAAATATTAATAAAAGAGCTTTATCTCCTACCGTAATATTTGCAAGCATCCAGATTATGACACCTGCAGGTGCCGCAACTGCAATAGCTCTTCTTAATACAAATATGGTTCTATCAAAAAGTGACCGTACTAGTACCTTTCCTATTTGAGGCCTCCGATATGGTGGCAATTCTAAAGTAAACGAAGAAGGTATCCCTTTAAGTAAAGTTTTTGAAAGCACATAGGACACAATTAATGTCATAACAATCCCAATTAAGATAACAAACATAAGAAGCACTGCAGCTGTAAAGCTTTGCAGAACCCCAGAATTACAAACAAAAAACATAGTTAAAATAGAAATTAACGTAGGAAATCTGCCATTACAAGGCACAAAATTATTGGTTAAAATGGCAATCATTCTTTCTCTTGGTGAATCAATAATCCTGCAGCCTGTAACTCCTGCTGCATTACAGCCAAACCCCATGCACATGGTTAGAGAAATTTATGCTACATTTTTAGAGTTCCGATAAATTTATAATAGATTCTCACCACTTGATGCTTCCTGCCTTTTTCGTCGTATGCTCCCTGACCTATTTCTATCCGATCAACCAGCTTAAGTAAAAGCGGTCTTGTCAATTTTTTCACTTCAGTAATATCTTCTACCAGCTTAAAAAAATTTTCAAATGAGTTCTTTTTACTATCATCTGACTCTTTATGTAAAGCATCTAGCTTTTCTCTAATCTGACGCTCTTCTAACTGATATGCTTTAACCATTCTATCTAATCGGTCATTGCTAATTTTCCCTAAGATATTATCTTCGTATAATTTACCAATTATCTTATCTAATTCTTTTTGTCTTGAATTAAGGTCATATATACGTTTTTTCCTTGTTTCCTCATTTTTATTTTTCTTTTCTGCTTTATAATCTTGCTCTAATGCAGTTATAATATCATTTTTTTCTTCTTTCGTTAGACATATTTGATTGCGTAGTTCCTGAAGCACAATATTGTATAAGGTTTCATAACCAATAAAGTGATTGCTGCACTCCCTTTTTCCATATAGCTTATATCCACCACATACAAGATTTGCAACAGAGCTTTTTTTCCTTGTTCCTGTTGAGGACATATTCCTTCCACAATCCATACACTTAACAATACCTGAAAAGATGTTAATAAATTCATTTTTAGCTTCATTTCTTCTGGCTATGCTTCGGTTCTTTACTATGTTAAAAATTTCCCTGGCAACTAATGGCTCATGTGTATTTTTAACAATATGCCATTCTTCTTTAGGTTTTGCCATAATGATTGTGCTCTTAAAAGATACCTTTGATGTTTTGCCTTGTGCCATATCTCCTATATAAACAACATTTTTTAGCATTTTACAGACCATTGACGATGTCCATTCTTTTCTCTTAGAATAATTATCTATATTTAAATATGGTTTTTTTATACAACGGTATACCGCAGGGGTTAATACCCCGCGAGCATTAAATGTTTTTGCTATCTCTTTTGGACTACAACCACTTGCGGCCATATTAAACATTTCTTCTACTATAGGAGCTACTTCATTATCTGCAATCAAATGATTCTTATTCGTAGGATCTTTTTTATACCCATAAGGTGCAAAACTACTAATATACTCCCCTGCCTGCATTTTTACTTCAAAAGAAGATTTAATTTTTTTGGAAGTATCTCTAGCATACATTTCATTTATCACGTTCCGAAAAGGTGCAATATCCGTATAAGCACTATCCGAATCATATCCATCATTAATTGCAATATACCGAACTCCTTTTGATGGAAAATATATTTCTGTAAGATTACCTGTACTTATATAGTCCCTTCCCAAACGTGATAAATCCTTAGTTATAACAAGATTTATTTGCCCTCCCTCTATATCTGCCTTCATTCGCAAAAATTCAGGTCGTTCAAAGGTTGTGCCAGAAATCCCGTCATCAATGTATTCATCATGCACTGAAAAATTATTTTTACGAGCAAATGCACAAAGCATTTTTCTTTGAGTGGCTATACTTGAACTTTCACCACTACCTTCATCCTCTTTTGATAAACGCATATATAAAGCTGCTCTGTAAATTTTGGTTGTGGTTTCCAAAGCTTCCCCTCCTTACATAGTGGAAACCTACAATAACCTGTATTTCTGCAAATCATTGTAGCAAATACAACATTTTAACTCAGGTCGTCCCTGCTTTTAAAGGCTTACTCTGTAAATGTTCTTTTAGTACATCCTTTACCTTTTTTTCTTCCATGTAATAACTTTCAATTATAATGATACTATCTTTCATGTCATATTCTTTGGTATTCTTCCTTTGCTTATCAATGATCATTTCTATCACCTCTATTCCTATACTTCTATATAAATATTCAAATTAACAAACCCCCATTACATATTAAGTAATTAAAAATGTAATATTTGCTGCCCACCCCGTGGTCACGGGACTAATTATAGAAAATACGTAGAAAAACCCCTTTTGCTAGATTTTTGTCTAACAAAAGGGGTTCACTTTATTGCTATTTTGGACTGTTATTTAGTACTACCTTCACCATATTTGAAGTGCTGTATCAATTCTTTCAGCATATTTGCCTGCGCGGACATTTCTTCACTTAATGCAGCACTTTCTTCTGCTGTAGCACTATTTAACTGAATAACTTCAGATACTTGTGTAAGTCTAGAATTCACCTCACCAATGGATTTTTCTTGTACTATTGCTGCATCTGCTATATGCTGAATCACTTGAGAAGATTTTTCAGAACTTGAAATGATATCATTTAAGGATTCTGCGGTTTCTGAAACGATTGTAGTTCCGTTGGAAATTGCAGCCATGGAGCGTTCAATAAGCTCCGATGTATTTTTTACACTTTCCGCCGATTTACCAGCAAGATTTCGAACTTCATCAGCTACAACAGCAAAGCCCTTACCTGCTTCTCCAGCACGTGCTGCTTCCACCGCTGCATTCAATGCAAGAATATTTGTTTGGAACGCAATATCCTCAATATTTTTTATGATTTTCTCAATTTCACTGGAAGCATAACTAATATTGTTCATAGCTTCTATCATTTTTTGCATTTGCTGTTTTCCCTGTGCAGAAGATGTGCTGGCTTTCTCTGCAATCTTTTTGGCTTGTTCTGCATCCTGGGAAGTTTGTTGGATATTGAGTGCCATATCGCTTACAAAATCAGACAGTTCCTGTATAGCTGCCGTTTGTTCCGTGGCGCCTTGAGCCAGAGTCTGAGAACCTGCAGCCACCTGCACAGATCCACGAGCTACTTCATCTGAAGATGTATTGATTTGGGATAAGGTGTTTGAAATATGAATGGAAAACTTGTGAATAGAATCATTAATTCCAGACAAATCACCTTGGTATTCCGTAGTTGAACCTAAAATGAAATTTCCATTGGAAAAGTTTTTCATCGTGTCATGGATATCATAAAGAATCCCACTTAAGTTATCAACAGTTTGTTTCGTCGCTGAAGCCAAGGTTTCAAACTCGTCTCCAGTTGCCACCTCAGGTACAGGTGCGTGTAAGTCACCCTGACTAATCAAAACTAAGCGCTGGGTAATATTATTTAAGTGCTTTGTCATCCTTCCTGCGATGACAACCATAGACACGATTCCCAGAACCCCCATAAGAATACCGCATATAATAATACCGATTAAAGAAAGTTCCTTTGCCATTTGATACTGGCTTATGATTTTTTCAATATCTTCATAATAGTTACCGGTACTGATATACCAGCCATACGGTTCATATTTTTCTGTATATGCACGCTTTTTAAAGCTGCCTTCCTTATCCGGTTTTGTGAAGTAAAATTCTGTAAACCCGCCGTTTTTATGATTGCCGGCTTCGATGATATTCTGAATGAAGTAATTACCTTCTAAATCTTTTTCGTTATACCTCTGCTTGCCCTCATATTCGGTTTTCATATGTACAACACAAGTGCCGTCTTCTAAATCCGCCCAGAAATACCCGTTTCCATCATTATATCTGGTATCGCGTACAATCTTTGTTGCCGCTGACATTTCCTCATCGTGCGTAATCTCACCGTTTAAATATCGTTGGTGGTTTACATCCAATACACTGATCAGGTTTTCAGTGCTAGTTTTTATCACCGAATCGAACTTTTGCTGCTCTGCCATAATTGCTGCGTTATGAGCTTTCGTCAGCTCAACAAATGATACAAGTCCTTGTATAAAGACCGTTATCAAAATCAGAACCCCGAAAATAAGTACTAACTTTGTCTTGATGTTTGCTTGTTTAATCATTGCTACATTCCCTCTTACTCAAATTTAAATATTATGGAAATACTTAACTCCATACTTTATCTATAGATTAATTACCCATCAATCACAGATATAAACATGAGCGTCAATTCTACAGATACCTATATGAAAATAACTACCCATAGTAAAATTAGAGTATAAGAATTATCTGAGCCTCTCAAGGTAACAACTGACGTATTCCTTCAGGCAGACTTGCCATAGCAGTTGCTATCCGCTATAAGTAATAGCACAGGACTCTGCTCCTTTAGATAATTTTTTCATATATTTTGAACCATTTTAACCCATAGCTTTCTAGCCCTAAATCGATTGTGCCGACATATTTGAATCCACATTTTTCGTATAATCTGATTGCAGGTAAATTCTTTTCGTAAACGTCTAATCGAATCGACTTCACATTAGATTTAATGCTATGTTCCGTAGCAAATTCTATCATTGCTTGCCCTACACCTTGTCCTAAATAAGACGGATGAACAACAAATGTATAAATCACATATACATGTTCATAACTCAAATCCCTTAGCCATTTTGCTTCAAGATATGCCGGTTCAGGCTTATGTCGCAATATGATTGAACCCACAATATTTCCATTGTATATTGCTACGTATAGGCATTCTTCATTTATTCCATTTATAGCATCCTTACGAGTAGGATAAACACCCTTTTTCCATCCTGGATAATTTATTGTGCTTTCTAAGTAGTCATTCAATTTATCATAGAGCCGCTCTAACTCATCAATATCATGATTGCTTGCCTGTCTAATAGTTATTTTTTTACTTTTCATATAATCACCTAATTCCAGTGTAAACCTTAAAATTCATTAATAATTGTATGCTCTCCCAGTTGTTTCAATAATGCAGTAAAATTAGTGTTGTCAATGGGTACATAAAATCTTCAATTTCATCAATTTTGGGTAGCAATATAGCACACTAATAATTATATTTCATATTATTGATAAGGAGGGATTATTATGCTTAATGAAAATAATAAATGTGATAAAGAAAATGTTATTCGTCAATTAATGAAAGTTGAAGCACAGGTTACAGTTACACCCCTAGTAGAACATGGACACCCAAAAGTTTATTTCGTTAACTCCTGTATCAATCCAAATTTGGATTGCAGTAATGATGAATGCAATAACTGTAATTATTGCGATTGTTTAAATCATGACTCTCACAATTCTGCCTATCCCTTTTGGGGTTCTGATCATAGTATAACTTGTGAATCCGACAAATCAAAACATAAATTCAATTATACTCTGACACAAGTAATCTGTATTGAAATTCCTATATCTATAGACGCAGAAGTAGATATTAAAGAAGGAATTGCATGCTGTGACAGCCCGGATGTTAACCCAAAAGATGATATAAATAA
Source organism: uncultured Aminipila sp. (assembly GCA_963524205.1). GTDB lineage: Bacteria > Bacillota > Clostridia > Peptostreptococcales > Anaerovoracaceae > Aminipila. The sequence goes on from CAURED010000002.1 coordinate 76,091, forward strand.
AAAGCACCGTTCTTACATGCAAATGCTATAACCTTTAAAAAGCATGTGTAAATAATTAATTAAAGATTTGAAAGGCGTGAAATAATATGTCAGTTTGTACTGATTGTAATAATTCTAATATAAAAACTGTTACAACACTTCAAAATCAAGATGCTGTATGTGAAAGCATTGTTCACGAAACTGTATGTGTTCAAGGTAACGTAACGATTACACCTAGCATAGTAAGTGGGCCGAGTACCTCATTCTGTGTAGGTAATCCTATAATAGGAAGCTGCCCAGGAGAATTGCGTAGGAACTGTGTATTTACAGTAAGCCAGAACATCTGCGTCCAGATACCTTTAACTTTTTCTGCTACTGCTACTGCTGCATCAAACGGAATAGTATGTGGTATTCCAGATATCGGACCATGTGAAGAGATAACTGCTTGTACCCATACAATTGGATTCTTTAGAAATAACCCTGACTTTACCAATGAACTAATAATTAATGCTGGGGGTTCAATTATTCTTGGTGTTAATAATAATGGTCTTAGTTTTACGGTAACAACAGCCAATGCAAATGCGGTTTTAAACTTTAATACTCCGTCACCTCCAGCACCAGCAAGGCCTCCGCTTTCCCAGCAATATCAAAACCTTTATGCACAATTGCTAGCAGCTAATTTAAATGTCTTAGTTCTAGAGGCTGAAGGTATTAAAGTTTGCAGTTTTGCCATTGAAGCAATAAACAATGCAAATATATTCCTAGCTAATTCTCCTGCAGGAGGAACCACAGGCGCACCCGAATTTCAAGCAGCACTTGAAGAATTCAATTCAGGTGAAGCCCTAGGCTGTCCCACGCATTGTGAACAATAAGATAATAATCTATTAAATAATAAAGGGGAAAGGCTAAACAAATGGTTTTTGCCCTTTATTTGTATTTAACTATTCATCTTGCAGACTATTAATTTTTTGCTCAGTTTCTACTATCAAATCTACATCACTCTGTGTTTTCTTTTTTAATTTTTTCACAAAGTTCTTAATATCAATTTCAGAATAAATTAATGCAGAAAAAATCAGAATGCCCCCTATAACACTTCTTGCTCCCATGCTATCTCCTAAAATGATGTAGGATGCTATGGCACCATTTACAGGTTCCAGAGAAAATATAATTCCCACTCTGGTTGAATCTATATATTGTTGTGCATTTGTCTGCATAAAAAATCCTAATGCCGTACCAAATATTCCTATAAACAACAGCGCATACAAGCTTGTTGTTTTAATCCCCACAGGAAAATCCTCCATGCAAAAGGCAACCACCAACCCTAACATAGAAATAAAAAACATTTGAATCAATGTCAGCAAAGCCGGGTCATTATCCTTTATAAATTTTTCCGTAGCTATCAGATGAGCTGCGGAACATACGGAACACATCAAACAAAGAATATCTCCAAAATTAACAGATATCCCCATTTCGCTTGTGTAAGAGATGACAAATAAACCAATTGTACAAATAATTGCACTTATTACCGCTTTCGTTTTAATTTTACTTTTACAAACCAACCAAAGTAAAAACGGTACTATAATAACGGCCAAACAACAAAAGAAGGAAGCCCTTGATGAAGTTGTATATCCTATACCTACCGTTGCAAAAACATATGTACAAAACAATATCCCTGATAAAATAAGTCCATCTTTTACCAGTTTTTTATTAATATTTTTTAATCTACTATGAAACAATATAATCAATACTACAGTCGCTATAAAAAATCTGATTCCAACCTGATAAAAAGGAGTAACACTATCAGAAACTATTTTCATAGCTGGAAAACCTATTCCCCAAAATACCGTTACTAACACTAGTTGTAAAATACTTGTAATCCCTTTTTTCCCCATTTCTTCACCTTCTGAATTTCACTGTTAGTGTAAAATTTTACACTTATTAATTAACCCTTTATTTCTCAAGCTTCACACCATAAATACTTTACACTATCATTTCACTAAAAACAATATACTACCACTTTTTTTCTTTAATTTCTTGCTCAAATTGTTCAATGCTTCTATCCAATATTTCGAAGGCTATTTTTATCTCGTCAACTTCAAATGTTAATGATGGACTTATTCTTATAGTATTAGGGACATAGCCACCAATAAGAAGTCCATTTTCAAGGCAAATTTTTCTGAGAACACCAAGCGGATATTCTTGATTTTTCCTAAGTACTACTTTTCTATCTTCCTCCATCAACGGTAAGGCCTTACCGTCAATGGTTTTACAAATCTCTGCACCCCAAAACATACCTTTCCCGTGTATATCTCCAATACATTCATACTTATCTTTTAATTTCATTAACTCTTCAAAAAATATGCTTTCCTTTTTTTTCACACTTTCTATAAGCTTATTTTCTTCAATATACTTTAAATTTGCACAAACAGCTGCCATCCCCGCAGGATGAGAAGCAAAAGAGCTGCATATCTGCCATTTCTGAGGGTTTACAATTTCTGAAAGATCTTTTGATATACCTATTCCAGACACGGGTATAGCTCCATTGCTTATACCCTTTCCGAAACAAACAATATCCGGATTAATACCCTCAAATTGCTGATATGCAAGCCAGTGTCCCGTTCTGAATCCACTATAAATTTCATCATCAATCCACAATATTCCATATTCCTGTGTCAAAGCTCTAAACTGCCTAATATATTCTTCTGGTGGAGTTATAACAGCCAATCCCAGAATACAATCAGAAAAAATAGCTGCAATATTATCTGGACCAATTTCACAAATTTTTTCTCTCAACTTTGTAATACAAAATAGCTCTTTAGATTTACGACATTCAGAATAATTTTTATTAAAAGGGCATTGATTACAAAATGGGTATTCAAAAAATTCTGTTTTATGTTTTGGTACTTCTTTATAAATTCCTTCGTCATTCACCACAGTTCCAAATTCAGGAAAATCAGAACAATTTCTTGCTTCAACAGTCCAACCATGATAAGCATAGCTATGAGTCAAGATTATATCTTTCTTAGTCACTTCTTTTGCAAGCAAAATAGCGCCTTCTACCGCTTCACTTCCCGTAACAAAAAATCGAATTTTTTGTATCCATTTCTCATCTTTAAAAATAGTTGAAAAAATTAATCTAACAGCTTCTTGTCTATATTCATTGAGAGACTCTTCCCACACAAAACCGTATTTATCCAAAGCTTCTTTTATGTATAAATTAATAGCTTTATTCCCATTTCCTGAAATTATTGCCCCTAATTGTCCTGTGAAATCCAAAAGACTTTGCCCATTTTCAAGAAAAATACGATTTCCCTCTGCTCCTGTTACAGAAAGTCCGTGGAATTGATTTCCGTATATGAATCCAGAAAGATAATGTTCCCTTATAAGTTCTTGATTTAACATAATTAATTATAACTCTCCTATTCTTCATTTTCCAGCTACTTAAAAATTTAATCAAGATTATTTATGCAATTTTATTTTGTATAGTGCAGCATAATCATCAAAACCTATATGGGTATAAAATCCTCTCGCAGGTGTATTTTGATAATCAGTTGAAAGTTCCAGTTTAACAACATCTCCTTGTTCTTTATAATAATCTGCAACAAAATTCAAGCCCTTTCTTCCGAAACCTTTTCCTCTGCTTTCTTCGGAAATAACAATTTCATCTATATAAACAATTTTTTTACAATGGAACAAATTTTCTCTAATGGCTGCAGCTATTACACCCACTACTCTTTCATTTTCGTCTAAAATCTTCCACATCTTATAATTTACATCTTCAATTAGACTAGTAAATAGTTCTGTATACTCCTGGAGATTTGGCTTAGCACACCCTTTTTCAACATGATCTCTTAATTGATCATACATTTCATAAAATACCTTTGCATCCTCTTTCTTAGCTTCTTTAAACATCTTATTTCCTCCCTTTTATATCACTATATATTTTAAAAACATCATCATAGTTAAGCCTGCCAGCGCTTCCTTTTTCCTTAACCTCATTTAGAACCTGCTTTAACATTTCCTGGCTTATCTCTTTGATATTAAAGCTTTGTTCCAAAATATGCTTAACGATATTCTTCCCTGTATGTTTTCCAATAATAAATTTTGTTTCCGCTCCCACAAGGCTAGGCGAAAAAGGTTCATATGATTTAGGATCGTTCAATACAGCACTGGCATGCAATCCCGATTCATGCGAAAATGCATTTTCGCCCACAATTGGCATTAACGGACTGAAGTTAACCTCTGAATATTCGCCAATCATTGTTGACAGCTCCTTAAATAGCTGAGTGTTTATATTATCAAAATCGTATTCAGTAAGTTCCTTTACTGCCATAATACATTCCTGTAAAGAAGGGCTTCCTGCTCTTTCACCTAACCCGTTTATTGTTGTCTGAATTTGATCTGCCCCAGCCATAACTGCGGACACAGTATTTGCGGTCGCCATTCCAAAATCATTATGCAAGTGAGTACTTATTTGGGCACCGCCTAACCGTTCTTTCATTTCTTTAACCATATTATATGTATCAATAGGCGTCAGTCTGCTAACTGTATCTACCACTGCAACTATATCGGCTCCTACATCAAGCACAGACTTATACATACGAAGTATGAATTCAAAGTCCGTACGAGTAGAATCTTCTGCACCAAAAGCTACATATAGTTTCTTTTTTTTAGCATAATCGACTGCATCAACAGCACTCTCTATTAATTCCTGAGGATGAATATTCGTCATATTTGACTTAGCTTTAAGCAATATATCAGAAGTAGGAATAAAAAAAGTTACGCCGTGACACCCTGCTTCATAAACCAAATCTATGTCCTCTCTGCTTGTTCTAGCAAGAGCCATAACCTTAGCTTGTGTTCCCAAATTTGCAACTTTTTTAATTATGTTAAACTCCTGCTCCGATACTGCAGGAAATCCAGCTTCAATATAGTTAATACCGACCTGGTCCAATTTTAAAGCAATATTAATCTTTTGCTCTTCAGAAAAGGCTACACCTGCGGTCTGCTCTCCCTCTCTGAGTGTATTATCCATGACCGTTACTTTTTTACAGTTTTTTATCATTGTATCTCCCCCTGTAAGCTATCTATCCCGATGAATGAGCTTATCAATTAATTTGTCCATAAACTCTGCTGCTGTCAAGCTACCTCCTAAGTCAGGAGTAACCTGGTTTTCTCCAATTAACTCCCTTAAAACACCTTTCACTTGCTCTGAAATATGATTTAACTCAAGTTCTTCAAGCATTAATCTGATAGCGTTTATCATTCCTATTGGATTGGCATAATCTTTGTTTATCAAATCATCTGCTGATCCATGAACAGGTTCTACGAAAATTGGTTTACTTTCTCCTTTGTTTATTGAACCTGCGGTTGCAATCCCCCCTTGTAATTGTGCTACCAAGTCAGATATGATGTCACCGAACATATTGGGCGCCACAATCACGTCAAAGCTTTCAGGACATTTTACTAGTTGAGCAACGAGAGAATCCACATAAAAGTGCTCTGCTGTAACTTGTGGATATTTTTTGGCTTCCTCATAAAAGATATCCTTCCACATCCCATGACCATACTTTAGCACATTGCTTTTATCACATAAGGTTACTTTATTTTTTCTGGCAGAAGCTAATTCAAAGGCATATTTAATTGTCTTTTCAGTTTTACTTCCCGTATATATCATTTCTTGTATTGCTATTTCATCGGTATCTTTTGTCTTAAATCTTCCCCCAATATTTACATAAGCCCCTTCCGTATTTTCACGAACAATGGCTATATCAAAATGAGGATTTCCTTTTAAAGGGCAAAGTTTATCCGAGATATGTGCCACAGGTCTAAAGTTGATATACAAGTCAAAATATCTCCTTATGTCTAAAAGCAAGCCTCCACCATAGTTGTTTTTAATCTTGCTAGGGCAGCCTACCGCTCCAAACAAAATAAAATCATATTGGGAACATTTATCCAAAGTTTCTTTAACCTTATCTTCATCAACAGAAAAATATGTATCTGAATCGAGCTCCAGCCAATCTATGCTGTAAATAAAAGATTCTCTGTCCAAAATATATTTAAGTATTTTAACTCCACATTCTGCTACCACAGGGCCTATACCATTTCCAGGCAATACCGCAATCTTTATCATATTCCCCCTCCCTCATAGGATTTCAACAGACCTCCATTCGCTAATATATCTTTTACAAATAGAGGAAATTTAGTTTTAATCAAAACGGTGGTTCCATTCTTTTCTACATAAACCGTTTCATAATCTTGAGAAAACCAGACTTTATCTGCAACTAATAATAATTTATGTTGCTCCTCATTCACATTAATCACAGGCAAGCCTATATTGATAGCATTGCGAAAAAAAATTCGACTAAAAGACCTTGCGAAAACAACTTTTACTCCCAAATACTTTATGGCATAGGGGGCTGATTCACGAGAACTTCCATATCCAAAAAATTCACCGCCAAGAACAATATCTCCAGGTTCTACGTTTTTTGCAAAATCTATATCAAGCTGTTCCAAACAATGCTTTGAATAAAATTCTGGATCATTATTATTAAGATATTGGGCTGCTAATATTGCATCTGTATCTACATAGTCACCAAAACTCCAAACTTTCATATATCTACTTCCTCCGGACTTATTATATATCCCTTTACTACACTAGCAGCAGCAACTGCAGGTGAACATAAGTATATCTCTCCTAATGTAGATCCCATTCTTCCCTTAAAATTTCTGTTTGTAGTTGCTAAACAGACTTCATTATCTCCGATAACTCCCATATGTCCTCCCAAACACGGACCACAAGTGGGAGGTCCTATTACGGCACCTGCATCCAAAAATATATCTATAAGACCTTCCTTTATTGCCTGCTTATATATTTTAGGAGTTGCTGGAATAACAATTAATCGGGTATTTCTATTTCTCCGTTTACCGTAAAGCAGTTTTGCCGATATTCTAAGGTCTTCCAATGAGCCGTTTGTACATGAACCTATGAATACTTGATCCAACAAAATTCGTCTATCTTTCAAGCTTGTTATGTCCACTTTGTTTCTAGGAGAATGAGGAATTGCAATTTGGTAATCCAACTTATTCAAATCAAATGAAAACTGTTGATGATAATCTTTGGCATCACAAAGTTCTCTTACTTTGTTTTTGTCATAATTTTTATATCCTATCTTATCAAGCATTTGTATATCCGGATAAAAAAGTGCTGTTTTTGCCCCGCCTTCAACCGCCATGTTACACATGGTTACTCTATCATTAAACTGCAAGTCAGAACAGCCTTCTCCCGAAAACACTAAAGTTGCATAATTGATTTGATTTATATCTATGCTTCCCAAAATATTTAGAATCACATCTTTTCCTGACAAAAATGGTCTTGTAAAATGTCCGTCAAGTCTTATATTTACTACCTTTGGCACTTTCACCCATACTTTTCCAGATAAAATTCCGTAGGCCAAATCAGTAGTTCCCACACCCAATGAAAAAACTCCCAATGCTCCCAAAGAACAACTATGTGAATCTCCCCCAATTACAACACTACCAGGTTCTACAAATTGTTTTTCAATAAATTGTATATGTTCAATGCCTACATCTCCTACCTCAAAATAGTTTTTTATTTGTTTTTCATTTACCCAATCTCTTACATATTTTTTTAAATTTGCAGTAGCAATATCTTTATTAGGAGTAAAGTGGTCAGGAAAAACAGCAACTTTATCCTTATTCCAAAGGTTTTGGTTTTCCATTTTGTTGATTTCTTTAATAGCACTTGCCAAAGTAAGACCATTGGTGTATATAAAATCTAGGTCAGCCAATATAAAGCCATCCTTTTGGATTTCTTTACCCACATCACTATGATTGAGCAATATGTGTTCCACTATATTCATACTTTCACCTCTGATATATAATCCTTTTCTATTAAATCTATTTTATTTTTTTGCTAAAATCATTCCTTGAATATTATCCAAGTCCTTTACAAATCCCATTTTTTCCAAAAATGTTCGTGCTCCTGAAGCTGCAAAACATACAGTGTCCATATAATCAAGTTTTTCACACTCTTCAAGTAAAATTTTCATCAATTTTTCACCTATCCCCATACGGCAATAATCTGGATCCACCATTAATGAATGTACATAAATAAAGTATGCTTTGTCAGGCGTTCCAGCGAGTATCATTCCTACCATTTTATTGCATTCTTTATCATAAGCTATAACATTAAGTATGCTGTTCTTTATGGCTTTGTCCGTCTTTTCTTCATTTCTCCACTTATATTGTGGAAATTTAGATATAAGATTCATTGTCTTTTCCAATGAAATATTCTGATTAATTTTATATGTAATCATCGGTTAATCTCCTTATCTGATCGCTTTTGCTACCTCACATTCAACTGCTCCTTGTATAAACCTTTCAAAAGAAGCTTGAGTTTGTGAATAATTATAACCGCCCTCATGAAAACTGATTATTGGTATTCGAAAATGTGAATATATTTTTTTAGCAATCAGTTCATATGATTCACTCCGTAACAAGAATCCTCTGCAAGGGTCGTCTTTATGAGTATCATACCCCATGGACAAAAACAAAATCTCTGGCTTAAAAAAATCAATTTTCTCTATTAATTTATCAAGTTCTTTTAGATATTCATCTTGGTTACACCCTTTTTCCAGTACTTGCAACTCTATATTAGGATTGTTGCCATAGAGTTGTTCCTGATAGGTTTTATCATAAAAGGGATAGCAAATACTTGGATCCATGTGCATTGAATAATATCTAACTTTATTGTTTTTGTTAAAAAAATCTATGGTTCCATTTCCCAAATGTAAATCCAAATCCAATATGCCAATCCTCTGATATTCTTTTTTTCGCATTAGAAGATATTCTATGGATATTGACACATTATTTACATAACAAAAGCCTCCTCCAAAATTTCTACTAGCATGATGCCCCGGCGGTCTACAACAAACATAAAAGTTAAAATCATCTTTACTTATAAGTTTATCTACAGCATTTATGCCCAAAGAAGTTGCCAGCAATATTATTCTTGGTACATCTCTTGTGATAGGTGTAATCTCATCTTTTAAAAACTTCTTGTTATTACTACAATAAATTTCTTTTTCCTTTAGCCCTTTTGCTTTTTTATACAACCAATCTGTATATTCTTTTTCACAACAAAGATTTATAAGCTTTTCCGCCTGTAAATGAATTTCGTTTGAATTTATAATCCTTAAATTACTATTATGGCTTAGTACCCCAAAATCCGTATACAAAACTCTTTGTATGTTTTCCGGATATGTCTGCTGCTCTCTTTCCTGCAATTTGTAAACAAAATCAGGATTATGTATCCTTGAAAATTCCTCAGACCATAAAATCTGCATATAATTTTTGTCCTTTCTGTTTATTTCAAAATTATATTTTTAATTGTATGGGTCCTAAAAGTCAGCCTCTATTTTATCCCAAAATCTATCAAGTTCATTAAACATGTTATTTCTTTGAAAACTTATTCTGTTATTAAAATTTTGTGCAGCAGTACTAAGTGCCAGTTGCCATAAAGCATAAATCTGATAATTCGAAAGGTATTTCGTTCTTACTACAGGAACACCTGCATTCATAAAATCACAGTTCATAAGATATTTTGAAAAATCATGCTCGACAATCTCTATTTCAAATTTGCTTGCCTCATTAAAAATAGGAGTCCCTGGATAAGGAACCATTACTGCTATATGAGATACATCGACCAATCCCTCTTTTGTCAATTTATCAATACAATTTATAGTAGATAAAGCCGTCTTTACGTTTTCTCCTGGAAGTCCCAATATAAAGTATCCCTGTACACTTATTCCATACTTTTTAATTAATCGGCACAACTCCTCCGTATTCAAATCAGAATTAGATTTTTGAGACTTAGAACTATTTAAAATGTCATCATCAACGGATTCTATACCTATACCTATCTGCTTACAGCCTGCTTTAGCCATTTTTTCTATCAAGGTTTCGTTTAAACCATCAGGGCGTGTTTGACACCACCATGTCAGATTCAAACCACTTTCCGCAAGCATGTCGCAAAATTTCATAGCATCTTGTAAATTTGCACCAAAATTTAAATCTCCTATTAATACATCTGTAACATTATATTTATTTACAAGAAATTCTATTTCTTCCAATGTACTTTTGATGTCCCTTTTCCTATATTTATCACAAAAAAATTTATTAACTACGCAATAGCTACAGCCACCATTACAGCCTCGTGATGTATAAATTCTCGGAATAAGAGGAACATCTTCTGGCCATAAATCATAATCCGGATAAGGCAGTGAATCAAGGTCTTCAATAAGCGGATATCCTTCACTCACATGAATGCCTTCACTATCCCTATAGGACAAGCCCTCTATCGTATTCCATGCATGTCTACAATCAATCTGTTTGAATAGTTCAACAAAACTTTTTTCTCCCTCTCCTGCCAATACACCATCAATTAAGGGATTGTTCGTCAAAACCTGCTCCACTAAAAAGGAAAAATGAATTCCTCCTAATATAACTTTACATTGAGGATTTACCTCCTTTGCAATTTGGACAATTTTTAAAGCATTATTATGTGAAAGTGTCATAGATGAAATCCCTATAAGTTTGAATTTTTTTAATTCAAGAAGCTTTCTTATGTCAGATTCATCTATAAACTCATTTGTTTTTGTGTATTTTATATAATCATAAAGATGCAAGTCCAAAAGTCCTGTTTTTATTCCATTTTCCTTTAAGCTTGCCGCTATATATAAAAGTCCCCAATTAGGCTCAATGGGTAAATCTCCAATCAAACTCCCAACCTTTTCTAAAGAATTCCAGTATTCAATCTGAACTGGATCAACATATTTTTCTTCAATTTGTTGTAACATATTAGGTTGAATCAATAGTACATCATAATCATCCTTTTTAAAAAAAATATCATTAAAATTTATATTACTCACCTCTATCCCGCTAATTTCCTTTTAATTAACTCGTCAACCATGTTTCAATTTATTATTAGAACCCTCTCATAGTTCACCTCCCTGATAATATTTCTTCATATCTCTGTCCAATATATGTTCAACCTTTCTTTAAAATTACTAATGCACATTTTTTAATTTGTGTTATATTTTCATATATTCTACCCAATGTGACATTTTGATTTGTTTACTCTGTTTGTCTTTCTTTGATATCTGTACTGCCAAAATATTTTAGTACCATATCCACTCACTAATCCAAAATTTCAGTGAAATGTTTCCTTACCGTCCTCATTGTAGTAATAGCAACTTATACTAAAAAAACTACTAATCAATATTGATAATTAGTAGTTTCTTACATTCTATTCATTAATTACATTTCTGATTATGCTCATTTTACTTTTTCATGATTTTGGCTTTTACTAAAAAAATAAGATTGAATGACAATGAAATGATGAACAATAAAATAAATATATATCCAATTGGTATCAATGCAAACGGTTCAACTAGTGTTCCATCTGGCAAAATTTTTGCACCAATTATATTATAAGAAACAAAACAAATAATAGCCGCTAATGCTGAAACTAACATAGAACCTCTTGTAAATGACACCCTTTTATCTTTTTTCCACTTTGCTGAAATGTTTTCCATTAATTTTACCTCCTGATTTGGAATAGCCGGACTCTCTAAATCCATATTAAGTTTTTGTAACTCATCTCTGCATTGCGGACAGTCAGCTAAATGCTCTTCTACTAACAAAGAGCTGTCTTTACTACACACTTTGTCATAATACAACGGCAACAGATCTTTAATGACTTCACATGATAATTTCATTTCAACTCCTCCTTTAACTTTATTCTCGCACGATGATAAGTGACTCTTGACCAACTTTCTGTTTTACCGAATAATTCAGCTATTTTTAAAAATGATAAATCTCCAAAAAAACGCAGAGTAAATACTTCTTTATAAGGTTCCTCTAGATTATGGAGTAATTTATGAATTTCAAATGCATTTTCATTACCAGCTAATATTTGTTCAAAACCATCGTCAGAATAATCTGCTATATCATCAATGTTTTCGAAATTAATTTTTTCTTTCTTTAAATATGAAAAGTATGCATTTTTTGCTATTTGGCAGAGCCAAACACTCATCTTACAATTTCCTTTGAAACCATCAATACTTTTTAATGCTTTGAAAAATGTTTCTTGTGTTATATCTTCTGCGACATTTTCATTTTTTGAAAGACATAATACATATCTATATACATCCTTAAAATATTTGGAGTATATCTCTTCAAATTCCGTCACATTCTCACCACCTTTCATATATAAGACTATCATATTTGAATTTCGTTACAAAATTCTACAAAAATTTCTTACATAAATTTGTTGAGCAGCATACAAAAGTATAAAAAAATACTAACCAATACTGATAGTTAGTAGTTTCTTAGGTTACTTTTATTTTTTAAACTTGTTATTATATTCATTTCCTTTGGTATGCTTCATATCCGCAAATGTATAATCCTATTAACCACTAAACACATAATATCCAAATCCGTCATATAATTTTCTTTTCCATTTTGCATACACTGCATATACAACTTCTCCATCTACTGGTTCAAAGATACCGTCTTTAATTTCAATTGTTTTATATTCTTCATCATAGTTTCTAATATTCTCAAATTTTTTCTTTTCCCAATATCGTACTTCTAATTCATCAGGATCTTCTAAAAAAGATATTTTTATAGATTTTTTGCTATTATTATCAAGTTTAACTTTATCCAATTCAGATTCTGTCGGTAATAAAAACCCTTCTTCAGAACCTACAGTTATACCATGTGAGTATTGATAATTCCAATTCCCATAATCATGTTCAATATAGTACACTTTGTCCATACATTCTAACTTCATATTTGGAGAATGATGAAGACACTCATCTTTCGGTTTACTTTCATCTATTAGTACAAATGAATATATCACCCCAATTGTAATCAGCATACCAATACTTATAACGAATACTTTTCCTATGCTGCTCTCAAAGCTGAATTTATTTTCTCTTTTTTCATTCGCCTCTTTAACTCTATTATAAATCTTAACCACTACAACAATAACAGCAGCAACAATCAAACATTTTGCTAAAAAATAACTTTTATATTTAAAAATCAACAGATACCCCGAAGCAATAAATAGTACACTATATATATTTTTTTCAATCCACTTAATAATTTCAGCTACACCAATGCGTCTTTTACTTAGTATAATATTACAATTTATGGTATTTTCAGTATCATTATTTTTTTTAAAAATTAAATATCTGAAAAAATCTGATAAAAAAAAGAATTGTATAATTGCTAACATTATCCATAATGCTCTTTTTTCATCATGAATAATAGCATTTAATATTAATAGTGGTATCCATAAGGCTGCTTGAATCCATATATTTTTTTTATGTTTCTTTACATTTAAAATAATAGCATCTCTTACCTCTCTTTGATTGATTTCTAGTGCTCTACATCCACTATGGCTCTCACATCTAAAAAATAAAAGCCCATCATAGTAATCTATAAATTCCCATCCTGCCTTCATCCATTTTTTCTTATATTCGTCCGAATTCATATCATAGGTATCTATATAATCAACACAATACTTATATGCCCCTGGAGCAGTTCTTTTATATGATGCTAATAAAGAACCCACTTTTTCTAATGCATATCCTTTATTCGCCATGTCATTTACATATCTATTTATTATATTGAAATCATAAACTTCAAAAGGCCATGTTTTTTTAACTGTATTCATAATTCTCCTTGTAATAGTATTGCCTGTTTCTATATGTACTGTCAAATGTTGGCTATTGACCCAAAAGGTTTCTATACTTTTCTTCATTAGTATTCCACCTTATAGTTCCACCGATTGTCCCACCAATCATCCCTCCAATTAGACAGCCAAAAGCTAATGCTAAATCAACAATACGTAAATCATTATTGTTTTACTTTTACTCTAGCATGCAAATAATTTCTTGTTTATATCTTATCATAATTCATTTTATAATAATAAAAGCGTATATGACATTATTAGATAATTATCGACAGCATAAGCTGTTTTTTGTATTGCGTCAATTTAATTATCTAAACAATATACCCACATATTTATTTCTAGAAAGTTTCTTCTGATAGCATTAATTTCCCCATGCACATGGTTAAGGCCTGTTTGCCACACGCGCTACATTTTTTAAAATATTTATCTAAATTAAATGCAATTCGCGGCAGATAACCCAAATCCTCTAACAAAGTGAATAATGGAAAAAAGATTGCCATAGGCGGTAACATTACAGCGATAACCCATGCAACAACTCTATAAACTCCCAAAATTAACACTTCATAAAAGAACTTGGGTATTTCTGTCGTCATACAAAACTCAAGCATTTTATCTTCCAGTGCAAATAATCCTGTGCTAAGCAATTGGGATGGATAGTTTGCACCTATTATGGTAATCCAAAAGATTCCCAACAAAGTTGCAAGCATAATAGGTATACCAGTAGCTTTATTGGTTAAAACCGAATCAATTTTTCTATCCCTGGCAGAATATCCACCACCCTGAATATTAGCCTCATCAACTACTCTTGCTACCCTTTTCCAAATATCCTCTGGACTCAATTGGATATTATTGCACTGCTCACTTGTATTAAGGGTGTTTTCCTCTGAACAAACTATTTCAGCCACCTTTCCTGTTAGCTGCTCTATCCCTTTTCCTTGTGCTGCAGTAGTACCAATAACTGGTATACCTAAGCATTCAGATAGTTTATCCAAATCAATTTTTATTCCTTTTCGCTCTGCTTCATCCAATAGATTTACACAAGCAACCACTTTTCTAGTAATACCTAATATTTGTAATAGTAGATTTAAGTTTCTTTCTAAACAAGTAGCATCGCAAACTATCACTACAGCATCTGCTTCTCCCGATTGTATGTAATCTCTTGATACTTCTTCTTCTGCAGATCTGGCACATAACGAATAGCTGCCCGGCAGATCTATTAATTTGTAGGTATCGCCATTGAACTTATATTCTCCCTGTGCGGTTGCCACCGTTTTTCCAGGCCAGTTTCCTGTATGCTGATGCATTCCTGTAAGTGCATTAAATATGGTGCTCTTCCCTACATTTGGATTGCCTATAAGCGCAACTATTTTTGTTACACCATCGGCAGCTTCATTTTTTATATTATCCATAACAATAACCCTCTTTTTATATAGTTGTAATGTTATAGATTATGTTTCCCTTTATTTTTTGGTGCATATATGATTTTGTTATTTTGGTTCTATAATATGGACTTTTGATGCATCTTCTACCCGAAGAGCCATTACTGCACCCCTGATTAGGTATGCCGTTGGATCCCCTCCTGGACTTTTTTGTACGCATTCAACCGTAGTTCCCTCTGTCAGCCCAATGTCCTGTAATCTACGTTTTATATCTTCATCTAACAACATTTTATGAACACATCCACATTGCCCCTTTTTTAAACTACTCAGTACATTATCTTTTTCCTGTTCTTTATGTTTACTACGCATTTCTTCTTTCACCTTTCTAAAAAACGTATTTTTTTATCTTATTGTTATACACTATGCTTAAAATAATTACACTGTTCCTCTCCTTTTCGTTTACACATTATTCAAGTTTTAGTATAATGATTTTATCTGTAAACTTATTGTCCCTATATTCAGGAGGATTCGCATGAGCACAATTAAAATTATTAAAGGAGACATAACTACAATTACTGTAGACGCTATAGTCAATGCTGCAAATACTACACTTCTGGGAGGCGGTGGAGTAGATGGAGCGATTCACAGAGCAGCAGGCAAGGAACTTCTTGAAGAATGCAAAAGTCTCAATGGCTGTGAAACAGGACAAGCAAAAATCACGAAAGGATATAATCTTCCCGTCAGATATATTATTCACACACCAGGTCCTATCTGGCTAGGTGGCACTAGCAACGAGCCTCAACTTTTAGAAAATTGCTATTATAATAGTTTATTTCTTGCAGAAAAATATGGTTGTAAGACCATAGCTTTTCCTTCAATCAGTACAGGCGCTTATTGCTTTCCCTTAGATAAAGCCGCCCCAATAGCCTTAAAAACCATACAAAAATTTCTTGAAAAATCAATTAATGTTTGTGAAGTTCAGATGGTTTGTTTTAATGACCATGTAAAAGAATCTTACTCCAATGCACTGGCAACATTAAGAAGGTAAAACACAAATTCTTTAATGTGTTCGAGAGCAGTTTGTATGTTTATAACAGGATTTGCACAATCTCAATTAAAGAAGAAAAAAAGAGAGATTTTTAAAAAATCCTCTCTTCAGACTCTAGACTATTTTGTAAATAGCCCTTTTATATATAATCGGTTCATTTTAGAAGCTAAGGCTCCAATTGGGATATTCATTGGGCACACCTTTTCACAAGAAAGTGATTTAGAACAATGCCCCTGTCCATTTTTAACATTTTCCCTTATAAATTGTTTTCGGTTACTTCCCTGCCGCTGTTGTGTTGCCACTCTATATGCTCCATTCATTACAGATGCCCCAACAAAAGCATTATTTAAAGAATAATTGGTACATACCTCCAGACAGCATGCGCACATAATACAAGTTGCCGATTCATATTGGTGTTCAAGTTCTTTATTGTTAACAACAGCATCAGAATTTAACCAAATCTTCATCTTTTTCATATCCTCAAACATTTGGCTTCTGTCAACCCTTAAATCTCTTATAATAGGGAACTTACTTAAAGGTTCCAGCTGAACTACTGCATTATGCTGACCCTCTTTGCACAAATCTTCTAAGAACGTAGAACATGCTAACCTTGGTATACCGTTAATAATCATCGCACAGGCACCACACATTTTCTGCTTACAACTACATTCCCAGTCTATTAATTTAACCTTTGTTCCCTCAGCATCCACTAAAGGTTTCCGCTCATTCAATCTGGTTAATACACTAGTAATAGGCGAATTCAATGGTTCATCTACCATAAACTCTTGGAAATAGCTTTGAGACTGCATAGAATCATATCGTTTTATTTTTAATTTAATTTCCATCTCAATGCACCTCCTTAAACGTTATATCGATTGTTCCATCATCAAAGCATGATGCCACTGTAGTTTTCCTGTAATGATCGTCATCACTTTCCGGATAATCTTTTCTAATATGAGCGCCTCTTGTTTCTTTCCGTTCTATTGCACTTAGCAGCAATGCCTTGGCTGCATATAACATATTTTCAACTGCAACAGACTCCGTTTCTGTTAGTTCTCCCGCTCCCATATCCTTTGCCTTAGCTGCTAACACATTTAGATTTCTAAGACCATTAAAAATTTGTATCTCATTTCTTTCAATTCCCATAGCATTGTTCATTATTATTCTAAGTTCTCTTAAAATTTCTGACGGTGGTATATTTCCGGTTTTATATTTTGCAATTTCCGCTTCCTTTTTTATAATTTCATTCTCAGCACAAATAAGTCTGCGCTTGGTTTTCTCTGCATTCATTATGGCATTACTGTTTTTTTCAGCTAGGCTAACATTGTTTACAGCACTTGTGGCAGCAACCATTCCACCATAAATCGCACCTAACGTAGAATTTCCTCCCAATCTGTTGGCGCCATGATACTGACAAGCACACTCCCCTGCTGCATATAATCCTTCTATTGAACTCTGATGCTCTTTATCTACATAGATTCCTCCCATAAAATAATGAATTCCTGGATAAACAGGTATATATTCTTTTGAAGGATCAATTTTTAAATAAGTCCTGCATAAATCCGATATTTCTTTCAACTTAGTCTCTATTTTTTCTTTAGGCAAAAATGTTATATCCAGATATACTTGGTTCTCTGCTGAAATCCCAAGCTTCAAATCATTGCAAACTCTATATATACACTTTGAAACGATATCTCTTGGAGCCAGATTACCTTCTTCAGGATACCATTCTTCCATGAAATACCATTTATTATTTTCTTTATAAGTAAATAATCGACCGCCTTCTCCTCTGGCTGCTTCGGAAATTAACATACGCTTACCGTTTGTTTTAACTGTAGTAGGATGGTACTGTATCATTTCACCATTTCCTAATTTAGCTCCTTGTCTGAATACTGCTGCGGTCGCACTTCCATCGGAAAGTAATGAGCCTGTAGTATCCCCAAAAATTCCGTTCATTCCGCCTGTCGCTAATATTACAGCGTCACCAGTTATAGCGGTCAGTTTTCCTGTAGTGTTATCTGCAAACACACCGCCCAAACATATTCCTTCATCTACTATAATAGAAAGAAACTTATAGTTTTCTTTCACTGTAATACTTCCTTTTACTGAAAGTTTTCGTGCCTCTTGTGACAATCCACACATAAGCTGCTTCCCAATACCTGAATTTGAAAAAGCTGTACGCATTTTTTTCTGCCCGCCAAAATACCTGAGATTTATATTACCATTATCATCTCTTGAAAAAATCACACCCATCCGGCTTAATTTTTTTATGATTTCCGGAGCAGCATTTGCCATATCAAGGACTGCCTCTGAGTCTGCCAACCCACAGCCTGACTTTAAAGTATCCTCATAGTGCTGCTGTTGAGAATCTCCCTGACCTTTCGTATTTAATGCCGCATTAATCCCGCCAGCTGCCATTACTGATTGAGAGCGTTCTGGTGGATTCTGTGAGATTAACGTAACCTTTGCTCCAAGCTCTGCTGCGGTAATAGCCGCAGAAAGACCAGCCAAGCCATTTCCAACTACAATTATTTCGGCCATTATTTATGCCCCCTATCCTAAAAAGTATTTATATAAGCCATATAAAGATACAGCTTCCACTAGGAAAAATATTGTATATGCCAGGTTTCTTTGATTTTTGATTTCTTCTTGTCTGGTTATAACGCCTAAAGTGATGGCTGCTTTTGGCAGACTTAAAACAATATGTGCACCTACGACAATGGCCATTAAAGCTTCAGTTATAAAGGTGGTAAATGTAGGTTCTTTAAAAATATATATTCCAGCTTCATTCACATAACCGTATGCTGCCATATGTCGATAAATTAGTACTGCAGCTATGATCCCTAGTATTCTTTGAGAATGGGCTCCTGCATTTTTCTTTAAATAAGCCAGATGCTTGCGTTTACCATCTGCAAAAATAACTAGCATCATGCTTAAAATTCCATGCAAAATAACACACACCAAAAGTGCATATCCCCAGTATTTTCGTGTAGGTGAATAATCTAAATATCCTGCCAGAAAGAGTCCCATAGTTATTCCATGAATAACAAATAAGATTACCGCTGCCACACCAAGCAAAGAATTAATGTAACGAATCATATGCACTGTACCTCCTCATACTACTTGTCTTTCCTAACGACCTGCAATTGTTAAAATATTAGCCCTTATCTTGTTGGTACAACTTCCATCCAGTATCCATCGGGATCTGAAATAAAATAAATTCCTATGTTAGGATTTTCAAAGCAGATTACACCCATTTCTTTGTGCTTTTTATATGCAGATTCATAATCATCCACTCTAAAGCCGATATGAATTTCATTATCTCCAAGATTATAAGGCTCTTTTCTGTCTCTATACCAGGTGAGTTCTAAAAGCATTGCTTCCTGCTTGCCTTGGGAACTATCTGATCCTAAAAATACAATTGTATAAGAATTATCTTCTGCATCAATTCTTCTTACTTCCTTAAGCCCTAAAGCTTCTTCATAAAATTCCATCGATTTATTTAAATCTAAGACGGTTATGCATGAATGATATGCTGTAAATTTCATATGTTAGTCCTCCATTTTTATTTTATTTTTATAATAATTTATTTTAACATTTATTCAATTAAACTTAAACCAGAAAACAATAAATAACCATAGAAGGAAAAAAGTGATAATGAACTCCATTATTAACCACGGTTAAAGTTTTCATGTCTACAGATAATATGACCATGGAAGGTAAATTTGCAAAAGAAAAACTGAATTCTGATATGAGAATATCATTCCTGACAAATGAAGCATTAAAAGCAGTTATTATATTTGCAATAGGCTTTGTGGGTTATGGAGTAATAGAGATTTTATTTAGAGGATATACTCACTGGTCTATGCTTTTAACCGGCGGAGCCTGCCTTCTTACTCTCTACTATTTAAACTTTCAATATAAAAACGCCCCCCTGGTTCTAAAAGCCCTGGGAGGCGCAATTGTCATCACACTATACGAATTCACCGTAGGTGTAATTGTTAATCTTTTATTTCATTTTAATGTATGGGACTACTCTGCCCAGCCTTTGGATTTTTTAGGGCAAATCTGTCCACTGTTCACATTTCTATGGTTTTTACTATGTTTAGCTCTATTGTCTATTTCCAAAGTTCTGTATCGTGCAACCCGATATCGGATGCCTTAAAAACGGGTTCTTTGCCTTGTTTTTTCTGTTTCTGATAGTCTTTAAGTGCGTCGATAGCAATTCTGCCAAGAAGTACTATCGCAATAATATTTACTGTAGCCATTAACCCCATAAGCACATCTGCTAAATCCCAGGCAGTTGACATAGAAACCTGAGCACCAATTAATACCATAAGAGTAGCGAGGATTCTAAATATAAACATTACAATTGGATTTTCACTAATAAATTTTATATTTGCTTCTGCATAAAAATAGTTACCAATTACAGAAGTAAAGGCAAATAAGCAAATGGCTACTGTTACAATATGAATACCTATTTCTCCAAACTGGGAGGCAACAGACTGCTGTACCAGTGGAATACCTGTTAATTCTCCTCCCGTTTTAAACTGTCCGCCTAGAAGTACTATAAATGCTGTAGTTGAGCAAATAATTAATGTATCAATAAATACCGATAATACCTGTACAAGTCCTTGCTTAACCGGATGGGATACATCAGCTGCTGCCGCTGCATTTGGAGCAGATCCCATACCTGCTTCATTACTAAATAAGCCTCTCTTTATGCCTATTACCATACAAGAACCTGCAAAACCACCCATAATAGATTGAAAATCAAAAGCTTCACTAAAACAAACAGCTAAAACTTCTGGTACTTTACTGATATTAGCAAAGAAAATTATTAATCCAAGCACAATATATATTGATGCCATAATAGGAACCAATAAAGAAGACACCTTACTAATTTTGTGTGCTCCTCCAAAAAATAATATTGCAGAAATAAATGCCAGGATAATTCCGATTATCATCGGAACATATGAATCCGAAAAATTTGGTACATAGTATTCAAAAGAAGATGCAATATTAAATGCTTGAAGCCCATTAAAACCAAATGCAAAACATAAAATCAAAAGTACTGCGAATATTATTCCAAGCCATCTTGCATGAAGGGCAGTTTCGATATAATAGGCAGGTCCACCCTTGAAAATGCTTCCATCTTTACGTTTATAAATTTGGGCAAGTGTGCTTTCAATAAAAGCTGAGGCTCCTCCAATGAGACACATAATCCACATCCATACTACTGCTCCTGAGCCTCCAAGCACAAGTGCCGTTGAAACCCCTGCAATATTACCCGTTCCAACTCTAGATGCCGTGGCAATCATTAGGGCTTGAAAAGATGATAAACTTCCTTCTTTTCCTTTTTCCTGAATAACTCGTATTGCTTCAGGTACCATACGGATTTGTATAAATCCTGTTCTAATAGTAAAGTACAAACCCGTTAAAATAAGTAATACTATTAAGAATTTACTATACAAAAACGTATTAATCTCGCCTAAAAAACTAGTAAATAGTTCCATATAATTTCCTCCTATTCCTTTATCAGATTAATGTAAAAAACAAAATTAACTTGAGTATTATATCATAAAATATACAGAGTGCAAATAAAAACAATGCCACCAAATAAAAACAATCTCTTCAAAAAAAAAGAATAATCTGAAATTTATTTTTAGAAACAAAAAGTACATTGTATACTTGTTATTTCATCCAAAAACACCTTTACTTTTATAAAAAAACAGGTACAATGAAATGTAACTGGATAGAATTTTGAGGAGGAAATTAATATGAAAAAACTATCATTACTGTTGGTACTAGTTTTAGTAGTATCAGCATTTTTAGTTGGCTGTGGCAGTAAGAGCGGAGAAGAAAGCCAGACAGCAGCCCCTACTGGAATCACAGTAGACGGAGATGTTATTAAAATCGGAGTTTTTGAACCAACCACTGGAGAAAACGGCGGTGGTGGTATGCAAGAAATACTTGGTGCACGTTATGCAAACCAAATTATGCCTACCATTGATATTAATGGCAAAACATATAACATTCAATTAGAAGAAGTAGACAACCAATCCGATAAATCAGCTGCCGTAACTGCTGCTCAGTCACTGATCAGTAAAGGCGTTGTTGCTGTAATCGGTTCATATGGTTCAGGTGTTTCTATTGCTGCTGGTGAAACTTTTGCAGGCAGCGGAGTTCCTGCAGTTGGTGCTTCCTGCACAAATCCACAGGTTACATTAGGAAATGATTTCTATTTCAGATCTTGTTTCTTGGACCCATTCCAGGGAACAGTTATGGCTTCTTATGCAAAAGATGCAGGTTTTAAAACTGCGGCAGTTATTAGTCAGAATGGTGATGACTATTCAACTGGTCTTGCTGGATACTTTAAGAAATCTTTTGAAGAGCTAGGTGGAACAATCGTTGCTGATGAAACTTATCAGACAAATGAGTCAGATTTTAATGCTATCTTAACAAAAATTAAGTCTTCTAATCCTGATTGCATTTTTATTCCTTCATCAATTAACACGGCAACTTTAATCTTACCACAAATTTCTGCAAACGGTATTAAAGCCCAGATCTTAGCTGGTGATACTTGGGAAAATGCAGCAATTATCTCTAAAGATGGAGTTGGCGTTGCATTCTCAACATTCTTTGATGAAAACGATGCTAGCAATCCTGTTGCAACCGAATTTGTTAAAGGATTCAAAGGGTTCTTAAATTCTGATCCTAAAAACATTACTTTCAATGCCAACACAGACACTGTCGCTGCAGTATCAGCTTTAGGTTATGATTCATATACAGCTATTTATGAAGCCCTAAAGGGTCTTGATGGCAAAGATGGAGATCTTACTTCAGTTGCTATCCGAGATGCACTTGTGAATGTAAGTTTTGACGGTGTAACTGGCCACATTTCCTTTGATAAAAACGGTGATGCTATAAAGGATACGGCTTATATTAAAACAATTGATCAGGATTCTTTAACTACTAAGGAATTTAAGTTCATTAAAACTCAGACTGTAGAAAAGTAGTAATACTTTAGCAATATATAGTCGTTATATCATTAGTAAAACTATTTGTTACACAGAATTTATGCGGTAGGGAGGCAGTTAGGTCCTCCCCCCCGCTTTATTTCTTTATTAGGAGGCTTTAAAAACAATGACAGCAACAGCTTTTTTTTCATATTGCTTAGCGGGTATGTCCATAGGTAGTATTTATGCGCTGATTGCCATTGGTTATACTATGGTGTACGGAATTCTCAGGCTCATAAACTTTGCTCATGGTGATATCTTTATGATGGCCGCGTACTTCATGATATTTGCAATGGTGGATCACAGTATTCCATGGTACCTTTCTATGGTTATAATGATAGTCAGCACAGTTCTTCTCGGTGTTGTAATCGAAAAACTTGCATATAAACCACTTCGAAGTGCACCAAGAATGTCCATTATGATTTCTGCAATTGGTGTTTCTTATTTATTACAGAATCTGGCTACATACTTATTTTCTGCATTACCTAAGCAGTACCCATCCATTCCAATTTTAAATAAAACAATATATCTTGGTGATGTTTCAACTTCACTTGTAACTTTTATTACCCCAATTATAACAGTGCTATTTGTAGTTTTACTTATGCTGTTAATTAAGTACACAAAGATTGGTATGGCCATGAGAGCCGTATCAAAGGATTTCGAGGCAGCACAGCTTATGGGTATTAAAATTAACAGCGTTATAAGTTTTACATTTATAATCGGCTGTTTTCTTGCAGCATTAGGTTCCATGCTCTATTTTACCCCAAGACCATCTGTATTTCCTCTGGCAGGTTCCCTTCCAGGGCTTAAGTGCTTTATAGCCGCAGTATTTGGTGGAATTGGAAGTATTCCTGGCGCTGTTGTGGGCGGCTTTATCATTGGTTTCTCAGAAACCTTTATTAAAGCAGCAGGATTCTCTGAATTTAGTGATGTATTTACATTCGTATTATTAATTGTAGTATTGATGTTCAAACCTACTGGTTTGTTCGGTGAAAATTTAGCAGAGAAGGTGTAATTATGACAAAGAAATCAAAAATAATTTGTACCATAATTGCATTATTTGTAATGGCAGGTCTTCTATTTTCTGTAAATGAATTTACCACACAGTCCTCCATGCTTCGCACAATATTGCAATTAGGTTCAATCTATGCTCTTGCTGCAGTATCAATGAATCTGCTGAACGGTTTCACAGGTTTATTTTCACTAGGTCAGGCAGGATTTATGGCCATAGGCGCTTATGCTTTTGCTATATTTACGATTCCAGCAGATAGTAAACCTAGTGTCTACTATCTATATGGCGTTTCCGATTCACTTGCAAATATAGAATTGCCTTCATGGCTTGGATTAATAATTGCGGGCCTTATAGCTGCATTACTGGCTGCTATAATTGGGGCTCCTGTCCTTAGACTAAAGAGCGATTATTTCGCAATTGCAACATTAGGTTTTTCTGAAATAGTACGTATTTTAGTAGCAAGTTCCATATTTAACAGAATCACAAATGGTTCTCTTGGATTAAAAGCAATACCAGGTTATAGTTCTTACTACACACCGTTTATTGTAGTATTCATTTGTATTGTAATTATCGCTTTACTTATAAAGAGTTCTTATGGGCGTGCTTTTAAAGCTATCCGCGAAGATGAGATTGCTGCTGAAGCCATGGGTATTAATCTTGCCAAACACAAACAGATGTCTTTCATTATTAGTTCTTTCTTTGCAGGTATAGCTGGTGCCCTTTTGGCAATGTACCTTGGAGCAATTACTTCAACTACATTCCCTATCATGCTTACTTACAACATCCTTCTTATTGTTGTAATAGGCGGTATAGGAAGTATTACCGGAAGTATTATCTCTGCTTTCCTTGTTACCGCTGCTAAAGAATGGTGGCTTCGTTTCCTTGACCAGACCATAATTATTGCAGGTGTTCAGATTCCTTTCCTAAGAACAGGTTTCAGAATGGTGGTCTTCTCTATTATATTAATGGTAGTTGTTCTTTTCTGGAGAAAAGGAATCATGGGACAGAAAGAATTATCTTGGGACGGTATCTATCATTTCTTTACGAGAAAATCCCGTAAAGGAGGTGCTGCAAATGAGTAAGCAGAACCTGCTTCGTGTTTCAGATTCAACTATGCAGTTTGGTGGTGTCGTAGCTCTTAACAATCTCAATCTTGAAGTGAATAAGGGTGAAATCATAGGCCTCATTGGTCCTAATGGAGCTGGTAAAACAACTGCTTTTAATGTTATTACTGGGGTTTACGCTCCTACAAACGGTGAAATTTGTTTTGATGGTGAAATCATAGCTTCTAATTTCCCTCACGGTAAGATGAAAGATCTTTACTCAGGTTTAAATGCTGGTAAATATACAAATTCCATTGTGCCAACACCTGATAAAATTACGAAAAAAGGTATTGCGAGAACATTCCAGAACATTAGGCTTTTTAAAGATCTTACTGTTTTTGAAAATGTCCTTATTGCAAAACACTTAAATATAAAATCTAATATTTTTGCTGCAACTTTTATGTTTAATCGCAAAGAAGAACAGCGAATGCGTGAAGAAACGATGGATCTTTTAAAGATTCTTGGTCTTGAAAAAAATAAAGATGATATCTCTACTTCACTACCATACGGTAAACAGAGACATTTGGAAATAGCCAGAGCTCTTGCAACGAAACCTAAGCTATTACTTCTTGATGAACCTGCTGCCGGTATGAATCCACAGGAATCTGACGACTTAATGAGATTTGTATCCCGTATACGCGATGATTTTGATTTATCCATTCTTACAATCGAACATCATATGCAGTTTGTTATGGGTATCTGTGACAGAATTTATGTTTTAGACTATGGTACTTTAATAGCAGAAGGTATTCCATCAGAAATTCAAAATAACCCTAAGGTTATTGAGGCTTATTTGGGGGTAGACGAGTAATGTTAAAAATAGAAAATTTAAATGTATTTTATGGCGGTATCCATGCCCTTCGCGGAATTAGTCTAGAAGTCCCTGATAAAAAGATTATTTCTTTAATTGGCGCTAATGGTGCAGGAAAAAGCACTACACTCAAAGCCATTATGGGGCTTGTGCCTAAAACCGAAGGTGCAGTTCAATTTAATGAAAAAGACATTACAAGTACACAGACCAAAGACATCGTAGGCGCAGGTATTGTTCTTTGTCCTGAAGGCCGAAGAGTTTTTCCTGACCTAACCATTGCTGAAAATCTAACGCTTGGTGCTTATCTTAGGAAAGATAAAGAAGGGATAAAAAAAGATCGAGAATGGGTTAACAAACTATTTCCAAGGCTTCTTGAACGAGAATGGCAGCTTGCGGGTACTTTGTCTGGTGGTGAACAGCAAATGCTTGCTGTAGGCCGTGCTATCATGAGTAAACCTAAGCTTCTTATGCTTGACGAACCTTCACTAGGCCTTGCACCACTTGTTGTTAAAGACATTTTTTCAATTATAAGGCAGATTAATGAAGCCGGGGTAAATATCCTGTTGATTGAACAGAATGCTAAGGCGGCACTGGAAATAGCGGATTATGCGTATGTTATGGAAACCGGTAATATTACCCTATCTGGTACAGGTAAAGAACTGCTTGCCAGTGATTCAGTTAAAAAGGCTTATTTAGGAGAATAAATAAAAGGACTGTTTTACAACAGTCCTTTTGTATATATATCTACAGTTTACTGATATCCAATTGTTTATAGGCGCTTAAGAATGGTCTCAACTTTTCTACAATCTGCTTGCAGCCACCCTCAATATTGGATTCTATATTTAGCGGCATGATTGGATCATGAAGCGATTTTCTAAGAAGACACCATCCGTCTCCATGAGTCTCATCAAAATTTACACGTACCCCTTCATAATTTGGTTCAACCACACTTATTCCACAATGGCATAAACAACAGCCACCTTCCTCAACAGGCACAATGTTTCCGTCCTCATCACGTTTTGCACAGTCCTTCATAGACGCCCATAATTGCAGATCCTCAATAATTCTGTCTCCATAAGCCGCAAAATCTTCACAAGTAATAGGTAGTCGTACTTCCATAGCCTCTACTGGATCTTCTAAGTCCGAAATAAGACTGTCTAGGGTCTTTCCTTCGGCAGCCATCTTTGCTGCCTTAATAACGATTTTAGTAGCCAGGTAAGCACCATCATCCAGAAAATGATTTTCTTTTAATGCCGCATGTCCTGAAGTTTCAATAGCAAGCTGACTATCTATACCTTCTGAATTAAGTTTAATGGCTTCATTAATTACGTTTTTATATCCTCTCTTAAAACGTCTATGCTTTAGCCCTAATTTCTTTTCCAGGAAAACTGTCAGCTGGTCGCTTGTTATACTATCCGTAACGATTGTTGTTCCTGGATGTTCTTCTGCAACCAAAGCCGCAGCCATAGCCACAATGCCATTTCTGCTAATTTCACGGCCTCTATTGTCAACCGCTGAAGACCGATCTACATCAGTATCGAAAATCAATCCCAAGTCTGCCTGATTTGTTATAACCTGCATGCAGATTGACTCCATAGCAGCTTTATCTTCGGGATTTGGCGCATGGTTAGGAAAAGTGCCGTCTGTTTCAAGAAACTGGCTTGCAGATACATCGGCACCTAAAGGCTGAAGAACCTTTTTTGCATAAAATCCCCCTCCGCCATTGCCTGCATCAACAACTATTTTTAAGCCTTTAAGCGGTGTTTCATAATGTTTTGGATGTTTCACTCCATCCTTAATTTTATTCTTAAGGAAGTCGCAGTAAGCACCCATTAAGTCTGTTTTTACTGAATTATACGTCTTCTTTCCTAATATCATTTGAAAATTGTCTTCTGCAATGCGTCCACCTAATTCTGACAGATATTCATCTGATTGAGCATAATTAATAATCTGGGTTATGTCTTTTTTATTTAAACCACCATCTTTATCAAAATACTTAAATCCATTTCTATTAAATGGCAGATGACTGGCTGTAATCATAATCGCACCATCACACTTAAACTCTGGGAAAACAGTTGTCATAAACATAGCAGGAGTTGAAGCCAGACCACAGTTTAAAACGGTCACTCCATAAGGCACCATTCCGTTCAAAATGCCCTGTAATAAATACTTTCCTGAAAGTCTTGGATCAAATCCTACTGCAACCCTTAAGCTTTTCAGGGGTTTTTCAGTTTTTTTTGTAAGCCACAATAAAAAACCTAATGCTAAATGCTCCGCTTCAGGTTGCCCTAAGTTAGGCATCTCACCTTCTACTCCTGTCAGGGCAATACCTCTTATATCACTTCCATTTTGTAATTTCTTATAATCACGACTCATTTTATAGTGCCTCCTCTTATATAATTCAAGCAATCTATTTTCTCATCTAATCGGTTATAGTATACATGAATTCCTATTACAAGTCCAGCGTTCCCCTTAAAGGATAGCCTATTAAATCTACATGAATTCACCTATTTTTAATAAAATATATCTATTTTCATATTTTCTATAATTATTGTATAATGTCTATGAAAGATGAGGGATGGAACGAATGGATTTGAAACAAAATATAACAGAAATAATTCAAAGCTTTGTGTCTGAGTATGAAAATAAACCTGAAATAACATCAAAGTGGGGTGAGCCGATAGTAGGTTTTGCTGATGCTAAGCAGCCAGGTATCCCTGAGTTAAAAAAGCTAGTATCTGTTCAACATGCTATGCCTGAAGAAATAATAAAGAATGCCACTATAATTATCGCTTATTTTGTACCATTTACGAAAGAGCTTGCTATTACAAATAAAGAACCTGGTTATTTAGCTTCTCCTGAATGGGCTAAAACCTATGAAGAAACCAACACTATGTTTGGTCAACTGAACCAATGTCTAATTACCCAAATAAAGGATTTAGGTTTTGATGCAGGTATTTCACCAGAAGCATCAACATTCAACCAAGAGACTCTTAAAAGTAATTGGTCCCAGCGCCACCTCGCCAGATTAGCGGGCCTTGGTACATTTGGCATTAACAACATGCTCATTACAAAGAAAGGCTGCTGCGGACGTTACAGCACTGTTGTAACGAATCTAGACGTAACGCCGGATATACCTATTGATGAAGAATACTGCTTATATAAAAGCAAAGGAATATGTGGTATATGTGTAAAGCGCTGTCCCTCTGGTGCTCTAACTCTTGATGGGTATGACAGAGAAAAGTGTTATGAAGTATGCAAGAGAAATGCACAGTTATATAAAGACTTTGGTAGTTCCTACTTAACGGAAAATGGTTCGGATGCCAATAGCGTTGGAAGTGAAGTATGCGGTAAATGTATAGTAAATACTCCTTGCACTTTTAATGGCTTTATTGGTTAAATTAAATGGTGAATAGTATCTTGTAAGTATATCATCATAAGATAACAAAGCGGACTATGCTGATTTTTAATTCAACATAGTCCGCCATTTTTATCTTATTCCAAAGCATTTACAAAACTATCTGAAACCATTGTCTGTCCATTTTCAAGAACTACAGGCAAATCCATTTTATTCATTCTGTCAAGTGCCTTTATATCTTTGGTTAGATGAGTAAATTTAAACCCATCACTGTCAATAGTTATTTCCACAGTCATATCATTTTTTGTTAAAACTATAGGCTTTTTATTTGAAGTCCATTGTACTTTATATCCTTTTCCTTCTGCCGCTTCTCTTAGCACTATGTATGTTGAATCTACAGTTTCTTTCTGTTGGTCCTTATCAAGAATAATAACCATTTCAGGTGATGTCTGGGCTGGGATACTTCTAGTTGCAATAGTATAAAGCACCACACATTCACTGTTCTTTATGTCCTCAGCTGAATATAACCTTTTAGACCCTTGTGCATCAACAATTTGAGTATTTTCTGAAATATTCAATTTTAATATGCTTTTAGCATTTACCAAATCACTGTTATACAATGACATATCAAATGAACCTTCATTACTTTTTATAATAAAGCCTACTGCTGCCGAGGTCTGTGCCGGAATACTCAAAGTCATAGGCGCATTTGCGGGTAATATTGCTGCAAGTTTCATATCCTTTTTTAATTCCTTGATTGTTAAACGCTTATTTGACTTTTGATCTATAACAAAAGCTTTCTCTGTGATGTTAAAAACCATCCCCATATTATCATTAGTAATTTCAACCCTATAATACTCTCCTTTGTTTTCTACAGATGTAACAATCCCTTCTTCAATTATATATTGTTGTTGATTTTTCTCTGTGACAGATACTTTATCAACTGCTGCACTTGAAACTAATTTAATATCTGTAGTTCCTGCAAAAGCTGTAACAGACATCATCATAGTTAAACAAACAACTCCAGATAGTACATTTATCATAGTTTTTTTCTTCATATTAAAATCTCCTTATTTTTTCATATAGTTAATAACTGTCTTCATACCCTTATTTTTAAGGATTTATATTTTAGACGAAAGTATTCTACTAAATGTTCCAAATAACTCCAAACTATTAATATATATTTAAAAAATTAGGATTAATTGGAGATTAAAAAGGAGCTGTGTACTCGTGATTCTCTAATCACTAGTACACAGCTCCTTGCTTAAAGCTTGTTCAACAATACACTATCTACCAATTGCGTATAGGGGACCTACATTAAGTTACAAATTGCATTGGAAAATTCAATTGGATCTTCGACTGGCATTCCTTCAATTAGAAGTGCCTGATTATATAAAAGTTTTGCATAATCCTTAACTTTATCTTTATCTTCCGCAAATATAGCCTTAAGAGACTCAAATACCCTATGATTTGAATTTATTTCAAGAACCTTTTCAGCAGAAACCTTATCACTATTTGCCGGCATTGAATTAAGCACTTTTTCCATCTCAATGGAGATTTCACCATTACTGGTTAAGCATACCGGATGGCTCTTCAGTCTCTGAGAAACTCTAACTTCAGAAACCTTACCAGCTAAAGCTTCTTTCATTGCTTCGAACAGTTCTTTATTTTCTTCTGTCTGCTTTTCTAAAGCTTCTTTTTCTTCAGCAGTCTCTTCAATACCTAAATCATCACTTGAAACCGATTTAAATTGTTTTTCATCAATTGCACCAATAATCTTAATTGCAAATTCATCAATTTCATCTGTACAATAAAGGATTTCATACCCCTTATCCTTAAGCATTTCGGTCTGAGGCTGTTTATCCAGTTTTTCTCTGCTTTCACCGCAAGCATAATAAATGTACTTCTGTTCTTCCTTCATTCTTGAAACATATTCTGAGAAAGTAACCAGCTTCTTTTCTGCGGATGAATAGAACATCAGCAGTTCTTTTACAGCATCCTTGTGCATGCCATATTCATTGTAAGCACCAAACTTAAGCTGCATGCCAAAGTCTTCAAAGAACTTTTCATACTTTTCTCTATCCGTATTAAGCATTTCAAGGAGTTCGGATTTAATCTTCTTCTCAAGTCTGACAGCAATAGCTTTCAGCTGTCTGTCGTGTTGCAGCATTTCTCTGGAAATGTTCAAAGATAAATCCTGTGAATCTACAAGGCCTTTTACAAAGCTAAAATAATCTGGCAGTAAATCCGCACACTTATCCATAATCAGAACACCGCTGGAGTAAAGCTGTAAACCTTTTTCGTATTCCTTGGTATAATAGTTGTATGGTGTCCTCGCAGGTATATACATTAAAGCATTATAGGTTGATACCCCTTCTACGTTTGTATGAATTACTCTTGCTGGGTCTTCAAAATCAAAAAACTTTTCCTTATAAAACTGATTATATTCTTCGTCTGTAATAGCTCCCTTACTCTTCTTCCAAATAGGAACCATACTGTTTAAAGTCTCATCTTCTCTATATGTTTCATACTCAGGAGTATAATCCTTATCCGCCTTCTGTTCTTCAGTAGCCTCTTTCATCTTATGTTTTTCAACATTCATCTTAATAGGATAACGGATGTAATCCGAATACTTCTTAATTAGCCCTTTAATCTTGTATTCCTGTAAATACTCATTGTACTTGTCATCTTCCGTATCTTCTTTGATATAAAGAATAATTTCTGTGCCTACAGCATCTTTCTGACACTCTGTAATGTTGTATCCTTCAACTCCTGTTGATTCCCATAGATAGGCC
The DNA here is from genome assembly GCA_963524205.1 of uncultured Aminipila sp. Taxonomy (GTDB): domain Bacteria; phylum Bacillota; class Clostridia; order Peptostreptococcales; family Anaerovoracaceae; genus Aminipila. The sequence goes on from CAURED010000002.1 coordinate 108,378, forward strand.
TGTTCTTGTCCGTAGCCTTTACTTATAACCTGTATTTTTGAAGCTACCATAAATGCAGAATAGAAACCCACGCCAAACTGACCAATTATATCAATTTCATCTTTGCCATCCATTTTATCTGCATTGTCTTGCTTAAACTGAAGGGAACCGCTCTTTGCAATGGTACCTAAGTTATTTTCCATCTCATCCTTAGACATACCAATACCATTATCTGTTATGGTTAAAGTTCTTGCTTCTTTGTCCACTGCAAGCCTGATATAGAAATCTTCTCTAGAGATACCTGTGTTTTCAGTAAGAGTCAGGTAATATAATTTGTCGATTGCATCACTCGCATTTGAAATAATCTCTCTTAAAAAGATCTCTTTATGCGTATAAATAGAGTTAATCATTAAGTCCAACAATCTTTTGGATTCTGCTTTAAATTGTTTCTTTGCCATGTAATATTCCCTCTTTCTGTGTAATGTAATATTATATAGATAGTATATAAAATACCTCTCATCGTTTTTTGGCACTCACCTTGTCCGAGTGCTAACAAATATAATATACATCTCTGTCAGCCAAAAATCAAGTCTAAAATCAAAAAATTTTATTGAATTTATAAAGGATAGCAGACTGTTGCTCTTGTGTTTAATTCTTATTGTAATAATCTCCGCCCCTTGCTTTAAGTAATTTTAATTCTTTACCGTCACTGACAAAAGACCTTGTACACTCTAAAGTTGTTAATACTAAAGTCTCTGATTGTGTACAAGCCTCCCATATGATATCATCCGCCGAATCAGATGTTACCACTGCATATCTTGCAGTACACTTTTCAATTAATTTATCAACATTAGCACTGTATCTTCCGTGATACGGAATCTTAAGCAGATCTATATTCCTCCAATTGATTTCTAATAATTCATTAATCCGCTTTTCCTGAGCATCTCCTGTAAATAACTGATTTACATTTCCATGATTTATTAAAACGGCAAGTGAGTAGTTGTTATCCAGCTTATAATTTTTTTCGAGAGGTGGATAAACTAATAAATCAATTTCTCCTGCTTGCAGTTTTCTCGTCCTTGTGGGATAAATAATGTCTACACCCAAATCCTCACACTTTTTATTGATTTCATCTAGCAATTCATTGTCTTTTGGATAATAAGGCTGGATAACCCTTTCAACCTTAAAGTTTTTTAACACCTCTAATGCTCCGCCAATATGATCCTTGTCTGGATGAGTAAGAACAAGATACTGTAAGGTTTTTATGTCCTTTGCTTCTAAAAACCTTACAATTCGTTCAGAATCTTGCTTTTCTCCAGTGTCAATTAAAATGTTTATTCCCTGCTGATTAATTAATGAGCAATCGGCGTCTTCCTTGGTCTTAATGCAGTAAGTATAAACAGGTACTCCATCCGGAGCCAGTCTCTCTTTATTTTCATCCAAAATTAAATAGCAGGCCACTGATATTCCAATAAATAGGAAAAATGCCGCTGCCTTAGTTAAACTATTTCCAATCATTTTCCGCCCTCCTTATTTAAAGGAATCTTTACTCTGCTTATATAAAACTTTGCGAAACTAGTGTTATCCGTCTATCCAAATGGATTATATCTATAATTTTATTTAAAAATACCATATGTCTTGTTTATATCCTGAACATAAATGATACCTTTCCCGGGTTCATCAATTTTTAATTTCTCTCTTATTACAGATATTATATCCTCTGTCATATCTACTTCTGAAACTATAATGACAGTTTCCTTTTCTGGTTCAACATCCATGGAAAACAATTTACTTGTTTCGTGAATTCCTGAGCCTCTTCCATTAACAATGGTACCTCCTTTGGAGCCTGCCGTAATTGCTGCCTCTATAACATCCTCGGCTTTTCCTTTATCAACAATGATAGTAATTAATTGATACATCGTATTATCTTCACCTCTCTCAATTTTCACATTGTCACATTTACACTTTCTCATTCCCACAGTAGTACAAATGGATGTTGTAAATGCAATGCCATGGTTTGGCTTATCTAACTTATATTCAAGATTAACTATATCCAATACTCGATACGCCGTTTCTTTCTCTGCAACCATATATATAATTTCTTTTCCTATATCCGAAAGACCTAAATAATCCCATATGCGGTTGTTTACGGTTCCTCTTGCTAATGTTATAGTTCCGCCACAAATTCCATGTTTTTTGAATGTTTTTAATATCTTACTCCCCGTACCTAAATTAACTATTACGCATATTAACTCCAACCCCATAGTCTCTGTTTTACTGTCCATTATTTTCAACTTCCCCTTTCCTAGACTTAATCTTAAAAATCAATCCTAAAATTTGCAACGCTATTAACGGTGTCATAGCAACCATAGCTATTACTCCAAAACCATCCACTAACACGGTGGCTCCTTCAACTGCTTCTGCTGCCCCCTGTGTATACGCCAATATAAATGTAGCCGTCATGGGTCCTGACGCAACTCCCCCAGAGTCAAATGCAATACCTACGAATAGTTTTGGTGCAAAATAACTCAATGCTATTGATATTAAATATCCAGGGAGAAGATATTGCCATAATTGCAGCTCTGGAATTAGTATACGTACCACAGATAACGCAACCGCTATACCGACACCTATTGCCAAAGCAAACATAACACCACTTCTCTTTACATATCCACTAGTAACACTTTCAATCTGATGTGTCAATACATAAACTGCCGGTTCTGCAAGTATTGTTACTACTCCTAGTATGAAACCAACAAGTATAACATATATTTTACTATCTAATGTAGCTATATTATAGCCTATGATACTTCCCGCATCCATAAATCCGGCATTCACACCAACTAAAAATATAACCAACCCTATAAATGTAAATAGTAGACCAAATAAGATTTTTCTTACCTCTCTCTTTGGCAATTTGAAAGATATTTTTTGAAAAACAAGAAATAATATCAGAATAGGGAGTAATGCTATTATGATTTCGGTCCCTACTTTAGAAAATTCATGAAGAAATGGTGATATAATAGAATCGGAAATTCCCTTCGATTCAAGGTTCCCCGTAATCTTATCCGTTTTTGATATAATACTCATAATCATTACAGATATAATCGCGCCGGTTGATGCAATGGCTACTAATCCGAAACTATCCTGTTCCGATGCTTTACTATCCTTTTTTAATTTTGAAACACCAATTGCCAGTGCCAGAATAAAAGGTACAGTCAATGCTCCAGTTGTTGCCCCCGAGGCATCAAATGATATTGCCAAAAACTCCCGTGAGGTTATGCAAGCAAGTATGAAAATGATACTATATATTATTGTTAATAGTTTATATAATGGAAAATTGTAAACAATTCTGCCAAGACCTACAGCAAGCATGATCGCTATCCCTATAGATACTATCACTACGATACTTCCTTTTGATATTAAACCTGATGAAACAGAATCAACCTGTCCTGCTAAAATATGAAGATCCGGTTCTGCAACTGATATAAAAAAACCAAGTATCAAGCCAGCAATTGCTATTAACCAAAATTTATTAGTCTTAGCGAGCGCTCCTCCCATATTATTACCTATTGGAGTAATTCCGATATCTACTCCTATTAGAAAGATTGTTAATCCAATTATAAGAAATACTGTACCTATTAAAAATCTTATAAATATGGGTGTTTCTAGAGGGGTTAACGTATAATTCAGTATTAACACAATTATTGTAATTGGAATTACCGATAATAATACTTCTTTAAATTTAGAAATTAATACACTCAAATTTTTTCCATCCTTTCTTAATATATGCTATGCTTATTAACTGCTTATCTATCAGCAACAGATTAAATTGAGGATCTCATGACCTATATCTTGTTTTTTTATACTGCTGCTGATGAGATGATGTTTTTTCAATTGCATGCAAATGACTTTTCCCTTGATTCACATAATTCAAGAACAAAGTTCCTAATAGTAGTCTGTCTTTCACTGCAATTCTATTCCATACATATCCCTTAAACAAATCTTTCACTAAAAAGATCTCCTCTTCTTCCAAATTTTCAGTTTCTTTCACAGCTTCATCTAACAATTCATTTACATTAAACATAAGACCACTCCTTTTCAACATCATTATCAAGCATGTTGTTAACACTATTGTATATATATTATGAAAATATGTCAACTTTAATAAAATAAAGAATTGCAGCCTTACGCTAAAATACCCCAGATTTTTTTCTGAGGTACTTTACTTTTTCTATTACTTTCTATACCACCTGTTAATCATATCCTGCATTACTTTCGTCTGCTGTTCTACCACATCTATATTCTCCACCAACTGCTCCATTTATACTCACTTTGATATTAAAGGAGCTAGTCGATGCGATTAATAAGATATAACGAGAACGGAAAGAAAAGTCCTTTCAATGTAAAAGGACACTTTCCAGCGAATCGCTTCACTGAAAAATGTCCTATAGTAATCCTTGTAAAATCGGGCTTTTCTTGATAAATGCGTTGACCGCTTTTTATCTCTTTGAGAACTGTGATGCTCTTCTTGCCTTCTTTAAACCGTACTTCTTTCTTTCCGTCATACGAGGGTCTCTTGTTAAGAATCCTGCAGCCTTAAGTGGAGCTCTGAAAGCTTCCTTGTCAACTACTAAAAGTGCTCTTGAAATACCATGTCTTAAAGCACCAGCCTGACCAGTAAACCCACCACCATTTACAGTAGCAATTACGTCAAACTTACCTTCGCAGCCAGCAACCTCAAAAGGTCTTCTAACTTCTCTCTTAACGATTTCCATTCCAAAATAATCTTCTAGCGGCTTCTTGTTAACGATGATATCACCTTTTCCAGGGATTAATCGAACTCTAGCAACTGAAGACTTTCTTCTGCCTGTTCCTTGATATTGAATCTTTGCCATTATCTATTTCCTCCCCTTCTTAAAATTCCCAAACTTCAGGTTTCTGAGCTGCATGATCATGTTGAGGACCAGCATAAACCTTTAATTTTTTGTACATCTGTCTACCAAGCTTACCGTTTGGCATCATGCCTTTTATTGCATGTCTAATTATTTCGTCTGGCTTCTTAGCCTGTAACTTTTCAAAAGTGATTTCTCTAAGACCACCTGGATATCCAGTATGTCTCTTATAGATTTTTTCTTTTCTCTTCTTACCTGTTACTTCTACCTTTTCAGCATTGATAACGATTACATAGTCTCCGCAGTCAACGTGTGGTGTGTAGATTGGCTTTTTCTTACCTCTAAGGATTGCAGCAGCTTCGGATGCAAGTCTACCAAGAGTCTTACCCTCAGCATCAATTACATACCACTTATGTTCTACTTCCTGAGGCTTTGCGATAAATGATTTCATTCTTTTACCTCCTCACCTACTAAAATTGGCTTACAACCAATCACTTTCGGCAACCTTTACTATAACTTTGCGGGCCACGGCCAGTCTTTCCCAGCCTGCACCCTTATGAAAAAAAACGTAAAACGATTTTTGACATTCTCAATTAGGCGTTGTAACACACAACGCACGATTAGTTTACACTTTTTCAAGGTTTAAGTCAATAAAAATATATCTTAGTCAAGTGTTTTTATTTTATTTTAGTAATTTTAACCAATTCAGAAAATTTCCCCATGATATATCCGTAGTTTTCTTTAACATGAGGCAGCTTGCATTGACTGCAATCCTTTATGCCATCTTCAGTATATCTAAAGTTCCCACCACATTTATCCTTTAATGCAAACAATGGGCAGAAGCAGAATAAACAATTAAACTCTTCCGGCTTATCTGTTTTATGGCAGGGAAAATATTCACACTTACTATGGTTAAAAAATGAATATTCCTTTCCTGCCCAGTATGGTTGTTCTTGTTTACTTTCTTTAAGCCCCTTCTTTTCCTCTTCCATGTTAAATTCTCCTTTTATCTATATATAAACATAAGTAATACCCTAAATTCCTATAACATCCTCCATGCTATATAATCCAATTGGTCTCCCCTCTAAGAACAACGCTCCTTCCACTGCACCTCTTGCGTAACATCCAAAATTATAGGCATGATGTGTGATTTCAAGACGTTCACCTATACACCCAAATATTACATTATGGAAACTGGAAATATCTCCTGAACGCACTGAATGATGCGAAATCTCAGTAATATCTTTGCCAGAGGCTTCTGCCATTTCTCTTGCAAACTCCTTTGAAGTGCCGCTTGGAGAATCCACCTTTTTTTCATCATGCATATCAATGATATCGATTTTAGCTTTATCACCGAGAGCCTCTGCTGCCAAGACAATCAGTTTCTTCATCACATTTGTCACATAGGATGTATTTGCTGCTCTTAGTAAAGAAATTCTTTTGCCAGCATCGATGAATTGCTCTTCCTGTTCTTTGCTGAAACCCGTAGTTCCACAAACCAGAGCTTTTTTATGACTGATACAAGCTGTAAGAATTTCCATTGATAATGTTACTGTAGAAAAATCAATTACTACATCACAGTCTTCGATGACTTTTTCAATGTCCTCATAAACCAAAGCTTCAAGCCGAACACCAAGACCTGTGATTTCACCTATATCCTGGCCAATATAGTCTCGTTCTTTTGGTCCAACGGCACCAATAATATTAATATTTTCTTGCTCATATGCAGCCTTTACTATCAGGCTTCCCATTTTACCCTTTGGCCCCGTAATAATTACTTTTACCATACTCCCTCACATACATTATGACTTTATCAATAACGCTTCTGATAACTTTATAATACTTTCTTTGCCCAGTGAATTCATAACCATTACCTGCCCATGGTTTGTACTTTCTCGTTGCAGTTTATCCCTTGCAAGCCTCCTTTCAAGCTGCTTAGCCGTACCTTCTCCTCCATCATAAATTTGTACGTCATGTCCTATAACCTTAATTATGCTTTCCTTTATAAATGGATAATGGGTACATCCTAAAACCACTGCAGTGGCATTTTCACGTAATTCTATTGTTAATCTACTGGCCAAATATTGGTCCAGTTCATCTCCTTCAAGAATGCCTTCCTCCACAAATTCCATCAGGCCTCCACAAGGGACCGGAATAATCTGTGCAAACTCTTCATATTTTGACATTAAATTTTTAAATTTTTTTTCTGCTAATGTCATAGGAGTTGCCATAACGAGGATTTTTTTATCCTGATTATTTAAAACTGCCGGTTTAAGTGCAGGCTCAACTCCGATGATGGGAATATTCTTATACTTATTTCTTAAATATTCCGCAGCCGCACTAGTTGCAGTATTACAAGCTATTACAACTGCCTTTGCCCCTTGTCCTAATAAGAATTCTACATTTTTTTCTGTTAAATTCCGGACTTCTATTGTTTTCTTTGTTCCGTATGGAGCATTTTTTGAATCCCCAAAATATATATAATTTTCGTTTGGCATCATTTTAATAGCTTCATTAAGCACGCTGATACCGCCAACTCCCGAATCTAAAAATGCAATCGGGTTATTATTTTTCTCTATCATACTAGTCATACCTGAATTCTTAATTAATTTAAATGAAGCATTAAGCTTCTCTCAAATCCATTATTCTTTTAAATTACCTTTATAAATGTTCCATTCACACTATCTAAGTATACAGTTGCGAAATGGACATATTACCATAATATACTTTATCAACAAAAATTTCACTAAGAACATTCTTATTTTTATTAAAATTTTTTAAATGTAGCTATATATAATTTAGTGCTTTCATTTTAGCAAATTAAATACATTTATTATACTTCCATTTAAACATTTACAATATTCCCCATTTCTTCTTTTTCTCTTCAGAAAATCTTTGCATAGATAAAATATAATACCTTCATCAACCAAATGTATATTGGAGGTAAATTTAGCTGATACCACCGTTATCAGCTACATGGATAATAAAACGTCTACAGCTGCTATTTCAAAATTAAAGGTAGGCACTACCATAGCTGTGCAGTTAGATGAAGATGGTAAAACTGCAAAACAAATACTTATTATAGAATAGGGAAAAAGACCCCGGCTGTGAGGTGACCTCCCATAAGTTAGATTTTTAGGTCTAACTTATGGGGGTCAGTTCACTGAGTCGAGGTCTTTTTATGTTATTCATTATTAGATTTTAAACCTTGAAGCTACATTCTGTAATGCATTGGCCTGTTTTGAAAGTTCATCGCTGGCAGCCGAACTTTCTTCTGCAGTCGCCGCATTAGTCTGAACAACTGAACTAATTTGTTCAACCCCATCCAATGTCTGCTTCAGAGCAGAAGCCTGGCCAACTGAAGCAGAAGAAATCTCATTTATCAGTTCTACTGTCTGGGATACTCCCTCAATTACCTGTCCAAGCATTTCTCCTGTTTTATTGGCAATTCCTGTTCCATTTTCTACCGCTTTTATTGTTTCCTCAATAAGATGGGTAGTATCTTTTGCAGCTTCTGCAGATTTGCTTGCGAGGTTACGTACTTCGTCTGCAACTACTGCAAATCCCTTTCCAGCCTCGCCAGCTCTTGCTGCTTCAACTGCTGCATTTAGCGCTAGTATATTTGTCTGGAATGCTATGTCTTCAATTACCTTAATAATCTTTCCTATTTCTGCTGACTTTTCATTTATTTCTGCGATTGCAGTAATCATTTCTCTCATCTGTTCATTACTCTGGTCTGCTGTTCCACCTACAAGTCTTACCTGCTCTGTTGCATTCATTGCGTGATTAGCATTCTTAGTAACACGTTCAGATAATTCATTTATAGTTGCTGTTAACTCTTCGGTAGTACTAGCCTGATTTGTTGCACCCTGTGCTAACATCTGTGCTGCATTAGCAATTTCTCCAGAGCCGCTGGCAACTTTTTCTGAAGTTTCTACAATTTGTCCTATGGTACTCTTAAATACAGTTGATACCTGCATCATAGATTCTTTTATCTTTGCAAATTCTCCATCATAAGCCTGCTTCAACTGTATATCCAGATATCCTGCAGCAAACTGGTCAAGCGCCGCTGATACCTCATCAATATAATCTATGTACTGTCTCAGCCTTACTACAAGACTTCTCATGGAATCCGCCAGCCTTCCGGTTTCATCCGCAGATTTTATATCAATCTCCGCATCCAGATTTCCCTTTGCAAGCTCATCCGTTACATCGGTCAATTTTCTTAATGGGGCTACTACGCTTCTTGCTACAACTGTCATTACTAAGTAAAGTATGATTATTGCTGCAATATACACGATCATGATATTACGCTTTGTAGCATTTGTAACACTCATAAAATCTTTTTCGGGAATAATGTATGCTACTTTCCAGCCTGCATCTCTTGTGGTTTTTACAACACCAAAGCAAGATTCACCATTGTCTTTAAATTCAATTACCTTATTCGATGGCTTTGCTATCTCATCCATCATTTCTTGGCTAAATCCAACTTTATCTGCACCTTTTAATAAAAGTTTGGAATCTTTACTTGCTAAGACATCATTCTTTGCTGAAAATAGCATTTTATATGCATTACTATAATTACTCTTAGATTGAGCTACCATATCACTTAATTCATTTATAGTAACATCTATAGCCGAAACACCAATTATTTGTGAGTCATCCGTGTTATATAGTGGCACCGCAACAGTAATTATCATATTTCCTGTATCTGAATCTTGATAAGGTTCTGAAATAATATATCCCTTATCAATTTCCTCCTGTTTGTCAAAACAATATTCCCTTGTTTTTAAATCAAAACTAGAATCTGGAATCCAGCCGGCTCCATCTAATCCTACATTTGTATCTGCTGTTACTACATAAGTAGATAAAATTTGTTTGCTGTTCTTATCCGTAACTCTTTTTAATGTATTATAACAGTCTGTGTATAATGGATTTTCAGTTAATCCCTCAGTCGTAGTTACTTGATTAGTCAGCTTTTTAATATCACTATCACATGCTACCTGGTCAGCAATAGCAATATACTTCGTAAAGTATTCATCAATCTCTGATGTTACTGCCTGTGTCGATAATTCTGAAATCTCCTGTTCATTTGTAATTGCTGTTTTTACTACAGTGTTTATAGTAACGAAAGCGGAAACGATCATTGCAAGAATTGCAACTCCCCCTATAGTCACCATGATCTTTGTCTTAAGACTTCTCATTATTTTATAGTGCTCCTTTCAATCAGGTACCTATAGTACCCCTTACAAATAAAAATTGTCAGCTATAGTAATATTAGCACCATGCTCCCCAAAAATCCAGCAAAAAAACCCTAAAATTTAAACGTTCTAGGGTTTTTTGTCATTATTTGTCGTTTTTTGTCTTTTACTTTTTTAGAGCTTAAATTGTGATGCTACTCCTTTCAGAGCATTTGCCTGTTTAGAAAGTTCATCACTGGCTGCTGAACTTTCTTCTGCAGTTGCCGCATTAGTTTGAACAACTGAACTAATTTGTTCAACTCCATCCAATGTCTGCTTTAAGGCAGCTGCCTGCCCCACTGAAGCAGAAGAAATTTCATTTATCAGCTCTACCGTCTGAGATACACCCTCAATTACCTGTCCAAGCATTTCTCCTGTCTTGTTGGCAATTCCAGTTCCATTCTCTACCGCTTTTATTGTTTCTTCAATAAGATGAGTAGTATCTTTTGCGGCTTCTGCAGATTTACTTGCAAGGTTACGTACTTCGTCTGCAACTACTGCAAATCCTTTTCCTGCCTCGCCTGCTCTTGCTGCTTCAACTGCTGCATTTAGCGCTAGTATATTTGTCTGGAATGCGATATCTTCAATTACCTTAATAATCTTTCCTATCTCTGCAGACTTTTCATTTATTTCTGCGATTGCTGTAATCATTTCCCTCATCTGTTCATTACTCTGGTCTGCTGTACCACCTACAATTTTTACCTGCTGAGAAGCATTCATTGCATGATCAGCATTCTTAGTAACACGTTGAGATAATTCATTTATAGTTGCGGTTAACTCTTCTGTGGTGCTTGCTTGATTTGCAGCACCCTGTGCTAACATCTGTGAGGCATTAGCAATTTCCCCTGAACCGTTTGCAACTTTTTCTGAAGTTTCTACGATTTGTCCTATGGTATTCTTAAATACAGTTGATACCTGCATCATAGATTCTTTAATCTTTGCAAATTCTCCATCATATGAATATTCTAACTGTATATCAAGATGCCCTGCTGCAAACTCATCAAGTGCAGTCGAAACCTCATCGATGTAATTTATGTACTGTCTCAGCCTTACTACCAGGCTTCTCATTGAATCTGCCAGTCGTCCAGTTTCATCTGCAGTATGAATATCAATGTCTGCATCCAGATTTCCCTTAACCAGCTCATCCGTAACATCTGTGAGTTTCTTCAAAGGTGCGACTATACTTTTTGCTACTATTGCAATAACAATAAATAGCAGCACGATAGCTATAGCATAAGCTATAATAATATTCCTTTGCGTAGCATCGCAAACTTTCATAAATTCGTCTTTATCGACGGAAAGTACAATTTTCCAGCCTGCATCTCTGGTTGCCTTTACTATTCCATAGCATTCTTTCCCATTATCTTCAAATTTTATAGCCTTGTCAGAAGGTTTGGCAACTTCTTTAACCATGTTCTGACTTAATCCAATACTATCAATTGATTTTAAAATTCTTTTTTCATCTTTTGCAGCAAGAATCTGACCTTGTCCAGAAACCAGCATTGTGTAACACCCATCTTTTGCATATTCTGTATCTACATTAACAACCATATCACTTAAATCATCTATGGTTACATCAATACCTGCAATACCTACGATAGTATTTCCAGCCAGATCATATACAGGTACTGATACTGTAATAACCATGCTGCCTGTATCCAGGTCCTGATAAGGCTCTGTTATAATATATCCTTTTTCTAAATCTTTCGCATTGCCAAACCAGTAACTTCTTGTTTTCAAATCAAAACCTGGATCCGAAACCCAGTCTCCACCATCAAATGCTACATCACAATTTGTCGAAGCTATATAGGCTGATAGAATATTTTTTTTATCTAATTCCATAATCTTATTTAAAGAATTATATGTACCTTCATAAGAGGGTAACTGTAAATAGTTTTCCCTTGCTGTTATTTCCGTCAAAGTTTTCTTAACGTTACTGTCAGATGCCATTTGCTGAGCCATTATAATATACTTTGTAAAATATTCGTTAACTTCTAAGGTTACTGTTTTTGTAGTAAGCTCTGAAATATGTTCTTCATTACTAACAACAGTATCCACTACAGTACTTACGGTAACCAGTGCAGAAATAATCATTGCTAATATAGCAACCCCTCCGATCATTACCATAATTTTTGTTCTGATACTTTTCATGGCTGACTCCTTCTTTCCAAACAAATAAAAAAATAATAAATAATTTCCTATTCTGCATAGTTGCAAAATATTCCCTATTTCGTCATTTTATCACTATTCAGATTATTTCGAAAGGTCTTTCGGTTAGAAAAGCCGTTTTTTATTCGTCCTATTTCGACAATAAAATTATCTGATTTTTCATCTTTGCATAATAATACGCTATAATACTTACAAGGCTTAAGATCCACGAAATCCAGTATGTGTAATACACAACCATCAAATTACTTCCCCATAGGTGTACCGAAATAGGCAAGAATATCACTCTGAAAATACACATAAATAGAATATTTATTAGCATTGGCATAATAGAATTCCCTGCTCCAGATATAACCCCTATGTAGATTCGTGCTGCTGCCAGCATAAAATAAAAAGGAACCATATAGTATACCATATTGCATGCATATGATATAACATCATCGGACTTAGTAAATATTTCAAAGCATGGCTCTGCAAAGATGACGATTAAAATTCCTACTGCCACTGTAAATCCACAACTCATAATAAGTCCAGACTTTAGTCCCCCAAATATTCTTTCGGGTTTGTTTGCTCCAAAGTTCTGTCCTGTAAAGGTCATAACTGCTAGGCTAAAGCTCATAAAAGGCAGTATAATAAATCCATCAAGCCTGCAAAATGCACTCCATGCTGCCATTACATCAGAGCCCAGACTATTAATATGGCTTTGAACGACTATATTTGAAAAATTTATAACTACACTCTGCATTCCTATAGGTAATCCTAATATGACTATTCGTTTAAAGATCTCAAATAATCGACCTTTTTCTTTTTCCTCTGTCTGACTAGTATTAATACTAATTTCTTCCGCGGTTTGCTTCTTGTTGTCTATGGTAATCTTCTTCTTAACTGCAATGCAGACTAAAAAAGCTGCAACAATCTGCGCAATGCATGTAGCAATAGCGGTACCCTCTACATCCATGCCTAATACTTGTATAAAAGTAAGATCTAAAATTACATTTACAATGCATGCAACACTAAGAAAATATAACGGGGTCTTAGAATCCCCCATTGCCTGCAGACTTGCGGCCCCCATATTATAAATAAGCATAGGTAACATTCCTGCGAAACAATAAGTCAAATAGTTATCTGCCTGTAAAAACACGTCACTGGGAGTGTCCATCAGGCGTAAAAAAACAGGTGTAAATAATACACCTATTACAGAGAAAATGATTCCAAATACTATGGTAAAAACTGATGCTGCACGGATAGTCTGTCCTAGTCTGTTAGTATCTCCAGCTCCCACATATTGCGCCAATATAATGCCTGCCCCATTTGCCATTCCAGAGAAGAAGTTTACCATTAATACCGTAATAGATGCAGCAGCACCAACTGCCGCTAATGCTGTACTGCCAAGACATTGTCCAACAATTATAGAATCTGTGATAAAATATAGCTGCTGCAGCATATTTCCTAAAAGCAAGGGCATTGCAAATAAGAACAGCTGTCTTGAAATCTTTCCTTCAGTTAAGTTGTTATTACCAATTTTTGCAGACATCTACCCACCCCACGTAATCAGAGTATGCTTCAAGTTCAGGTATTGTTAATTCAATAGCGCTATTGCTGCTTCCACAGGCTGGGAATACTGTTTCAAAGCGTTTTAAAGACTCATCTAAATAAACCTTTACTCCTTCATTTATGCCAAATGGACAAACTCCACCAATAGCATGTCCTATATATTCAACAACTTCTTCTGGAGTAAGCATTTTAGCTTTTGTGTGAAACTGACCTTTATATTTACCATTGTCTATTCTGGCATCTCCTGCCATGACGATTAGTATTGGGTTCTCGTCAATTTTAAAAGACATGGTTTTTGCAATCCGCTCAGGTTCACATCCTGCCGCTACAGCTGCTAGTTCCACCGTTGCGCTAGATACTTGAAATTCCAAAATTCTGTCTTCAATATTAAATTTATTAAAATATTCTCTACATTTTTCAATAGCCATTTCCGCCTCCAAATATTATTATATTCCTATTAGTTTCTTCCTAATTCTACCACCCCATTCCAAAAAAGAAAACTATAGTTCACAATTACTTATAAACTATAGTTCTATTTTTATCATCTATTTAATTACTTTACACTACCTCTTCTTCGAATACTTGCGAAAATCGAGCCAGATATATTGTGCCAAATACTAAATATTGCTCCTGGCAATGTTGCTAATGGATTTGATGAAAAATTAACTGCTGCCAACGAAACTGCCAGTCCACTATTCTGCATAGCAACCTCTATAGCAACAGCGGTTACTTTTGAATACTCCATTTTCATCAACTTAGCTACGATTAAGCCCAAAATCAATCCGCATAGGTTGTGGAGCGCTACTACAACCAGCACAAGTATGCCACAGCTTAAGATTTTTGTTGTATTTTGTGCCACTATACCTGAAATAATCATGACAATGGCAACTACAGAAATTAATGGGAGCACATTGCTAATCCTTTTAACCTGATAAACAAAAAACTTATTTAGTACAATTCCAAGCATGACAGGTATTAGAATAATTTTTACTACAGATAATAACATGGCCCAAAATGATACTTCTATCCACGCTCCCCCCAGAACTACAACTAATAAAGGTGTCATTAAAGGCGCAATTAAGGTGGTGGCAATGGTCATGGCCACCGATAGAGCCACATCTCCTCTGGCTATGTAAGTAATAACATTACTGGCAGTGCCACCTGGACAGCAGCCTACCAGAATAACACCTATGGCTAAGTCTGGTTCTAAGTTAAATACCACTGCCAAAGCCCAAGCACTTAACGGCATAATCGTATATTGGGCAAGACAGCCTATTAATATATGTTTTTTATGAGAAAAGACAGATTTAAAATCCACCCATTTAATTGTTAAACCCATACCAAACATTGCAGTTCCTAAAAAACATGCTGTGTAGTTTGTTGCCCAGGCAAACCCTGTAGGATAGATAAAAGCCAATATTGAAAATATAATAATCACAATCCCTATATACCGGGATAGAAAGGAGCTGACTCTAGATATGGCGTTCATCTTTCTATTCCTCACCATATATAAAATTATCTATTAATCTGGTTTTACCAATATATACTGCCATAGCAACCACTACAGGCTTTTCAACATGATCTACAGGCTGCATAGTTAAAACATCTACCATAGATACATAATCAATTTTAGCTAAAGATTCTTTTTCTATTATTTCACGCATCTGCTCAAGAACCATTTCACTATCACAACCCATAAAGATTATTTCCTGACCCTTCTTAACAGCCTTTGAAAGGCAAAGAGCCGCCTTGCGTTCTGTCTCATCTAAGTAGGTATTCCTTGAGGATTTAGCCAGTCCATCTTCTTCACGGATAATCGGGCACCCTACTATCCTGATATGAAAGTTCAAATCCTTTACCATCTTTTTAATGATAGCAAGTTGCTGTGCGTCTTTTTGACCAAAGTATGCATTATCTGGTGTTATAATGTTAAAAAGCTTAGAAACTACTGTGCAGACTCCTTGAAAATGTGTCGGCCTTGTTCTGCCACATAAGTTATCAGAAAGTGTTGTAATGTTTACAACAGTGCATGGGTTCTGGTACATTTCCTCTGCTTCTGGGTGAAAAATCAAATCTGCTCCCATTTTCTCACAAAGTGCAGTGTCCCGGTTAAAATCCCTAGGGTATGCCCCTAAATCCTCATTTTCTCCAAACTGCATTGGATTAATGAAAACGGATACTACTACTTTATCATTTTCCTCACGGCATTTTTTTATAAGGCTTGCATGTCCCTCATGTAAAAATCCCATGGTCGGAACAAATCCAATCGTTAACCCTTCCTTCTTCCACTGACAGATAATGTCTCTGGTTTCTAAAACTGTTGCTGTAACTTTCATTTTTTTACCTCTCTTCATAAATAAACTTGAAGATAGTTCTCTTAATTGATCCTAAGCAATCCAAAACAATAAAAAAACACTTTCCAAAGCATAAAAAGTCTCGGAAAGTGCATATTGTACTTTTATTAATTGTGAAATCCGAGTCTTATTCAATCATTAATATAAGCTCATTATCTAATAAATTTTAGTTCAAATACATAAAATCAATCAGAGTATAGTTTCTTAACAAATACTATCTCCGTTTTGCATTATAGCATATAAACTACGTTCAGTAAAAAGTTTTTTATTGTATTACTTGTGTAACAGTATATCCCGCCTCTTCTACAGCGGCTTTTAATTCGTCTGTAGATATTGTAGCTGGAATTTCGACTTTAGCTTCTTTATTGTCAAGATTCACCTCTACAGTTGCCCCTTTAAAGGATTCCAGTGCTTCTCTTACATGTTTTACACAGTTATCACACATCATTCCATCAATTTTTAAAGTTACCATTTTATTTTCCTCCTGATTCTTTATTTTATTATTTTTATTTTCAACCATTATCTGGTCTTTATATAAGTTATTATCTCCAGCCTTGTCGGCTTTAAACATCTTTAATCGAAGCGCATTTGATACGACAAATACGCTGCTGAAACTCATTGCTGCTGCTCCAAACATTGGACTTAATCTCCACCCAAGCACAGAATAAAAAACACCCGCCGCCAATGGAATCCCTAAGCAATTATAAAAAAATGCCCAAAATAAATTTTGTTTTATATTTCTAATTACAGCCTTACTTAATTTTATAGCAGTAACAACATCCAGTAAATCGCTCTTCATAAGCACTATATCCGCACTTTCTACAGCCACATCTGTTCCAGCACCAATGGCTATGCCAACATCAGCTCTTACCAAAGCAGGGGCATCATTCACGCCATCCCCAACCATAGCAACCTTTTTACCCTCCTTCTGTAAATCAGATATTACTTTTTCTTTGTCCTGAGGCAGAACCTCAGAAATAATATGATTTAACTGCAGATCTTCTCCAATGCCTTCTGCTGTTCTTCTATTGTCACCTGTCAGCATGGTAACTTCTATGTTCATTTCTCTTAATGCTTCAATGGCTCTCTTGCTTGAAGGTTTGATAACATCTGCGACGGCGATAATTCCAATCAAATCATTTTGTGCGGCAAACATCATAGGCGTTTTCCCCTCTGAAGCCAGCCGGTTAATCTTATCTTCATAAGCTGCTACATGAATCCCATTTTCCTCCATCATTCTCTGGTTTCCTGCTAGATATAATTTATCGTCAATACTGGCTTTCAGCCCTCTTCCAGATACTGATTGAAATTCCTTTACTTGCTTTATAATAATGTTTTCTTTATTTACATATTCCAATATAGCTTCCGCCAAAGGATGTTCACTTCCTGCCTCCAAGCCGCCTGCAATTTCCAGCAGCCTATCTTTAGGCACATCTATAGGTATTACATCTGTAACTACCGGTCGTCCCTCTGTAATAGTCCCCGTCTTATCTAACACAACACAATCTACGCTATGAGCCAGTTCCAGAGCTTCTCCTGATTTGATTAAGATGCCGTTTTCCGCCCCTTTACCAGTCCCTACCATAATCGCTACTGGTGTTGCAAGCCCTAATGCACAAGGGCATGATATAACTAACACACTGATAGCTGAAGATAATGCGAACTCAAAATCTGCTCCTATTAAGAGCCATACAATAGCAGTAATTAACGCAATTCCTATAACAATAGGGACAAATATCCCTGCTATTTTATCTGCTAACTTTGCAATAGGTGCTTTTGTAGCACTAGCCTCTTCAACTAGCTTTATGATTTGTGAAAAAGTAGTATCAGCTCCTACCCTTACAGCTTTTACTTTTATAAATCCAGATTTATTTGTAGTGGCTGCAATTACATTCATACCAACTTCTTTATGCACAGGTATACTTTCTCCTGTAATGGCTGCTTCATCTATGCTCGTACTTCCTGCTATAATAATTCCATCTATAGAAACACTGCTTCCAGGCTTTACAAGCACAATTTCCCCAACTGCCACTTCTTCAATTGGCACTTGTAACTGCTGTCCATTTCTTTCAACTAATGCAGTTTTAGGTGCCAGATTCATTAGCTTAGTAAGTGCTTCACTGGTTTTCCCTTTCGATTTGGCCTCTAAAAATTTCCCCACAGTAATAAGTGTAAGAATCATTGCTGCCGACTCAAAATACAGATCCATGTGATATTTAGCCACAAGTTCCATATTAGCTGATCCCAAGCCAAAACTCATTCTATATATAGCAAATATACCATAAATCATAGCTGCAGAAGAACCAATGGCAATCAGACTGTCCATATTTGGTGCCCCATGAGCCAGCGTGCTAAAACCTTTGATAAAATAATTGCGGTTTACGTATATGATTGGTAAACAGAGCAAAAATTGTGTGAATGCAAAGGATACTGCGTTCTCGTGCCCGCTTAAAATCTCTGGTAACTCATATCCCAGCATATGTGCCATAGAAATATACATCAACGGAATTAAAAATCCAAAGGAAATAAGAAGGCGTTTCTTCATGTCATACATTTGCGCTCCTACTAAATCTTTAGCAAAGCCGCCATTCTGCTCTTGACTCTGACTTTTTACTTTTCCTTGGTTGTCTACTTCTGCCAATACTGCACCATATCCAGCATGTTCAACTGAGGCTATAATCTTTCCCTCCGATAATGCCTTTTCTTCATATTCTACCTGCATGCTGTTTGTTAATAAATTTACACTTACACCTGAAACCCCGTCCAGTTTAGCTACACTCTTTTCAACTCGTGATGAACAAGCTGAACAGGTCATTCCTGCGATATTAAACTTTTGTTTCAATGTCAAACACCTCCTGTCTATTTTACGATCTTGCTCAACATTACGATTAGTTCGTCAATTTTTTCTTCTCTTTCTTCTGCTGTGGCAGCATTATTTACACAGTTCTTTAAGTGCGCTGACAACACTTCCCTATTTGTAGTATTTAAAATTGCTGCAGTAGCCATAAGCTGTTGTGAAATATCTATGCAATATCTGTCATCTTCCACCATTTTTATAATGCCATCGATTTGCCCTCTGGCAGTTTTAAGTAATTTTAAAACCTTTTTTTCATTTGCCTTCATAACAAAAGTCTCCTTTATTTATAATTAATGATCTATCTTTTTAACCTGATTTTTTAGAAAGTTTAGATACCCCCCTGGGGTGTAGTTTTAATTTACAAGAAAAAAATACAATTGTCAAGAAAAAAAAAGATGTTTCATATGTGAAACATCTAAACATCCTTTTATTACAAATTTATTACCGTATAATTATATCCTACTTCAGTTATAAACCTACATACATCTTCCGTTAATATAAAGAGCGTTTTGGTGTTATCGTTAGGATGAAATGTCATGGTTTTCTCAGAAAAAATATCCTTATCAATGTATACTCTGATATCTTTTGACCTATTATTTAATAACCCAAAAATTGATACAGACCCTGACTTTATGCCCATTTTTTCCATCAACTTCTCTTCTGAAGCAAACTGCATACCCTTTTCTTCAATTAACTCCCCTAGCTTCTTCATGTCCAGACGTTTAGTATCGTCTATAACAATTAAAAAGAAGTTTGTTTTCTTACGATTGCACAAAAACAATGTCTTTGTTCTAACTCCTTCTTTCCCCTCGATATATGCATCCGCTTCTTCTGAGGTTAAGGCTGGCGGATGTTCTATAATCTCATATGACATATTCAGCCTTTTTAATTCCGAATATACTTTCTGAAACTGTTCCATCATTCTCTCCTTAAATCAGTAAATTTACCCTTTGTATAAAAAACTTGGTATCACTCTTCCATCTATTGTAGCCATGTTTCAGGCATAGTTAAATATTCTGGCAGCTTTGTATGGCAATTACCCATGGCAGTATTAATCTGCATTTGTGTTAGAAAAAGACTTTTGCTTAGATCAGTATCTCTAAAATTAGTGTCTCTCATGTCAGCCCCTAAAAAGTTTGTTCTATTTAAACTGCAACCTTCAAAATTTGCTGCAATAAGTAATTTCATGCTAAAATCTTTGCCATCTAAATTCTGCTTCTTAAAACTTTGTCCCATGCAATCAATACTATGATTATTATCAGTAATTTCACTATGTACCGCTTTACACGTTTCTTTAAGAACACGATTAACTCGGTCTCTGTATTGTTCCCAATCTAATTTAATGATTCCTTCTGGTCTCATCTGTGTCATCTTACCATTTTCTTCAATTAAATTATTTATATCATTCTTCATACTATTATCCGCAATAATCCTTCTCGCCTGGATTAAATACCACAACATTTGATGAAGCTGATATACAATTAAAAATACCTGAAACATCTGATCTGCAACCTCAGGATTCTTTTTCCAATCAAGCCCTCCGTAAATTTCCTGTGTCACCTTCTGTCCAGCGCCAAAGCAATCATACGCCATGCAGCCCTTCAATTTATATTCCACGAGATTATTATGAATGCTGCATTTAAAATCATCTCTTAGATTCCCACAAGGCTTTCCTGCCGCTTTGTCTTCTGGAAAGCCATCCATTTTTGTATAATATAAAGCAGTACAGCATATACCGCAGCATTCCTCACAATTTATTGATAATGTTTTCAATAATTCATTATATCGTTTATTTTCATCTGGTTGTATCAATTTTGTTCTCCTCTTCTGTTCTTGTTTTAATATAGTCTATATATTCATTACCCCAAACCTCTAGACTTTCTAAAACCATTTTAAATTTACGTCCTACTTCACTCATAGAGTACTCCACTTTAGGTGGAATCTGAGGATATTCTTTCCGAATAACCAAGCCATCTGCTTCTAATGCTTTTAATTGTTTTGAAAGCGTAGCCTGTGTCAGATTGGGCAGCCTTCGTTGTAATTCATTAAATCTTACAGGACCTTCACTCAGATGATACATAATAAGTAAAGACCATTTTCCCGTCAAAACCTTCTGTGATGTTACAAAGGGGCATATACCGAACAATTCTTTTTTATCTTCCATAGCCTTATCCTCTCACAAGTATAGTATCCAATTTGATACCTAGTATATAAATTAATCGTACTTGTTAGTTTTATTATAATATATATAATTGAATCATAAACATTGTACTACGTAAATATGAAAGGAACAATAATATGAAAAAAGTATTAAAGTATTTAAAAGAGAACCCATTTTATATTGCAACATGTGATGGGGACCAGCCTCGTGTACGTCCTTTTGGGGCAGTAGCAGAATTCGAAGGAAAACTTTATATTGTCACTAGTAATCAGAAAAATTGCTATAAACAAATGATTACAAATCCTAAGATTGAAATAAGTACTATGAGTAAAGATGGCACATGGATTCGTATAGAAGGTAAGGCTATTCATGATGATCGCAGAGATGCACGGGTTCAGATGCTGGATGAAAATGAAGTCATACGCAGTATGTACTCAGTAGATGATAACCTTATGGAGGTTTTATATCTTAAGGACGCAACCGCAACAATTTATTCTTTTACTAGTGCTCCTGAAGTAATTAAATTCTAATCTCAGATTATCCCC
Organism: uncultured Aminipila sp.; assembly: GCA_963524205.1. GTDB lineage: Bacteria > Bacillota > Clostridia > Peptostreptococcales > Anaerovoracaceae > Aminipila. Next base: position 130,129 of record CAURED010000002.1, read on the forward strand.
AAAAGATAATCTCTATATAAAAAGCAGGTAGCTAAAATTGCTATTTTTAAATCAAATGCAATCATAAGCTACCTACACTTTAATTACCTCCACTAGCGTTTCTATAAATTCTTGCTAAATCATCTAACTGTTCTTTTTTTATATCTCCCATAAGGCATATCTGAATCCAATTTCTTTGTAATAAATAGTTGCTCTCATAACTGACCAAGTACCCTTTTCTTCTTATATAATCTCCGATTTTTTGTGAGTCATAGTTCTGTTCAATTGGTATGTTTAAAACAGCTGGATTAATGTCTTCCTGTGCATTAAACATCGAAACACCTAAAATTGTCAATTTTTGCTTTAAGAAAAAATACAACTTTTTTATATTATTAGACTTTTCATCTATATTTAAGTTTTTCAGAGCAGTATGTAATGCATAAACTAAATTTGAAGATATAGTATATGGAATGCCCTGACTATGACTATATTGATACAAATTTAAATACCTAGGCAATTTAATGGCAGCCTCTGCAATAGTATGATTATAAAACACCATAGACAGTCCGCAAAAGGATGCTAACCCCTTTCCACTTACACAAGATGCTAAGTAAATCTGACTTAAATCTACAGGGATATTGCCAATAGCGCTGATAGCATCTAAACATATTTTTATATCATTTTCACCAGCAATAGGAAGAAGTTTTTTAAAATCATTAATCATTCCTGTCGAGGTTTCAGAGTAGACCATATAAATCCAGCCTATTCCTTCTTTTTTTATCAAACTATTTATATGTTCCCAGTTAAAAGCTTCTCCCCAAGGAACTCCGTAAGAAATAAAGTCTAAAGCATTACAATTTCCATGTTCAATTAATCTGTTACCAAATTCCCCATTGCTTAATACTAGCCCTTTTCTATTCAATTTTGCTATTTCTAAACATATTACATCATTTGCTAATGTGCCTGAACCAGTAAAAATCTCAACATTTTTTGAATTAACCAAGGAACAAAGCATTCTTTTGGTATCATCAAAGATATTTTTAAAATTTTCACTCCTATGGGACAATGGTATACTGGAAAAAGCTTCTTTGACATCTGCACTTATTTCTACAGGCCCTGGTAATAAACTAACCTGAGTTTGTCCTTCTAAAAGGTATTGTAATTTAAAGCTGTCCCTTGTAATATACATTGGCTGAAATTTCGCAACATCATTTCCAACCACATCTCCGAAAGGGATAAAGCCAATATGCTTGTATAATTTTTGCTGGTTCAGTATTCCTGAAATGACTAATACGTCGTATTCATTTAGAGTAATATATTGAAATGCCTTTTTTATAAGACCATACATCACCTTGGTTTTCCTAAATTGTTTTCTTACGGAAAGTAATCTGACCTCGCAGATTCTTTTATGAATAGGAACATATCCATCTAAGTTTTCCATTTTCTGATCCAATGAAAATGGTCTCTTATCTCTTAAAGCCAGCATCCCTATAATTTCTTCATTTTTTAAAGCTATAATATATGTATTTTCCTTATCAAATCTATCTACTAATGTTTTACTTTGATTTGTATGGTGCTGTGGAATCTCTTCCACAAAGGTTTCATAATTAAGCTTATATATTAATTCAAACTCCCAACTTTCCTTAGCTTGTCTAATCTCTATTCCTTCTTTTAGTAAAATATTAATCCCCCCTATTTACTTAAATCCTCAACTTATTTTATAAGCTGAATTTTCTATATTATACCATACAAAACAAAAGAAGGCATTATCTGCCTTCTAGTTTTTAGCGGGTATCCAAAGATTAACTACTTTACTTTTTCCTCAAATTCGGCTATCATATCCACATATTTCGCCTGTATATTTTTATCTCTTGCATCTTGTTCAAATTGGCTGCATTCCTGCTCAAGTATTTCCTGTACTTCTTGTGACAGATTTTTCTTTGCAAATTGATAAACTACGTTATCTTCTTTATCGATATGTCGATGAAGTAAGTGCGTATAAGAAATAGCATTTGCTATGAGATCCAGTTTGGCCTCATCATCTCCATCTATAACTTTATTAACTGCTATCTCTAGTTCCTGCATATGCATTCTGCCGAAATCATGTTCTACTAACATACCATTTCGAATAAATTTCTCTGCAGTAGGGCCAAGTTCCTTCATCATCCTGTCGAATAGTAACTTTTCTTCTTTTCCATGATGGTGCTTATCCGCATAATTTCTTACAAAATCAATTAGAGCAAAGAAATCCTCATAATTTATATCCTCATTTTTTAAAACTTTATAACAGTATTTCCGAATCACCAAAAGCATCCTTTTAATATTTCTGTGTTCTTCCACCATCATTTCGATATAATTCATAACCTGCCCTCCTTTCTAGCCTCTTGTAATGCTACATTTTCCATTCTCTATTTTATTGTAGCTAAATTCAGGATTTAATTCTTCAATAAAAGAAGTTACCCATGCATCTCTTAAATCATAGAAATTTTTAATATTTCCTTTTACCTGTGTCCAATACGGTTCATGTAAACAGGTCGAGGTTTTCCATGTTATCTGATTATCATTACTAGAAATTATTTCATTTGACCTATCACAAGGCATTCCCTCCAAAATAAAATCATTCATAGCATTAAACATTCCCTCTGGGTTATTGGGTTTTTCTGTATATTCAAGAGCTGCTGCTTGTCCTTGAGTTTTAAAAATTTCAATTAGATCTACTATATATTTCTCATTTTGTACTAATATATTAGTAATCAGCGCAGCTTGCCGTAATTCTGCACTTTGGATTCTTTCTTGTAGCCATCCATGAATATTGGATTTATCTATTATTTCTTCCAAAGCCTGATTTCCCGTTGGTTGTCCATACTGCTCTATAACCTGCTGCACCCATTGTTCAACAGGGAGTTCATTGTTTTGAGCCCATTGGATAATTTCTCGTTCTGTTTTCTCTGCCCATAAAATTTTATTGTACAGCCAAAAATGTATTTTGCCCAGAAATAGACTCATGTGATTTTCCTCCTGATATTGAATTTATAATATCTCGTTCAATTTTTCTATCATTTTTTCAACGTCAACGTCGTGAACCGATGCAGCTTCTTCCAGGGTTTCAGACTGTGCAGAAGGACACCCAACACAACCCATGCCAAATTGCATTAATATTTTAGCTGCTTCCTGATGATTCCTTACCACTTCTCCAATGGTCATGTCTTTTGTAATTGCCATAATTGTAACCTCCGTTATTTTACTTTTATGTTTTATAATAAGATACTGATTAATGATTTTTTAGTAAACCGTTTTTAGTGTCTACTAATTATATATTCTCTGTATTTTTAACCAAATCATGCACTCAAAAATATAACCCACACTTTATACCATAATAAAACGCCGTTCTGTTTGCATACAGTACGGCGCTTCATCCTTTTTTATTCATTTAAAAAATTTTATAGATTTCTAAAATATTATTTTTAAGGTCTTGAAAAGATTACAATATCATAACCATCCTTTGAACTGTCTGTCTCATATAGCTGTAGAATATCACCTGTTTTAAGATCTCCATTATATACTCTATATTCGTCATTATCATCTACTCTATACATTACTAAAATACTAGATAGCTTATAAGTCTTTCCAGCAATGGTAACATCATTTCTTTTGTCTGCCTGTTCTGCTTTTCCCTGTTCTATACTTGAATCCACTTTTTCAGCAGATATTATAACACTTTTTGAATTCAAACTAATTTTATACAATGCTGAATTGCTAAATCCATCTTTGCTGTATTTAGGTTCATTCCAGTCTTTAATTAGATTTTGCTCACTAGTTAATGTTTTGAGCATAGTTCCATCCTTAAACCCAGCAATGGTTTGCACCTTGTCCCCCTCATCATTGACAGTCTTCTGGCATTCGTTTATTACTGCATATCCGGTAGTAGCTTTATTTTGCTTTTCCTTTGTGCTGCTATCATTAGTATTAGTATTGCTGGTTTCCTTACTTGCTGTGGTATCACCTTCAGCAACCTTGCCCTTATAATCTCTTGTAAATATGGCAACATCATATTTCTTATTACCATTTATATCATACAGGTAAACATTGTCATCACTTTTTAATTTTCCACTATAGATTTTGTATTCATTGTCATCTGTCCATTGGTATATCACTGCGTTGTTTTCAAAATTGAATTCACCAGAAGATAGTTTAACAGATTCCCTATTGTTACTGTCAACAACTTTTCCTGATTTTGAGTTAGAAACAGCCTTTAGCTTGGTTAGATTTCCTTTGCTATCATAAGTTGTCTCCCATAGTAAAATTGAATTGATATTAGAAGATATAGATTTATAGTACGAATAATCAAAATTTGTATCGATTCTTTTCCCATCTGTAAATCCGCTAACATGCGCTACTTTATCACCATTACTGTTACTATTCTTGTCGCATTCATTAAATACAGAATATGAAGTACTATATGTAACTGCAGCACTTGTAGTCTTGTTTTCTACAGGTTTGTCTTGTACCTTTGCAGCATTTGAATTTGACGCAACTTGTACTGTTTTACTTGCATTATCATAATTAATACCGATTCCCAATAGTTCACTTATTTTTCTAATGGGAATATAAGTTGTCCCTTTATAACTGATACTAAACGGAACTGTACTCCCGTCTGTTAATTGATAGTTTTCCCCTTGCTTAACAGCACTGTTACCATCTACAGTTATATTAACTGCATTAAATTGTGCCTGTATGTTGTCAGCTAGCGCTGTGGTTGGAACAACCAACAAACAAGCAAAAATAAACCCTAAAATAAATCCCTTGAACTGTTTCCCCATTTTGAAATTTCCTTTCTTTCTCCATTAAAAATATTAAATATTGTTATATATTTCTAATTGTATTCCTCTTTGGGAGCATATTCAATCTATTTTAGATAAAATTTATAATTCGTCAACACATTTTTTGCAAATTTTCTTACCTTGAAAATCTGCCAGTTCTTCCATGCTCCCACAAATCATACAAGATGGATTGTACTTTTTAAGAATAATGTAATGTGAATCTACATAAATCTCAAGGGGTGCTTTAACTTCTATATCTAAGGTACGTCTTAGTTCCATTGGTAATACAATTCTTCCTAACTCATCTATGTTTCTTACTATTCCAGTTGCTTTCATATTAACCTGCCTTCTTTCTATTTATTTTTCATAATTTTACCATTTATAGTTTAGAATATATACATGTAAATATTGGTAAAAAATTTACTGATTTTGTTTTTTAAACAAAAATAAACAGCCTATTATAATTTTATTTTGCATTTTCTCACTAACACTATACATATGTACTTATATCTCTGAATATATATTATTAAAGATAATTATACCCATTTTGTAAATCCATAAAATTGTAAGAGTATAAATGCTTTTATTTTTAAGTATTCCTTAAATAATTTTTTTTACAGTTTGCATGTCATTTAACTGCATTTCTTTTAGCAATAAGGTCTGCTGTCCGACTTGGGATTACCACTTGGTGGCTGGTCACTTTCCTTTTGGGAGGTGATGTTATGGTTACATATGAAGGCCTTTTCACCTATTCTCTTGTAATTATTGGAATTGTTTCCACTTGCATTACAATAATGCACAAAAAATAACACAACCACCTAAACTGTCAATTTAGATGGTTGGCTAATTAAACAACTACTTTGGACTAACCACCGTTACGAAAAGTGATAATCCCTTTTTGATGTTACTCTATAATTTTATTACACAATCTTATTTTTATTCGGCTTTCTTTTTATTCGCAGTAATTTTTCCATGTCTGTAAATAAAGAAGTGTCTATCAATTCAAACATAATCCATTTTCCATCATGATATGTAGTAGCATCATCATATAACATTTGAACGGTTTCAGAATACCCCTCTCTTTCAGCCTCAAACTTTTCTCTTTCTGCCTTGCCAAAGATAACCATAAATCCAAAGCAATTATCTTTAGCATACAATGCGCATAGTGTTTTCCCTCCTCTGCGGTATTTATATTCATATTTCCATGCTTTACCGCCATTATTCCAGATACGTTCCATCTCATAGCTGCTTTCTATCATTTTACACATTTCTTTCCAAACATGAATTTTTTGCGTTCCAACTAACTCGCTCATCTCTTCTCTTGTAGGTATTTTATCTAACATTTTCCTTTCTCCTTCTCCCAATAAGTTATTTTTTCCATACTGCTGATTTAAATCCCGTTGCTACAGCTATAGACTTTGGACTTATGTCATCGAAGCTGCTGATTATATAAGTATTCTACCTGACTGAATTGAATTTTACTAAATAATTTTTTATATTTTGAAGTCTATTCAATCAATATACAACTCTACGGAGCGTTTATTGTATTCTTAATCCATATCAATTACTATTTTTTATATGGAGATAAAGGTGGCATTGCTACTGTTTCGACAGCATTAAAAATCATGTCTGAAGGAGGTGTAGCTTGATGGATAAGCTTTCAAAAAAGGAATTAAAAGAGCAATATAAGAGCAGGGCAGTAATAGGTGGAGTATATTGCATAAAATGCAATAGTAATGGCCGTAAGTGGATTAAATCAACAATGGATATGACGGGACAGAAAAACAGGTTTGATTTTTCTGTATCCATAAATTCTTGTCTTGAACCTAGTATGCGTTTGGAATGGAAACAATATGGACCAAAATCATTCTCCTTTACAATACTTGAGGAAATAAAAAAGGGAGAAACCCAAACCGAACGTGAATTCGCAGATGATGTTGATACCTTACTTGAAATGTGGGTTGAGAAACAACAGCAGGAAGATTTGAAATGAGGTAACAAAAATGGAGCACGAACTTAATATAAATAGATTTCTTGATGATTCAGGAAAAATAGTACAATTACCTCAGAAACACAAAATACGCTATATATTACTCCTATATTTAGCCGAAAAATTTGAGTCTGATTGTAATTATACGGAACAAGAGGTTAATGAAATCTGTGATAAATGGCATAACTTTGGGGATTACTTTATATTACGGCGAGAGCTTGTAGATAACGGCTTGCTCTGCCGTGAACCAGATGGTTCCCGATATTGGAAAGCAGACCTACTAGAAACAAAAGGAGATTTACGATGAATACTGAATTTCATGCCATTGATTTTAATAACTGGGATAGACAACAATACTTTTACTATTTCACCAAGATGTTACCTACAGGCTATAGCCTTAGTGTCGAAGTGGATATTACAAACACTTATAGTTTAGTTAAAAAATTAAGCAAAAAATTTTTCCCAGTATATCTGTATTTAGCCTCCAGGCTGATATCAGAGCAACAGGAATTTCGGATTGGAAAGATTGAAGAACAATTGGGATATTATGAGGTTTTACATCCCTCCTATGCCTGCTTTCACGAAGATGATAAAACCATGTCCAGCATGTGGTCGGTATATACCCCTGACTTTGAAGATTTTTATAATAATTATCTTGATGACCAGAAACAGTATGCCGGAAATCATGGGATTTTGGCAAAACCAGATGTGCCGCCAGCAAATAGTTTTATGATTGGAATGTTACCCTGGACACAGTTTACAAGCTATTCGCCAATTCCATTTGTCAGTCCAGACAATTACTTTCCTGTTTTAGAAGCAGGAAAGTTTTTTGAACGGGATGATAAAAAAATGATGCCCTTATCAATTAGTGTTCATCATGCCGTGGCAGATGGATATCATGTTGGTTTATTCCTGGAAAAATTTCAGAGTTATATGTACCATCCTGAAGAGTGGATTAAATAGAAATGATTATACTACTTGCAACCATCATAATTAATTGCTCATAAAAAATAAAATAAGCAGTTTTGATAAATGAATTTATGTTATCAAAACTGCTTTAAATATTCTCATTTAAATAGCTTAATTGTACCAGCATCATTCAAATGTTTTAATAAGGACAAAGTAATAGGAAAACCGAATAATCCAATGACGCCAAATAGATTTGCACCAATAAACATACTAATTAAAGTCACTACTGGATGCAGGCCTAACTGACTCCCAACAATTTTGGGTTCAAGGATGTTCCTAACGATTGTAATGAAAATATATATTGCAAGTAATCCTATTGCAATTTGATAATTCCCCTGCAAAAATGTAATGACCGTCCAGGGAATCATTATTCCCCCTGTTCCTAGTAATGGTAATATATCAAATAGAGCAACGATTAATGCAATCAATATTGCATTTTCGATCTTAATTATTGAAAGCCCAATAGCCAACTCTACAAATGTAATCGACATTATAAGTGCATATGAACGAATGACCACAAACAACGTATTAATCATATATTGCTTGATACTTAAAATGATTTCACTTCCTTTTGTGGTAAATTGTCTTAAAATAAATTTAGACAAAATATCGTAGTCACAAGCTATAAAGAAAGTCGTGATAATCATCAAAAGAATTTTAATAAAAAAAGCTGGCAAAGATGATGCAATGTTTGATATTGCCCCAACTAACTTCAAAGAGATGTTTGTTATATTTTCTCCTAATGAATTAACAAACTGATCAAATCCACCATTAAGCACATCTACAAGCGCTGGATCTAAACGGAAAACAGCCTGCTCAACCCCATCAAAACTAGTTATTAAAAATGGCTCTAATTGATTTTCGTATATTAATGGTAATTCAGAGATAACTGTAGCCATGGTTGAAATCAGCTTAACTCCAAGCAATGATATCAGAACACCTATGGTACTGTAAAAAGCCAGCACCAATACTACGGACACCAATTTATTAGGAATCTTAAGTGCTGATGAAATACGTTTTGCTGGCTTTCTTAGCAAATAAGCAATCCCGAAAGCAAACAAAAACGGGCTAACCAAACTTAAAGCATATTTTATAGAAAAATATATAATTAAGCCAATCAGCAGAATATAAATTGTATTTATAATAAACGCCTTCTTTTTGATATATTGAGACTCCATCAATTCCTCCATTCTTTTTTCTTTATACTTTGCTGAAACACAAACTGTGGACATAATACTTTTTATTGTCCCGAAAATTCCATATCCAGGATTTATCATAAGACATATATTTTCCTGCTAGTTCACATAGATGTTTGTACCCATGTCTTGCTCCTGCTACACCGCCAGTTTGTACAAAGAATTCATCTATTTTTCCGTATTCATTTTGAGCAATTAACCCATTAATAAGGCTCTCGTAAGGCAATGTATTATTTCTTTCAGATAGTTCCATAACATCAAAATATGAAAACAGCCATCCATCTTCTTTAACTAAAGAACATAATACCTTGTTATAATTTTCAGCCAATATATTGGCAATATAACCTGCTTCAGCCAGCAGCATATCCCGATATTCATTGTCAATTGCTGCTATTTCCGTATAAGGAACAATTAATTGAGAATGAACTGCACCAGAAATTACCAAGGAGTATTCCTTATTATCTAATAACTCCTTAACTTTACTATTAGCTGAATTTAGACGCTCCATAACAAATTGTATCACTGTACCCGAATCTTCTTTCATCTTGATTTTATCAATCACTTTATTAATAAAATCTTTACCATAGAACCCGGTAAATTCTATATTCCCTTTAAGTATAATTTTTCCCTTTTCTTCAACGCTTAACTGCTGCCTTTCTAAGGCCTTTTCCATACTGCTATAATCATAATCGACTAACGTTAAAGATTCCACACTATTTAACAAGAACTTTAAATCTATATCTTCGCAACGCCCTGCACCCAAAACCACTGCATCTTTTATTTTTACGGAAGAAAAGATTCTTTCATTCAAAATAGAGTTTATTGTATGCCTATGCAGCTCCCATCTTTTCCATCTTTCACGGCAGCCGTCATCAGCGTTACATCTTTCGTATATATCTAATACCATTTAATTTTTTCCTCACAAAACAAAATTTTCCTCATCTAAGTAATTTACTATTTTTTTACTAATTATACCTCGAAATGTTTTATCCTGCTACAAAAATAGTGGATGACATTAATGCCGTCCACTATTCTCAACTTTTTGTATTCTGTTATTTCGCTGCTACAGACAACCAGATTTCAAATTTAAAATTCTCCGAATTAACCTCATCGCTTGGGTATACTTCAATACACATTCCCCCAGACGGTTGATAGTTGCTTGTAGGGAAAAATTCAGTATAAATCTTTTTCCAAAGTTCTTTAAACGCATCTGGCATAGCCCCAGAGCTGCTAAATACCATCCATGTATTAGCCGGTATTTCTTCTACGGTTAATCCACTGAAAACGTCGCCACCATCATAAGCTACACCCACTGCGTAATCAAAGTCTCCTGCATCGGGATTATCAAAGCAAATACCTACAACAGCCCTTCCAAAAATACTTTCTGGCTTAACGTAATTACAAAGCTTTGTGATTGTACCATCCTTTCTACATTCCTCCCATGTATCATGAATGTTTTTGGGGCTAATCTCTCCTCCTCCGTTAAAACGTTTCTTTCGTGCTATTACCTTAAAAGCATCTTTTTTTTCAATTCTATAATCCATTGTCGTTCCTCCTTCTAGAACTAACTTTACAGAAAGTCTGGAAAACGATTTCAGCCCAGCTTTATGCAATCTCGCCTGTGATGGCGTTATTCCATGAAACCTTGTAAATGCACGGCTAAAACTCTCAGGGCTGTCATAGCCATATTTTAATGCTACATCAATAACCTTTTTATTTGATGAGGCAAGTTCACTGCCGGCAAGCGTTAACCGCCTATTACGGATATATTCCCCTAGCGTAAAACCACATAGAATACTAAATACTCTTTGAAAATGAAAATTTGATGAGTATGCCCTCTTTGCTATTTCCATATAATCTAGTTCTTCCATTATACTATCTTCAATGTAGTCTATTGCATTCTGCATTGCATTTATCCAGTTCAATCGTCATCTCTCCTTTCTTGTAAAATCAGTATACCGAAGTAAAAACTCCAATTCATGACATTTTGTGCGGTCAAGTGTAAAATTTAAAGTTTCATTCTCATATCTTCTTTAAACCTCTTTCGGGAAGGATTGCCTTCTACTCTCCATATTTGTTTATTCTTCAAATCATATATAACGGACCAGACAGTATCTGCATTTTCCTTACGGTCATATTGACATATAAAACCATGTTCTCCTGCCAATACAGATTGAGCAAACTGAATGGAATACCTATCTTTATATTTTTTAAGCGCATTGTATACGGTGTAATAACGTTCATCTGAACGCCAATCATCTATATCTGGATTTCGATATGGCTTCATTTGTGCAGAATTGAAATTGTTGGCGGTTGCAACAAAATTTTCTCCCACCTCTGGAGTGATAACAATTACATTTTCAGGGTTACACTCTATAACTGCAATATTTCCCTCTTTATCTGCAATAGTAATAGTTTGAGCTGATGCTATAGGTAAACACTGTAGCTTTGAAATTGCTTCTTTGGTGGTTTTACATTTTTCAAGCAAATATCTAACCAGCATACCGGAATTAAACCCTGGTTTTCTTATTCTTGGATATATAAAGGTAAGACCCACAGCTAATCCATGTTGGTTTACTCCATCTTCCATCTGGACATAAGCGGTTGTATTGGCATTAAAGGAATAACTTCCATCTAAATGATAGATGCAGTTCATATACGTTTTTTCAAGACTTACTAAAAAATCACTATTTCTGCCAAAAATAATTTGATTATCTGTACTAATGGCAAAACATGTGCATTTGTTATCAAACTCAAAGCAATACATACAAAATAAAATAGCTTGTAACGTTTCAACAGGTATTCCGTTTCCTTCCGCAATTCCTTTAATTTCCTCGAGGATTTCAGGAAAATATTTTTTATACTCTTCTGCACATTGACTGGCAAATTCATACTTTTCTTCTGTTAATTTAAACGTTGGGCAAAAATCAAGCGTCTTCCCCAATTTTGATAACATCTGCCCCCATTTAAAACCAACTTCGTAATGTGTTCCTTTAAATCTTCCGTGATACATAAATTCACTCTCCTTTGATATATTGAGAGTTGGCGCCATCTCACATAACAAGCGTAATTGAATAAAAATTTTATGTCAAGGACTATATTAATCTGCTTTGCGTTTTTTCTTCTAAGCACAAAATGACAGCTAGCGTATAGACTAGCTGTCATTTTGTTTTAGGTCTTTTTTGTTTTCACTTGGGATAAAAAGATAAATTTTATTCATTCATACCATTCAATACTTTATACAACAGCTGATACAGCAATTTCGCTTTTTCTGGCTGTAATTTCACACATTGAACAACTTTCATAGGTATTTCAAGTGCATCATCCTTTAGCTTTTCTCCTTGTTCTGTCAGTGTCACGATAAGGTTCCTCTCATCCTCTCTGGAATGAGAGCGAATAAAAAAAACCTACAGGAATTTAATCCTATAGGTTTAATTTTTAAATATTATCTGTAGTTTCTGTTGTTATTGTTCTGCTGTTTCTTTGCTCTTCTACAGTCTGGACATCTTTGTGGTTCGTTTTCGAATCCTTTTTCTTTATAAAAAGCCTGTTCGCCTTCAGTGAAAATAAATTCTTTACCACAATCTTTACAAATTAAAGTTTTATCTGACATTTTCATTCCTCCATCTTAAATAATTAGACAAAATACTGATTTTTAATCATTTATAAGGAATGTTATAATCAGATTTAATCTTAGTTTATATTGTAAATATTTACAACAATTAGAATATACCATATAATGCGAATTAATGCAAGCTTTTATTTTAAAAAAATTTACCTTTTTATCAGAATCTTACCCCTATGGCATTATACTAAAATACAGAGTCAAATAAAAAGAGCACTTATGTGCTCTTTTTATTAGGCCAAGAAATCAAACTATCAAACATAGATATAAATTTAAACCTTTAGATAAAACCATAATTGTTTCGGTTGTATAAATACTACAGATCAAAAGTTGTTATAAATAAAAATCGCCCTCCATATCGCACCTTCCTTTCTGATTTCCGTCCTAATTGTATTATGCTCAAATTTTAATTTTTAATTAATAAATTAATAAGGTAATATTTTCTATTAAAATTTTGCTAGTGTGCATTCTTTTGATTATTATCTGATTGATTAAGTCCAAAAACAGCTCGCGCGCTTTCTGCTTGAGGATCATGTTTTATATGCTTTGAATGGAATTTACCATCACTGTTTTTTTTATTCTTTGTATTTTTTTGCTTATTCCCAACTCCCATAATAAAATCTCCTTATTCTTTAATACTTAATGCTTTTTTTTTTATAGTCATATTATTTACCGCCTAAACAAAAGTATTACTGATTATTATAAAATTTCCACCTCCTCCAATTTTGCTCCGCACATTGGGCAATAATTGGTTTGCAATTTAATCCGTCTTAAAGTTGCTTTTTCATTTGGTCTGTATATACACAGTATTTCAGTTGTAGGTTGATCATCAAAACCAACATAGACTTTATCTGAGTTTTTAAATTGTTCTTCTATGCAATGACAAGTAAATCTCTTCATTTCATACCTCCCATAAATTTTCTTTTAGCTATTATGTAATTGTTTACTATCATTTATTCGATTATTCCATATCACTACTCATGGCATATTGGCAGTTTGATAATCTAATCATCTGCCAATAATTAATGTGCTTTTTTTGATATTCCGTCAATATCGTAACCGATATTTCTACATAAAGACAGGTAGTTATGATTGTCTAATTTGACTAAAAAGCAATATAACTACCTATATAAATCGTTATGCTAAAATTATTTAATATTGGGTAGTCTGGTTGTTGACAACTTGTTTCCCAAGATTTGTTAGTGTTCTAGACGGTAAGTCTCCATAATCAACTTCTTGATTATTGTTTACGGTATTAACGAGTTCTTTACCCCGATCTACTAGTGGCTTTGTCATCAGATTTCCGATTTCCTTTGATGTCAAATTGCCTAAATCTATATTATCATTCATATCATTCATGATATCACCTCCTTGTTATTAGCCTAACCAAATCCTCTGACGGTATTCTCAAGCTCGGTATAGAAAACAAAAAACCTACAAAAATTTAATCCTGTAGGTTTATTTTGAAAAATGCTATTTGTAGTTTCTGTTGCTGTTGTTCTGGTGTTTTTTTGCTTTTCTACAGTCCGGACATCTTTGTGGTTCGTTTTCCAATCCTTTTTCTTTATAAAAAGCCTGTTCACCTTCTGTAAATATAAATTCTTTACCACACTCTTTACAAATTAAAGTTTTATCTGACATTTTATTCCTCCATTTTAAGTAATTAGACAAAATACTGACTTATATTTTAAATATTCTTAATAATCAGAATATAGCACATGATGAAAAGTTGTGCAAGCATTAATTAAAATAAAAAAGCAAATAATAATCAGAATGGTCCCTATGTCAGGAGAGTACTGAAAAAGCACCAACTTATTTATGTCACAACGCACCTTGCCCTACAATTTCTCCCCCCTCTTTGCCTGCGCCGGGTCCAAGTTCAATACGCCAATCGCAACTACCAATAAATTGCTTGTTATGTTCAATGGCTATGACAGTATTTCCATTACAAATTAATTCTGATAGTAATTCTAATGATTTTCTTACACATACACCATTTTTCATTCTGATAATAAGCATAAAAAACATGCGCATGGCTAAATTGGTCTAAATACTTTAATGCTTTTTGAAATTTGTGATTAACATAAATTTCAGTACTTTTATTCACAGATTTTATCTTACCAATTACCTTCAATTGATACATTTTCCCCACTCCTTATTCTGCTTCATTTGCACCATCATAAACCATTACATGGTGTGAGAGTCAATAAAAAATGAGCTGACTATAAACAAAAAACGGTTATTGCTTATTTGCAAAAACCGCTTAAAGTATTTATGTATTTAATTGGGAATTTCACACAGATAAATCAATGGCCCCAGTGGTATCACCGGTACTTGCCATACTGCTCCCTTGACTTTCTCTGGCTGCGTTATTCCAAGCATCATTGTATATGCACCAAAGCTCAGACTCTCGGGCATTTTCTGCCTTTGATCCATAAAATGTCCAGCCTCCGTTTGAATAAGTAGCCACCATTTCACCGTTGCTATCGTTAAACTCAGCATAAGACACATTTTTTACTTCCTTCTTATACTTAACACTACCAAGCAGATAATCTATCAAGTTAAGGGTTTTAGGCTGCGGATTATTATTTTTGAATACTGCTGCTAACCCCTGGCTTATCATTCTTTTTCTGTCGGGAGAAACAGCGGAAACATAACTTTTCACCAGATTTCTAAAGCCAGCAGATTCCGATTGAAATTTTCCGGCAGCTAGATCTTTTTTTGCTTGCTCAATAATAGCCGTTCTATACCCCTCATCACTCATAACTGGCTCCGTCTTCGTGTTAAAATGAAAATCTGTATAATCAGGCAATTGTACATTGCCGATTTTCCCCGTACTTAAAACAAGACTACCTTGTGTAAAAGTGTTATTATTTTCTATCCGCATTTTCGTATTTCCTCCTCTCACATTCCCTTTTAACTTAATCTTTTTTATTTATAGTATACTACATTTTTGGATTATATTGGAATAGTTTTTCAGACCTATACATTTGATTTAATAGTCAGCATATCCCTATCATTATATTCCATTGCTTTTCCAACAAAAACACTAGAACCATCACCATAGATTTCATCTACTATTTTTATGATCTCTTGACGATTCATATAGCCATGGTATATGCGCCGAAATGTCTCTGATATTTCATCTTGCTCCAGAATCATTTTAAATGTTTCCTTCCACTCATTTACAAGCCTTTGGATTTCGGACTTATTTACATCTTCCCCTTTATAAGCTGCAATCTTTTTAACAATTCCGTCAAGCTTTAATTGTAATTTACCCATCCCCTCTTTAGGTAACGGTGCCCGCTTTAACGATTCGATATACTTATCAACACTTCCATAATAATTTATTGCTGATTCCTCTATTTTAGCTTTGGTTTTTGTCATGCGCGCAATCAATGTGTCAATGCTTCCATATTGGTTAATCAAAGCCTGCTGATACCCTTCATCCAATTGCATAATCCTACTTCTGAATACTTCTTCTAATTCATTATGTTCAAATACTTTAAAATCCATTTCGTTATTCCCTTCTAGAATCTGCTCCATTTGTTCAATCAACTTGGTTAAACGGTTTCTTTTTGCAATCAGAAAGTCCTTCTGATTTTTTATTGCTGCTTTTTGATTAAATAAGGGCTGATTCATAATCTCCTTTATTTTCTTAAGGGGCAAATCCATTTCTTTATAAAACATAATCTGCTGCAAACGCCTAAGCGAATCCTCGTTGTACTTCCGATATCCGTTTTGTTCGATGCAGCAGGGTTTCAACAGATCTATCCTATCATAATAATGTAGCATTCTTATGCTCATTCCACTGTAATTGGCCAATTCGTGAATTGTCATCATATCACTGCCCCTCCTTGTATAACTAGCATATTACACTATGACACAATGTCATAGTCAATAGGTTTTATCGGTTCTGAGTAAAATGTAATAGTACTTTAAATTAAATTAATGCTTATCAGCAATTATTTGATTATCTTGGTTTTAAAAATCTTGAATTATCAGAGTGCCAATATGAAGTTATCAATAATTAAATGCCTATGAAATATTATCTGATCCTTATTTATATCACTATTTTTAAAGATAAGTAGGGATAATTTATATAGTAATGTACAAAATAACTCCTATATGCTAAAGGAGGTGTTTTAATGGCAAAAGATAGTCAGCCAGATAATAAAAAAGCAAGAATGGAGAAATGTAATTATCAAACTCCAATAACTGAAGAAGGGCATAACCATAATCCGAATTCAAAACACAAATCTACAAAGAATGAAGGATTTAAAAGTTCACATTATAATCGATTCGGTAATTAACTATTGAAATAATAATATAACCAAGTGAAAATTTACTTGGTAGTAAAAGCACTGTCTCATGATTTATTATTTCATGAGACAGTGCTTTATTATTTTAGCCTTTCCACTTTTATTTTCTTTTAAGTTTATAACTTAAATATTGTACAAATTCATCGGTTGTAGGGACTGCCCCCTTATGCAGCATATTTTTTTGTATACACTTTTCTTTATCTGATTTATCAGGCTTTTGGTACGCATAATCAATAGCAGCTTGCATATCTTTTTTAACCTCCAGAACGCTTACACCATGTTTTTTTGCAATTTTGCGATATATTGCTCTCATACTCAAAATCAATTCACTCCTTATCTAATCTATTCGTATATCATACTTATTGTAGACGATATAATTATATATTTCAAGATTAATAACTAATTTATTCGTCCAAAAGAAGCAATACTATCTATTACAATCAGATAGAGGTGAGTATATGGATGATAAATTTATTCGTAATAGAATTAGTGAATTACGTATTCAAAAAAATATATCTGAAAGAAGTATGAGCATTGAGCTAGGTCATAGTCCTAGTTATATCCATAGTATCGTTTCAGGTAAAGCATTACCGTCAATGACTGAGTTTCTCTATATCTGTGAATACTTCAATATTACTCCAAAGGAATTTTTTGACGTAGGAATCAATAACCCAGCATTAATTAAATCTGTTATTGAAGATTTGAACACATTGGATGAAATGCAGATAATTAATATCCACGAGATAGTCAAAGGTCTAAAAAAGTAAAGTAAGTGAAAAACTTCTCAAATCCTATATTTACAAGACTTGAGAAGTTTTAAATTGATTATAAAAATGACTATGTTATTTTGCTAGTCCTACAGCTTTTAAATGTTGCCATAATTCATTAAAGTTTGATTCGTACTCTTTGCGATTATAATAATTATGGTATTGCATACCCATATTAGTATTCTGTAATTTAAATTTGCCATCAGAGCTAACTTTCTCAAAATTTCTTTTTTTAAGTCGATGTTAACCTTATCTGCAAATATGATACAATACATAACTATATCAGCAACCTCATCACTTACAGTATGAATATTGTATTCATTATTCCATTGAAAGCATTCTAACAATTCTGCCGCCTCTATTGAAATTGATTTTGCTAGATTTTCTGGAGTATGAAACTGTTCCCAATCTCTTACTTTATTAAATAATCTTAATTTTTCTTTGATACCAGCCATGAGGTATCCAAAGGCATTATTAGTGAATCTTACCCATTAACATCAAGTATTTCTAAAGTAAACTGCAGACGATGTTAAATATCAAGCCTTTCCAATTTTTCTTCAAAACGTCTATTAAATAAACCCGTCAACTAATCATAATTCTGAATTTTTAAAAGTTGAAATTATGTGTTCAAAGTGGTAGTATTTATCAATATAGCACTAAATTCTTCGTAAACTGAATTTAATTAATATTAATTTTTTTACGCTGATTTTAGGAAATAATCTTAAATACTTTTATTCAGTTGGAGGACTACTATGCTAAAATTTAAATCTAAAGGACTCTTAAGAGTTCATTATAACGGAAGAAAACCAATCATTTCTTACCTATATGAAAACGGAACCCTTTATTTTGCAACCGCAAGGGCATCACGTAAAATGGAATATTTCTCTACAGTAGGGCAAGAGGTTGAATTAAGCCTAGGGTTCTTAGGTAACGAAAAGATTGCAGCTCGAGTTGAAATCATGCCTGATGAAGAACAATTTTTTAATTATCTTAAAAAGACTGCTGGTTTACCACCATTTGTTAATTTTAAAAAACACCAAGCAGTTAAAATCATACTTTTATAGGTGACACAAATTTGCTAACAAAAAAGCTCCCTCTTCACCTTGGATATATATATTCAATATTATGAACGAAATTAATCAGCAACTTTATTCTTCTTTTGCTTCTTCACTCTGTTCTTTTGAATACATTTTCATTACTTGAATTGTTGAAAGTTTCGTACTTGTAAAAATATATCCTTTTGTAACTACATATTATACAAAAACAATTAGAAAATTACATAGATTATTACAACAAGAAAAAAATTAAGGGCAAATTAAAAGGAATGAGCCCTGTTCAATACAGAACGCATTCCTTAAATGTTGTTGCCTAGTGATTATTTACTATTTGTGATTCACTTCTGCGATATAAATCTTTGAATTCATTCTGCCTGCAATATCTATTGCTTCGCCGGCATCATCCACTGATAAAATAAACCTTCTAGATACCACATCCTTACCAATATGCAATTCCACATTTGGTCTAGATTTGATTGAATCTGTATGAATCGTGTTTATTTCGTTCCAGTCCCACATATTATGAAACTGGACTCCACAAATAGTGTACAGAATATCCACCCCTTCTTTTGAAATAACATGTTTTCTGTCAGAAAAAGTAGCCAGAATCATGATAATTCCAAATGGCAGATAAAACCAGTCATGGTTTACAGCTGCGTTATAAACAGCGTAAGCTCCAAAGATGACAACTGCTGCCTTTACCCACAGTTTTCGTTCTGGCATGATTCCGTAATATTCCATAGTAGCTCCTCTCTAAAAATCAACTGTAAAAATATTTTAAATATGAATATTTGCCCTGAATTTGATTCTATATGCTCTTATATATTCCAGCAGATCTTCTTTCTGCAAGAGCCTTCATAGCCTTTTCATGTGCTTCTTCAGGTGCATCAGCAGGTCCATGACCCTTTTTTAGCTTACCAAACAGATTAGTTCTTGATCCATCAGCATATAAAATATTTCCACCCCAGCTTACAGTAACAATAGCATAAATAGGGTTAATTATATTCATGAAGCAATATGGCAAGTATGACAGTGTTGGAACTCCAAGTACTGCTGCGTGGTATGCACCGCAAGATGACCAAGGGATAAGTGGTGACCATAAAGTACCACCGTCTTCAAGTGATCTTGACAGCATGTTCCTACCAAGACCCATTTGATCAAAGTTTTTCTTATACATTGATGAAGGAATGATTAATCCTAAATACTGGTCACACATAGTTGTGATACAGAACATTGAAGTCAGAATGGTAACAACAACTAACTGGAATGGAGTCTTAACCTTCTTGATTAGTCCGCCAAGAAGTGATTCTACTGAACCAATCTTCTGAAGTATACCACCAAAAGCAACCGCAACTATTACAAGGTTGTTAGTCCAAAGCATACTGTTCATACCACCCCTGTTTACAAGCTTCATAAACAGTGCATTGTCTGACTCAGCTGTATATCCATAGTGTAACATTGTGATGCAGTCAGAGATTCCAGCACCCTGGAAAATTGCAGCAAATGCACATCCAACCAATGCAAGAAGTACAACTGAAGGAATAGCCGGCATCTTTATTACTGCTACTACTACAATCAGTAAAATAGGAATAAGAAGAATTGGACTCATATATGTATAGTGGTCAAGGATTGCAGCCGATAACTCATTTGCAAGAGTAGGATCATAGTTCTGAACCTTTGAAAGTGAGAAAAATGCAAATATACATATTGAAATAACTAAACTTGGGAAAGTTGTAGTCACCATAGCTCCTACATGGTCAAAAAGTCCAGTCTGTGCAGAGCCGGCAGCCAGATTTGTTGAGTCTGAAAGTGGTGAGAATTTATCGCCACAACATGCGCCTGACAGAATAGCACCTGCAATAAGTGCTGGATTTAGTCCCATTGTTGTACCTATAGCCATAAATGCAATACCAAGAGTTGCTGATACTGTCCATGCTGATCCAAGTGCAATACCTACCGCTGCACAAAGAATTGTTACAAATGGAAGGAATATTGCTGGTGTAAACAGCTTCAATCCATAATAAACTACCGCCGGGATAGTTCCACATGCAGTAAATGAACCAATTAGGCATCCCACAAGAAGAATGATAATTATTGCTTCAAGGGACTGATTAACAGCTTCAAGACCTGCAGCAAGCATTTCCTTGTAGTTGTAGCCACATAGTTTTCCAACAATCATGGCAACTCCACATGCAAGAGTTACAGGAATGTGAGGATCCTGTCCCCAGCCAAGCGCATAGTTTGTAATCATTAGTGTCAGAAGGAAAACAATTGGAATAAGAGCTTCCACTTTGTTAGGCAATCTGACCGTTTTGTTTTTTTCACTCATAAAAACACCTCCGAAAATATGATTATTTATAAATTACAATTTCATCATAATATTTGCTCCGTCAAGGAAGTGTCAATAAATATGAATATTCGTCAATTTTTTTACATTTTCTTAAACTTATTTTTAATATTTCTCCCTTTCAATGAGAGCATTAACCTCTTCAGCCCAAGAATACTGAGCCATATACTCTCCATGATAAAGCTTTCTGCCCTCTACACTGTTTTCTACCCATTTAAAGTAGTCACACTGGATGCATCCTAAGCTGGACAGTCCGATCTGGCCTCTTGTACTATATATTATTTCTCCACATATAAGCTGATTCAGCACATCCTGCAAGTCTTTTTTTAGCATCCTGTAGTACGAATCATGACCATCTTCCTCCCATAGAGCTGCAATTACTTCCTTTGAAGTACATCTTGCACCCTTTCTGTGAACAAGATATGCCAGAAGTTCCTTCGTCTTGTCAAATTTAAATTTTACAGGTTTTCCATCTATAAGTATCTCAAAATTTCCAAAGCAAGTTATTTGTATTCTCTGTTCCTCTTTCCCTACTGGATTGTCCTGAGATGAATATCTAAGATTTTCGAGTGCATGACGTATCTGCTTCACATTTGCAGGCTTCATGATATAGTCACTCGCATCCAGTCTGAATGCCTCCCCCATATGATCCAAATAACCCGTCACAAATATGAAGTTGGTCTTAGGGTACAATTCCTTAAGCTTGTTGGCAAACTCTATGCCATTTAATCCTGGCATTTGTATGTCAATAAAGCACACATGAAACTGCTGTTCTTTGGCAAGTTCCAGTGACTGAACAGAATTATTTGCCGTTACAACTTCTGCTTTTTCATCAGCTTCACATATTAATGCTGCAAGATACTCTGCTGCAATTATCTCATCGTCCAATACTAAGTATTTCACGTCGTTCACCACTCTCCAGTCTTACTTTTTTTCTTTCTCCCGGAATAATAATTTTTACAGTTGTTCCAATTCCTATGAGACTTGTAATTTCCATTTCTGCTTTAACCGTACTTTTTAGCCGTTCATTTACATTCTGTATGCCAATATGAGGCTTTCCATCATTTAATGCCTTGTCTATTTCAAATCCTATACCGTTATCTGCAATTGTTATGACGTAATCCCTCCCCTTCTTTTCTGTAGAAATCTTTATTGTTCCTCCCTCAAGCTTTTTGCATATTCCGTGCTTGACTGCATTTTCCACAATTGGCTGCAACGTCAGGATTGGCATATTGAAATCATCTGATTTTATATCATATTCTACCTTTACTCGATCCCCAAATCTTAATTTTTCTATATCAAGATAAATATTTGTATGCTCCAGCTCCTGAGGAAAAGGATGTGTGTCATTTTCGCCCATGCTATACATATTTTCCCTAAGATATTTGGAAAATTTTATAGTAGTTTCCTCTGCAAGCTTCGGATTTGCCCGGCAAAGAGCAGTGATAGTATTCAATGTATTGTATAAGAAGTGAGGCTGTATCTGTGAAAGCATCAATGATACTCTTTGCTCCCTCAGCTTTATTTCTTTTTCCTCATTTACCTGCTGTGATATATATACATGTATGACAAGGTAATAAAACAAAAATGCTACAGCATAAGTTTCGTTCAAGATCCCTGCTCGTACCCCTATTGATTCCATAATATTTGCAGTCATAAGCCAGGCTATACAGAAGAAGATTCCAAGAGGATTTACATCTGCTTTTCTGTAAAATTTCATATTCAATATAAGAAGGAATATAACCCAATATACCCAGTCCGTAACAATAAAGATATGTCCCACAAGTCCAAGTTCAAGACTCCCATCGGATCCAAAATAAAATACATTATTTTTAAAAAATGCACCGCAGTAAATAAGAAAATTCACTATGGCGGGAACATAGATTAATTTATTTTTTGGTTCCACCATATTTATGACTGTAGCCATAACCAAAGGTTTTAGAGAGTAATAGGTTATACCTGTTATGGTGAGCGGCAACCCCACCATAGCTTGCTCCTTAAGATAATTCATATAGAACTCCGCCATAGACAGAATCAAAAGCAGTGTCATATTTATAACCATTCGTTTTTTTATTGATATATCTACTGCTGATTTCATGGAAACAACAAAATATGTACCCACTACCATTGCAATAAGTACATAGTTTTCAACAAGATAATTTTGCAAATATGCTTCTTTCACGTACTTCACCTCATACTATTCAAAAACACTTTAAACTGCTTAGCCTCATTTCAAATCAAGTGAATTTTAACTACCACTAGTAATATTGTCTGTACTTGTAATATTACTATATCATGTATACTTAATCAATATGCACATGTGAAGTCTGTGACCACAAACAGAAAAGGTATCTTGAAATCTTTTGACCAATTGAACCAACATAGACCTTCACAAATTCTCCTGCATAACTATTTCAGTGCTTGCAAAACTGTATTACTTTCTTTGTAAATATGTATAATACAAAATGACAGCTAATCTTCATATAGACTAGCTGTCACTACATATACTCTGTTATTTAATTTCACTATTCCATCTCAAAACAAGTTATTTTTTATCATGTTATAAACGGCTATCTTTCAGCGTATTTTTGATTTTTAATTTATTAAAATGCTTCTAGTTCGAACTATTTAATTTGCGTTGTATTTCGTTCAAACAACTTTTTGCCTCTTGATTATCCTTACACTGTTTTAATAAATAAACATCGCCGGCTGTTAGTTCTATATATATATTATTGTTTTCTATATAGAGTGAATTTATTAGATTTGAATTTACTATAAATTCATTCGCTTCATTTTCTATAAACGAAGTCTCATTGTTAATGATAATAAAATTATTATTCTTTATTTTGTTGTTTTTTAATGCAAGATTTAAGTATTTACATAACAGTATATATAAATAAATAATCCCTATAACTATAACACCTTCATATAAAATCTTTAAAATCACTTAGTTCTCCTTTAATATATTTTTCTAAAACTAGTTGGGATTTTTATTAGCAAAATTTTAATCTTATATATATTAATAAAATTTAATTAATATATATCTACGCTATAATCTCCCTTAGCTGTCTTAACCTCTACGTATGGTTTTAAGGTCATACTGCAACAATATTTTATATCTAATGTTTTTTCTTTATCAACAGAAAAACTTTTATTTGTTCCTGTCGAGCTAATAGTTTCTTCGGCTGCTTTTTGTAGAATTTGCTTTGGAGTTAATATATATCCAGTTGCTTTTACCGCAAATTTTATTTTTTTTAGCTTAGAACTACCATATCCTTCAATTACATCTATGTCTGCCTTTGCAAAGAATGGAGAAGATGAACTCCAATATTTTGCATTTCCTCCAAAAGGTCCAGAAATAGCTATTGTTATACCTTTTTCAAAAGTTTTGGCAAAACTCATTGCAAATTCTTCGTCCCCTGTAATATCAACAGATCTTGTTTGTATGCCAGAAGTATTGTTTTTAATTGGACTATATTTTAATATAAAATCAGAATCTTCTTTTGATAAAACTTGACCAATTTCATATTTTTGATCTATTGCATTTAGTCTTTCATTGATTTGTTTTTGTGTTAATGCAGTAGTTCCAGCAAAAGCTGTAGCTGCACTAACAAATACCATAGTAGCTATTAAACAAACTGAAAACAATTTTTTTAATCTTAAAACATTTTTCACTTTAATATCCCCCCTGTAGAATACATAATAACAATAAAAATCCCAACGCTCACCATTATATATTTTAAATTTGTCGATTGTTGTAAAAATTCGTCACACTCAAAAAATTATATTTAAACGTTGTAGTAAGTGATTTGACGTACGTTAGGGTTGGTCTCAATCGGAATTTACATATGCGTTCTGATTGACCTCCATAATTGTGAAATTATCGAGTACAGTCCAGGTAAAAACAAAAATGCCATCCTTGTGTCAAAGGCATTTGCAACGGTACAGCAATTTATAAAATCTTAAAAAAAGAATTTGTAAAGAGTCAGATATTTGAGGATCTAGATGACTTAAAATGCCAGCTAGGGGATACTTCAACAGGCTCAATAATCCTCGCATTCATTCAGCACTAGGCTATCTGACACCGTATGAGTACAAACAAAATAGCCTTAAAAAGTTGTTTAGTTTACTGTTGATAATCCACAAATGTAATGAGTCGAAAGTGGCTAATTTAGTGAACCGTAAATTTAATGAACAGCCGATTTTAAACGTTGTCATAAGTGATTTAACGTACGTCAGGGTTGGTTTAAGTTGGAATTACATATGCATTATGATTGACCTTCATAACCGAAAATTATTGGATACAGCACAGGAAAGAACAAAGATTACATACTTGTATCAAAGGCATTGCTACGGTAGAAACCAACTTAAATAAAATACAGATTTTTCATACTGACCGAGGTAATGAATTCAAAAATCAGATTACTAATGAAACTTTGAAGACTTTTAATATTGCAAGCTCCTTAAGTATGAAGGGATGCCCTTATGATACCGCTGTTGCTGAGGCAACCTATAAAATCATAAAAACTGAATTTGTAAAGGGTCAGATATTTGAAAATCTGGATGATTTGAAATCCCAGCTTGCGAATTACGTCAACTGGTTCAATCATCGTATTCATCGATCGCTATACTATCTGACGCCGTATGAGTACAAGCAAAATACCCTAAAAAAAGTTGTTTAGTTTACTGTTACAATCCAACTTCAAGTTCCACTTCATATAAGCTAAACATCATTGCATTTATTGCAATATAAAGTTTTAACTCATATTATACCAAGGAATAAATATTTTTATAAAATAATTTTTTAAAATTTCATTAGCAAATAAGTTTCCACTAACATTAAAATCACTATATTTTTTAACGTTTACATCATCTCTTAAAGTAACCTCAATGTTTCTTAAGCAAAAATCATCAAGCTAATTTTTTTGTATTTAAGGTAAAAAAATTCTTCTTAACCTTATATCACAGATCACTACAGGTATATTCTTCAACTATAATCGTCTATTAAACTGTTGGAGAAATCTTAAAGACATAACTATTAACTGTAGTTGCTTTAAGATTTGATTGTAAGTGTAAATAGTATCATTAATTAGGTCTTGTGTCACATTGTTGCACATTAAGTCATAGCTAGCAAAATCTAAAACATATCCTTGTAGCATATACATACCACTTATAGTCGTTTCAAATAAGTTTTTTATTTTACCTTCACGTACATACAAATATAGCAGACTCTGATAACTAACATTGCTTAGTGTGTGCTCCCCATCACCTTTCTTGTCCTTCTTTTAATCTACGGTAAGATGTTCTCATTTCTGTTCACTGATGGCTCTTTTTTCATATCATAGCCTCCTTCAAAAATAAAAAATAGGTAGCTATAATTGCCCTATCTCCAATCAAATAAACAATCCAAGCTACCTATTCTACTTCTCCATAATTATTAGCTAATTACAAAAGTCCTACTTTCCTGTCAATCTCCCTAGAGCGCTGGATTTTTTTCGTTATGCAAATGTTTGCTGATTGAGTGTGAGCGTGCGTACACAGACGTACGTAAGCGAACACGATTGAATGCAAACCGAAGCAAAACGAAAAAAGACAAGCTCTATTCCATCTCAATTCAATGTAAGTACTTTATAATGTAATTGTGTATTTTTCAACATTTTGAATTTACAAATTCCACATAATACACAGTTAAAAATACCGCTTGCAAATCTTTAGTACTTTTATAGTACTTCAAATCGACTAATAACTTACTGCAACTATCTACCACTAACAGTATTTAGTTTTCTACTTATTTATAAATATAAATTTTTCATTTTCTTCACAAAGCTTACTACCATCAGGTAATTTTATTATCAATTTATCAAATTTAATTTCATTATGCATATTTAGTAATCCAAAACTACGTTTACTTTGCCCTGATAATATACTTTTAGACATAAAAGATAAATTATTTTTAATATTATATTTAGTCTCCATACACTTCTCTCCTTTTTTTTTCATTATAAAAAGGGTTTAACATGCTATCGAAATAATATTTTCTTTTTACCCAAATAAACCCCTCATTTTTAGTTATAATCGCAACATCAATAGGTCCTCCTACCGTTTCTGCATCTAAACTAACTTTACGTTTTAAAGAAGTTAAATTCACAAGACTTTCAGCCAATTCTGCTAATTCAAGCTTATCTAAGCTATCCACCATGGCTACAAATGGTCCGGAGGTATGTCTTTTTATTTCATCAACTTTTTCTATAAAAGTATTATAGTACGCATAACCCAATGCTGCCAATACATTTTTCATATCTTCACTTGGTGGAAATAATTCAATTTTATTTTCTTCACAATATTGCGACATAATAACTTCATAGTTTTCAGATAGATCACACAAATATGATTTTAGCATTTCATCTATTAAGTCATTTACTTTTGGATTTATCCCTTCGATAAATGTTTTCCGCCATATCTGATTGCGCATAAGCCTTTATTGCAGCCGATTCGGTTACTGACACTTCAGTATTAGGTACAGACTCACATTTTAAAGAACCCTTAAACCTAAACTCAATAATTGTCTCATAACTTTTAGCAAAAACTTCAGTCTCTCCAAAACCAGCAATTACAACTCCTGTATAATTTTCATGAAAATCATTACTACAAATTGCAAGCAATAAAGTTTTTAAGGCAAATTCTTGTTGTTCTTCCTCTAGTGTTCCAGCATTGGACTCAATCATTTCTAGAATCTCATCCTTAAAAGGCTCTAACTCTTGATTATTATATATATCCTCAAATTCAAAATGTATTCCTTCTTTGATAAGATATTCATTATATTCCTTTAGTTGATTCATTAATATTTCATTCATTTCTCCCTTAGTTAAGGCTCTTTGAATTTGAACCTCTTCAATTTTTTCTAAGGTACTATCGATGATCTTGTGAAAATATGATTCAGCAGCTTGTCTAATTGCAACCCTTTCATTAATTTCAGTAATAAATGTATTTGTTCTTAAAAACTGTAAAAAACTATTGTTATATTCCTCCAAAGTATTCAATCTAATATTTCCTACTTCTTTTTTATATTGCTTTATTAACACTTCATATGGTATTGACATAAACTCAGCATTGTTATAAATCATTATTCCTATTGGTACACCGGGTATCAACTCAAAAAGTTTCTCTGCGGTATTAAAAACTTTTAACCTCTTTCCAGCCATTAAGGTAACTGCGCTATCTGTTGCTAAAGCAATTGCTTTTTTATTAAATATACCAATTTGAGCCGTCATACTTTTATATTCCTCTATTTCTCTACAATAAATTAGAAATAATTAATAATATCTTACACCACACTTGTTACTATATTGGCTTTAGTAATATTAGATTTATAATTGATGCATGTAAGATTATTTTTTATCAAAAACATACCTCTATCAAAATACTTACATTTAGCAAAAATGGGGTTCTTTCATTTAATCATATCTTTATGTATTACAATTTTCAATAATAGCACTTCGATATTATACGACAAAATATCTATAGCTTGCCTCTTTTTAAGACTTCCGGGTTCTCCGAATATTTCTTTTTTCATTCATAGAAAGTAGATTTAGTGATATTCAGGTTTACAGCTATTTGCTCATCTGTTAATCCATCTCTTGCATATGCTTCAAGCCTTAGTAAACCGTCAGAAGACAGCCAATATTTATATTTACCTTCTGCCAAGCATCGTATTCCTTTCTGTCTAAAAAAAGAAAGCTATGTGAGGATCATTAAATAGAAAACCGCAAGCTATACCTGCGGTGAATGTTTATTTCTCTTGACTAAATAATCCTTAATCTTCTTTATTATATCATTAATAGATAATTCCTTTTGGTAAAATAATTCTATTCTTGAACACCTAGAGGTATCTACAACTATCCTCCTAGTAGGTTCATTATAGTAATCATGTATAACCTGTCCTTCCGAGTCAAGCTCTTGATATTTTGAAAGAACCATTAAACTTGACATTTCACCCTCACCACAATATACACATTGTCCAAGATATGATTTTTCTTCTCCGTCGAAAATTATCCAAAGATACAGGCCTTCTTTAATAACATCTGCCCACAGATTCTCATTTGTAGTTCTATTAATCTTTATCTTAAGTAAAACATTATTGAAATCATCTGATCTCCATAATCGCCCAATAAAGTATGCTAGAATAGTAGGTACAAAAACTATTTTAATTACTAAGAATGTATCTACAATAAATAATATGTTTGATATTGTTTTAAGAATACTGCTTAGCACAATACTTTTTATCAAAACATTATCACATTTGTTAATATTACCAATTGTTACAAAATAAAATACAAATAAAAAAATATAGCCAGGAACCACATATTGCAATATGTCCGGTACTACTTTTATTAAATCATTAATCTCTATACTATCACTTCCTTTAACTACTTATTATCATTTTGATTAGTAATTATTACTGGAGGTTTTTCATCTGTTTCTTTGAACTGCATTGAAAAATGCTTATTACTTGTCAAAACTGAATCTTTATTTTTTATATACCCGTTATTTGCCCGTTCTTCTTTTTTCTCTTGTATTATATTTTTTTTATTTTTATCTTCCATGACTTATCACGTCCTTTCTATTTACATATTATCCCAAAATACAGCATAACTCAACAATGAAGCTTCGACATAATATGACAAAAGACCTTATTGCTCACCCCCTATTTATGCAATGCAGCATATCAGCATACTTCAAATCACGCTCATTCTTCAGTACAGCCCACTCTACAGCAGACGTGTGTGTATGATAGAACCTGCCAAACCCATAACAATAACTAACATAGTCATGTATTCCGCTGCCCTTATTTTCTCTTTTGCCAATATACATTGTAAGATACCGCCTCAGCTCCCTTAATCCTTTTTGATACAACTGTCTGTAGTTCTGCCTTTGCTCAATACTTCCGCCCATGAGCTTACGTGCTCCACTGAGGTCAACATTATTGTTAAGCATGGTCTGTAATATCTCCTGTGGCTTTCCATAAATATGGTTAATACCTTGCTGTAATATCCGGTTCATTTCTTCCCAGTAATCCACATCTTCAATATTCCTGTAGTAAGCCTCTGAATTCACGTCTATAAGTGAATCAGTCAAGGTTATTGAATCATCATCATTGATAGGTTGATTCAAGCTCACAGCAGTGTTCAGAGGCTCACGCATAGCCTTTTCAGTAACACCGCCATATATAACTTTATTAAAACAATTCTTTAAGTGGTAGGTTAGATATGTAAGGAACTTTCCGCCCTGTTCATCCTTATAGCCATCTATAGCCTTTAAGAAGTAGAAATATGCTTCATTTACCATATCATCACGCAAATACCAAAGATTCTCCGGAAGCGCATTGAGCTTCTTATATGCCATTAAAGAAATAAAAGCCTCTACTTGACTCCACAAGGTAGATATATGCTCCTGTTGGCCTTCCTGTATTAACTTGACTAATTCCTCATTACTCATTATGCTGCTTTCCTCCTTTATTCTATCTATTAGTACAGAAACGGGGCAGCCTAAACCACCCCTTTGCATTTACCTTAATTTGCATCTTCCTTAATCTTTGAATATGCAATTCTTTTATCTATTGCTTCAATATATGCTCCTATAATTCTATTAACAGCACCCTCCGGCTGTGTCCTTAAATATTCAACAGCTTGATAACTTGTATCTAACGCCTTAATATAATCAAAGCTTAAGTACGATTCCAAACCCTTAATTTCTTCAAGCTGCCCTTCTACTGCTGCAATCTGTTCCGCCCTTGTATAATCATTTAATTGTTTCATAATCTTATTTGCTAATATAGGGTTGCTCTCTTTTACATTAAAGTAAAGTACTTGAAGAACATTAGGATCCTTTTCCTTTGCATACTCTGCTAAAGTTTCTTTATCATCTGTTGTCATACTTGGAAGAACTGTTTGCAGTTTAGCCATATTGTTAGTTGAAATATTTCTGTACCACTTTCAATTAAAGCCGCTTTTTTAAGCTATCCAATTCTTCCTGTGCAAGCTTTACCTTATTAGCAAACATATTTGAAAAGGTTTTATCTATATTTTCCCTTTCCTTTTGCAAATACTCCTGAGCGTATGCTGCTGAATAACCTTCTTGATGTAACCTAGCCTCTATACCAATAAGGCTATTATACGAATACTCAACATTACGCTGTATGTCCTTAAGTATTTCTTTGTACTTCTCTAAAACACCGCTGCAATTAAATTTAACTTTCTTTGCTCCAGTAGCCTCTATCAGATTTTCATAAATGTTCATTTTTTCTACCTCTTTTCTTTATACTAAAAAAAGCGCAAGAACGATTATTGTTTAATCATTCCCACGCTTTATAATTCAGCTTACACCGTCAATCCGGTGCGGTACTATCCTTTTATTTAATTAATATAATTATACACCCAATGCATTGTAATTTCAACACTTATCAGATTTAATTTCTGCTGTAATATAAGCTCTCTGAAAAGGTTGTTGACCCTTATATCCCTTAATTGCTTTAGGCTGCACAACTGGATCTAGTGCAGCAAGTATTACGTTCTTCTCTGCCTCATTTTCATATGATATTCTTATTTTTACCATCTTGTTTAGTCTCCTTTTCTACCACTATAGGGTTCTTTATCGGCTTGTCGGGTTGGGGATACTCCATGCCTTTTTCATTTGTGTATATGCCACCCACAGGCTTTACCTCCTGTACATTCGTCGTTTTGTAATGTTGTAATTTTGTGTGCAACGTTTTTGTTGCGTTCCGAACGTTGTTACCATTCAAACGCCTAAACTTAAACGTTCTTAAAAGTAATGAAAATGATCAGAATGCCTGATCCATAAGAGGTACAAATCCGTACACGTGTACGGAAATGCATCAAAGTTGTTTTTAACAAAAAAATTAAAACCCCTCAGGAGCTACCAACTCCCAAGAGGTTTAGATAATAGGTCGTACTGATACAACCCATCTCGCAAATAGATTGTATCACATTACGACCTCTAATTTCAATACAAATGAAAGCGAGGTTATTTTTATGCCATCATATAAGAATGAAAAAACTAACACATGGTACTGTAAATTTTACTTTAAAGACTGGCAAGGAAACCAACAGCAGAAAAAGAAATCCGGCTTTAAGACTAAAAAAGAAGCTCAAGCATGGGAAAGAGCTTTCCTAGATAAGCAAGCAGCTAATCCAGATATGCTTTTCGGTTCACTTGTGGAGCTGTATCTTAAAGATATGGCACATAGAATTAAAGAAACTACTATGAGTACCAAGAAGTATATTATTGATTTAAAAGTCCTACCCTACTTTGAAAATATGAAAGCGTGTGACATTAAAGCATCACACGTCAGGAGCTGGCAGAACGAATTTATGTCGATGAAAGATAAGCACGGCAAGCCATAATAGCCAAACATATATAAAAACCGTCAATAATCAACTGACAGCTATTTTTAACTACGGCGTAAAATATTATGGTATTTCCTCTAATCCCTGTCGCAGTGCTGGGAGCATAGGTAAAGCTAATGCCGAAGAAATGGATTTTTGGACTAAACAAGAATTTAATACCTTTATTGAAGGAGTGAAAGACAAGCCTCAATCATATGCAGCTTTTATGACACTCTATTACACCGGTATGCGTATTGGTGAGCTCATGGCTCTTACTTCATCAGACATTACAGATACAACTATCACAATTAATAAATCTTATACTAGGCTTAATTGTAGAGGCATCATAACAACACCTAAGACACCAAAAAGTAATAGAACAATTACTATACCTAAATTGCTGCATGAATGTCTTGCTCAATATCAAGTAGCTTTATATGACTTACAGCCCGATGCACGACTATTTGAATTTACAAAACATTTTTTAGTGCATGAAATGCGACGTGGTTGTAAATCTACAGGTGTAAAAAAAATAAGACTCCATGACCTTAGACATAGTCATGCAAGCCTATTAATTGAACTGGGATTTTCCCCTCTTCTGATAGCTGAACGCCTTGGCCACGAAAAGATGGAAACTACTTTAAACACTTACGGACATCTATATCCAAGCAAGCAAAGTGAAATTGCAACAGCATTAGATAATCTATAAATAGTACCTTTTTAGTACTTTTTATAAAAATAAAATCCTATAAGCACTATATTTCAATGCCTATAGGATTTTTTATTACTATTCCATCTCAATATGATCAAGCATATATCAGCTTATATGTGACTAATTCACACCTTTTTATTATCTAATTCCTTCTTATATTCTATAATATTTAGGTTTTTGAAGATTTTTACAAACATATTGCAAGCACCGAGATGTAGAGACTTTGATTACATCTGCGTCAGAAGAAATAGATCTTGGGGGTGTTGCCCCTAAAGCATTTCAAACTTATAACAACAACTCAAGATTTTAGTGGCACGATATATTGTTTTTACATATATTATAGTATATTAAATTTTATGATAGCAGGTGGCTGAAATATTTTTTAAATATTTTATATCATTTGTTTTGTAATGTGAGAGGGGTTTATATATGATTAATGAATACAACAGAGTGGAAGTTGAAAGAATGAATGAATCTAATATGAGAGATGAATATAATAGACGAATGGAATTTGACAGAAGACATGAAATGGAGCGAAGAGATGAATTCGATAGAAGACATGATTTTGACTCGAGATTTCCATTTTGGTGGCTACTTTTCTTTAGTTAAGCTAAATTACATGGAAATTGGCAGTAGGCCAGTTTATTTATTCCAAATGTTACACATAAGGCAGGAAATCAACTATTTTAATTACAGCCCCCGAGAGATTCGCTGGGGCTTTATAACTAGTAGAGCGAAGTTCATTATCGAATGATATTCAATTTCTCGTAGATTTTAATGAAATCTTTGGTGTATCAACTCATATCTAAATTTATTTCATCCTGGAATCTCCTGTCTACCTAGCTTTACTCTGTCGCCAAACCGCTTAGCACCTCCAATATATATTTCCTTATTAATATCATCAATTAAATAATACACTACATACGTCAATTCCTCGTATAAAGCTAGTTTCGGTATATCTAACCACTTTATATTTTTAATAATTAAAATTTTAGTAATGCCTAAAGATATACCTATTATAACTCTTATGATTGTAAAAAAAATACCTTTATTATAGTAAATATATATAATACAAAAATGACAGCCAATCTTATAGATTGACTGTCACTGCATATACCATATTGTTTAATTTTTCTATTCCATCTCGATACTATCATTCATATATCAGTTCATACGTGGCTAATTTATGCCTTTTTATTATATAATTTCTCTTTAGATTCTATAATATTTAGGTTTTTGAATGTTTTTACAAGCATTTTGCAATCACTCATAATCTTAATATATCTTCCCTATCACTAATATAAGAATAATAATTTTACTACATTTCATTATTGCTTACACGCTACATTAAATTCTATTAATATTTTTTTACCTTTTGTAGATATTTGTCTCGTTCCTTACTAAAGTCAGATTTAAAATCACTAACTAACTTCATGAACTCCTCTAATTTGCTAATAATATCCATATAATTTTCTTTTACAAGCTGCCTATTTTCTCTATCAAACATTAATGTAATTGGTGTTAATGTTAGTTCAAATTCTTCCGCAGCCAGTTCATCATATTTTTCTTCACCTGGACATACTGGTATGTCGCTACCTTCTTCAGCATCAAATGTAAATAGCACTGGTAACAAACCACACTCTTCACTATCACATTTATCCAAGTATTCCTTAATTGCTTTTAACTTAACAAGAAGCTTTGTACATTCTCTATCAACATCTACAGAATTATTCATATATTCTTTAATGGAACTAATTTTAAAATACAATTCGCTGCAATATTGTTTAAATTTCAGAATTTCTTGTGTATAATATTCATATTCATCATTGTCACCATAATTTACCGATTGTTCTGCTTCTTCCTCTGTCCACACTGGAGTATTAAATAAGGGCACCTCCAAATCATTAAGATTTCCCATAATAAGGTCCCTTTTCATTTCAACACGAAGATTATAGTTTTCTGTTATCTTGCTCCATATTGTAATGACCAAACCGGTTACCAACCCACCGAAAATATTCAAACATGTTGATGACCAAAATGGAGAATAATTTTTTATTTGTAATGCTACAATTAAACTTACTATAATTAAAGCGCAAAGAATTAAAATAAATATAATTCTGGAATAATATGTAAATTCTAATTTTTTAATATCTTGTGTATACATATTTCTTAGTCTTCCTCCTTCACTAAACATATAATAGAAAAATAACAGCTAATCGTATGAGTTAGCTATCACTCCTATATTTTAAAACTAGTTCTATACACAACGCTATTATGATATTTTAATGCTTCCAGTGAAGGAAAGTTTTTTTCACTTTTAGGTAAACTAATCTTTTTATTATTAAAAGCTTTATAATAAGGTTCACTTAAATATGGACTTACACAAATCTTGTATTGTTCATTAACTGTAATTAACCCTGAATCAAAAAGTCTATGTATGTCAGTTCTTAAAGGTAATCCATTTTGAATATGGTTGCTTTCCTCATTAACATATTCTTGTATGTGTGCTGCTTCTATTACATCAAATGTAGTACTTCCAGTTACACAGCACTTCCCACCATATGCTTCAAGTAGCTCTTTCCTAAATTTTGATTGCCCTATTCTATCCTTCAGGTTGCTTTTTTTATTTTTTGTTTTAATCCTCAATTTGTCAACTAGAAAAAATGGTTCAACATTTCCAGTTGTTACGTTCTCAGTAATTCCGCCTTCTGAAAAGTACTTTAATTTAACAACTTGTGAAGGAAAATCATATCCTTTTTCACTGATATCAAAATAATCCTGCTCATCATAAAGAATGAGATCTCTCAGAATAATACACCCTATCTCTAAATTTTCTCTAGGTCTCAAAATTGAATTTTTAGTAACATATTTACTACATCTACTTTCAAGTTCAGCTAGACTTGATACACCATTTCCCAATCCATATTTATTCCATGCATCTCTAGCAGTAGTGTTTTCATACTTCTCAAAGAATCCGTAACCACCAATTTTTCTAATAGGTGATTTTAACATGAAATATAATTTATCTCCTCTTTCAATTTTCTTAACATTCCAAGGAGTTGGTGTCCAAAAATTGACCTCTTTTGTTAAGACATTTTCTTTTAAATAATTAAACCATTCCAAATCTGTAGGTGCAACAGCAAACATAGCTTTTATTCCTCCACTTGATTTATTATCTTTTGCAATTCATTAATATTAACTACTAATTTTGAGTGTATCATTCTATGCCATACCGGTATATTTTTTATAATGCTCCTCATAATCTGTAAAATAACTTTTTTCTATATTAAAAATACCATCATCTGAAACATCACTTGTTTCTCTATGTAATTCAAATGCTCCATGTCTATCGTAATTAAATTCATAAACTTTTTGTCTAGATTTAATAAAATCAGATTTATTCAACCCAAGTAATAAATAATTATTATCAAATAGTAAATTATCTTTATTCTCTAAATCCTCTTGATAGTACCCGATTAAGCTCTTGCCATTAGCAAGAACTCCACTTTCATTTTGAAGAATATGAACTGTATAATCTAATTCTGCCAGTATTTTTTTCTGAGCAACACACAAATAAAAATTCTTATTACCATTATTCAAAATAGCTCCGTCAAAATACCTTAGTTCATATGCTTTTGAAATCATTTCAATAAAATCTGAATTAATAGAGTTGCATATTACTAAGTCAGGTTCATTTTTCTTAATTTCATTATACAATTTAATAGCATTATGACTTTTCTTCTTTGAACCTTGCACTAAACAATAAGCCTTCAAATATTTTTCTACAGCAGTATTAGCTATGATAATACCTCTATAAAGTAGTCCATTATTTAATAATGTTCTTGCTGCCAAATAATCTTTATAGGCTATATTCAAGAATCCCGATATTTGCTTAAACTGTTCTTCGTTAATTTCAGTATACTTTTTCATAAATATCACCAACCTTCATTACTAATAAATACTTTCAATTGTGCTCAATAAATTCTACAATATTATTCTTTATATTACAATATTTTCAACTAAGCTAATTACAATTTACTTCAAACGGATATTTCTTTCATCCCTGCTTGCAAAAATAATTCTATTTTTCCATAAATACATATAATACAAAAAAGACAGCTAATCTCAAAGACTAGCTGTCACTATGTATACTATATTATATATTTTTCTTTATTCCATCTCGATACTATCATTCATATATCAGTTCATACGTGGCTAATTTATGCCTTTTTATTATATAATTTCTCTTTAAATTATATATTTATATAGGTTTTTGAGTGTTTTTACAAGCAAATTGCAATCAAAGTACAGTAATAAATAATGAAAATATAGATTTTATTCTTTAGGCTCATATTCTCCATACGTGACACCATCTGTATATAAACCCTCAGCCCTAATTTTGGACAATGCATATTTCAATATATCATTTCCAGATAATTTATCTAGCTTATAATAGCGCTCTTTACTTGTACTTGAACCATCTCCATTATCAATCATAGCAGTATTTTCTTCATATATACTATCACCATCCGAATCATTTAAACGTACTAATCCGTTACGCCTCATTAAATAGTATGTATAAATATTATTCCCAAATACATCCCTGTTAGAAACCCGGATTAAAGTCGTATAGTTTAATTGCCAAAATAAATTAGTATATTGTTCTACCGTACTATAAAATTCATCCTCTATTAATGCGATTGAACTAGAATTATCAGTATAACTTGTCAATGTCGCAATTTTCCCATCTTGCTTACCATAATACTCACAATTATTTAGTTCTTTACTAGCTAAATATATTCTTGTAGGAAATCTTCCCATAACATTTTCATTACACAAAACATCAAAATAAGAAATTATATTTATTTCTGTATCTAGGCATGCTGCTCCATTATTTTCAATATCTATTATTACTTTTTTTTCTAATTCTTTTTCTCCAGACATAGTAGCCTCTATGACAGGTTGCTGTTGACTTTGCATTATTACTGTCTGTTTTTCGTAAATAAGGTTCGCTTGAATGGCAATAATAATTAATGCCACACTAATTATGCCTACAGAAATAATTGAGCATATAGCCTGTATTAAATTTGAATTTTGATTAATATATGAAATAATACTATTTTTGTTTTTATTTTGAGGATCTTGACTTAATAAATCATCAAAATTATTTTTTTTAATATATTTTATAATCCATTCTCTTTTTTGTTTACTATTCACACTTCGTCCTAACCTTTAATTTGTTTCTTAACTTTTCCACCGCTCTGCATTCTTTAGCCATATGCCACCTTCAATTCAAATTGACGAAAAATATAATATTGTTCTTGGCATAATAAATATCCCCTACTTTATACAATATACTTATTTTACTTATATCCAGATTTTATTTGTTAGGTGTTTGTCTACTTTTTATTATATCATTCATGATTGTAAAAAAATACCTTTATTGTTGTAAATACATATAATACAAAAACAACAGCTAGTCATATTGACTAGCTGTCATTACATATACTACATTATTTAATTACACTATTCCATCTCAATCGTAGCAGGCGGTTTCCCCGTACAGTCATAAAATACTCTGTTCACTCCAGCAACTTCGTTTACAATTCTTGTTGTTACTATTCCAAGTACTTCCCACGGGATTTCTGCTGACTCTGCTGTCATAAAGTCGGAAGTTGTTACAGCACGAAGAACTACTGCGTAGTCGTACGTTCTGAAGTCACCCATTACGCCTACTGAACGCATATTTGTAAGTGCGGCAAAGTACTGATTGATATCCTTATCAACTCCAGCCTTAGCAATTTCTTCTCTCCAAATAGCATCAGCTTCCTGAACAATCTTAACCTTCTCAGCAGTCACATCACCGATAATTCTGATTCCAAGACCAGGACCTGGGAATGGCTGACGGAAAACCAAGTAATCAGGAATGCCAAGTTCAAGACCAGCTTTTCTGACTTCATCTTTAAACAACATGCGAAGAGGCTCGATGATTTCTTTAAAATCAACATAATCAGGAAGCCCACCTACGTTGTGGTGAGACTTAATAACCGCTGACTTTCCAAGACCGCTTTCAATTACATCTGGATAAATCGTTCCCTGTACCAGGAAATCTACCTTACCAATCTTTTTAGCTTCCTCTTCAAATACTCGGATGAACTCTTCACCAATAATCTTTCTCTTCTGTTCAGGTTCTTCAACACCAGCAAGTTTATTATAAAATCTTTCCTGAGCATTTACTCGGATAAAGTTCAAGTCGTAGTGGCCTTCTGGTCCAAATACCGCTTCAACCTCATCTCCCTCGTCCTTTCTTAAAAGGCCGTGATCCACAAAAACACAAGTTAACTGCTTGCCAACAGCCCTTGAAAGAAGAACTGCAGCTACAGAGGAATCAACTCCGCCGGACAAAGCGCAAAGAACTTTACCATCTCCAACTTTTTCTTTGATGGACTTAATGGTATCTTCAACAAAAGAGTCCATTTTCCAGTCACCTTTGCATCCGCATACGCCTTTTACAAAAGCTTCCAGCATTTTAGTACCTTCCTGAGTGTGATTAACTTCAGGGTGGTGCTGCATAGCATAAAACTTCTTCTCTGGACATTCCATAGCAGCTATTGGGCATACAGGTGTGGAAGCCACAACCTTAAAGCCTTCTGGAGCCTTTGAAATGTAGTCTGTATGGCTCATCCAAACTATAGTATTTTCTGAAACATTTTTAAATAATACTGAATCACCATCTACCTTCAGTTCCGTTCTTCCGTATTCAGAAACAGGAGCAGTCTCAACCTTGCCACCAAGCTGATGAGCAAGAAGCTGTGCGCCATAGCAAAGCCCCAAAATAGGAATACCCAGCTTATATACTTCTTCTGGGCACTGTGGGGATTCCAAACCATAAACACTGTTAGGTCCTCCCGTAAAAATAATGCCCTTCGGATTAATTTCTTTTATCTTTTCAATGTCAAGCGTATAAGGATGTACTTCGCAGTATACATTACATTCTCTTACTCTTCTTGCAATTAACTGATTATACTGACCACCAAAATCTAGTACTATAATCTTTTCCTGTTGCATAATTCTCCTCTTTCTATATTAATTAGGAACTTCATATTTCTATATCAATTTTAAAATATATAGGCGCAGAATTTTTTTCGTTATGCACAAACCGAAGCAGAACGGAAAAAAGGCAAGCCTATCTTACTGAATTATTGTCTGTATTCTTCAAGATAACATCATGCGCTCCACCTTCAACAATACTTGTAGCTGAAACAAGCGTAATCTTTGCGTTCTTCTGAAGATCAGGAATGGATAATGCTCCGCAGTTACACATAGTAGACTTAACCTTGTTTAATGAAAGTGTAACGTTATCCTTCAAGCTTCCTGCATAAGGAACATAAGAATCAACACCTTCTTCAAATTTAAGTTTGCCATCACCGCCAAGATCATATCTCTGCCAGTTTCTAGCTCTATTTGAGCCCTCACCCCAGTATTCCTTAACATAAGTTCCATTAACGATAAGCTTGTTTGTAGGAGATTCGTCAAATCTTGAGAAATATCTACCTAGCATGATAAAGTCTGAACCCATAGCAAGTGCCAATGTCATATGATAATCATAAACAATACCACCATCTGAACAAATTGGAATATAAGTACCAGTTTTTTCAAAATATTCATCTCTAGCCTTTGCTACATCAATGGTAGCTGTAGCCTGTCCACGTCCGATACCCTTTTGTTCTCTTGTAATACAAATGGATCCACCGCCAATACCAATTTTGATAAAGTCAGCACCAGCTTCTGCCAGATATCGGAAGCCTTCTCCATCAACAACATTACCAGCTCCGATTTTAACGGTATCCCCATATTTTTCTCTTACATATGCAATGGTGTCCCTCTGCCATTCTGAGAAGCCTTCAGAAGAGTCAATGCATAAAACATCCGCACCAGCTTCCACTAGTGCTGGAATTCTTTCTTCAAAATCTCTTGTATTTACGCCTGCGCCAACAACATATCTTTTGTGCGCATCAAGAAGTTCATTTGGATTATCCTTGTGAGAATCATAGTCTTTACGGAATACAAAATGGGTTAATCTTTGATTCTTATCTATAATAGGAAGAGCATTTAGCTTGTGATCCCAAAGCATGTCGTTTGCTTCTGATAAAGTACAGCCTTCTTCAGCATAAACAAGTGCTGAAAACGGTGTCATAAATTCTGAGATCTTTGTACTAGGGTCTATACGGCTCACTCTGTAATCTCTGCTTGTAACGATACCCTGTATCTTACCTGCAGCAGTTCCATCATCTGTTATAGCAATAGTAGAATGCCCACATCTTTGTTTTAATGCAAGTACATCTGCTAAAGTCTGATCTGGTCTCAGGTTTGAATCACTTGTTACAAAACCTGCCTTATGGCTCTTTACTTTTTTAACCATTGCAGC
Organism: uncultured Aminipila sp.; assembly: GCA_963524205.1. Taxonomy (GTDB): domain Bacteria; phylum Bacillota; class Clostridia; order Peptostreptococcales; family Anaerovoracaceae; genus Aminipila. The sequence goes on from CAURED010000002.1 coordinate 171,741, forward strand.
CTGGCTTTCAATTGACTGTGACCCAAATATAAAAGAAATTCCTCCTTCTTTAGCTAAAGCAACTGCCATTTTGTCGTCTGAAACAGACTGCATGATAGCTGAAACAAGTGGAATATTCATTGTAATTGAAGGTTTTTCACCCTTCTTAAACTTTACTACCGGGGTCTTAAGGCTTACATTGTCTGGTGAACAATTCTTGCCTGAAAATCCTGGTACTAACAGATATTCGTTAAATGTTCTTGATGGTTCATTAAAATAGTGTGCCATTTTATATCTCCTTTTCTAAATACTCTTCAAGGGTAAATCCCTCATTAAAAATCTCTTTTGCCGCCGTTTTTCCCACATATCGAATATGCCACGGCTCGTACATGTATCCTGTAATGCTTTCTTTTCCTTTAGGGAACCTTATAATAAAGCCAAACTTATATGCATTATCATTGAGCCACTTTCCTTCTGGCGTATGGATGTAGTCCTCTGTCAGCTGATAACCTACAGATGGAGAACTTACATCTGCCGCAAGCCCTGTCTGATGTTCGCTTTTCCCAGGCTGAGCACTAAATGTATCTGCCTTCTGCTGTCCATTTCTTTTTACATAATTGTTGTATAAGGTCGTTTGGAATTCATAAGAACGATAAGCGGTAGTTACAATTATTTCATAACCTTCTTTTGCTGCTACCTCTGACAATTGATTAAATGCATCTGCCGCCTGAGCTCTCATAAATCTGCCAGCTTCTGGACGATCTGCTGCAAAATATTTAATGGATGTCAAATCATCAGGTTTATAACTACTATCTACAGGATTTTGTTTGTTGACAAGAATGAACAAGCCTTTGTCCAAGTCATGTTTTAGAGTTTTTCTCCTAGCTACACTTTCATCAGACTCAACCACAACTGGCGGCTTACCACCCTCATTCTCACCAACAATTATAATGTCAGGTTTACAATCTACAGAAAATTGACTGCCACTCATTAAAGGTATGCCTAAATAACCGATAAAAAGCTGGGTTGTTAATAGTGCCACAATAATATAGTTTGTCCATGTTTGTTGTTTCAATTACTTTCCCCACCTTGATAACATTATAATTAGAAGTTTAATTATTTATTGTATAACAAATTTCGTGTATTTACAACAGCTAACTTCTTTTGAAATTCTTTTGGAAATCTTTTAATTATTTCGAATATTTATTTTTATATTGCATTTAAATTCTCTATATGTTAATGTGTTGCCATTGATGTTGACAACAACGTTAATAACTCTGGAGAGTCTCAAATCAGTTCCAGTTAAATAACTGATAAAAACGAGCGCCGAAGGTGTAAGTTAGACAATGAAGTCTAGCGATCTCTCAGGCAAAAGGACAGGGCATACAAATCAGAACAATAGGTTTTCAGTATGTGGTGTCCGAACCCGTTCCACTAGAACAGGTATCGGATTTTTTTATGGTCTATATTGGAAAATACACGACCTAAAGACATAACAACTTCCTATTGTATGCAAATGTTCTACTCCCAGAGAGCTGATAACCAATCAGCTCTTATTTTATTACTTTAAATAATTCAATTTGTTGTAATTGCTGCCATATCAGTCGGAAAGATACGATAAAAATCTATAAATTAAAGTTTATGATTTTTTAGCATCTGACCTACCAGCAATTTGTCTCACAAATTGGGTTAGGTCATGAATGGAGAGAATAATTATGTTAGAACTAGTAGTAAAAGCCAATGGATTTTTATGGGGCATCCTCCTCATCATTCTTCTATGTGGTACAGGAATAATGTTTACCTTTCGGTTAAAATTTATTCAAATTAGAAAATTTACCGAAGGCTGGAAGCTTCTATTTAAGGATTTCAGTTTTAATGGGGCTAAAAGTGAAAACGGAGAAATGACACCTTTTCAAGCAATCGCTACAGCCATTGGCGGTCAAGTAGGTACTGGTAACCTGGCTGGCGCAGCTACTGCGCTTATTTCAGGCGGTCCTGGTGCAATCTTTTGGATGTGGGTTAGTGCCTTTTTCGGTATGTCCACTATTTATGCAGAAGCAGCTCTTGCACAGGAATACAAAACCATAGACTCTGACGGTCACATGACTGGAGGCCCTGTATATTACATACGACAAGCATTTAATGGGACTTTTGGCAAGATACTTGCTACTGCCTTTGCTATTTTTATCGTACTGGCTCTTGGATTTATGGGTAACATGGTACAGTCCAATTCTATTGGCAGTGCTTTTACGGAAGCCTTTGCATCAAGAGGAATGAACCTTAATCCTCTCGTAATAGGTATCATTCTTGCAGTTGTTGCGGCCTTTATCTTCATCGGTGGTACGAAACGCCTTTCCATGGTGGTAGAGAAGATCGTTCCACTCATGGCATTTATATATATAATAGGAAGTATTATTTTATTAGCAATGAATATTTCAAATTTACCAGTTGCACTAAAGATGATTTTTGTTTGTGCATTTAAGCCGGAGGCAGTCCTTGGAGGCGCTGCTGGTATTACCATAAGGGAGGCCATTCGTTATGGTGTTGCAAGAGGTTTATTCTCAAATGAAGCAGGTATGGGTTCAACACCTCATGCACACGCACGTGCTACTGCTAAAACGCCTCATGAACAGGGTCTAAGAGCAATGATCAGTGTGTTTATCGATACGTTTATTATCCTAAACCTTACTGCTTTTTCAATCTTATGTACAGGGGTTATGTCTACAGGAAAAACTGGTACAGCTTTAGCGCAGGCAGCATTTGTTAACTGCTTCGGAAATTGGGGAGATTTATATGTTGCAATTTGCTTATTATTCTTCGCATTTTCAACAATTCTCAGTTGGCACTTTTTCGGTGCAATTAATGTGAAGTACCTATTTGGTGAAAAGGCAGTTAAAATTTATTCCTGCCTGGTCGTTCTATTTATCATCATAGGTTCAACATTAAAAGTCGATTTAGTATGGGAGCTGGCAGACTTTTTTAATGCACTTATGGTCATCCCAAATATTTTAGCGCTAGCCGCACTCAGTGGTTTAGTTGTAAAGCTTAGCAAAAACGGATCTGCTAAAAAATAAATATTATGATAGATCCGGTTCGCCAGACATAACAAAAATATAAAAAATCAGGAAATTATATTTCCTGATTTTTTTATGGTTAAGATAATTTTTTGATTCCAGTATCCTTTTAGTTTGCTATTAATTGTATGGATGGATCGCCGAAAACCGTCCAGGTATTAAAGGTCTCAATGTCACTAGAGGTACCATTATCTAGCATCTTGCTCGCTCCGGTATAACAAAGACCTCCAAAAGAAGTTTTGGTTTTGTTGCAGACCTGATCCATAATGGCATCCTGCCCTACCATTGGAGGTATCCAATCCTGATTTATCGTGGACATATAAGTACCGATTGCTCCTATTGGGTTTCCATTGCTATTTTGGGAACGCAGCCATGCTTCTGCAAAACATGTTCCTGACTGGAATTTACCACTGACACAGGATACACTTACTATAAATGGAAGATGTCCTTGATTCTGAAGTGCCGCAACATCACTGTTGCCGAAGTGTGTAGTAACCCAATAGGTTTGTGCTCCATGTCCGCAGTAGTTTATGATACCGCGGCCCTGGTTGAGGCTGTCTGCAACTTTTGAAGCAGATGCACCGGGATCGTATATTCTGTCAATTTGAGTATACCCTGAGCTCAAAAGCCTATTGCGTATATTATCCATATGCTCTGCGTCCGATTCATTGCTTCCTTCAGCAGAAGCAATCCCTACACCATTTTTATACCAATCTGCTGTATTGCTTCCATTTTTCTCGAAATCAATAGTGCGCTGCACCTGGGTTTGCACATCTGCAATACTTTCAGCGGAAAAACGACCTACAAATATATCAGGATAATTATCATTGCCCGCCACCTTTGTATATTCAGGGTCTGAAACGCCAGTGGAATATTTTGGTGATGATATGTGTTGATAGTCACCCACCAGAAGCACATATGCTAAGCTTGGGTGCTGATTGTAATAGTTCTTTATATACTTCTTGATTTCACTAGGATTATTTCTTGGTGATACTTGTGACATTTTTACCATTGTAGTATTGATCCCTTTTGAGTTCTTCCATTGAATAAAAGGATCCATGGCGCTGGTAAATTTATCATATGCTATAATGAGCATATCGCCATTTTCTGCTGTTGTGGCCATAGCCCTTAATCCTTGCCCACTGTTATAGTTGATAAAGAGGTTTTGGTATGCTGCTTCAAAAGCCTCAGTATGAGTAGGTGCAGACGTAGACATAGAAGAATCTAAGCTGTTAACATTGTACTGATTTTCACTTTTAACTTCTACAGTAACGGAATCATAGACTCTCAATGTTTTGGTGGAAGGCTGATACTGAAAAGCATTGACCCTGACTGTAGCACCACTCAGTTCTCTCATAATAAAAGGATCACTGATTGAAACCATATCGCCAGAAGGATACCATCCCTCCCCTTTATAGACTTCTCCAAAGGTGTATGGAATATCATCTGGATTAACATCTCTTGAAATACTACCTTTAGACGGTGCTATCGGGCAGTTTTCATAATCGGTATATTCCGACGACAGTACACTTACTTTCGTATCGGCAGAATCTGGTATTGTTATGCTGCGACATATACGTGGCAGCTCAGGTAAACCTAACTCCTCCTCAAAGCTTGTCCCTTTGCAGATTATTTTGTAATACTCTGATTCTTGTATATCCACTGCATTCTTGGCAAATTCTCCTACATCAAATCTTATGACTGTATGATCTGAATCCGATTCCAGAACAGTAGCATTCGCTCCATCCAGTCCCTTATCTTCATTGACCTTTATTGAATCTCCGGCTGTAGCTTCAAAGTTATTTTGATCTTCTCCAAATACAAGGCTACACTGCGTACTTATGATAATAAGCACAAGCATAAACATAAAAGTTTTAAATTTAAATATGCTTTTCACAACACTTCCTCCTCTTAGTATATTTTTGACCGATAAATTACTGGCAGCTTACTTGCCTTAAACCAAAATCACCTCTCTTTGATATAAGCTCCAGTTTAAACAGCTGTGCAGGTTAAAGCTAAACTACCAATGCTGTTCATATGAATTTTTACAGTAATTTCTTATAAATAGAGCGCGCTTTCTATTTCTTACTGATGAGGATTATTACGATTTACTGACGGCAATTACTAATTTTATTGGGGGGAAATCATTAATTTTTACTGACGAAGATCACTAATTCTTACTGATGAGATTACTAATTTTTATGATGGGAGCACTAATTTTTACGAACAAAATCATTATTTTTTATGGTGGGAGCACTAATTTGTATATTTGATTATATAGTAAAACCATTTGTCCATAAAGTCAACCTAAAATACAGATGCTTTTATCGGCAAGAAAAGACACCTGCCGGTGTATACTTTCACCAGAAGGTGTCCTAATGCTAAATGCATTATTTAGAATTTTTAATGAATGAATATGGCTATTTATGTGCCTGTTCTGCAGCGAAGTCTTTATTAAATTTGTGTTCATCAACAAATTTAACCAAAAGGATATTAACCAACGCTACACATGAGAAAATCATATATGCAATCTTCAAATCACCAATAACGTTTGTTACAATACCATTGATTACAAAGCACCATGCAGTTACAAAACCCTGAATTGGAAAGATTACTGAGTTTACCTTATCAAATCCCTGACGTCCGAAAATAGATGTTGGAAGGGATGTTGTAAAGTTTGCAGAACCACCAATTCCCATACCAATCATAAAGATTGAGATGTAAAATGTAACGCCTACGCTGTCTGACATAAAGTTAAATGCCAGAGCAACTGCATACCAAAGTCCAAACATCATCATTGTTTTCTTTGTTCCAATTCGGTCATCGATAACGCCAATAATAAATGAACCAATTACACCAATTAAAGCGATAACTGTCATAATTGCAAGAGCTTTACCCTGTTCCATTCCAAAGTCACGAATGTTACGGGTAACAAGCTGTGTCATAACTCCTACAGAGCAAATCTGAAAAAAACCAGTTGTAATTGCAGCAAGCCATAACTCTTTAGTACTTAACAGTTTACTGGTTGTCCATCCACCGTCTTTTTCATGTCCATCATCATCAGCTGTATCATAATTATTTTTGTAATATTCATCAGATACATTATCCGGATTCAACCCTCTTTCCTGTGGAGTGTTACGGACAAAGATTGCGCCAATAATACCTAGTACAATTGCGGCAATACCAATTGGAATACATCCACTGCTAATATTCCCATATATAGCTACTAAGCCAGTTAAAATCGCTACATAAAATGCAGATGCAAAGTTATGTCCCATAGTTGTATATCCCATGATAATCCCTTTTTTCTTAGGCCACCATGCAGCTACTAATGTACCGCCTGCAATATATCCTGCTGACATCATACTTGTTGCAACAACCAGCATTGAAACAGCATACATTGGGATGCTTGTAGAGTTACCACATATAATATAGGCTACACCTGCTAAAATTGTAAAAAATGAAGCCGTCTTTCGGGCTCCATATTTACGATTAATCTGCCCTACAAAGATAAATCCAATTACAGCAACCATGCCCATGTATCCGTTGATCTGAATCAATGTTCCAGGCTCACATCCAAGATTTGCAGCTACTGTAGGCGCAAGTACGTTTGTCCCATCATTTACCATACCAACATAAAAGAAGAACATGAACAGACAATAAAGAATTGTTCCCCATCCCGCAGCGCCGAAATTTACTACTGAATTTTTGTTATCACTCATTTCGTTTTTTCCTCTCAAATAAAAATACTACTATAATTCCGAATAAACTTAAAAAAAGAAGAACTGGGAAGCTTTACAATAAAGGCCCTCAGTCCTCCTTTATTTATGTGTTAACGTATAAGGCTTCTATTATACAACACTTTACTATACCATACCGTACTTGAAAACTTTTTTTTAAATGCTAGCATATGTATACACTCTGTCAGGTACATCATTTACATCGTCTTCTTCAATTTCTGCAACGCAGCGAACCATAGATCCGTCTCCCATATACCATCTGATTGGGAAGCAGAAGAATCTGAAACGTTTTCCAGACACTTTATCTAAGTCTCCACCAAGATTTTCAACGCCAACTATGCCATGACCTAACATTTCTTTATGGCAAGGTTCCCATGTTCCCCAGCATCCAATTGCTTCTAAATCGCCAAATTTTGCATTATATGCTTCCTGACCGTGAATTCTGATATATTCATCTTTATCAAATTCAGCATATGCTTCTTCACCGAACTGTTCTCTGTATTCTTCTGTGATTGGCTTTCCGGAAGCACCGATTAAGTTCATGCGTGTACCGCCGTTATTTCCCATAGCTGTATGCAGCGGGTGGTCAAGAGCCTGCATATCCATAGCTACACACTTAACCTTGTGTTCTACAAACCATTTTCCTGCATCAACACCAGTTCCGCATGAATAATGATAGTATTCTTTTGAATCATCGAATTTACGGTGCATGCCTGTATTTAGACATACAATCATGCCTTCCAACTCTTCAGGCTTAATGTTTGCACGTTTGCAAGCATCTTCAAGATGTTCGCTAGTAATTAAGCCCCAACGTTCAACATTGATTTCAAGACAAACTGCTTCACCTGTGTATGCATCAACTGGCATTTCATGAGTGTAACGAGCTCTTTTACCATCGAATTCAGTTTCCATAACGTGACGAGGTGCATCACAGTGTGTACCTGTATGCTGCACGCAATCAATTCTCTGTGTAAGAACACCGCCCTTTGCCAAAGTGTGCATAGAATCAATAACTGGCTTTACAAAATATGGCCAACGTGGAATATCTGCACTGAACGGATGTGTTAAATCAATAAATACTTTCTTTCCCATTTTTATTCTCCTCTAGTTTTACTCATAAGATTTTTTAACAAATAGTTATACATATTAATATAATTAGTTAGCCCAGTATCCGCCTTCAACAGCTACATTTGCACCTGTCATAAAGTCACTAGCGGATGATGCTAAGAAGATGCATGGACCTACGAAATCTTCTGGTTCGCCAAGCCTTCCAATTGGAAGTCTCTTTAAGAAGTTCTTATATACTTCGCTTGCTGGATCAAACATCCACTCTGTTAAATCTGAACGGAATACTGTAGGGTTAATTGTATTTACATTAATCTTATACTTAGCTGTCCATTCACAAGCAAGAGACTGAGCCATTAGATCTATACCGCCTTTAGCTGTACAGTATCCTGTGTAGCCTGCCATGCCCATCTTTGAACGAGCTGAAGAAACTAATATCACTTTGCCACCTTTGCCCTGTGCAATCAGTCTCTCTCCAACATACTTACAGAATAACCAAGTTCCCTGTACATCTGAATTCATGATTTTCTGCCATTCGGTTAATTCCTGCTCGACAATTGGCTGTGCATGGTTATAACCCGCAGCTGTAACTAATACATTAATTTCACCAAATTTAGCTACTGTATCACTTACAACTTTGATAACATCTTCTTCTACTGCAGAATCTCCTGTTGAAAATCCACATTCAATTCCTTCTTTAGCAAGTTCATCACATATAGCCTGGCACTTTTCTTCGCCACGGCCTGTAATCATAACCTTCATACCTGCTAAGCCATATCCCATGGCAACAGCTTTTCCTAAAGCACCTGTAGCTCCAGTAATTAAAGCCACCTTGCCTTTCACATCAAATAAGTTATTTACAAACTGTTTCTCTACCATTTCTCTTTCTCCTTATATTGTCATTCTCCAGCGCCTATTTTGCGTCAGGGTAGTTAATGATAACTAACATTTCTGCTGATTCATTTGTTTCGTTCTTTAAACCTCTGCCTTCATTTGGTGGGAATGAAATAGATTCACCAGCCTTTACTACGTACTTCTTGCCTTCCTTATCCGTGATAGTCATTTCACCTTTAAGTACATAATAAACTTTTTCTAGCGGATTATCTTCGTACGCCCAATCAGCTCCACCACCAGGAAGAAAAACAGATTTTCCAATCCAGAACTTTTCTGCTCCAGTTTCATCCTTTCCATGATATCTCATAGCTGTACATCCAAAATGTCCAGGTGCCTCATAAGGTTTTAATTCACTTACAGTTCTTTTAATCATTTACGCTACCTCCGTTTTTATTGGCTGGGTACTTATTACTCAGTCGCATGCTATTTATTTTATTAATCAAGTGGCATAGCTTCTGTCTATGGCCTGATTAGATTTTATGATTGGAGTATAGCACTGCAAAAATTGTTCTACAATTCTAACTTTTCTGTAAGAGAGTTACTTTGCTGTTATATGGTTACTTATCAGTAACTAATTTTTCGTTATAATTTTATCAATATATTTTTATATTTTTTTAAAGTCAATCTATTTTTTTCTCTATTTTTTGACAATATTGCTCTATATTTTATGTTTTTTAGATTTTAATATTATAAAATCCAAACCTATTCCTAATTATTAAAGCTTTATTGATATTTAATTAACAAATTTTATGACAAAAAAATATCAAAAAAAACATCAAAAATACAATCCCAAATTGACTCTATGGTTAAAATTTGCTATAATACTAATCGTGATAGTGTAACAGTTTAGGGATTAATATTTGGGAAAAAGGAGGTTCTCTATGATAGGAACTAACCCATATCAGTATGCCTTATCTTGTTTAGGCGGCAAATGGAAAATGACTATTTTACATCACATTCATCATCATGGTGTTATTCGTTTTTCAAAAACTAAAAAGACATTACCTGTAAGTGAAAAAGTACTAAGTCAACAGCTAAAAGAACTTATGGAAGATGGCCTGATTGAAAGAATCCAATACAATACTATTCCATTAAAAGTGGAATATATTTTGACGCCTGCAGGTGAAAGGATAATTCCTGCTCTTGATATGATTTACATGTGGAGTATTGAACGTATGCGTCAGTTAAATATAGAAATCGATCCAGATGCTTTTTTAGTGCATACACAAAAAAAATATCATAAGTGTGTATCAGAAATAATTGATAATTATGAACAATTTTGTGATTTTGTTGATTATGTGGTAGAGAAAAATTTATCAATAGAAGATACAACCGCAGACTTTATGAACAACAAAGAAGAAATCGTCGAAAGGCTTTTGAGTTCTAATTCACAAAGCAGCGGTGAAAATAAAAGTAAATAAAAAAAAGATTAAACTAAAAAGTAAAGCCCTGAGTTCTCTATTTAGAAACTTCAGGGCTCTTTTATTCTATTTAATCAGTTTTTCACGTAAAACCAGCTGCTCCAGTATAATGCTCATAAGCATTCCAACGATTAGTCCATTTGAAAAAATATATTTCCAAAAGCCTGGCAGAGAAATAAATAAAGCGGATGGTAAAAACATTACCCCCATTCCTACAAGCATAGATATTCCTACGATAAGATTCTCTCTTTGTGTAAATTCCACTCTTTGGAATTCCCGTAATCCCTGCCCCAAAATTAATGCAAATACAATCATCATGGCTGCATAACCTACTGAGGGAGGTATAGAGGCAAAAAAAGACCCTACTGGTGCTATTAGTCCAAGAACAATCATAAAGGCACTACCAAGATAAAATGGTCTTCTAGAGGCCACTCCAGTCATGGCAATTACACCCATTGATGAGGCGAAAGGTACAAACCCCACTGTTGGTACTATTCCCGTCATAACTGCCGTAAATCCATAAAACCCAATGCTTCGGTTAAGCTGTTTTGGGATTACCTTATCCTGAGCTACATCTGCCATACCGTTTATACTAGCTATAACATTTGCAAAAAGCATGACACACCCTACCATACAAGTAATTACAACTCCGCCATTAAAGGTCGGCATCCCCCATGCAAAAACTTTAGGTAAAGAAAAAAGACTTGTCCCTGTGAGGTTAATTTTTTCTCCTATGCCCAACATCAAGGCCGTACACCAGCCTATAGCCACACCAATAAGCGTAGCTACACTTTTAACGAATCCTTTGCCTTTTATATTTATTAGTAAAATTATCCCTGCTGTCAACAAAAATACCAAAACATTAGCTAATGAAATCTCTCCTGCTCCCTTAGTTGTTCCAGTCATTCCCTTCATTAAGGTTCCGCTTAACTGAAGGACCATAAGAATTAAAAACACACCGTTTACTAAAGGAGTAAACACTTTAGAAATCCTGCTAATCAGTCCCGTTAACCCAATAATTATAATGAGACCACCCGAGAGAATCATTCCCATTTCCAGATCCGTACGTAGACTGGCCAGACTGCCGCCAAAAGCTGTAGTGGCCGAAGTTAACGTAATTAGAATTCCCATCCATAGTCCCGCTGGTCCATCCACAATAGGATACCTGTGTCCAAACCTTGTCTGAATGATTGATATGATTCCACATAAAAAGAATGTTCTCTGAAGCATTTCAGTAGTCTGGTTATGATTCAAACCAAGATAGGCTGCTACAATTACAGGCATAATTGCTGCCCCAGCTAAAAAATATATTAAATGCTGGAGTCCGTACATCAAACATTCACCTGTAGGCATCTTTTCATCTAATCCATATCTCATAATTGCTCCTTCCCTACACTATTTTTCTACGCCATATATTTGATTTGGTATAAATCCATCCAATGGGAATAGAGCTGCTTGGTGCTATCATACAACCAAGATACACCCCCATTATACCAAAGTATTGGTTTAAAATGATGACAAGTAACACTCTGAATAGAATGCAATTGACAAAGGAACTTCCCATTACAATCCAGGTATGTCCTGCTCCAGTCATCAATGAATGGTAAATAAGAAATGATGCATAAAAAGCCTGTCCTATTATTTCAATTCGAAGATTTAGCACTGCTGCATCTGCAACGGATACATCACTTGTAAATACAGAAGTTATCAACGGTGCAGCCAGTTCTACAATGACAATTATGATAAGTGCCAATCCTACTGTTATTTTCATAGCTTCATACATGACCTCTTTTGCCCTGTCGTACATTTGTGCTCCCAAGGTCTGAGCAATCATTGTGGATGCACCACTTGACATGGCCGATATAAATAACTGGCAGAAATCTTTAATTTTTATAGAGATTCCATTTCCTGCAGATACATCCACTCCATACTGATTTATAAAATATGTAACTACAAGCCATGATAAACTGGCAATAGTCCATTGCAGCATACAGGGTACACCCAGCTGGCATATTTTCTTACATTTATCCGCTCTAATCCGAAGATTAGCCAGATGAAAACCAAAGTAATCCTTTGCCTTTATCAAGTATAATAGTGCCATAGCATAAGATACTATTTGTGCTGCTACAGTGGCTAAAGCCATTCCTTCCACCCCTTTATGCAGTACTAGTACAAAGAAAAGATCCAATATGATATTTAGTATTGTTGCAACTGTAATACACCTAAGCGGCACTTTCGAGTTACCTACGCCTCTTAAAATTGCACTAAGTCCGTTATAGCCCAAAATAAATGCGTACCCTGCTGAGCAGATTCTTAAATAAATGACAGCATCTTTTAGCGAAGGTGCTCCCAACAAAGTTAGTAAGCTTTCTGAGCTAAAATAAATCCATACAGAAATTACTGCACCTAGTACCATACTCAATAAAAACAAGGTACCTGTTGCCTGTTTTCTGCCCTCTTCATCTTTACTGCCAAAGTACTGTCCTATTAGAATGTTCCCCCCCAAAGTAAATCCTATAGCTATTTGTGTAAGTAATCCCATAATCTGACTTGAATTATTTATGGCAGAAACTGCTTCCTTTCCAACAAACTGTCCCGCTATAATTATATCAATAATGCTATAAAGGCCCTGCATCACACTGGTAGTTACCAATGGCAGTGCATACCGTATCAGCTGTTTCCGCACACTTCCCTGTGTTAAATCTAAATCATGTGCCACGTACCCATTCCTCCTGCTTTTATCTGTAATTGTTCATTCAAAATTATACAAGCATTATATGCCCAGAGGCTTGGGTTTACAATTAGTTACAATTTAGTAAGTACATTACCATAATGTAACATACAAGAAATGCGACCAACAATGTGGTCGCATCATTATATACATTTTTAATTTTTTTGCCTGTTAAAATTTTTTCTTTGTAAATAGTGAAAAAATGCTACAAATGTAGCTATTATAATTAAAATCATTTTTTCTTTTATACTGCCTGTAACAAAGAAATATATGCATAACCCATATACAAGAATAAAAAATAAGCCTAATGTTACTTTATTAACCATAAACCATAATATCTCCTTTTTTAATTTTACTTTTAATATCTTATGCTTAAGATAAACTGTTGTCAATAAACATATGCATAAAAACTATGTTCCTCCTTAATGGTTTACAGTTATTTTTTTACTGCAAACCATTAAGAGGGAACATATTAAAAGTACTTTTATGGTTTTGGCCTTTATATTTTATTACTCTTCTGATACTTTCATGTCATCTAAGAAATAAGCACCATCATTAGAACCACTTCTTATATACTTAAAAGTATATGTTACTTTAATATTTTTGCCAGATAATTTAGCAATATTCTTTATTACAGAACTTTCAACAGTTAAATTCTTTTCTATTAATTTATAAAGAGAAAATCCTAAAAGTGTTTCAAAAGCACCTTGCAATGCTTCTGCTCTAGCTAGTGTTACCGCCTCTTTTACACACGCTCCGATTACTTTTTTATAGATTGCTCCCCCAAAATATGCAGCAACAAGTGATGCAACTACACTATATGTGTCAAGTTGACCAGCATGCTTACTTTGCCACAATTCGACTAAATCAATTAGTTTACCCCTTTCAATTATATCTGTACCAGTTATTTTTGTAGGTGTAGCTAAAGATGGCGGACAATAGATACAAGTTGATGTTAATGATATTGACATTTTAAACTCTCCTTTTCAAATTTTATTTAAAACACTTTAACCGGTTAATTTGTTTTACACATATAAAAACGAGTTTTGAAAACAAAAAGTAAACTAATTATTGATAAATTTTTTATGTAAAAAACAGGATGCTGTTCAGCATCCTGTATATTTTAGGCTTTCAAATCCCAGTCTTTTAAATTTGTATGAAGTAATTCATGTGCCCTTTTTGAGTTTGGCTTTTCCAGAAACTCTTCATAGGTCTTTAGTACTGCACTGTTTTCATGGGAAAATCTTAAGTTTGAAGTACTGTCCAGCCCGTAAAGGATCTTGCCTCTGTCTTCTGCCAGCTCAAAGCCATCATGAATAGGCTGTCCGCCGCCTCCTGCGCATCCTCCTGGACAGGCCATGATTTCTACGAAATCATATTGGACCTCTCCACTTCTTATGGCCTCTATAAGCTTTCTCGTATTACCCAGTCCGCTGGCTACTGCCACACTTACAGCAACCCCTTCAATCTCAAATATAGCTTCCTTCCAGCCATCCATACCCCGCACTTTTCTGAAGCTCTCTGTATTTGGATTCTTCTTTGTCAGCAAATAGTATGCACTTCGAAGTGCAGCTTCCATAACTCCGCCAGTTGCGCCAAATATAACACCTGCTCCTGAGCCTTCTCCGAAGATTTCATCAAAAGATTCTTCTTTCAAATCATTTGGCTGAATGTGGTCTGCTCTAATCATTCGGTCAAGTTCTCTTGTAGTAAGCACCAAATCAACATCACTGCCATGACCTGCGTCATTAACTGCTTCTACTCCGCTTTCGTATTTTTTTGAAACGCAAGGCATAATCGATACAGAAAAAATCTTTTCTGCAGGTATTCCCAGTTTCTGTGCTATAAATGTCTTTGACATGGCTCCGAACATCTGCTGGGGAGACTTGGCCGTTGAAAGGTTTTCAACCATATCCGGATACTGTGACTTTACAAAGCGCACCCATCCAGGACAGCAAGAGGTGAACATAGGCCACTTATATTTATCCTTCTTCTTAAACCTCTCAAGGAATTCTGTCCCTTCCTCCATTATGGTGAGATCTGCCGTATACGTTGTATCAAATATGTAGTTAAAGCCTATTCTTCTTAAGGCGCTTACCAATCTTCCTAAGGTGCTCTCCTCTTTATATAGTCCGATTCCTTCGCCCCATGCAGTTCTAACTGCTGGTGCTATCTGCACCATTGTTATCTTCTCAGGATCAGCTAAGGCGGCAAACATTTTATCGGTATCATCCCGTTCCCTCAATGCTCCTACAGGGCAGTGGGTTATACACTGTCCACATAGCGAACACCCTGTTTCCTGAATTTTTTTATTTTCAGAAATGCCTACAGTAGTTCTATAACCTGAGCCCGTTAGATTCCATACCTGCAAATCCTGTATTTTGTCACATACCTGTATACACCTCATACATTTAATACACTTTGATGCATCTCTTATTAAAGGCAGGCTGTTATCCCATCTTGCTTTTTCTGGCACGGATGTATATGGAATACTAAGGATACCAAGGTCATTGGCAATTTTTTGCAGGCTGCAATTTCCACTTCTCACACACACTGCACAAGTGCAGTTATGATCCGATAGAATCAGTTCTACATTTGTCTTTCTTGTTGCTCTTACTTTAGGACTGTTTGTATGGATGACCATGCCCTGTTCTACCTTTGTATTGCAAGCAGTAACAAGCCTGTCTATCCCTTCCACTTCTATTATACATACCCTGCATGCACCTATGTCATTTAGGTCTTTCAAGTAACAGAGATGGGGAATATGGATTCCTACTTCCAGAGCAGCTTCTAAGATTGTTGATCCCTCAGGAACGGATATGATATGTCCGTCTATTGTTAACTTTACCATTGTGATTCTCTGCCTCCTTTAAATGAACCTATACCAAAGTGGTCGCATCTTAAGCATCTCATTGCCTCCTGCTTTGCCTCTTCTTCAGTCATTCCCTGCTCTATTTCTTCAAAGTCACAGCCTCTTTCCCCTGCATAACGCATCTTCAGTTCTACTCTTCCGCAAGGTTTCTTATCCAGGCTCTTTGCTTCTGGTATTTCCACATCACATTCAATTGCATGGTGATATCCTAAATAGGTGTCTATATTGGCAGCTGCTACTTTTCCTGCCGCTATGGCATTGATTACTGTTGACGGACCGGTTACACAGTCTCCCCCTGCAAATACTCCCGGTATGTTCTCTATACCGCTGGAGGTTTCTGTTTTTATGCTTCCCTTGTTTACAGGTATTCCATACTTTTCAAAGCTCTTTGCATCAATTCCCTGACCGATGGCAGAAATGATAATCTGGCAAGGGATACCTTCTTCTTCTGCCTGAGCATCAACTGGTTTTGGTCGTCCTGAACGATCTGCTCCTCCTGCTATCTGTGGTTTTACCCATAGGGCTTCTACGTCTCCTGCTTTCCCTGCCTGAATTCTGGCTGGAGCTTTAAGCTGTAAAAGCTGACATCCTTCAGCTATTGCTCCTTCTATTTCATCAGGAAGTGCTGTCATATCGTCTCTTCTTCTTCTATATACGATATTTACCTCCGCAGCCCCCAGCCTCTTTGCCGTTCTTGCTACATCCATAGCAACGTTTCCTCCGCCGATTACCACTACTGCCTTATCCTTGAAGTCCGGCATGGTATTGTCGCCTATGCTTCTAAGCATTTCCACAGCAGAAATCACGCCCCTGGAGTACTCTCCTTCAATTCCGATTTCTTTATGGGTGTGAGCCCCTATGGAGATGTATACGGCATGGTGTTTTTCTCTTAGCTCAGTTATATTCTTCACGTCATTTATGTCATAACCTGTTACCACTTCTACACCTTCTGATAGTATGGCATCTATATCAAACTGCAGTCTTTCCCTTGGCAGTCTATAACTTGGAATTCCATATCTGAGCATTCCACCAAGCTGGTTCCTTTTTTCATATACGGTTACCTTATGTCCCATGATAGCCAGATAAAATGCTGCTGATAGTCCGCTCGGACCTCCTCCTATGATTCCTATGCTCTTCCCTGTATCATCCATTTTTTCGGGTACAGGAACCTCTCCACAGTGGTCTACTGCATACCGTTTTAACCCTCTGATATTTACAGGAGCATCTATCAGATTCCTTTTGCATCTTGCTTCACATGGATGTTCACAGATTAAAGCGCATACTGTAGGAAATGGATTATCTTTTCTAATTAGCTTTACTGCATCCGTGTATCTGCCTTCGTATACAAGGGCGCTGTATCCTGGTACATCTACTCCTGCAGGACATAATGCTACACAAGGTACTGGCTGTTTTAGGTTCTGGATGCTTTCTGTACATCGATGGTTTGTAATATGCTCTATATAGTCTTCTTTAAAGCCCTTAAGACCTCTCAACACCATGTTTGCTGCTTCTGTTCCTATGGCACAGTCTGCTGAAACCCTTATGGCTTCCGCTGTTCTTTCCATCAGGGGTATAATATCCAGTGATGGATCCTGTCCAAGGTCAAGCACCTGGTCCATCAGGTTTAAAAGCTGTCCAAGCCCTACACGGCATGGTACACACTTACCACAGGACTGGGCATGGCACAGTCTCAGAAACGAAGCCGCCATATCTACAGGACACTGTCCTGGAGGACTTGCTATAATCCTTCTTTCCAAGTCCTTATACAGTCCTTCAACTGCCATCTGGGCTCTGTCTCTGGTTTTGATATCTAATCTACTCATTTTCTTTCCACCTTTTCATTTGAAAATTTAAAATTAATTAATAAAATAACCCAGTATAGTAAAAGCACTATACTGGGTTATTTATTAGGGTATTTATCACAAAGTAAAGACAAGTACTATTTCTCTATATAATTCTGGGAAGTTTTAAGTTGTATAATAAGTTTCTTATTAAATTCGTTTTTAATTTCATTAATCTTATCTGCTGGATAATTGAAAAATCCTTCTCCAGATTTCATACCAAGTCTGCCTTCCTTTACCTTTTCTCTAAGGATTGGATTAGCTTCTTTCCTATTATCCATAACCGACAGAAGATTATCACCTACTGTACACCATATATCAAGGCCTCCCATATCAGCAACCTCCAACTGACCTGTTGTTGCATATCTGAAAGCGGGTCCAAATTTAAGTGCTTTATCTATATCCTTTGGAGAGGCTACACCCTCTTCTATTAATGAGAATACCTCTCTGGCTACACCCTGCTGTATACGGTTCGCCACAAGTCCGGGTACATCTTTCAATACTTTTACTGTCTGCTTTCCGGCTTTTTGATATAGTTCTTCAACCTCTTTAAAAATATCCTCATCCATATTGCCAAAGAAAGATAGCTCTGCTATCGGCATAAGATGTGCAGGATTATACCAATGACAAACCATTGTTCTCTTTTTTCTTTCTTCAGAAATGTTTGACACCATTTCCATAAGAGCTAAACTGGAAGTATTACTTGCAAGTATTGCTGATGGCTTACAAAATTCATCAAGTTGTGCAAATAGTTCCTGTTTCAGTTCTATTTTTTCTGGAGTTGCTTCAATAACGTAGTCTACATCGCAAACTGCTTCTTTCAAATCTGAAAACATGGCTATTCTGTCAAGGCTTTCCTGTATATTTTTCTCTAGGATAAAATCGTTTTCATATAAAAACTTCAGTTCTTCTTCTATAACACCTTTTACAGAGTTTCTCATGGGCTCATAAGTTTCATAAAGGTTTACAGGATATCCATTCATTGAAAAAGTTTCAGCTATGGCATGCCCCATAGTCCCTGCCCCTAATACGGCAATTGTTTTAATCATATCTGCTGCCTCCTAAATCTTACACGCCAAGAATTTCTCTTGCATCTTCAGGAGTTGCAACTTCATTACCAGCAAGTTTAATAAATTCTGCTGCTCTTATTACCAATTGTGCATTAGAATCAGCCAGAACACCTGGAGTATAGAACACATTGTCTTCCATTCCCACGCGAACATGACCACCCATAGCAATAGCTGCCATCAAAATAGGCACATGGCCTTTACCAACACCAAGTGCAGACCATGTTGAACCTTCTGGAATTAAATTCTTTAAATAACAAAGGTTTTCAACAGTCGCTGCTGACCCACCTGCTGCACCAAGAACAAATTGATAGTGAAGTGGAGCCTTTAGGATCCCCTTCTTTAAATAATAAGTTGAATTGTAAATCATACCTGCATCGAATATTTCAATTTCAGGCTTTACCCCATATTCCTGCATAGTCATTCCTAATTCTTCTAAGAACTTAGGATGATTAATAAATAAACTATTGTGCTGCCAGTTCATAGAACCGCAGTCATAAGATGCAAGCTCAGGCCTGATGCTCTTTAAATGTGCCTGTCTTGTTTCATCTGTAGCATTTAAATCTCCACTTGTTGTGCAGTTAATAATTATATCACACTTTTCTTTGATTAACTTAACAGTTTCCTCAAATTTTTTTGTATCCATAGTTCCTTTTTCTTCGTCATCTCTCATATGAAGATGGCATACAGCTGCACCTGCTTTAAAACACTCATAAACATCTTCTGCTATTTCTTTAGGAGTAATAGGAATGTTTGGATTATCCTTTCTGCTTGGCCAAGCACCTGTTGTAGCCACTGTAATAATAGTCTTTGCCATAATATGTCCCTCTCTTTTTTAATATTTATATAATTTTTAATTGTTAGTGCTTCTTGCATTTCATATAAGTGCGTTTATTTTGTGATGTGTAATGAATTTATTAACTAAAAACGCACTTACCTAAAATGCAGATCAAATAATTGTTACTTGCCATTATATATAGCAATTCAAATGCCAACTAATTGATTGCATAAAATATTTTTTAAGTTAAAGTTCTGGAAAGCTGTATTTTTCAATCTTTTTTATATCAAATACTATTTATCCTTTGCAAATTTAAACTACACAAAATTTTTATTCTGTGTTACAATCGATATAAATTGAGGAAAATTATCACCATTTGTTTTCCACGTAAAGAATTTTTTCACCACGTGGCTAAATATCATTTCTTAGGAGGCCTTTTCATGAGCCAGGAAATTAACATTTTAAATTTATGTGAAAGCTGTATTGCGGCATTACGTAACACCATAAATTCCAACATTCCCAAAGCGTTAAGCCTGTCCCTTAACCAAAAGCTTTTTTTGCTGGAAACAGCCGTAGACGACTTTAGGGAAAATCATACTGACTTTGAGGAAATTTGTAACCACTTAATTGATGCCATATATGTTGCTGATAAAAACGGTAAGACTATTTATGTTAACCAAGCCTATTTAGACTTTAGCGGACTAAAAAAAGAGGACTTTGTTGGTAAGAGCGTTTACGAAATAAATAGTGAAAAAAAACTGTATACAAACGGAGTAATCCCTACCGTCATAAATACAAAAAAGCAGACTGAGGCAGTTGGTACTGTTATATCAACTAATAAGAAAATTTTCATTACAGGTATCCCTATTCTTGATGAACACGGGGAACTTAAATATGCTGTAGCACATGACAAGGATATTGACCATTTGGAGAAGTTGAAGGATGCTCTGGCTATACTGAAATCCCAGCAGGTAACCAATAATGCAGAATTAGAATATTTAAGAAGGCGTCAGCTTGATCATATGAATCTGATTGCCAACAGTAAAAACATGAAAGATGCACTCCAAACAGCTCAGACTGTGGCTGCAACAGATGTAACAGTTCTTATTACTGGTGAAAGCGGTACTGGTAAAGAAATTATTGCGGATTTCATATACAAATCAAGTAACCGTACCTCAAAACCATTTATAAAAATTAACTGTTCTGCAATCCCAGGCAACCTGCTTGAGTCTGAGTTATTTGGCTACGAGGAAGGTTCTTTTACCGGCGCATTAAAGGGCGGCAAAGCCGGCTTGTTTGAAATTGCCAATGGCGGCACTATACTTTTGGATGAAATTGGAGATATGCCTTTAGACTTGCAAACAAAACTGCTAAGAATTCTACAAGAAAAAGAGGTGTGCCGTATTGGTTGCAGTAAAGTAATTTCTTTGGACGTACGTATTATCGCTTCTACCAACAAGGAGCTTCACAAAGCCATAAAAGAAGGCAGCTTTAGAGAGGATTTATATTACAGGTTAAATGTTGTTCCCATTGATTTAGCTCCACTAAGAGAAAGAAAAGAAGACATACATGCTTTAGTAGAGAAATTTCTTGGTAAATACAATAAAAAGTATGTTAAACTGGTATCTCTTACTCCTGGTGCTGCTTCTGTTTTGGATGATTACAATTGGCCAGGTAATATTCGTGAACTAAAAAATGTCATGGAGCGAATGATTGTTATTAACTCAACGGGAGAAATAGATGCAGCAACAGTTAAACAGGTTTTAGGAATTCTACCTGTGGCGGCTTTCCGCGCTGAGCCAGAACCTATAAGCTCTGCTTATCTAGAAAAAACAAAACGCAATTTAAAAAAATCTGTTGAAGCTTTTGAAAAAGACATTATACGTGATGCCATCGCGCAGCATGGTTCAAAACGAAAAGCTGCCACAGCACTCGGAGTGGATCATTCCACATTAATAAAAAAGTGCCAACGGTATGGAATTTAGTTTTCAGTTCATATGTAAAGACTCCAAAATTACGGATATAACAGTTCTTTTTATGTAAACAGTCAGCATACAATACATAAGTGAGTTATATACGTATTTTAGGAAATGGAGTAGTTTATATGTTTAATCTAATTGACTTTGTGGGCTCCATATCCAACTGGATATGGGGTCCTCCCATGTTAATGCTTATTGTGGGCGGGGGCATTTTCCTGACCATTAGGCTTGGCTTCTTTCAAATTCTTTATTATCCATATATTCTAAAACAAACCTTTGGTACCATATTTAAAAAGCACACTGGACAGGGAACCGTATCCCCTTTTCAGGCTGCAACCACTGCATTGGCTTCAACTATTGGCGCCTCCAATATTGTGGGAGTGCCGATAGCTATAGCCTTTGGTGGGCCTGGTGCCGTTTTTTGGATGTGGATTGTATCGTTAATAGGCTGCGCCACAAAATTTTCTGAAATAGTTTTAGGAATAAAATATAGAGAACTTAATGAAGATGGACAATATGTAGGTGGACCTATGTATTATCTCTCTGCAGGGATTTCAAACAAAGCCATTGGCGAAACTCTTGCTATCATATATGCATTTTTTACTATGATTATTTTGGCTGCTTCAGTTGCAGCGCAATCGGTATCCGCTACTCAAACTGTCGGTGTAATGGGAGTAAGCAAGATTACCACCGGTGTTATTTTGACCATTCTTGTATCCGTTATCGTCTATGGAGGAATAACCCGTATTGCCAGTGTCTCTTCAAAGCTTGTTCCTTTTATGGCCAGTATATATGTTTTGGGAGCATTAATAGTTGTACTCTGTAATATTACCACTATTCCAGGTGTTTTTACCTTGATTTTTACATCTGCTTTTACGCCATCAGCTGCCGTTAGCGGCGTGGCAGGTTCAGGGCTGACTGCTGCCATGAGATGGGGTATTGCCCGTGGTACATATTCTTGTGAAGCTGGCATGGGAACAGCACCAGTGGCACATTCCGCTGCTACCACAGATCATCCTGTACGACAGGGGTTCTGGGGTATTTTCGAGATTACTGTATCCAGCCTGATTATTTGTACCATGTCCGCTTTAGTGGTTTTAACTACAGGTATATGGAACCAGGTGGATCCTTCCGTAGCAGCTTCAATGCCTACGCTTGCTTTTCAATCTGTAATGGGTGATACACTTGGAGGCCTGTTGGTATCGCTTTCCATGCTGCTGTTTGTAATCTCAACTATCATTGTTCAAGTATTTTATGGCGAGAAACAATGTGAATTCTTCTTTGGAACTAAAATCGCAAAAATTTTAAAAACATTTTACATTCTTGCTATTTTCGCAGGAGCATTAGGCGGGTTGGAAACTGTTTTTGGTTTTCTGGATGTTATTCTCGGTGCAACCATACTGCCAAATATGATTGGACTTATTCTTATGAGCGGTCAGGTAGTTGCATTAAAAAAAGAATTCTTCTCCAGCTCAAAATACTACTTAAAAGATATAAAACGTCGTTAAACAAAATAGGCCATCTCAAAACAAATTAGTTTAAATGCCACTAATTTGTTTTGAGATGGTCCTGGTTTCATTACTAACCCCTATTGCTTATTTTTCGTAGTGCAATAGCAAGTATTGTTAATGAAATTTGTGTAGCCGGATATGCAAGCCAGATACCTATTATATTAAAGAATATGGGTAAAACCAGCAAGAATAACGGTGTAAATAGAAAGGGATCAGCATATACCATTATGGAGGAATTTCTTCCATCATCTATGGCATAAAAATATGCAGACATGATTCTAGCTATAGCAATAAACGGTACAGCCAAAACAAGAGCAAGCATTGCCGGAATTGAAGCTAATGCTACTTCATTTGAAACTCCATATATAATTGGAAATTCATATCTGGTAATTGCTATAATTACCATAAGTACAATGCTTATGGCGCCTGCCAGACCGAAGGCTTTTTTCATAACATGATTAAGTGTTTCATGGTCAGCAGCACCTTTGCAAAAACTTATAATAGGTTGTACACCATCTGCCAAACCCTGCATTAAACTATATACAAGATATGCTGCATAAGACATTACGGTATAAACAGCCACTCCTGCTGTTCCGCCATAATTAAGAGACTGAAGGTTTGTAAAGATAATAACAACTCCTGGAGCCATGGTAAGTCCAAAAGGAGATGCTCCTATCTTTAATATATCTTTTGTAAATTCGCTATTTAATATATACCAATTATGTTCAAGCTTATCCTTAGCCACTGCAATTGCTGCAAAAACAGCAACCGATGCCTGTCCCGCACATGTAGCAAACGCGATACCACCAAGTCCCCAGTCAAAAATATACAGAGCTGCCCAGTCTAAGACAATATTTACGCACATTCCAATAACCATGATAAGCATGGCAAACACTGGTTTTCCCAGATTTTTTAGTATAGGCGTAAGTCCCGCCCCCATTACTTGAAAAAAAGCCCCCCATGCTATAACTTTCATATAGCTGAGGCCATATTCATATAAAACGCCATCTGCCCCTAAAGTCCGCAGAAGATAAGGTGAAAAAAACAAATATATCGTAGTGGCAAGAATAGAGACAAGGCACAAAATTACTATGGCAGTACCTTCAACCCTTTTTGCTTCCTTTAAGTTTCCACTTCCTTTTTTTATGGACATTATGATGGCGCCGCCTGTTCCGATGCCTATACCTACTGAAGAAATCAAGCTTAATAACGGCCATGCAAGATTTATTGCGGCAAGTCCTTCATCTCCCATAACCTGTCCTATAAAAAATCCGTCTACTATACCATAAAATCCAGTTAGAATCATAGTCAGCATAGAAGGTATTACATATTTAGAAAATTGGCCTGCAATATTTAATTCATTCATTTGCTTTATTTCCTCTTACGTTGTTATCAAATCCATACGACTTGATTTCTGCCTCTGTCTTTAGCCTCATATAGCATTTTATCTGCTATGGCCACAAAAGTATCAACCGAATCTTTTTCAGAAGGTATAATCGTTCTACCTCCTATACTTATGGTCACATTTATTTCTTCATCAGAATTACCGCCAACTTTGCAAACACTTTCGCGTCCAACAGCATTACACACATTTTCCATAATTTCTGAAGCTCTGACTTTATTTTCTCCTGCCATAATAAGATAGAATTCTTCTCCTCCCATACGGGCAATATAGTTGTTATCATTTGGCATAGCATTTTTCATTAAATCAGCAACAGCACTTAGTACTCTGTCACCTTCCTGATGTCCATAAGTGTCGTTTACTCTTTTAAAAAAATCAATATCTGCAATTCCTAAAGAGAAAGGAATTCCTTCCTTAATGCAATTTTTCCATTGCTTATTAACATAATCAATGCAGTGCTTTCTTGTATAAAGCCCGGTTAATACATCTATATACATTTGTGTTTCCAGCATTTTTCTATATCTAAACATGTTGATATGTGTACGGACTCTTGCACAGACTACGTTACCGCAAAAAGGCTTTCTGATATAATCAACTGCCCCGCAGAAAAATGCTTTTTCTTCTGTTGCAGTATCATCAACACCAGTTAGAAATACTACTGGAATCTGCTGGGTTTCTTTTGTTGCCTGCAGTTTTTCCAATACCTGAAAACCATTCATTCCTGGCATCTCAATATCTAAAAGGATAAGTGAAGGTTGCTTTACTCTTGCTATTTCAAAACCCTTTTCGCCTTCATTCGCATATATTATGTTATAGTCTTTTTGTAATATACCCTCAAGAAGTTTAATATTAAAAAAGCTATCATCTATTATTAAAATGGTTTCCACCTTTTTACCCCGCTTTCGCCATTGCTTTTACATTCTCTTACTGTATCATAATCAAAACTATATTTCAATTAAATATTGAACTGCTCTGACTTGCTTAATATCACAAATATACAAAAAGGATGTCTCAAAATCATTAACTGAGACATCCCCTGAATAATATTTTCAACTATTTTATTTAGTGTTTTTAAGCACTACATCATACCTGGCATTCCGCCACCCATAGGAGGCATAGCTGGTTCATCCTTCTTAATTTCTACGATGCCTGCTTCAGTTGTCAAAAGCATAGCTGAAGCAGAAGAAGCATTCTGAAGGGCTGATCTAGTAACCTTAGCAGGGTCTACAATACCAGCACTAATCATATCAACATATTCTTCTGTTGCAGCATTGAAACCAACACCAACTTTACTGTTCTTAACTTCAGAAACAACTACTGATCCTTCAAATCCAGCATTTTCAGCAATTTGTCTAACTGGTTCTTCTAATGCTCTCATGATGATTGCAGCGCCAGTCTTTTCATCTCCTGTAAGTGATTCAACATATTTCTTAACTGCTGGGATAGCATTTGCAAGAGCGACACCACCACCTGCTACGATACCTTCTTCAACCGCAGCCTTAGTTGCGTTTAGAGCATCTTCAATTCTTAATTTTCTTTCCTTAAGTTCAGTTTCTGTTGCAGCTCCTACCTGAATAACTGCTACGCCGCCTGCAAGTTTTGCAAGTCTTTCCTGAAGCTTTTCTTTATCAAAATCTGAAGTTGATTCTTCATATTGATTCTTAATTTGCTTAATTCTACCTTGAATTTCAGCTGGCGCACCAGCACCATCTACAATTACTGTATTTTCTTTAGTTACCTTAACTGATGCAGCAGTACCTAACATATCTAATGTAGCTTCCTTAAGGTCGTATCCAACTTCTTCTGAGATAACTGTACCACCAGTTAAGATAGCGATATCTTCCATCATAGCTTTTCTTCTTTCACCAAAGCCAGGAGCCTTGATAGCTACACAATCAAAAGTACCTCTTAGTTTATTGACTACTAATGTTGCAAGCGCTTCACCATCAACATCTTCAGCAATGATGAATAGCTTTCTTCCCTGCTGAACAATCTGTTCCAGGATAGGAAGTATTTCCTGTATGTTTGAAATCTTTTTGTCTGTTAATAAGATGTATGGATTCTGCATGTTAGCTTCCATCTTTTCTGTATCGTTTACCATGTAAGCAGATAAGTAACCTCTGTCGAACTGCATACCTTCAACAACTTCAAGAGTTGTACCCATGGATTTTGATTCTTCAACAGTGATAACACCATCTTTTCCAACCTTTTCCATAGCTTCAGCAATAAGTTCGCCAATATTTGCATCTGCAGCTGAAACTGAAGCTACCTGAGCAATACTTTCCTTGCTTTCAACAGTCTTTGAAATGTTCTTGATTTCCTCAACAGCTACGTCTACAGCTCCCTGGATACCTCTCTTCAGTACCATAGGGTTTGCACCTGCAGCTACATTTTTAAATCCTTCTTTGATAATAATCTGAGCAAGAAGTGTAGCAGTAGTAGTACCATCGCCTGCAACATCATTTGTTTTTGTTGCAACTTCCTTTACAAGCTGTGCGCCCATGTTTTCTACTGCATCTTCAAGTTCAATTTCTCTAGCAATAGTAACACCGTCATTTGTAATAACCGGTGAGCCAAACTTCTTTTCAATAAGAACATTTCTTCCCTTAGGTCCTAATGTAATTTTTACTGTATCTGCAAGTTTATCAACACCTGCCTGTAATTTTCTTCTAGCGTCTTCCCCATAATGTAATTCTTTAGCCATTTCAATTACCCTCTTTCTTTATTATTCTACAACTGCCAAAATGTCTTTCTGGTTCATAATTGTGTATTCAGCACCATCATACTTGATTTCGCTGCCTGCGTACTTTGCGAATACAACCTTATCTCCAGCCTTTAATTCCATTTTTTCTTCTTCTGTTCCAGGACCTACAGCAACAACTTCTGCCATCTGCGGCTGTTCTTTAGCCTGGCCTGGAAGAACGATACCACTCTTAGTCTTTTCTTCAGCCTCAACCATCTTAATAACTACTCTAGCGCCAAGTGGCTTAATTCCAAAATTCATTTTCTATACCTCCTGTTTGATATATATAATTTTTATTATTTATGTTTTTGTTAGCACTCATTAACCATGAGTGCTAACTATATTTTAAACTAATCTATTCTAATGTCAATAGTTTTTTTCAATTTTTATGGATAAAAATAGCACAGCAATACTACTGTATGTTGTGCTTAGAATCTGCTAGTTATGTAAACAATCCTTCTACTACTATAAACAGCCATGGCAGAAATATTGCAGGTATTAAATTGGCCACCTTCACCTCTTTTACTTCCATGAAGTTAAAGCCAATAGCCGCAATTAAAAGACTTCCTACCGCAGACATTTCTGTAATAATCTCTTCCGTAAGCAAACCTTTCATAAAGGTAGCTCCCAGTGCAATACCTCCTTCATAAATAAAAACAGGTAATGCTGAAAATGCAACTCCAATTCCTAATTGAGAAGCAAACACAATTGTAATAACCCCATCCAGGATTGCCTTTGCGAAAAGCATTTCATGATCTCCCTGCAATCCACTTTCCAGGGAACCAACTATAGCCATAGAACCTGTACAAAACAAAATCGAAGCTGACACAAACCCTTTGGAAAAATTCCCTTCTGAAAAGCCAAGTTTCTTTTCTGCCCATTTTCCAAATTTGTTCATTTGTTTATCTATATTAATGCCTTCGCCAATAATAGCTCCAACAACCAAACTCAGAATTAGAATCATTACTCGTTGGTTCTCTAATGCACCAGATATACCTATATAAATAAGGGAAAGTGCAATGGCTTTCATTATCAATTTTTCAAATCTCTCAGGTAAACCTTTTATTACATATGTTCCCGCTAATCCGCACACAACGATAGCGACAGCGTTTACTATTGGCCCCAGCATGGGTACATCATCTCCTCATTTGTTATTTCTCTAACTGTCTTATATGATAAAATAAATATTGCTGTGCTATGCCCCCATACTCTCCAAAATTCTCACTGGCATAATTAGTCATACTTTTCATATCATTTTCATCCATATCATAAAGTCTGTGCATTACTCGGCGAACCCAAACATCAATTGGGAAGCTTTCATATTTTTCCATACCAAAAAGTAAAATACAATTTGCTACTTTAGGTCCCACACCGCACAAGCTTGTTAAATATTCATACCCTGTAATTATATCTGCTTTCCGCAAATTTACAAGTGTGTCCAGTTTAACATCAATACCTTCTTTTTTCATTGAATCAGTATTATCAGTCACAATTTTCTTTGCAGTTTGAATTATATATTTTGCTCTGTACCCTAACTTAATTGAATCTAAATCGTTCTCTGTCAGTTGAGCCAGAACTGATACTTCAGGAAAAGCGAAATAATCTTTTTCCTGAAAACTGCCTGCTGGTGATCCAAACATTTGACATAAACCTTCGATGCATTTTTTTATTCTTGGTATGTTATTATTTTGAGATATTATAAATGAAATTAAAGTCTCCCACGGTTCCTGTTTTAGTATTCTTATACCTTGTCCTGATTTTATTGCCTCTGCTAGAACCAAATCTTTTTTAGCCAGCGCAGATTTTATATAACCATAATCCCTATCTAAATCTAAATAGGTTTTCCAATATTCATTAAACTCTGCTTCATTAATGTTGTCTATGCTCAGCGTTCCTTCGAATCCACCTTCTATATAGGGCTCAAAGTTTATATTTACTGGTCTTCCAAAAGCAATTCCAGTATAACTGCCATCCTTTTGCTTATTCCATCTAAAACACTGTCCACAATCAAATATATGATCCAAATTGAAATCTTTAATATTTTCCCTAACTACCATCACTTTCTCCAAGCTTTTATTAGCTACGCTATAATCATCACACTAAGCCCCTGACTTCAACATCCACAGAATGAACATTAAAAGCAGTCATATTAGCTACATGTTCCGTAATTTGCCCTTGCAGCTCTCTGGCGCATTCCATTACATTATTTCCATATTTCATATTAACCATAACGGTTAATCCGATACCGGTCTTGGTATTTTGCGTTAGCACTCGTATGATAGAATGGACGCCTTTGTTCTCCTTACCTAAATAATATACAATATCATTTACCACCTTATCCGAAATAAAAAATTCACCTAAATAACTATAAGTTGGTCTAACTACAGATCTCTCCTGCATATTGTCTTTATTCCCGAATCCAAACCCTCTAATCATTCGTATCGGATGTAAGAAATATCCTGAGAAGTCAGTTTTTAACTGACCAGCCGGTGCAGGTATAACATGTTTACCCAATTCCACCCTTTGTTTCCGTGCTGCAGCTCTTTGAGCCTCAGTTGTAATATCTTCAATAAATATTCGTTCTTCAATTTCTGGCAGTTCTAATCTTTCAACAATTCGATCCACCATACCTGTAGAAGTCCCCAATATTAATATCTTGTCCGGGTTAACTTCTTTTACTTTTTTAGCTACGGAATACCGATGTTCTTCATCCGTAAACAATGCTGTTTTTATTGCCCCAATTTTAGTTGCCTGTCTTTTAGCAGACTGACCTTGTAAAATTCGGCTTTCATATATAAATAGCCCATCATCTATAATTGCAGGTATGTCTCTTTTTCCACACAATGACATAGCCTGATAGCTTTTTCCTGTTCCGCTTTTTCCAACGAGAGAATAAACTTTCATCTTTACTTCTCCATTTCCCTTTGATATAATTTAATTGGCTTTTAAGCACTTTAAAAAAGGAGGATTATCACAATGGCTTACAAAATTACTGATGCTTGTATAAACTGCGGAGCTTGTGAACCAGAATGCCCTGTAGAAGCAATTTCTGAAGGCGACGGCGCTAGAGTTATAGATGCTGATAAGTGTATTGATTGTGGTTCATGTGCAAACGCATGTCCTGTTGATGCTATCGTAGAATAATCTATTATTAGTTCTACTATAACAAATAACCGTTTCAAAAGAAACGGTTATTTTCATTTTTTATATTATTTATATTCAGTCCTATTGATGTGATATGCAAGTGAATGCAATCCATCGCTAAGATGTACATTTTCTACTGCAACGGTATCCGGTACTTCAAGATCTACTGGTGCAAAGTTCCATATTCCCCTCACTCCTGCAAAAGACATTTTGTCTGCTACTTCTTGCGCAGCATCCTTAGTCGTACAGATAATACCTATATCTATTGCATTTTCTTCAATATACTGGACTAATTCTTCATAATCACGTACATTGATGTCATTTATTTTTATTCCAACAAGCTTTGGATTAACTTCAAATAATGAAGACACTACAAAACCAGCTTTATAATAATATGTATGGTTTGCAATTGCCTGTCCTAAATTTCCCGCTCCTACAATAACCATCTTATATTCTTTATCAAGCCCTAAAATACTACTAATTTCATTATATAATGCTTCAACATTGTAGCCATAACCCTGTTGACCGAAGCCGCCAAAATTGTTAAGGTCCTGCCTGATTTGAGAAGCGGTATAACCAATTAAATCACTTAATTCCCTTGAAGAAATCTTATCCACACCTTTTCTACGAAGTTCATTAAGATATCTTCTATATCTAGGTAAACGTTTAATTACCGCATTTGATATTTTTGAACCTTTTTTCATTCTTCACTTTTTCCTTCTTAATACCTAGCCCTTTTCAAATAATAACGAAAACCCGCTATCTGCGGGCTTTCATCTGTTGACTAGTTTAATTTTTCTTCAACGTACTTTACGATGTCACCAACACACTGGAATTTTTCAGCGTCTTCATCTGGAACTTCGATGTCAAATTCATCTTCAATTGCCATGATAATTTCTACTGCATCTAGTGAATCAGCTTCTAAATCTTTCATAAGATGAGTTTCAAGATTAACCTGTGATTCATCTACGCTTAACTGTTCAATGATAATTTCCTTTATTTTGTCAAATGTCATATAACTAACCTCCATACTTTAGAAACTATATATTTTCTATACATTTCATTTAATTCCATTTTCTCTATGTCCTATTGACTAAAACTCATTATAATTTACTGTTTTAAGATATGCAAGAGCATTTTAAAAATTTTTTGTATAAATTTTAACACAAATTAACACAAAATTTTCAGTTTATTCTTCTTGAATTACAAGCCAACTATCATAAGTTTCTGTAAGTCTAGCTTTGCATGCTTCACTTTTATCGTGATATTCTGCTAGCAAAAGATGATTACTGAAAATTTCTTCTTTACACATTTCTGCCTCTAATTCAGTAATTTCTTTTTCCAAACTTGCTATTTCGTCCTCTAAACGTTTTTGCTCTCGTTCCTTCCTCCTAGCTTTTGCTTCAAGGTCTTTATTTATTCTTCTTTGTTCATTAGAACTTAATTCTTTACAATCTATTTCCTCTGATTCTTTTTCCTCATATATGTTTTGACTGCTGCTTAATTCATTTAAATATTTTTTCCCCGATGCAATTTCCTGCTTTTTCTCCATGTAATAATCATATGAACCCAGATATGCCGACATTCCATCTGTGTCCAGTTCCATTATTCTGGTTGGAATCTTATTTAAAAAATACCGGTCATGGGATACAACTATTAAAGTACCTGGAAATTCTAAAAGAGCATCTTCAAAAACTTCTTTTGATGTAATATCCAAATGATTAGTAGGTTCATCCAAAAGTAGAACGTTTGATCCTGAGAGCATAAGTTTTAATAAAGATAATCTTGCTTTTTCTCCACCGCTTAAAGTTCCTACATTAAGAAATACATTTTCATTTTTAAATAAAAATCTTCCTAATAAACTTCTCATTTCTGTATCAGTATATAATCTATAGGAATCTTTCATTTCATCAAAAACTGTGTTAGAAGGATTAAGATTCTGCTGTTCCTGGTCATAATATCCAAATTGGACATTGTGTCCTATCTTTAATCTGCCACCATCAGGATCGAGTTCACTCATTAACACTTTAAGTAATGTGGTTTTACCAACACCGTTTGCTCCTACGATGCAGATTCGTTCGCCTCTTTTAATGTCAAAGTCTACATTTCTAAACAGTTCTTTCCTTCTTTGCCCATATCCAAAACCCTTTTGTAAGCCCTCTGCAAAAATCACATCATTTCCACTTTTAAACTGTTCCTTAAAATGAATTTTCATTTTGCCCACAAATGCTTCTGGTTTCTCTATAAGGTCAATCTGTGCTAAACGTTTTTCCCTTGACTGAGCTCTTTTAGCCAACTTTTCTGTGCCATGCTGCTTAAACCGTCTTATTATCTCTTCTTGCCTTGATATTTCCTTTTGTTGTCCTTCATACTTCCTAAGCTCTTCTTCACGTCTATGACGCTTTTTCTCTGCGTATTCAGAGTATCCACCCTGATATGTATACAACTTATGATTTTCTACTTCAAAAATGCGGTTTACAGTCTGATCTAGGAAATATCTATCATGGGAAATTAAAATAATTGTACCATTATATGACTTCAAATATTGTTCCAGCCATTTTAAGGTTCCTATATCAAGATGATTTGTTGGTTCGTCTAAAAATAAAATATCAGGCTTCTTCAAAAGTAAGCAGGCAAGTGCCAGTCGGGTCTTTTCACCACCACTCAGCATAGAAATTTTTTTCTCATAAAAATTTTCTGTAAAAGCCATGCTATTTAATATGCCGTTTATCTCACTTTTATAACCATATCCGTTACTTCTATTATAAGCTTCCATTAATTCATCATATCTGTGCAAAAGCTTATCTACATTTTCCCCTTTTGAAGACCTTTCAGAAATTTCATGAGACAATTTTGCCATTTCATTTTCCATATCAGCTACATGACTAAAAATACCTGAAACCTCTTCAATTAAAGTTTTATCCGAATCAAAATTTTGACTCTGTTTTAAATATCCAATGCTAGTATTCCCGGAAATAAAAACATTTCCATCCTCATATGGCATTTCCCCACAAAGTATATTCAGCAATGTGGTCTTTCCTGCACCATTGTTGCCAACTATACCAATCCTGTCACCCTGATTAACGTGAAAAGAAACATCTTTCAGTATTATGTCTACTCCGTATACCTTTGTTATATTCGTTGCCGAAAGTATTATCATTTTACTACTCCGTAATTTTTATTTTTATTTATTCTACTACAAGAGGCAGGTTTGGATATGCATCCAGCGTTAAATCACTTGTAAAACCTGCTTTATATTTGTAATATGCTGCGCATCCAATCATGGCTGCATTATCTGTACACAAAATTGGTGCAGGACAGTAAAGCTTAATGTTATTTTTCTGGCATTCCTCTGTAAGCATTGCTCTTAGCTTACTATTGGCAGCCACTCCGCCTGCTAACACAATTTTATCCTTTTTCATTTGTTTTGCAGCATTAACTGCTTTTATAACGATTACATCCATAACTGCCTGTTGAAAACTAGCCGCTACATCGGCAGTATTCACTTCCCTGCCCGCCTGTTTTTCTGAATTAATGTAATTCAGTACGCCCGTTTTTATACCGCTAAAACTAAAGTCATAGCTGCCTTTTTCAAGAAAAACTCTTTTAAAAGGAATAGCATCTGGATTTCCTTCTTGAGCAATTTTATCAATGAGGGGTCCTCCAGGGTAACCTAACCCAAGAACCCTTGCCACTTTATCAAAAGCTTCCCCTGCCGCGTCGTCTCTGGTTCCGCCAAGAACCTTAAAAGAATTATAATCTTTGACTTCAACTATATTTGTATGTCCCCCAGAAACAACTAAAGCCATAAAAGGCGGCTCTAAGTCAGGGCTCTGTATGTAGTTGGCACTAATGTGCCCTTGTATATGATGTACTCCTACTAAAGGAATATTTTTGGCGAAAGCATAGG
Organism: uncultured Aminipila sp.; assembly: GCA_963524205.1. Taxonomy (GTDB): domain Bacteria; phylum Bacillota; class Clostridia; order Peptostreptococcales; family Anaerovoracaceae; genus Aminipila. The sequence goes on from CAURED010000002.1 coordinate 205,892, forward strand.
CCTTCGCAGATGCTAATCCAATAAGTAATGCCCCCACAAGACCAGGTCCATAAGTTACACCAATTAAATCAACATCATCTAACGTAACTCCAGCTTCACTTAATGCTTGACTTGTTACATTATTTATATTTTCCAGATGATGCCTGGATGCAATTTCAGGTACAACACCACCAAATACTTGATGTACCTTTATCTGCGAGGAAATAACATTGGATAACACTTCTCTACCTTCTAAAAGTAATGCTACTGAAGTTTCATCACAGCTTGATTCAATTGCCATTGTTAAAAATTTTCCGTTTTTCATTCCATACTCCCAATTTGTGTATCGGCTCTTACGATACATCTGTTATCCGAAGATAAATGTCTGCAATTTTCACATGACGTGTAATCCGACATATTAAATGTACTAAAATCGTGCCTTCTTTCGAATCGGCTGCAATTTGACACAGGATTACTCATGTCATCATTAAAATCTTCATAACCGTTATAATAATAATTATCTCTATCCTTGTCATTACCATAATAGTTTCTCATCTAACAATACCTCCAAAATACTTTTTATCTTAGTATTTCAAAGGGAATGTGTTTTATTCATGAATGCGCCACATAATTATAGCGTTTTCACCATTATCTAAGTAATAACCTTTACGAATTCCTGCAGGTTTAAATTTAAATTCTCTATATAAAGCTTGTGCCGCCAGATTTGATTCCCTCACTTCTAATGTAAAGCTATTTAACCCGTTTTCCTCTGCCACCTCTATTAAGGTAGCCACTATAGCCCTGCCTATTCCTTTTCTTCGATTTTCAGGGGCCACAGCAACATTTGTAATATGGCCTTCATCAACAATTACCCATAATCCTGCATAACCAGCAAGTCTGCCATCTATTTCAGCTACTATATAAAAAGCTCTATCATTTTCCATGATATCGCTTTTAAAAGCCTCCTCACTCCATGGCTCTGCAAAACAGATCCTATCCAGATCGGCCATAGGCTTTATGTCACGTTCCTCTGCGACTCTGATAACCAACTGATTCATTTTATTCACCGTTTATCCTGAGCTGCTTTAGCCTCATCTAACTTTCTTTCAGCTTCAGCTTTTCTCATATAATTTGGTTTAAGCTCATTATATCTGCAAAGTTTTCCCTCATTAAACAGTTCAAGTGCAAGTTTTGCAACAGAAGACGATTTTTGATATCTGCTTTCAGCATCTACAAATTTAACTTGTATATTGCTATTTAACGATGAGTTCTGCCATTCCTCGATTTGAGCCTTATAAGGTTCGACACCATCTCCTAAAAAAGTAACTTCATCCTGTCCTTGTTCTAAAACTACTTTAAGTAATTCCAGGAGTTCAGCAAGCATATAAGCTTTGCCTTCTACAAGCTCTAAAATTGAATGATCTGCATCCCATTTATAGGCGCCTCCATATACCTGACTTCTTCTGGCATCAAATATAGGACAGAAAACACCTTTATAATTTTCAATATTGTAAAGAAAAGTTTTTAATGTAGGTACACTAATGCAATCGATTTCCAGTGCCTGTGCTAATGCCCTGGCAGAAGAAACACCAATTCTGATACCTGTAAAGGAACCCGGTCCCTCAGATGCTGCGATTGCTGTCAAATCGTTTATCTGCAATTTACTTTTTTCGAGTACCTTCTCCACCATTGGCATTAAAAACTGCAAATGATTCAGCGTCTCCGTAGAATACTCCTCAAAAATCTGACCCGTTTCATTAATAACCGCCACAGAAGCTGATGCTCCTGTAGTTTCAATGGCTAATATATTCATAGACCCGCCTCCAGTCCTTTTATCTCATAAATTCTTTCACCTTCATTTTGTCCATAGGCAATATGAATAACGATGGCATCCTCTGGCATAATTTCAGTAATTAAATCTGCCCACTCTACGATACACACTCCATTACCGAAGAAATATTCCTCATATCCAATCTCGTACATTTCCTCCACATCATTAATTCTATACACATCAAAGTGATAGAGAGGCAATCTCCCATCGTGGTACTCCTGAACAATAGTAAAAGTAGGACTTGTAATTACTTCTTTTATTCCAAGTCCCTCCGCAATATATTTGGTAAGCGCTGTTTTGCCTGTACCTAAGTCTCCAATAAGTGCGACCACACTTCCCGGCACCAGCTTGTCCGCAAGCAAAAGCCCAAACTTTTTTGTTTGTTTTTCATCTTTTATAATTAATTTATCCATACCTTTTATTTTACCACACAATTTATGTTAATTAAACATTAAAATAGCCATTAAAATTGGCTTAACCGATTACATTAACCTAGTTTCTAATAAAATAAAGAGGCTACTGAAAATAAACCTGCAGGCCCCTATGCCCCTAATCTATTTTAAGATAGCCTCATTTCATGTTCTTATTCAATTTTCTTCTGGCTATTTATGTAAAAATCTTGATATCCTTTTATACAAAATGAAAGTGATAACGGAATTTACTCCAGCCTTTATCAGATTGAATCCTACAATAAACGGCATTAGCTTCATAACCGCACTTAAAGACCAGCCTGTAAATGCAGGCGTAACTACCATATTGGCAAGAACCATCACTACCGTCATAGTTATAACTCCTGCAGTCAATGCAATAATAGCCTCTTTTTTGCTCTTATGCCCCCTATACAATAATCCTGCCACTAAAACAAATGAACCTGTTGCCAAAATGTGCATGATAATTCCATATAATCCACTGACTGCACTTACTGTTGTCCCTTGAATTACCGCAGTTACAACTACAAGCAGAAGCCCTGCCATTGGGCCAAAGGCAAAAGTGCCAATTAAAATTGGAATATCCGCAGGATCATATTCCAGGAATGCAGCAGCAGGAAAAATTGGGAAATGTAACAAATATACTAAAACTACTGATATTGCTACGAGCATACCCATTTTAGCTAATTTTAATGTTTTATTTTGTGATGTCATTTCTAGTTCCTTTCAATCTTTTTTATATTAAAAAACCCTGAGATTGCTCTCAGGGTATCGCATACTTGAAATAAACGCATATAAATAAAATACGCCTGTTTCTTTCATCCGGACTATACCGTCGGTATGGGATTCTAACCCATTCTGCCTTTCGGCTCGCGGACTCATAGTTTAAAACTCATCACCGCCGGTGAGGACTCACACCTCCCCCTGAAACAATTCTACTGCATATTATATACTTAATGTGTTAGTCTGTAAATAGCATCTGCAAAAATTTTCGCATTTAACAGAAGGTTGTCGATATCAATATATTCATTTTTTTGATGTGCCAAATCAGGTTCGCCAGGAAACACACTTCCAAAAGCCACAATATTTTTTGTTGCTCTGGCATAAGTACCTCCACCAATAACTATAGGTTCACTCTCTCTATCCCCTGTATGTTCTCCATAAATATCCATTAATGTTTTAATCATTGGATCATCCTTCGGCATATAAATAGGATCTTGAGCTTTTATCTTTATTACCCCCATATTATATTTGTTAATTACTGGCATCATAGCTTCATAAACAACATCTTCACTATAAGTAACAGGGAATCTTATATTAATAGTAAGCATGACCGCTTCGCCTTCAAGCTCAATCTTACCTACATTAAATATCAGTTTTCCAGATGGCTCATCAGAAAGTCCACATCCCATAGCAGTTCCATCTAGCTCGAATCCAATGTGTTGATTATAAAATTCAACGAATTCGTTAACGTCATCATTTATTATGTCAATTTCATTTAAAAAGTCCATGAGTACTGTGATGGCATTAACTCCACATTCAGGAGTTGCTCCATGTGCAGAAACCCCTTGTGCAACTATTTCTAAGCTTTTGCCTACGCCTTTACAATTGAGTTTTGCACCAAAAGCAATCTGTCCTTCTTCTGCGCATTTTACATTTCTGTAATTTGCAGCCAACTCTTTCACCTTATCATAGGCCTCCATTTTGTCAGCCCTTATCACTGCTCTGGCATAATCAGCTACCATATTTGCAGCATTACCACCTTTTAAGCTCCTCAGTTCTATTCCTTTACCTGTAGTTTTTCCAATCTTTTTAGCTAACTGGAAAACCATGATCCCTTTTTCACCGTGAATTGCTGGATATTCTGCATCTGGGGTAAATCCGAAATCAGGTGCTTTAACTTTAGATAAATAGTGCTTCATGCCCTTCCAATTAGTCTCCTCATCCAGCCCTAAAATCAGCCTTACCTTCTTTTCAGGTATATAGCCACTATCCTTCAGTGCTTTCATGGCGAAAAAAGCCGCTACAACAGGTCCTTTATTATCAATCGTACCTCTGCCAAAAATCTTTCCATCCGCAATAACTCCACTATATGGTTCATATTCCCAACCTGTTCCTTCTGGTACAACATCCAGATGACCTATGATACCCATTACTTCTTCGCTGGTTCCTGTAATTTTACCCTCATCATCAAGCAAATATCCACCAAATTCAATGTGTCCACCATAATTATCTACATTTTCTGTATCAAACCCCTCTGATTCAGCTTTTTTAAGCATGTATTGAAAAGCCTCTGCAACTCCTTTTCCGAAGGGAGCATCTGTAACAGGTTTATCTTCTATACTTTTTATAGCTACCAGTTCCTGAACAGTCTTTATCATTTCATCTTTATATTCCTCAATCAGCTTTAAGTATTCCATTCGCGTCCTCCAATGCTGTTTCTGCTCTGGATAAGTTTCCAGAAGAACTAAGGGTCTCATTTGTTTGTAAGTTCTCATCTAAAGGAATAATCTCATAAATAGGCCTGCCGCCTGAATTATATTTTTCAACCCAGGTAGGTATTGCACTCATGGTAATGTCCGTAATCTTCCCTTCTGACTTCACATATTTCAAATTTACCTTAGCAATTATTCCTTCTTCAGTATATCTGTTGTTTAAGGTTTCTGTTCTTTGATTTGAAATAAAATTACCCATACTATAAAAGACTGGAACCGTTTTTCCTGTTGCTTGGTTTTGTAAATACTCCATTCCCTGTAATACATGGGGATGAGATGCAAAAATAATGTCCACATCCATATTATTTACACTCTGCTGCGCTATATACTTCTGCCATTTATTGGAATAAGTCTGATATTCTTCTCCCCAATGATAATATAGTACAACAATTTCGGCTCCCGCCGCTCTTGCTGCTTCACAAGTCTTTTGAACTTCTGCTAAATCATTATCAATGGTATCATAACTGAAGGAATTAATAAGTTCTGCATTCTCTGATGATATGACATTTCCGTTTAATGCCGTACTCTGCCCACCTGTTGATGTTTCGTAAGTATATGGTACTACAGCAATTTTCACTCCCTTAACCTCAGTCATAGAATATCTTTTTTCTTGGTTATTAAGTCTACTTCCTGCGGTGTCAAAGCCTTTAGCCCTCAACACCTCAAGAGTTCTCTTCATGCCGGCCCCACCTCTGTCCATCATATGATTGTTTGAGGTTATGGCCACATCAAATCCTGTATCCTTTAGTGCATCCGCTAACTCATCAGGCGCACAAAAAGTTGGATACCCTGAATAAGGTTTCCCTGCAAAGGTAGTTTCTATATTACATAAGGCAAGATCTGCCTGACTTATGTAATCTTTAACATATTTATAATTGTTTGTATAATCGTACTTTCCTGTACTTGAATCGTATTGACATGCTATCTGAGGATTGTGAACCATAACGTCCCCTACCGCAAAAATGCTTAAATCAACTGGTTCCTCTGGTTTCTGGTTATCTATACCAGGGCTGACAGGCTGATTTACCTCATTGCTGCATCCACTAAAAAGCAGTGGTAATGCGACCAGGCATCCCACTGCAATTAAAGTCGTTATCAGAAGCGCTGTGAATCGATTTTTTCTTTCAGCGTTTTTCATAGTTATTCCTTACTGTACGTTTTCTACCCCTGCGATTTCAGGGTATGATTCTTTTAAAAGTTTTTCAACTACAGCCTTTAATGTCATAGTTGCACCTGGACATCCTGCACAGTGGCCCTGTAGTCTAACTTTAACAATATTTTCTGGAGTCAGTTCAACAAATTCTATATCTCCTCCATCTCTTTGCAAGAAAGGTCTAATATTTTCTAAAGCTTCTTTGATTTTTTCTTCCATGGTAATTCTCCTTTTTATCTACTTTTTATTATTCTACCACAAAATTCATTTTTTCAATAGTAAATATTTTTATACTATTGTACTTGTGCATTTTCCTGCTGTAAAGGTGCTTCGGACATATTTACAATTGCAGGTTCCATAGTATAAGCCGAAATAGCCTGCCCTCCTACAATTTTCATTACAACTACGGATTTTATTGGGTCTCCATTGGTATCAAATGTGATTGTTCCAGATGATCCAGGAAATTCTCTAATATTAGCTAAGGTTTTCCTAAGTGCCTCACCATCAAGAGCAGTCCCCGTTTTATTTAACGAATCCAGAGCAATCATATAGGCATCAAATCCTAGTGCCGCAGCACTTTCCGGAATGGCATCCTGCCCATATTTTGACTTGTAAGCTTTAACGAAATTGTCAGACATAACTGTAGTATCTGTGTTGGGGTCAAATACAGTGGAGAAAGAAACATTCTCTGCTGCATCCTTGCCTGCCATCTGTACTAATTCGGTTGAATCCCATTGATTCGTTCCCAAAAACAATGCATTTACACCCAGTTTTTTGGCTTCTTTTAGAACTTTTGCAGCCTCCTCCAATTTAGCAGGAAGAAATACTACTTGCGCACCTGCTGCCTGTATCTTTTTTAAATCTTCAGTAAAATCGGCCCCCTTTTCTGGCTGGTAGTCGCAAGATACTACTACTGCATTGGTGTTTCCAGTCATTTGTATGAATTTGTCTGAAAAAGTCTCTGCAACAGCTATAGCATAATCATCATTTTCTGGTCTCATAATCGCTGCTGTAGTTGCACCTAATGACTCCACCGCATATTTAGCAAGTGCTACTCCCTGAAAAGAGTCTAATAAGCAGACTCTGAAATAAAAAGGATTATAACTTGTTACTAATGGATTTGTATTTGTAATAGCTATGGCTGGCAGTTTGGCTTTTTCAAATGTTTTTACTGCCATAAGTGAGTTTGCGCTTCCGTAACTTCCAAGAACTACAGATACCCTTTTGCTGACTAACTCATGGGCTACACTTTCTGCCACGTACATATCTGATTTATTATCTCCATACACGAGTTCTACTTCTTTTCCCAAAGCTTTAGGAAACATATCATGGGCTAATTCAATTCCCTTTATTTCCATTTCACCCATTTCTTTATCTTTACCACTTAATGGTTCAAAAACACCAATTCTAACTGTAGCCTCAGGTTCTTCTTTTTTATCTATAAAAGTACCTTTAAAATTATCAAAGGTAGCACACGCAGTCAAATTTAAAACCAGTACCATTACCGTTCCAAGAAATGCAAGCCTCTTTATGCCCTTACATTTATATTGTTTATGTTTATTAAAAATTTTAGTCATATCTTCTCTCCCTTGTTCAACCCTTGCCCCATTACTTTCAGTAATATAACATTCCTATAATATCAAATTTTGCACAGTTTTTCAAGATAAAGAAAGAGAGCCATCCCTAAAGACTGCTCTCTTAAAATGTACCACTTATTTTATGTTAAACATAAGTTTTATCAACACTATCTAATGCTTTTACAAGAAGATTATTTATTTTTTGCAAATACTCAGCTTCTAAAGTCTGGTATTCTGTATTTTCTGCACCAATTAAACTACTTCCACACGATTGAATAGCTTCTTTATACCAATCCCCCCAAGCTGTTAGGATTTCTTTTTCTAACGCTTTAGCCTGTTGTACATCTTTTCCATTATCTATTGTCCACTTATAGTGACCTGCTGTATTTAAAGCCTCTTTATTAAATCTATCCTCTGCTGCCTTATATAGTATACTCATTGTTTCTTTTGCTTCAGCCTCTTTTGCGTTAGCAGCCATATAACCAGTTGCCAGTGATGTAATTCCTACATTTTCAAGTTCAGCTGCGGATACTTTACTTAAAGTATCTACAGAGGTATGATAAACATAATCTGTAAAGTGCCATGTAAGCAGTGCTGGTACACCAGCCTCTAAAAATACAGTATGGTCACTTCCACCTTCATATGGGCAAACGTCTACCTTAAATTTTGAATCATGTCCTTTAATAACACCTTTAGCAGAAGCCATATATAAGTCATTCAGGTAAAAACCAGATTTGAAGGCTTCTGGTAATTCTCCCGCTCCCCATAAGGTATGTGAATCAGGTAATCTCACAAAATTATCCGGATCACTATATGCAGGTTCACCTGGCAATACATCTAAAGAATAATTGTAAATAGCTGATGGATCTGGAGTTTTTTCAATTCTCATCACTCCGCCAGTAAGCTCTGGATTCTCTCCAACCATGTCTAAATCAATGGCACAAACAACTTTTGACTTTTCAGCTGGATGAGCATTCAGCCATAGGTCAGCACAAGTCATTTCATCTCCCCATATAAAAGTCATGGTTCTTTCCGGCCTAGGCAAGGTACCCTTATCGATCATTGCTTTTAATTTCAATACCAGTTCCAAGTTTAAACCAACGCCAGTAGAATTGTCATTTGCACCAGGTTCTTGTACATGTGCCATAAACAAAACTCTTTCATCAGCTTTACTTGTACCTTTTATCTCTGCAATAGCTGTAAGCTGTCCTCTTGCACCATTTGAAGCATCGTCCATATCATACATTCTTCCAATACTTACCGATTTGACCTTCACAGGATTTCCTGTAGTCTCAGCTTCCTCTAAAAGCCCTAGCATTGCTTCTTTTTGATTTAAAGATAAATTCCATTCAACTATTGGCGAACCAGCTTCGGTTTGCGGCCTAGTTTGATTTGTACCTGCACCACTTCTATATCTTGCAGAATCTTTGTACCACTGTTCTCCATTAATAGTAGGTGTATTATATTTGTCTAAAGAAGCCGTACTCATTACCGCTACAGCCTTTACTTTTTTCGCATAGGCAAAATTTGTTTTGTTTGATGAATCACAAAGAAGAACTTTACCCTCTAAATTTGCTTCATCTCCGCTATACTTACTAGGAACACCTGATTTTATAGTTCCAACATAAACTACTTCACCTTCAACGCCCTTAGCTTCTTGCGGAGTTGTTCCTGTTTCATCTGTAAAACAAGTCTGCCATGTAAGATGTGCTCTCTTGTTTAATTCCGCTTCAAGTTTATTCTCCACATTAACTCTCTTTGAACCATTCTTCTCTAAAATCCAACTATACATATCATCAATGTTTTCTATGCCATATAATTCTTTATAATGATTAATATAAGTTGGGCTTGTTGGATCATAAGCATAAGATTCCACATTAAAAGCGTCTATTAGCTCTTTGTTTCCAGTTGAAGTCACCTCAAGCCGTGCGTAGTCAGGTGCCCAAACAGTTTCACTTGAATTATCCTGTTGAATCCATACCGAATCACCTGATAATTCAGAGCTCTTATCTTTATCTGAATATGTAAATCCAGCGTTTTTAAGTTTATTGATAAGGAAATCTTCAATTACCTGATTCTGCCACGGACCGCCTGTAGTTCTCCATCCTAAGTATACATAAGAAACATAATCAAAAGCTTCTTCACCTTCAATATGATTTCCTAATGTTGAAATAATGTTTGTCAAAATCGGATTTTCTACTGTATTGGATGTATTGGAAGAATGATGCTTGTTCTTAGAACCCGTTTCATTAGGTTTAGGTTCTGTTGGTGTGGTCTGAAAGTTGTCTACAATTTTATTAACCTTCCCCTTATTATCCAGCACAGCTTTATTATTTTCTCTTGCATAAGTTTCTATATTTCCGTAGTTAGTCAAATTGGCTTTTCCTTTCGCTGATACATATATAATATTAGATTTTTCATCAACTTTAACATTGGCACTTGAATCAATTATAAGTTTAGAAACTGTAGCATTTTGGAATATTGTAGAAATTGCCATTGTAATGTTTACATTTCCAACTTTTCCTTCTATTTTAACATTCTCTTTTCCATCCACAACAAATAAATTATTAATTACTGCATCTTCAATTGCTGCAATTCTTATGTTCCCATTTATTTTAGCAATAATCATATCTGCGATTTTGCTTTTTCCTTTGAGCAGCACAGAATTACTGCCACCGCCTCTGACGATTGTCTTTCCTGTGACATTGACATTTTCTAAAGTAACATCACCATTTCCAACACCGTCGCCAATAATCAGGTCTCCATTTACAGTAACATCTTTTAATGTAACATTTGCAACATTAACCATAACATTGCCAGATGCCACAACCTGTGTAATTGTTCCTGCTTGATTTATGTATTGTTTAACTAAATTGTCCATAATTTTGGTAAATTCGGCTCTAGTGATATTTTCTTTTGGCTTTAAATACCCACCATTACCTGTTAAATAGCCTTTTTCAATAAGCTCACATAAGCTACTCTCAGCCCATGCTGCGATTTCTCCTTTATCTACGAAATTATTTAAAGAAGAATGCTTTTCATCACTACACTCCATCTTAAAAGCTCTAGCCAGAACTGTAAATGCTTCCTGCCTTGTAATCTTGTCATTTGGACGCATATTTAGGGAAGTTTTCATCGTTCCCATTTGAACAGCCTTTCCCATTTCTTCTGCATACCAGGCTCCATCTTTCACATCTACAACCCCTGATAAAGAAGCTTTGTCTGCCGCTCCAAATGCCCTGTTTACCATAGTTACCATTTCTGCACGGGATAAGTTTCCCATAGGTTTAATTACTAACCCATTGTCTGCCTCATACCCCTTTATAAGGCCATTAGACACTGCACTCTTTAATCCCTCCGTAGACCAATTGTTCGGCATATCAACAAAATTTAAATTTGTTGACTCAGATGCAAAAGCCATAGCAGGTATATAACATAATACCATAGCCATAGTCAGAACAATAGATACTAACTTTTTTGTTCTTTTCATCTCTTCCTCCTCATTATAAAACAATTTTCGTCATTTTATGCTAAAGTATGAGCCTAACTCCAGCATTATCAACACATACACAGTCGTAGCCATATTGCTATACAACACCTAAATATTAGCATAACTCTTATATCACGTCTATATTTTTAATTGGTTTTATAACTTTTTTGTTGTCAAATAATTATTTATTTTTATCCTGTAATACTCACAAAAATTTTTTCTACAAATAAAAATTTTTATAAATTGATGTTTAATCTATTATTTTCAAGGTATAAATGAAGTATAATTAATTAAGTAACGTATCACTCTTACTTAACAGTTAATAACTACTTGTTTATAGAGTGAACGCAAATATTTTAAAAATTTTTAAGAAAAACGGAGGATGGAATTATGAAATGGACTTGTTCAGTTTGTGGTTATACTTATGAAGGAGCTGAAGCTCCAGAAAAATGTCCACAGTGTGGAGTTGGTGCAGATAAATTTGTTGCTTCTCAAGAAGGTGCCAGAGAATGGGCTGATAAGCATGTAGTGGGAGTTGCCAAGGGTGTTGATCCAGAAATTATCGAAGGCTTAAGAGCAAATTTCACAGGAGAATGTACAGAAGTTGGTATGTACTTAGCAATGGCTAGAGTTGCTCACAGAGAGGGTTACCCTGAAATCGGACTGTATTGGGAAAAGGCTGCTTTCGAGGAAGCAGAACACGCAGCTAAATTTGCAGAATTACTAGGAGAAGTAGTTACTGATTCAACTAAAAAGAATCTTGAAATGAGAATCCAAGCTGAAAACGGTGCTTGCGCTGGTAAGAAGGCTCTTGCTACTTTAGCAAAGCAGCAGAATCTGGATGCAATCCATGATACCGTTCATGAAATGGCTAAAGACGAAGCTAGACACGGTTGTGCATTTGAAGGTCTTTACAATAGATATTTCAAATAGGCTGTCCGTTCTACGTATTTGAGCCCTTGACATCAGGTAATTCAATGGTTTCGAGTTCTTTGATACACAACTGAAAATCATATGATTTAGGGAAATTCAAGTATAGCTTGAGTTTCCCTTTTTTATAGTTTTTGAAAACTCAAGGGAAATCCGTGGGAAATTAGGGGTATTTTTAGGGGTAAAAATTACTACTCAAGGAAAACTTCCCTTGAGAATGGCTGTAAGTCAATTGTTGTAATGGGTTTGGGTGTTTTGTTCTAAATCTGATTATCAATTACTGATTTTAATATCAACTAGTTCAACTCCCAGAAGTTTCTAATTCTATCGCTCGCTGCTTCCTCTTTGTAGATTGTTTTTCGGTATAAGTCACTCCTACTATAGATAAGATATTTCTTACTTTTTGCTTCATTAACATTATCTGAAAATAACAGTTCTTTTCTATTTAAAGGATGTAAAATATAATATTTGACGCCTTCGTTATATATATAAAACACTGTGCATTTCTTCGAAGTTGTTGAGTCAATCTTAAATACTCCATAAATTACTATCATAAGCATTAGCGCAAGCAATAATGTGTCTTTATAAGCAAATAAATATCCTTGGTTTGTATTCATAATTTTTAGGTTTGAATAATATAAAAATATATACATTGATGAGAGTATGAGCATTATTGACTCGAGATATTTCAACATGGATATGCTTTTTTTAATTACACTAATATTGCAAATAGAACCTAGAAGACCTGCAATACTCTTAATTTTTATAACTAATCGTAATTTATCTAAAAACCTGCAGTTATAAATATCTTTACGCCAATCTAAAACAAGATAGTGTACAATAATTCTGACCATAATAAATAAAAATAATACTCCATATATCAACATAAATACTTCGAATATATTTTCTTTCAACATAGGCCTATAAGCTATAGATGTAATGAAAAATATTGAACTAAACATTAAAATATAAAGTGTAAACTTCAATAATCCATATAAAATCCTTTTTTCCTTTGAAAATAAAAAAATTTCAAATTTTGATGAAGTAAGAAGTGTAATAATTGAATGCCCAACAAAAGATGATAATAAAGTAAAAATAGCTCCTGCGATATAGTAATATTCCTTATAATTTTCAACTATATTTTCCATTTAGTCCTCCATGCTCATAATTGTTCTAAAATATATTAAATGAATTGAAAAGAATTTATATTTTAATAAATATTTAATAAGGGATTTATATTCAAAAAATCAAATTCATACAAATCTTTTTTAGTTCTCTTCTATTATTTAATAAGTTAAATATTTTTGTTTAAAAACACCTCTTGCTAATTTTTATGCTAAATTATATCATATTTCTATCTAATATCCTATTATCTCCTCATATTATTACATTCTATAACTCACTAACAACCCAAGGGAAATCCATGAGAAACAAACAATCCAACTTTTGAATCCTCATATTTGAAAGGGTTTTGCTAATCTTAAAATAAGACGAAGCAAATCAAGGTACTTGTCCGAGTAAAGAGCGAGGGGCCGGTACAGCATAAAGGAAGGGACTGGAAAGCCTCCTTTCTTTATGCTATACTATGCCTAATAAAGTTAATTCTAAATAATGGGAGATTGTGATGAATATTACAGACGTGTTTATTAGCCATAGTAGAGAAGACAAAGCCTTTGTAGATGTAATTACAGATTTTTTATTGCGCTGTGGCATTCCTACAAGCAGCATATTTTGTTCATCATTGTCAGGCAATGGAATAAAGCATGAGATTTCTAATGAAGTCAAACGGGCAATTTCAGATAGCAAATTGAATATTGCGCTGTTATCTGATACTTACTACAAGAGTGACTATTGTCAAAACGAGGCTGGGGTACTGTGGTATTTAGAAACACCCGTTGTAGTAATAGCTCTGCCTGAAATTACACATACCAATATAAAGGGCTTTCTAAATAGCGAAAACCTCATCCGTCGTTTAGATAATAGCGAAGATATTTTAACCATTACCGATATTATAAAAGATAACTGTACCGCATTTAATTGCAACGTGGCTAAAATGACGGATAATATTGATAAACTGATTAGAGAGTATCAATCTGCCTTGTATAACAGAGTACAACCAGGTGAAAGTGCCTGCAATCCTGCACCGGAAGACAGTTCCAATCTAGAAAAACGGATTTTATCGAATGATTTTTCCGATGGTGAGCTTCTTTATTTCAAATATTTTTATGATACTCAAACCAGAGAAGTGCTAGATGATATGCTAGAATTAAATGAATGGTATTTACGACAGCCTTTTTGTGTTGTAATGAATGACCAACCACTTGAGATGCTGAAAGAGGACGGTATCCTTGAGGAGATTTTTAAGGAAGATACAAAGAACTGGGTAGGATACAGATTACCGTTGTCTTATTATCGGCAGTTAAAAAAAATTTCTACCCAATGTCTCAACTATATTAATGAACACCTTAATCAACATACAGTAGAACCAAAAGGGATGCCAAAAAATTGGAATATGATGGACTGGTATATCCAAAAGATATTATCAGAGGATGAAAAACTCTTGCTACAATATGTTATCGCCAGAGGACATAATTCATTGGGTACAGGATGGCGAACAGATGTAGAAATTAAGGATATTAAAAAATGGGAAGAAGATATGATGGTTGACAACCATTTATCAGAGAATTATGCTGAAATAGTAAGTGAGCTATTTAATCGTAAATGGTTAGAGGTCTGCGAGTTTACCCAATACGGAAACCCAAAAGAATATAAGTTTACCACAGCAGCGGAAGATAGGCTGTTCGGAATATGTAAAGATACAAAGGAAGTATTAAGAAAGACACTGCGTAAACACAGTGTCGCACCATTTTAGTATTTGCTATAAGTTATTGAACAATAATTCATTTCAGCTTATATCCCAATATTATTACGGTTTATAAGTTGAAAACAACTCAAGGGAAATCCGCAGGAAATCAAACCTACCGCGTCTGAATCCTCATATTTGAAAGGGGTTTACCCAATTAAAAATAAGACGAAGCTAGACACGGTTGTGCATTTGAAGGACTTTACAACAGATACTTCAAATAGGCCACCAGCACTACGTATTTTAAACATATTATCAAAGATTTTAAAGAATCACATCTACTTGATGTGATTCTTTTTTTAAGGAACCGAGAGTTCAACCTCCCAGTTCTTAAAGTCTTTCATCTATTTATTATGTCAAAAATTAGTTTCCCCTATTATAAAGGCAAGAGGGCAACCGACCTATAAGCCGATTGTCCCCCTTAAGTATTTACCCTATTTTACTTCTTTAAAGTTGCCCTGTGTCTTTATTGAAGAAGATACTGGAGCAGAAGCGTTCTTTTCAGCACTCTTCTTCTTCATTTTTTCCTTGTTTTTCGGACTTTTATCTCCCATAGTAGCTACCTCCAATCATGTTTATTTATTCTTAGTATACTCTCTTTCTATACTTTCTGCAAACATTCAGGGAACTTAATTAAATGATTATATGTAATCATAGTCTCAAATGAAATCCTCATCTTATTCTCTATTTTTTTCTCAAAATGATGGCAATGAAATTCAAATATTTTCCTCACCAGCCTCCATTGATATTTCTACCTTATTGCAATTGTCCTGACCTAACTTTTTTCACTTTAGGTAGAAATGCTTTATCAAACGCTTCCAGCTCTTCCTCATCCACGAAATAGCATTTCGGGTCAGAATAAGTTCCTTTCAAAGTTTTCATTCCATGACTGTTTAAAACTTTGACCATAAAGAAGGACGCTTCCTCTGACCTGTCCATCCCATCATAATAAATCCCATACTTTGAGGCACTTTCAAACCCAAATCTGTTGTAATACGCAGGGCTACCTGTGATCACAACTGCGGGGTATCCCATGTGTTTTGCTTTATCCAGCGTAAAGTCAATAATTTTTGCACCGTACCCTTTGCCCTGATATTCAGGCAGGACGCCCACCGGTCCGAACAACAAAATATCAGTTTTTCCACCGCTGTCTAATGTTAAAGTGCCTTTTGCATAAACAATATTGGCGATGATTTTGCAGTCCTCCTCTAGAACATAATCTAGCTCCGGCACGAAGCAGTCATCATTTCTAAGGTTATGGATAACCAAATGTTCAAAACACCCCGGACGGTATACGTTCCAAAATGCCTCTCTGGTTAAGTTATCAACTTCAAAATAATCCCTTTCCTGTTCTAATCTTATGTTCATTGTTCTTCCTCCATAGTTTGCGTAAAGTGATCCATGTGATCTCTCACCTGTGTGATTGATTCCTCTTTATTTTCGGTTCCATCATAAAGATTCATCAGCATATAGATAGGCGCATAGAATTCCAGGGCAAGCTGCTTTGGGTTATCCCACTTCCACCCCCTCTGCTCGGACATCTCACGAAACAGATCTTCCACGTATCCTATAACCCCAGACGCAAGATATTGCTGATAAAGTGCAGTCATTTCTGGTTTACGATACTGTTCAATGGTCAGCATTTTCCGAAAACCGGAAGCGAACTCATCTTCTGTCCAATAGCGAAACTGTGCTTCAGTGAAATGTTTAATTTGTTCCATTGGGGTATTTCCATAGGCCTCTGCCATTTCTAAAAAGCTTCCTTCCGGCATTTCATACATTTGGGCACGTTCAAAATCATTATCACACATTCGATTAACGATGCTGTCAAAGATGTCTTGCTTGCTTGAATAGTGTTTGTATAGAGCTCCTTGAGTAATTCCCAATTGCTTGGCAATATCCCGGACAGACACCGCTTCATAACCACTGCGTGAGAACAGGCGCAATGACTCCAATAGGATTGCTTCTTTCGTATTCATAGTTGTACCTCCTTAAACAATGATGCGCAAAATGCACAGCTATTCCCTCACAGAACCAGTGAACGATTGTTTACCATTATTATAGTAAACAGCCGTTTACTTGTCAACCGAATTACAAAATTAATTTAAATTCATATATTTAAAAATTTATATTTTATTACCATGTTTCTTTTGATATAATTAGAAAAATTTATGCAAATATTGTATCAATAGTCGTACCAATAGTCGTATCAATAAAGGAGAATAAAATGAGTAAGTTATTCATAGGAGTCCTGCCCTTATTACTTGCATTTACTTTACTTTTATCCACTACAGTTGCTTTTGCCACACCTCGCGATGTCCAATTTCATTGGGCTGGAACAGCAATCAATACACTAATAGAAAATAATATTATATCTGGTTATGAGGATGGAAGGTTTAAGCCCAGTAAAAGTATCACAAGAGAAGAAGCCTGTGTGTTGCTTACTCGTTTTGCATTAGAACAAGGATTGATTCAGAAATCAGATTTGTATACTGATAATGATATTATTCTTGCAGATGTAAAGAATACTTGGTCATTAGCGTCCATTCAGTATATGTATAGAAATAATATTATGGAAGCCTACCCAGATGGTACTTTTCAGCCAAGTACCACCTTAACCAGGGAATCTATGGGCGATTTATTTTATAAATTTTATAAGCATTTCGGACTACTATCTGACAATGTACAAACTTCAAGCTGTCCATTTACAGACATTGAAAATAGTTATGCTAGAACAGCTATATGTTACCTTTATAGCCAAGGGGTCATTCATGGTTATGAAGACAATACTTATAGACCAGAAAATTCCGTATCTAGAGCGGAAATTGCCACAATAATATTGCAAATATCAGACTTAGAGGCCATTGCCCCTGCTATAACATTACCGAATTATAAAGTGATTAATGTCCCATATATCAGCCAGATTTATCCTGTTAGTGCCATTGTTGGATGTGAAGGCACGTCCCTGTTAATGGGGCTTAAATCAAAAGGATATGCACAAGGTGTTGGACTTTTGGAATTTTTAAATAACCTTCCCAGACACGCTTCCAATCCCGCTAAGGGTTTTGTTGCTTCACCCTTTGCCGCTGATTTAACCAAAAAAACAAGAACTACAATATATCCCCCAGTTTTAGCAGCTTATGGGGAGAATTATGGCAATGTTGATGATTTTTCTGGTAGTACCATTGACGAATTGCAGGCAGAACTACTGGATGGAAATCCTGTGGTTGTCTATGCTACTATGCATTGGGAAAAACCATTTTACAGGTATTACTATATTGAAGGTACAAGACAGAGACTTTTATCAAATAATCACGTTATTTTAGCCTGTGGATATGATAAAAAAAACAATATGTATTATATTTCAGACCCATATAATATAGCGGATACCAGTAAAGAATATAAATACTGGATAGACGGAAATACTTTTGAACGTATTTATAACGAGCGAAAACAAGCATTGGTAATCCAGTAAAATCCAGGTTCTTTTAAATTTTATAAAGATACTGTTTATATGAAATCTATGAGGGTATATAAATAACATAAGAGAAATATCATATTATGCCTTGATATCACGATTTTACATAGGTATAATTAATAGAAAATATAGGAAGAGGAGAGTAAATTATGAAATATGATTGGACAAGTGATTTAGAAACAGGAAACGGTACCATAGATGAACAGCATAAGCAGCTAATCGCAGCAATCAACAACTTGCTAGATGCATGTTCACAAGGTAAAGGAAGAGATTCCCTAAAAGAAACTACTACTTTTTTATATGATTATACCTCAAAGCACTTTGCAGATGAGGAAAAGCTTCAGATAGCAAGTCAATATCCTGACTATCCAAACCATAAACAGTATCATGAAGGATTTAAAAAGGTCGTACGTGAGATCATGGATCAATTGCAGAAAGAAGGCCCAAGCCTTGTCCTTGTAGGCAAAGTTAACAGTAGTATCGGCGGCTGGCTTATCAATCACATCAAAAAAGAAGATGTTAAAGTAGCAGCTCATATTCGCTCAAAATAAAGTGTACTTCGTACTACATATCTATATTATAAATTTTAGCCGCCTGTATACACAGACGGCTTTTTTTATATTGCATATTCAGAGCTATTATAATCAGACATTAAATTGTTTAATAATGCCGCATGCCATCATATCAGCCATTTTCAAGGCCTCTTCCTGTATAGCATCAAATTCTTCTATACTGTCAGCATATTGACCTGTAAGTATTTGCACCGCTTCGTCTTCGGTCATTTTCAAGTGGTCATACAACATGGACTGCCATGTATTTCGATTCCAATTCGGATTAATATCTCCTAAGAAATTTGCAATTTCATCTGCATTTTCATACCATTTTTTGCGCTGTTCATCAGCTGTTTTTGTATCTCCCGCTTTAGCTGCATTCACTAATTGTGAAGCTATTGTAAGGTGTTCTGTAAAAAGCTTTTCAAATTCCATAGCCTGCTGATTACTATAGAACAAACTCAGTGCATACGCAAAGTCAGTTGGATTTTCCAGCAGCCTCTTGGTTACAAAATCTAAATCATTAAGGTTAGATGCTGTACTAATAAGAAAAAAACGCGTCCACATTACATGCTCAACCCAAAGTCGTCTAAGTAAGTTGTATACTTTTATTTGTTTTGGTGATAAGTTACCATTCATACAATCAGAATTTTGTTGTTCCATCATACTTCCTCCTAAATAATTCTATACTATTGTATGCTACGTAACTATTTTTGTTGAAAACATCACCTATTGAAATTTAAGTTTAATATCTCCTGCTGAAGTTTGTGCCTCAATATTATTTTCGGAATTATTATTAACCTGGCACGTCCCTTCCACTTCATCTCCGTTCACTGTTATATCTCCTAGAGTGGCATTCAATTTTAAAGCATATTTGTCTTTTTCAAGTGTTGTTTGAACTTTTATATCTCCCATGTCTGTATTAAATCTATTTTCGCCTTTAAGGCTTCCTTCTACGTCTATATCTCCTGCATCAAGATCTAGTTTTAATGTTCCCGTTTGGATGTTCTGGGTTTTTATATCACCTAAGCTTGAATCTATATCTGCATTGTTTGCAATCACGTCAGTAAGTTTAATATCCCCCACATCAAGGTCTAGTTTTAATGTTTCTGTTTCAACACCGAAAATATCAATTTCTCCTAAATTGTTATCCATTTCAATCAGCTTGACCTTCGTGCCCTTTGGATAATAAATCTTATACTCAAGCCCCTTATTATTTTTCAAGGAAGACCATTTTTTTACTTGAATATTTACATCTTCCTTGCTGAATTTGTCAGCAATAGTTAAAATTCCATCCGCAATGTTAATGTCAGGCTTTCCAATGCCTTTATCATAAGTATATACGACCTTAAACTGATCACTTTCAATCATTTTTATATCACCTAAACCAACCTTTGTTTTTATCACATTGACAGGCTGATTTATTTCTACGGAATCAGTTATTCTTTCTCCACTCAGCGTAGCTTGACTCTCCGTCGAAGCTGTTCCTACATTAATACTTGCATGATTATCACCTAGATTCCAAAAAATATGATTAAGCTCTATATTTCCAGTGGCACCTAGCAGTAAGCCTATCCCGGCAAGACAGGTTCCCGCTACAATTAAACAGATGCATACAATAACAAACATTTTTAATTTTTTATTCATTGTCCTTCGCCTCCATTTGCTTTGCTTTCATTTGCCTTTTCTCATTCATTCTTCTTACAATAAAATGAAAGAACTTCCTTGAGGCTAATACAATGCCTACTGAAAGCAATGCGGTCACTCCAATTAGTGCCATTCCTACGCCTACTGCAAATAATCCATTAACAAAATTAACAAAAAGTATATATATTCCAACCACGAATGCTATAATCCCACTGACAAAGAATGCCCCTACACAGAATAGAGCAGCGATTACAATGATGGCTAATGTCAATAAGATGCATATAGCAAGTAAGCCTCCTGTAATAGCTATTGGTAAAGCTACTGGTGCCGTAAATATTCCTAAAATTACCCACCATATTATTGCAATACCTTTTTTCCCGTCAGCTTTGTCTCCTGCCTTCTTAATGCTTAACTGCTTTACTGCAAAGTCTGCCTTAATTTGTGTTGCAATTCTTGAAGGATTTCCAAGCTCTTTTAAGGCTATTTCCTCATTTTCTAACCCAGCATCATCTAAATATTCATTATAATAATCTATGGCATCCTTGATTTCATTCTTTGGAAGCTTTGACAGTTCTGACTCAAGCTTCTTTATAAATTCCTGCCTATTCATCCTTATCCTCCCCACACAATAATTCATCAACTTGGTTTTTGTAAATAATCCAATCTCTCTTATATAGTTCATACTTCGCTTTACCTTCACTTGTTATGGCATAATATCTTCTATTACGTCCTTGAAAAGATTGGTCATACGTCCGTAAGTAGTTTTCTTTTTGTAACCTTCGTAAAACCGGATAGAGTGTAGACTCTGAAATATCCATAACTTGCTTCATGGTTTGTGTTAAAACATACCCATAGGTATCGCTTTTTGAAAGGACTGACAATACACAAGCAT
Organism: uncultured Aminipila sp.; assembly: GCA_963524205.1. Lineage (GTDB taxonomy): Bacteria > Bacillota > Clostridia > Peptostreptococcales > Anaerovoracaceae > Aminipila. The sequence continues at coordinate 227,206 of CAURED010000002.1, forward strand.
CAAGCAAGGCCGATCCAATTTGAAACCCCATTTTCTCCCTCTTTTCTTTTTGTTATATTATTTTTATAACAATACTATACGACGTATAATATTGTTCGTCAAGAAATATATTCTTACAAAGTTCTTAAGTTTATAATCCTTTTAGGAATATTCACCGTTAATACAAATTCAGCATAGTATAATCTTATAGTATTGCTATTATCAAAATACACCATAGAAAGGGTGAAATTATGTATGATATGACAAATCGCAATTTGCCGTGTAATTGCCAACATAACCTAAATAAAAGTGTAAATGTTCCTATCGAACTATATGAATCTATGAAAGGCGACTACTTTATTGGTTATGCAGATAATTTAAGCTTTGGAAATGGTACCAGTGCATGGGCAAGATTACATAACCCAAGTTATTCGGGTGTGAATCTTTACGTTAATGTGTGGACAGTAACGGATATATCCGAATCACCCTTTCGCGCCCAATTCTGGTTTAATGCAGCACCACCTTCAGAGGCGGGTTACCAGTCAGCTGTAGTGACCCCTTCAAATACAGCTATACAGCCTCTGCCAAAACCTCAGGTAAAATTGCAGCTAGAATCAAATGTTTATGGCGATCCTATTGGAGGAATTAAAGCCTTCGTACGCAGAGGGGAGCCGGAGGTCACTCTGGTGGAGACAGAAAATGGTAAATTAATTTTTCCTCCTGGTGGGTCATTTTTAGTGTTTTTATCAATCACAGAAGGTACTCAGAAGGCAGCCTCAGGAAGAATTGCTTTTGGCTGGTGGGAAGAAAAAATTGTAGATAATAATTGCGTTCCTTGCGGGTTTCCAACACGGTGATTTAAAAACCCTTTTTCTTTGCAACAATAGCCGGACTTCATCTCTGAAGTCCGGCTATTACTTTACCTTAGATTTGGATTTAAGGAAGAAAGTTTTAATCCTTGATCCTCCTCTTGCAAGATATTAATTTCCTCCCATTGACCATTGTTCCATATATTTTCATGCATGAGAATATCATATCCATTTGTAAGCCGTACAAAATCGAATTTATATTTTTTGTCTGGACCTGAAGCATATACGCTTACAATGTCTCCAGCCTGCTCCACACGGTCTATGTTGTCAATCAAATGATACCAATCCTGGTAAACAATTGGTACAAGATATTCTGCAGAGTAAGACCATCCATGGTCAGGAGCACAGAGGAAATCCTCTGGCAAATAATTAATCGCTTTTATTTTCCAGCCGTGGTTTGGATCATACTCAGTTGTAATCAGCCCATAGTAGTAAGCAAAATAACTTCCACCACGGTTATATGATTTTTCATCTTTTTCAGAAGGTCCAGTTATAGCTTCTATTTCAAACATATAGTAGCCAATGTTATCTGGCGTTCCAGGTGGTACATACGCTGGATATGATTTTAATAAGTTGATATGTCCGATTCCCAAAAATGAATGAACAAATTCTGATAGAGGCATATCCCTTTGAGTACTATTACTATAAAGTTCGTACGCATAAGGATATGGCTGTAAAGAATCACCTATAGTCCCACAGCCACCCAAATATTCCTTCATGTTAGATGCACTTTTCAATATGCCAAAATACGCCTTTACTAGATCCTCTGAAGTTTCAAAAGCCGTTGTAATAAGTGGTGGCTTGTCATTATCTTTTTGGAAATACCTAAACGAAAATTCATTATTTAACGTAATCTGCTTTGACGGTCTACGGAACCTTTCATTGTCATCTTGAGCTTCACTTTCCTTTACCGCTTCTTCTTTATATGAAGAATCAACAACAACTAAAGAATGTATCGTTCCGCCCATCACTGGCGAAAGTTTGGCCCATTTTTCTTTTACTATGGGAACAATTCTAATTGTCACGCCAACAATTAGTACAATTAAAATGATTCCTATCACCTTTTTTAACCGAATTAGCATATATACTCACTCCTCTTCAGTTTCATATATATGCTAATTTTCGTTTTGTTATATCCTTTCAGTTAGCAGAGTTTGGATTTCATTTTTGCTATGATGCTCTTAAATTTTGAATGATCTGCAAAAACGTTGAAAATAGGGTTTTCAATTATTGCCTGTAACATGCTTATTTTAATTACTTTATCATCACGTGGGGCTTGATTTCCTAAATCAAAATCTGCAAACCACTGTTCAATACTGTCAAAGAAATCATCTCCATGTAACGTAAATGGGAATGCTTCCGATGTGCATACATCTGCATATTTTGCTATCATATCCAGTGCCCTGTCTTGCTTATTTTGCATAGCATAACCTTGTGCCGCCGCTAAATATACCTGTAACATAACTGCTGCATGGAGCCTATCTAAGTCGAAGATTTCAGATAGACAGATCGTACGTTGCAGGATTTTTTCAAAACGATCCGGAGCATCCTGATAAGTCAAAAGATAGCTAGGAAGAATTCCCATTAGCTCAATTAAATGTTGATATAATCCAACTTGCAATACTTCCTTTGCCTTTTGCATATCTCCTGTCATCTGGTAAGCACTTGCCAATATTGTTTCATTGGAAGAGGTTGGTTTCATTATACCATCCAGTAAGTGTATTACTTGATTTGGATCTTTTAATATCAAACAGCAGATAGCTTCAAGAGAATTGGCTTGATCTAACATTTTCACATCCCCTGCTTCGGTTTTGATTCTTTGGCATAAACTAATTACTTCTTGAAGAATGGCCTCTTGCTCATCTCTTTCCTTGGCCAGCATATAGTGATTGGTTAAAAGTCCAGCCATTTGCAACAGAAGAGGAAAACAAGAATAATATTTTTTGATGATTTTATGACAGTCATTTATAACATCATCAAAAGGTTGGGTGCTGAATTCAGCAGTTAAACTATAATATAGCTTTCTAATATCCTCTTTTGTCATCTGTGGTGAGTAGCCAACCAGCTCATCTATGCTGATATTAAAATATGCAGCAAGCTGTGGAAGAAATGTAATGTCTGGGTAGCTTTGTTCTGTTTCCCATTTGGAAACTGAAGCCTTTGATACACCAATGTATACAGCAAGCTCCTCCTGTGTAATAGCTTTTTCCTTACGCTTTTCAATTAATTTCCTTGCAATGTTTATCTCTTTCATAATTATCACCTCAAGTTTAATTATACGATTATTATAAGCGATAACAATGGATTTATAGTTGATTTCAGTTAATAAAATCAACTATAAGTTGACACAGTTACGGTTACTAGCTACCACAACCACATTTGCAAATACTAAAAAAGCCAGAGAAAATAATAAACTCTGACTTTTAAAAATGCTTTTTCTTGAAAATTTTATATTTACAATTATTTAAGCTTAATTATCTTCTTCATTGGAACCTTTTTGGGCTGACTGCTGGTCTAAAGATATTACAAGACTCCCATTTTCATCAGAGGAAATACTATAAATTCCCGAAGAAGGCTGCTTTGGCTGATCCTCACTTCGTATAAATTCGTCAAATTTGCCTGTAGAATTAAAAGCATTATTTGATCTTTTATTAATATTATTTTCCATATTTGATGATGCTTCAGATGCAGGATTACTTCTTTTAGATGCTTTTAATTGCTCAATTTGCTGATCCAATTGCTCAATTTCTTTCTTCGTCGCTTCATACGCTTTGCTCTTCCCTAATGCAAAAGGACTATCCTCTTTTTCTAGCTGTTGCTGAAGCGCTACTTTTTTCTTTTCTAATGCATCAATTTTCTGCTCTGCATCTTTTGTACTTCCCTCAGCTTTTGTACTTCCTTCAACTGAGTTTTGAGAGAAAGAGAATGCTACACCATTTATCTCCATTATAATACCTCCTTGAATGTTTAAGATTCCCCTATTATATGAAGTTAACTTAAACAATTCAATGGCTTTGTAGTGGGTGGTTATTTGAATGTAGTGGAATGATAAAGAGTACGTTTAGCTTAAAATATTCAAAATTACTTTCTACACTCATTGTTCCATTATATTTTTCCGCAACGGCCTTGATATTATTAAGTCCAAGACCTGATCCCTTTTGAAAATTATTATTTTTACTCTGGCTGTTTTGAGCTTCCACCATAAAAAAGGTACCTTTCTGAGCTGCTGACAGCATGATGTACTTTTCACCTCCTTGTATGGAACTGCACGCTTTTATAGCATTGTCAACAGCATTTGAAAAGACAATGCACAAATCCATTTCATCAATTTTACAATCTGGTGGAATTTTCACGGTACACTCTATTTGTATATCCATTTGTAATGCTAGACCTAGTTTATTGCTGAGTAACATATCAATAACTGTATTTCCTGTTTGGCAAGGGAAAGACAATTTATCTGATGTAATTTCAATTTTTTTCAGGTATGCCAATGCCTTTTGATTCTCCTGGGTTTTTAAAAGTTCGTTGATTACCGTCCAGTGGTTCTTGATATCATGTCGAAAGGCTCTTGTTTGTTCATAACGGGTTTGCACCTCCTGCATGTAATCCTTTTGCATACCCATCTGCTGCTCTAGTAAAGCATTTTGCATTTGCAGTTTAAAACCCTCAGACAATTTACGGTACGCAAAAAGTACCGCTATCAAACAAAAATATGCAACAATTTGTATTATTAACATTTCCAAGTCATTAACTTTCAGCAAAAGTCTTCCCCCAGTTGAATTTAGAACAATGTTACTCCCATAGGTCATAAAAATATGTTGAACCACCAATAATACGAATACGATGGGAATCAAAAGAATCATTACATACTGGTTCATGTATGTCTTTTTAATACAATATGACTTTATAACATACTTATAAGAAAAAAAGGTTGTAGCAATTGCAAGTAAACTGCTTATTAGTAAAATAAACGTTATGGATTTTGCATTAATAAAACCAAAGGAACAAATGATACTGGCTAATGATTTAAATATTCCATTTACCACTTGCATAATGGTAATCGTCAGTATGGTTGTAATTGCCGATAATACGGGGGAACATTTTAAAATGAGGCATCCAAATCCCCATAATGCCGCCAACTCTAAAACAGTTGCAACGGTAAATGGCACCCTCATCTGTATTTCTACAGCACATATCAAGTATATCATTACTACATACATGAAGTAATGGTACCATCTTATAGTTTGATTAACAAACCTGCTAAAAAAGGCCATCTCTAACAATGCCAGACATCCATTTAGAATGCAGAAATAGAAAATAAACTCAAACCAGGTATTTGATAGATTAAAATTTTCCATATTATTTTCGTCCTTCTTTCATGTAGCTTAACACTGACTTTACAAAAGACTGTTGCCGAGACCTTGAAACAGGAATTTTCTCTCCGTTTTCTAATTGTGCCATTCCATTTTCGTAGCCACAAACATATTGCAGATTTACCAAATAGCTGCGGTGACATCTAATAAAATGAGTTTCCAATTGTCGTTCCAGTTCTTCTATTTTAAAATAATAGTCAATCATACCTTGCTTGGTATAAATGTAAATCTTACGATTAATTACCTCACAATAGAAAATATCTGCAAACCGAATGGATTTGTAACCTGCCGATTTTTGTATAGTCAGACTAGCTTTTCCTCTATCCTCTATGTAATGTAAAATACGATCCATTGTTCGTATAAAACGTTCATCTTCAATGGGTTTCAATAAATAGTCTGATGCCTCCACCTCAAAAGCATCGTAGACACATTCTTTCAAAACCGTAACAAAAACAATATAGCTTTCTGAACCTGATTTGCGCATTTTGTGCGCCGCTTCTATCCCAGACATTCCTTCCATCTGTATATCAAGAAAAACAATATCATACCCATCGTTACTCTTTAGTAACGCTTTAGCATTTGAAAAGGAAAATACTTGACTGGAATAATTAGTATTCTTCATATATGTACGTATTTTATTGCTTAATTGGGAAACCATAATTTCCTCATCATCACAAACTACAATTTTAATCAAAGCACTTACCTCTCTATGCATAATTTTCCATATTAAGCATACATACTACAGCGTACCAATGCAAGAGGAATGATGTGAACTGCCGTGATATTGGCGCCAATAAACCATATTACTTTAAACTTTGCAAATATTCTTCAAGGCAAATTCCGTTGTCCATAATTTCCTTAGCCACATCTTTCCCCACATACCTGTAATGCCAAGGCTCATAACCAATGCCGGTGATTTCGCTCTTATCTGATGGATAACGCAGGATAAATCCATATTTATAACAATTCTTCATAAGCCATTTCTGTTCTGCAGATTTTTCCTGTTCCTTGTTTAATACCTGATTACTTAATGCCACAATGTCAACTGCCAGCCCCGCCTGATGCTCACTTGTTCCCGGAATTGCTACCCATTTACCCGACTCAATTTTTGCTTGTTCAATAGAATAACCTCGTGAGATGTATTTATTTACTTGATTATCAAAAAGAGATTGCTGTTTTTCCATAGTTCTAAAAGAAGAACATATAACGGGAGATAATCCCTCTGCACGAGCATCATCTAACATTGCTTGTAACTCTGGATAAATTCGTTTATCTACTGATTGTCCATTTTTCAATTTAGTGACCTCAATATTAAAATCAACAGGCAACTTGTTCCAAGTATTTACAAGAATTAAATTCCAATCATTTTTATTATGTAAGCTTGAATTTTTAATTATAATATTATTCCTGTCATTGCCGTTAGTTACCTGTGACTTACTAACACTTACCGGTAACTTATTCTCGCTGATGCTGCAAGCCAGAACTATATTTGTAAATTCTTGTCCTAAAATAAAAAGCAAAAAGCAGCTAGCTAGTAAAAATAGCATTCTCTTAAAATTTTTTCTCATTTTCCTGTTTTTCCTGCTTATTGCGCAATCTTGTTCCTGTCTCCTTTTTATATCCATATTAAAAACCCCTTTTCTAAAAAAAAATACACTTATCTTGTAGCTAATTCTACAAAATAAGTGCATCATTTTTGTTTTGTTGTTGCATCAAACCAACATAACTTTTCCATCAAAATTGCATCTTATTAAATAATTTTACATTTCTTTTGATTATCTTCTAACATCCCCTTCAATTAACGTAATTGTTTTTGGATTAGAATAAAATTCTCTTGCATCCTCTGAATTCTTCAATTCAAAAGACAGGTACTTATCACTCCTGTTATATACATATGAAAATTGTAATGTTTCATCTTTATAAATTACTCTTCCCCTTGATCCATCTCCCTTAATCGAAACATTTTCTAAAGGAAATCCCAAATAATCCATGTATAAAAGAGGGTTAAATTCTGTTTTAAACAGGGGCATTTGTTCTTTCGCAGCAACAACAATTCGATAAATCACTGATGTGTCCATATCAATGCAAACCCATATATCATAATCCTGTAATACTAGGGTAAGCTCTTTAACATTCACAATATTTTCGGGATTATCAATATCTAAATATGTAGTTTTTAATACATTTTCTATCTTTGCACCTGCTTTAAAATCAATAAGAGGAAGTATATTTGCCTCCTTAAGCAATTCAAGCTGTACTATTACATCATCAAATGAGTCACTGTCAGATTGTTTTACTTCCTTATCGTTTACTACTGAAACCTTTGTTGTATTAAAAATAACTGCTAATTTTTCTCTTGTTTTTAAAGCTTTATAAACAATTTGTTCTTCTTCTGACATATCAGTTACGTACACTTGCTCTGTCAACTTTTTATTTTGAATGTGCGTAATTCCAATTGGTATTATTGCTACCACACAAAGAAGCATAAACAATAGACAAATTTTAATTACATTTTGAAATCTTTTCATTGTCTTTATCTCCTTTCAATCTTATGGTAACACAGGTTCCAACATCAATCTGACTTGAAAAATGGATTTCAGAGCCATGCAGTCTTAATATCTCATTACAAATAGCCAGTCCTAATCCCACTCCTCCTTCTTTTCTGCTTCTTGATTTATCTACCATATAAAAAGCTTGAGTAATCTTCTCAAGTTCATTTTTTTCCATTCCTTTTCCGTTATCACATATTGAAACCGTATAATTTTCATTATCTATTTTGCCATATACAACAATCTCACCATTTTGCCTAATAGCTTTTCTCGCATTATCTATTAAATTTATGAATACTGTTTTTATGAGTTCAGGTTCTATGAAAATAACTGCCGGTTCAATTTTGAGCACTAAAGAAATTTTTAATTCTTTTAAAATGGGAAACATTACAGAAAAAATATTTTCAAAAAAATCCGTTGTGGAAATCTTTCTATAACAAATCTCCTGTTTTCTTAAAACAACTAAGTCCAAAAGTCTCATAGAAAGCGTCTCAAGGCGTTTTCCTTCTTCAAAAATATAATTTGCGCACAATATGGACCGCTCTTTGTTCATTTGCTTAGAGCGAAGCATATCAGAATAACCAATGATTGAAGTAAGAGGCGTCTTTAACTCATGGGAAAATGCCGCAACAAATAATTCCTGTTTATTCGCTTCCTCTTTTAATTGTTTGATTTTTTCCTCCAATTCATGTGACATTAAATTGAAACCTTTAGATAGCATAGCAAATTCATCTTCCCCTTTTATTTCAACTCTATTGCTGAAATTGCCTGTGGCTATTTGTTTTGTAGCCGCTGTCAAACGAATAATAGGTTTCATAAGCAATTTTGAAATGAACAAGGTCAAAATACCCACCACAATCAACATAATTAATACAATTCTAACAAGCACTTCATACTGCATTTTTTGATTATTAAATATATAGCTTACGTTCCTAAGAGTCTCAATATAGCAAATCTTGTTCAGGAATACTGCTGGTCTGATTGTTTGAATATATGTATTATCACCCTTTGTTTTTAACCTATATCCTTTTTGGTTTTGAGAAAGATTAAAAATAAGATTCTTATCAAAATTTTCTTCCAATGAGGAAAAAAGCACATCTTTATTTTCCTTAGTAACACAAAATGATATTTTTTCATTCATATTATTAATATTCATAGATTCTGCCACTTGTGAAATTCTCCGATAATATAAATCATCCCCATCATATTTCTTTACAATTAAAGAAGATGTTTTTATTTCATTAAAATCCTTTAACTCATTAATTAGGGAATAATAAACAATATCTCCATACTCATATGCGACATTTACTTCACGCTGTAAAGATGAGTTGAAATTTGAATTTACTAAAAAATAACTCCCAATGGAAAAACATGTTATTGTTATAAAAATTGTACAAAAAAATATTTTCCAAAAAAATTTCACGCCCTTATACCTCCAGTCTGTACCCAACTTTATAAACGGCAACGATTTCCCCTTCAAGCCCTAATTTTTTACGCATACGTTGAACGTGCAAGTCTACAGTTCTACTATCACCCATATAATCATCTCCCCATACATGCATGTATATCTGGTTTCTAGACAATACTCTTTTTTTATTTCTTGCAAAAAGAACAAGTAAATCAAATTCTTTTGTAGTAAGGTAAATTGAATCTCCAGATTTTGATACTGTTCTTGCTGCCATATCAATATGAATATCCAATATATCAATTGCTTCAATAGCTTTATCGTATCTTCTTAAAACCGTTTCAACACGAGCTAAAAGTTCTATGATTTCAAATGGCTTTGTTATGTAATCCTGAGCCCCAGCTTTCAAACCCCTCACCTTATCCAAAACCCTTGATTTTGCTGTTAAGAAAATAACGGGAAACTCATAAGTATTTATATATTCAATTAGCTCATATCCATCAATCTTAGGTAACATAACATCCAATAGAACTAAATCAAACTGATTAGTTTCTATAATATCCGCAGCTTCCTGTCCATCATACGCACATGTACAATCGTAACCCTCATCTATAAGATTCATCTTTATTAAATCAGAAATTGCCTTTTCATCTTCGACTATCAATATTTTTATCATATAAGTACACCCCCATATGTGAAATTTTACATCATAATTGTATCATATTTGCATCAGGCCAAATCAGCAATGTGTATTGGTACAATAAAAAAAGAACTTACCTAGAATGCAGTTTATAAGCATCTAAATAAGCTCTAAATTTTTATCTTACAATTTTATAATATGCTTTGGCAGTTAACCAATATACGATTCCATATATAATACCAAATATTAAAATAGTAACTAATGTACACATAAGGAATAAATTTATATCCGTTAAATTAAACAATGCCAGCATCTTAGTTATCATATTAAAAGCCCCAGCCACATGTATTACCGCAACAATTAACGGTAAGAAAAACACCGTTAGCATTTGACTTCTAATGGATTTTTTTACTTCCCTTGGACTCAGTCCAACCTTCTGCATAATTTGAAATCTTACTCTATCCTCATAACCTTCTGAAATTTGTTTATAGTAAATAATCAAAGCAGTAGCCATAATGAACAATACCCCTAAAAAGCTTCCTATAAATAGAAGTCCTCCGAATACTGCCATGGAATCTTGTTTCATTCCCTCTTTTGACAATATATAAGCATTCATCTCCTGCTGATCTATATTTCCTCTTATTTTTTCAAGAAAAGCGTTTCCTTCATTGGCGCTTTGCTGATAATCAAAACCACCATAGCATTGTAGAATACCTTCCGATTTATAAAGATTATTAATTTTTTCTCTTAAATTATCGAAACTCTGTTGATTTGGAAGTACTATATAAAGTCCATCTCCATATACTTTCATATTACTTATATTATCAAAGGAGAACCGATCCAACTGATTTTTTACATTGAACTTGTAATCCATCACAGAAAAACTGTCCTCATCATATTTTGAATCCGAATATATTAATACTTCATCATCATTCAATTTCAAAGCCGTATTTTCTGCATTATTGTAGTCATCAAGTGTAATAAAAAATAACTGACAATCTATATTACTATCTTTATCTAATTCTGAAAAATCACTACCATTTCTCACGGAATCATACGTATAATAATTAAGCACCGCAATATTTTTTGCCTGCTTTACGCCATCAGACTGACTTTTTTCAATTATATCAAAAATTTGAGATTTTGTATTCTGTCCTGCACCATTTACTTGAATTTGGACCTCTCTCGGGTAGGCATTTTCAACTACACTGTTCTGTCCTGAATATAAACATACTGTTGTAGATAAAGTAACTAAAACCATAGTTGATAATATACAAATATTAGCGAGCCCAACAGCATTTTTCTTCATTCTATAAATCATTCCTGAAGTACCAATGAAGTGCTTTGTTTTATAATAATAATTTTTATTCTTTCTCAATGTTTTTAAAATTGCAATGCTTCCAGCCGTAAACAGGGCATAAGTTCCTACAATAACCAGAATCACCGCTAGGAAAAACATCATAATAGCAGCCAATGGTGATTTAATGGTTAAAGCAATACCATATCCCAAAGAAATTGTAATAACTCCAATTGTCACTAAGAACCATTTTGTTTTTGGCTCTTTTTCTCCTACGTTAGAACTTTGCAAAAGTTCTACAGGCTTTGCTATTTGAATCTGACGCATGTTTGAAATCAACATAGCTAAAAATATAATGCCAAACAGAACTACCGTTACCATAATTGATTTGATTTTAACGGCAAAAACTATAGGTACTGTACAGGACATCATTTTCAGTAAAATCAAAAACATAAACTTGCTTATTACAAGCCCACATATTAGACCAAATACAATTGTTATTACATATAGAATAAGTGCTTCAAAAAATAGAATTACTCCAATATGCATTTTTCCCATGCCGAGGACATTATATATTCCCAGTTCTTTTTTTCGCTGTTTCATAAGAAAATTGTTTGTGTAAAATAAAAATATACAAGCAAACATACCTATAATAAAACATCCTAAACCTAGAATAAACCTTAGTATTTCCCCTCCTTTAACCAAGGACATTCCATCACTTTCTACAATGGAAGTCAAAATGTAGAACATGACCACCGTGCCTATAGACGCCAAACAAAAAGGCAAGTACATCCTACCATTCTTTTTCATGTTTGACCATGCCATGTTTAAGTAAAACAGCCTATTCATTTATACTACCTCCTGCTGCAATTACAACAAGTGTGTTGGATATCTTTTCATACAATTCTTCATTGGTCATTGCTGCTTTATAAATCTGATGAAACACTCGCCCATCTTTAATAAATATTACTCTATTAGCATGACTGGCAGCCTTTGTACTGTGCGTTACCATTAAAATAGTCTGACCGCTTGCATTTATTCCAGAAAATAAATCTAACAAATGATCTGATGCTTTCGAATCCAAGGCCCCTGTAGGTTCATCTGCCAAAATAATTTGCGGGTTGGTAATTAGTGCTCTTGCAACTGCTGCACGTTGTTTCTGGCCTCCAGATACCTCATATGGATACTTTTTTAAAAGTTCTGTAATATCCAGTTTTTCTGCAATGGGGATCAGACGCTTTTGCATCTCCTTATAAGGTGTTCTTGCTAAAACCAACGGTAAAAATATATTATCCTCCAGTGAAAATGTATCTAATAAATTAAAATCTTGAAATACAAAGCCTAAATTTGATCTTCTAAATTCCGCTATGTTTCCTTCTTTAATAGCCGCAAGGTTTTTTCCACTTAGTAATACTTCTCCACTGGTTGGTTTATCAAGCGCAGCTAAAATGTTCAGTAATGTTGTTTTACCAGAGCCGGATTCTCCCATAATTGCTACATACTCTCCCTCTTCAACTGAGAAATTTACATCTGATAATGCTTGGACCTGATTTCCCCCAAACCGTGTAGAATATATTTTCTTTAAATTTTTCACTTCTAATAGTGCCATTTTTCTTCCTCCATTTCCTATTAACCCTTTTGTACTTTTATCATAATAAAAAAGCGAAACTACTGCCATAGATTTCGCTTACATTTTGCATTTTAACCTTTCATTTTTGTAAGATTAAGTATTTTTTTATTCTACACGTATTTTTTCTGCATATAAATTCAATAGAACTTTAGTCCCCACCCCTTCTTCAGACTCAATTTTAATCTTGTGAGATAAGTTGTCCATTACCTTCTTACATAAATATAAACCCAATCCGCTTGCTTTTTTATCCATACGCCCGTTGTATCCTGTAAATCCCTGTTCAAAAACTCTTGGCAAATCCTCTTGGCTTATTCCTATGCCACTATCTTCTATAACTAGAATTTTAGCAGTCTCCTTTTTCATATAAATCTTAATGGTTCCTTCTTTTGTATATTTTAAAGCATTTGACAATAACTGCTCTATTACAAAACCTAGCCATTTTTCATCTGTAACAACCTTTACATCAATTGGATCCAATTGTAAAGTTATTTTGTTGAAAATAAACACCATTGCATACTTTTTAACAACCTGCTTTATTATCTTTTCAAGGCTATATTCTGCAAGCAGCAGATCAGAATTCATACTCCCCATACGTAAGTACTGCATGACCATTTCAACATACTGTTCTATCTTAAAAAGTTCTTGTTTCATCTGGGCTGTAGCAGTGTTTTCCTCTGACTGAAGGATTAAGCTCATGGCCGTTATAGGAGTTTTTATCTGATGTGCCCAAAGAGTATAATAATCTATCATGTCTTTACTCTCTGTTAAAAGCTTGGATTCCATTTTCTTCATGTGAACATATAAGTCTTTCAGTGAGCTTTGGTAGTCTGACTCCATTAGGGTACGACATTCTGGCAGATTATCTATATTAAAAGATATTTGATTTTTTAATGATACTAGTTCAAAGTGCTTTTTACAAGCCTTATAAAACTCATAAATGAAGCATAGAATTCCTAAGAATCCACAAACTTCTGCAGCGTATACCACAACATCTATTGGAACAGCCTGCAGTTTAAAAAGTATTCCGAAAATTAAGCAGAAGACAAGATATACTACGACTATTTTTATATTCTCCTTTATAAAAGCTTTTGCGACTATATTAATCTCATGCTTTGTATTCATTCAATAATGTACCCAATCCCTTTCTTGGTTTTAATATAGTCCTCCAATCCAATCTCTTCTAATTTTTTTCTTAACCTGGTAATGTTTACGGTTAAAGTGTTATCGTCAACAAAATTCTCATCCTCCCAGAGTCGTGTCATTATACTTTCTCTGGAAACCACTTTCCCCACACCTTCAAAAAGGATTTGAAGAAGACGGAAATCATTTTTTGTCAGCTCAATTTTTTGTTCTTCATAGGTTAAAGTGGCATTCCCCAAATTTAGTACCACTCCATTATGTTCTATTATATTGGTATGTCCCTGAAAGGAATAGGTTCGTCTTATAATAGCTTGAATTTTCGCTGTTAACACATTTAAGTCAAAGGGCTTTATAATAAAATCATCTCCGCCCATATTCATAGCCATAACAATATTTAAATTGTCTCCTGCTGAAGAAATAAATACAATAGGAACCGAGGAGATTTTCCTTATTTCCCTGCACCAATGATACCCATTAAAATATGGTAGTGTCACATCCATTAAAACAATCTGAGGGTCATACGCGGTAAACTCTGAAATTACCTCCTTAAAATCCTCCTCACATTTCACCTCATATCCCCAATTACTTAAATGAGTTTTTAACGCCTTTGCAATCACAAAATCGTCCTCTATTATTAATACCCTATACATGAATCCTCCTAAGACTTACTCCCCTTCTTTGGAAGCTATCTTTACTACTTTATATCTTAAAAAAACAGGTGTCAAGCATTCGACTTATGTGTTAATAAAAATCTAATAAATTGATACAAAAAATTTCATATAAATTTACTTTCAATGGTAAATGTAATATGTTATTATTGTTTTAATATAACCTGCCCCATTTTTTAGGCATGGTGCCGGTATTGCTGCTGATTATTTATTTAAGAATGAGAGGAATTTCAAATGAACACAAACATAACAAGATATCCTCAGTTAGAGGTGGATTTAAAAAAATTTAAACATAATATTGATTCCGTTGTTAAGCTATGTAAAGAAAAAGGCATAGATGTAGCAGGCGTTATAAAGGGCTTCCATGCAATACCTGAAATGGTTAAGGAATTTGATAACTCTGACTGCAAATACATAGCTACTTCTCGTATGGAACAAATAATAGATTCTAAGAAGTCAGGCTGTAAGAAACCATTCTTCTTAATTCGAATTCCAATGCTTAGTGAAGTGGAAGAATTAGTGCAATATGTAGATTACAGTTTAAACAGCGAAATTGCAGTACTTGATAAAATAAATGACCAATGTGAAAAACAAGGCAAAAGACATGGCGTAGTTCTTATGGCAGACTTAGGAGATTTAAGAGAAGGTTTCTGGGATGTTGATGAAATGGTTAAAGCCGCAAGTTATGTAGAAAATCAGCTTGAAAACATAGACCTAATGGGTATCGGCACAAATCTTGGCTGCTACGGTTCTGTAAAAGCTACACCTGAAAAGATGCACGAACTCATTGACATTGCAGAAAAAATTGAAGCAGCTATAGGAAGACAATTAGAAATAATTTCTGGTGGGGGCACAACTTCTGCTATTATGGTTTTTGACGATACTATGCCAGAAAGAATTAATCATCTTAGAATAGGGGAAGGAATCATTTTGGCTTATGACTATGTTTCACTTTTTGGCGTAAACGCAGAGTTTCTGAATCAGGATGTATTCACATTGAAAGCAGAAGTAATTGAAGTTAAAGATAAGCCAAGTCATCCTGTCGGTGAACTAAGCTTTGATGCTTTTGGCCATGTTCAAACTTATGTTGACAGAGGTATCAGAAGAAGAGCCTTAGTTGCTTTAGGAAAAGTTGACTTTGGCGATGCTGATATGTTACTTCCTAGAAATAAGGATCTTGAAATTCTAGGTGCAAGCAGCGACCACCTTATTCTTGATATAGAAAACTGTAAAAATGATATCCATGTAGGCGATATCGTTGAATTTGACTTATGCTATGCTACAATGGTATACGCAACTAGCTCAAAAAATATAAATATCGTAACAAAATAAAATTAAAAGGCTATTTCAGAATAATAAATTAGTAACCATATGAATGCTTTTATATGACATATGACTCCTAATTTTCTGAAACAGCCTTATTTTCTATTGCTTATTAGCTTCAACAAATCTTTTGATTTTCTTCGAAGTATTCTTCTCAAATTCTGCTTTACGTAGTACAATACGCTTTATTTTCTTAAAGTATGGAGAGGTCTGATTAATTTTATCAACTTCCTTCCAAAGAAGTTCTTCTACCATATCATCCGTATATCCTTCACCCAGGAATTCAGCCACTTCTTCTTCATCTATACGAATGGATGCTACAATGACAGTATCCAGTCCATCTTCTGATTCTCTGTCATAGACAAAGGACTCCAGTATATAAGGAATACTGCTTAAATAATATTCTAATTCTTCAGGATATACATTCTTACCGTTTTTAGTAATAATTACGTTTTTCTTTCTTCCTGTAATATATGCATAACCTTCTGAATCAATATAACCTAAATCTCCTGTATAGAACCATTCATCTTTGAGCACTTCCGCTGTAGCTTCCGGCATATTATAATATCCAAGCATTACGTTACCGCCCTTAAGACAGATCTCACCTATACCCTCTTCATTTATATCTACTACCATCATATCAAAATTAGGTAACGCTCTTCCAATAGATGCTGATTTTGCTGCTTTGTCAGGATTCAGAGCACCAATCGGTGAACATTCCGTAAGTCCATAGCCCTGTAACGCCATAATTCCAAAATCACGTAACCCGTCAAGTGTTTCTGGATTAATTGCAGCGCCGCCACAAATCATCAAACGCATTCTTCCACCAAATATAGCTCTAATATCCTTTAAGAAAACATTTCCTAGATCTATGCCTATTTTTTTAGTTGCTCTATTGACTTTAATAACTTTCCTTAATAAAACTTCTTTACCCTGCTTTCTTACATTCTGCCAGATTTTTCTGTACAAATTTTCGAATAGTATAGGAACTCCTAAAAATACGGTAGGTCTTATCTCTTCTAAATTCTTTGTAATGTACTTAAGTCCCTCACAATATGCGATTGCCGCTCCTTTATAAAGCGGAAGCAAAAACCCGCAAGTACATTCATAAGTATGATGTACAGGCAGTATGGAAAAGAATATATCATCTGATCGGATTTCCAAAACTGTAGGTGCAGACATTAAGTCTTCAACTATATTTTTATGACAAAGCATTACACCTTTAGAAACTCCTGTAGTGCCAGAAGTAAATAACAAAATATTCAGTGTTTCTCTGTCAATCTCTGCATCAATAAAATCTCTATTTCCTTCATTAACAGATTGTTGCCCTTCTCTTAAAAGTTCTTTAAGTGAAACAACTTCATTTGCACCATGTTCACTTTCCATATTAACAAGTAACTTAATAACTGTTTCGCCGCTTGACTGCATTTCTTTAAATTTCTTTTCATATTTAGCATCAAATAGCACACAACTGACTTCTGCATTAACAACTAACTGCATTAATTCATTGGCATTTAGCTCCTTATCTAAAGGAACTATAATCCCTGTGCCACACACAGCAGCAAGGTATGATATGGACCATTCATAGCTGTTTTCGCCTATGACTGCAATTCTCTTGCCTTTCAATCCTCTCCTAATAAATGCAGTACCCAGCGCATTCACATCATCAAGTGTCTTTGCATAAGTAATGCTTTCATATTCAGATCCCCTGCTTTTTTTAACCCAGAATGCAGTATTATCAGGATACAATTCGGCGCTAGATTCCAGCATTTGTTTTATATGATCAATAGGTCTGCTTAGCTTATATCTGATATGGGGGTCCATATTCTCATTTATTTTTTTTATGAATTCTTCAGCTTGTAGCATTTTAGCTCCTATTCTTCTATGTTTGACTGATTAAATCTCTTAATCTTTCTTGTAGTAGTTTTTTCAAATTCTTTTTCCCTTATACCAAAGCGCTTAACTCTCTTATATAAAGGCATTTGCTCATTTATCTTGTCAATTTCCTGTTTTATAAAGGTTCTTAAATCAGAGGCTGAAAGTTCACCTGCCGAATCCTTTATAGCTTCTCTATCCAGATACACCTCTGCTCTAACAATAGTATCTCCAGATTTTTCATCCGTAATACCGTGAACTAAAGCCTCTTCAATAAATCTGTTCTGAGTCAGGTAGAATTCCACTTCTTCCGGGAATATATTCTTACCATTTTTAGTAACTATTACACTTTTCTTTCTTCCACAGACATATAAAAATCCATCTTTATCAAAATATCCATAGTCACCTGTATGAAGCCATCCATCTTTGAGAACCTCTGCAGTTTCTTCAGGGTTATTGTAATATCCAAGCATCACAGAATCACCCTTGCAAATAATTTCTCCAACTCCACTTTTATCCGCATCAATAATCTTAATTTCAGTCCCTGGCATTGGAAGGCCAGCCGCTGCCGGTTTACTGTAACGGTCTTTATTTACTGCTATAATCGGAGCATTCTCAGTCATTCCGTAGCCTTGTATCATAGGGATACCTAAAGCCTGAATACTTTCTATAACAGTAGGATCAATAGCAGCGCCTCCGGCTATAAATAAATTCATATGGTTACCCATAGCATTATGTACATCTTTAAAAATTTTCTTTACTATTTCAGGATGGTTGTAAAGCTTAAGTGCATTGGAAACAGCCATCATTTTTTTCATCTTCCCCAATTTGCCAGATGATTCAGCCTGCTTTAAGATTTTCTTATACATGGATTCAAAAACAAGCGGTACTCCAAGCATTACACCTGCCGGAGCTTCGGCCATATTTTTTGTAATGTGCTTAAGACCTTCACATATAGCTACCGTCATTCCCTGATATATCCCTGTAAAGATATGACATGTCAGTTCATATGAATGATGCATCGGCAGTACAGAAAGCCCTATATCCTCATAAGGAATTGCTACATACTTAGACATATTATAAACATTGGCTGTAATGTTCTTGTGAGAAAGCATAACGCCTTTTGCAAGTCCTGTAGTTCCAGATGTAAATAGAAGGGAGCACATGGCTTCTCTATCAATTTCAGTATCAATGAAGCTGCGGTTTCCCTGCTCTATTAATTTTTTCCCTTCTTTTAGCAGCTCATCCAAGTCATATGTATAAGGCAATTCAGCCTCATCCATGCAAATTCTGTATTGAACCGGGTGTTCCAGCTGTCCCATAGTATCAACTATTGTCTTTTCCATTTTTTTTGAATAAACAATAGCGCTTACTTCAGCTCTAGTAATTAAATTAGCCATTTCCTTAGCAGGAAGTTCTCTGTCCAGAGGTACGATTACTCCAGTTCCATTCGTTACAGACAAATACGTAACAATCCATTTATAACTATTTTCTCCAACTACCGCTATGTTTTTACCCTTCAGTCCCATCTCAACGAATTGGGTTCCTAAGGCATCAATATCCTCTTTAAACTTTTTATATTTTATAGGCCTATACTCACCGCCTGGTACTTTCTTAACAAGATATGCATCCTTCTCAGAAAATAACTCTGCACTAGAATTAACCATATCTTTTAAATCACTAATTTCTCTAAACTCGTACAAGGTATCTTTATATTTCTTATCGTTCATTGGGTCCCCCTACTTTGCAAGCAGCATCTTCTCTAATATGTTTGCAGCATCTTCTATGCATCCATCACAGCTTCTCAAAACTGGTCCGCTTGTTATGCCCTTTATGTCACTACAATTAATGGACTGATTCTTTTCCAGAAACGCATTTGTCATTTCCTTCATCATGCCATAGCAGTTTTTCTTTGTTGCTGGTGCATCTAAGTTCCCATCACTTAGTTTCATACCCGCAACCATAGCCATCGCAGTTACCGCTCCACAAGTTCCCATAGTCCCCATACCAAATCCATATGCTTCTGCCATTTTAAAAGCAGTTTTTTCATCTATTCCAAATAAGTCACAGTATGCTCAAAC
>CAURED010000003.1:0-246228 GCA_963524205.1 uncultured Aminipila sp.
ATGCACAAACTACGGACTGTGCACAATTATAACCCTTTTTATGATTATCTAATGCTTGCTTAACTCTTTCTGACATTTTCTTCCTCCAAAATAATCTATCTCTTAATTGTACCACATTTTTTATTCTGTTACTATTTTTATAAATAATAAAAATAATGCTGTAAGCATTACAGTTTTACCCACTTTGTCTCCACCCTCTAGTACCATCTCTCTGTATCATTTCCATAAGGCATAAAAAAACACCCATGGAACAGTAAATTATACTACTGTTTCACAGATGTAGCCTTACCTTCTGCCATGTCATTTTAGTATCTTACTAAAAACTCCCTGCAATGTCAACATTTCTCTAATGATATAAAAATGAAGATTTTAATATTAAAATAACAAGAGGCACCCATGAAGAATATGTGAAAGTTCTTCATGAGTGCCAGTAAACTGCTTCTTCTATTTAATTAATAAGACTTTCAATTCTTTGGAACATTGCTGCTACCTCTGCTCTAGTTGCCGAGCCCTTAGGATCAAGCAGATTTCCACTCTTTCCTGTTATCGTTCCCGTTCCTACTGCCCAAGCAACCGCTTCTTCCGCATAAGACGCAACCTGTGAATGATCCGAGAAATTATTCAGATTGCCTTTTACCGTCATATCTGCTTTTTTATACTTTGCATATCTGTATAAAATGCATGCTAACTGTTCTCTGGTAATATCCCCATTTGGCATAAACTTATTGCCTTCAAAACCAGTTACAACACCGTTACTATTTGCCCATGTTACTGGAGCACCATACCATAAGCTGGAATCAACATCTGTAAATACTGAATTTCCTACTGATGGCTGACCTTCTAATCGGTATAACATAGTTACTATCATGGCTCTGTTTGTTCTTACATTCGGTCCGAAAGTATTATTATCTAGTCCCTTCATAATGCCCTTCTGCATTACATAATTTACTGCTGGGCTAAACCAGTTTGAAGCACTGACGTCTTTAAAATTGACTTTCACTGCTGCTTCAGTTGTTGCTTGTGTTCCATCACTTAACTTAAAAGTAGCTTTAATGGTATGGGTTGATGTAACATTGCTAAATTTATATGAAGTTACTGCTCCTACACTCTTTCCATCTACCTTCACATCCTCAACCGCATATCCCTTGTCTGGCTTAATGTTGAAGTTCTGACTGGAACCCTTTGCTACACTTGCTGTAGAAGGGGAAATTGTTCCACCAGTGCCTGCTGAAACGGTGATGGTATATTTATCGAGCACGGTGCTGCTTCCACTTCCGTGCTTGCTGCTTCCGCCGCTATTTCCACCGTTTAACTTAAAGGTAGCTTTAATTGTATGAGTTGAGGTAACAGCAGGGAATTTATAAGATCCTACTGCTCCTACACTCTTTCCATCTACTTCTACATCCTCAATAACATAACCTGTATCCGCCTTAATCGTAAATTCCTGATCTGCTCCTTTTTCTACACTTACAGTAGAAGGGGATATTGTTCCACCTGCTCCTGCTGTAACGGTTATTGTGTATTTTTCTGTTACAGGACCTTCGTTGTTAAGTTCAGTTAACGTACCTGGCATGCCATCATAAATTGCATTTGCTAATAATCTAAATTGATGTGATGGATGTGCTTTGTTTGTTATATGACTTGCAAACACGGTTATTTTAGCATCGCCTACCTGATCCTGTATAATATATGGCTTCCCCTTTACTTCATCATGATTTGGCCACCATCCAGCAACATAAAAATCGTCTTTGTCACTGATTGTTGCTAATACTTTGGCCGTTGCAGGTGTCTTTTCGATCCATGATTCAGTATTGTTATATAGGATATCATTTTTGCTGTATCTTCCTGTAATCACGCTATCAGTATCAAGAGTAGCTCTGAGAACCCCTTCATAAGAATTATTAAAACCGCCTATTTCAAATCCTGGTAATAGTCCACTTGTCTGAACTGAATACATTCCATATCCACCTACGGCTACATAGGAAGCTCCATCTTCAATGGCCTTTTTTATTCCTTCTGGCATTCCATAGCTGCTATCATCTGCAATAACATCTACATTATTATAAGAATCTTGTAAACTAAACCCTAATCCCTTTAAAACGTAACTAAGCTCACTGCCAATGCCGGCCACCTTAGGCTGCTTCATTGCTTTTACTGTGGCTTTTCCATTAAATGGTGTAAGTTCCAAGAAATATTTATCTTTTATACCTTCTAAATCTTCCCTTTCAGCAATAAAATCACCTTTATTAAATCCTTCTCCTGCAGTATAAGTGATATAAATTGTTTTATTAGCAGAAAGAAGTTCATTAACAGCTTTAATTGCATCATTATTTGTATTCTTAATAACAACATGTTCTACCCCTGATGGAATTTCTGTAGTAGGTATTGTTATTTTTTCTACAGGATCAGTTTTCCCTGCGAAGGCTCCAGCTTCTCTGATCTCATACTTGTCAAATCCTCTTAACATTGGGAAGCACATGGTTACTTCTGCATACATTTCAGAGAAATCAGAGAAGTCTGATCCATCATAAAGTACACAGTTTGCTAAGCCACGTTTTGCCTGATGCATAGGAACAATAAAACTTCCACTTGGATAAGTTACATCTCCTACCTGTACATCTGAATTGGTTTTCTCAACTTTAATACCATTTTTAATTAAGAAATCTGCCATTTCATATGCAGCAAGAGAACTTTTCTGTAATTGGCTATTTACAGGTAAAACATAATACTCTGGGAAGAAGTTTTCATTTGTACCTCTCGGTCTTCCAATCGATTCTCCCTTTGCATTAACTAGCCATTTATCCACTTCTGTGGAATCGATTCCTTCCACACCTCTTTTATATATTTCTAATTGATTTTTAAATAATTTTTCCTTATTTTCTAAAGCATACTTCAAAGACCCTAAACCTGCAAACATAAATGCATTATTGGAATCCTGATTTAATTCGGGGATTTCAACTGTATGCCCCAAAGCTCCATGCATTAAGGCTAAAACAGCTGCATACATTGGTGCTCCATCATCCCAACCTTGTTTATAATCATACATTGGAATAATATAATTACTATATTTTGTATTAGCAATGCCAGCTCTTCCTAAAGCATGAGCATGGTCAATTGCTCCTTCCATCAACAAATCATATTCAAAGTTTGGTTCATGAGGTGGCGTACATGGTTCAATTAGAAATTCTGGAACAAAACCATGAAAATCATTAAAAATCATCGGAGACCATTTTGCCAGTCCCTGAAAAACATTGGCCATCTCTACCTGGGTCTGATAAGTTACGTCTCTGTTTGGATCAAATCCTGATGCAGTTTCTCTGTTGTTATAAAACCTTCCATCTGGATTGTTATTTAGGCTAAATAATATGATGTAATTATCAAGTAATTCCTGAACATTTAATGTTACATCCTCTAACTCATCTTTGCTATGATTTTTCGTTGCTCTTTTAAATGTTATTTCATCTTGAGTTGCCAATTTTTCTAATAGATCAATCTGAGCATCTACACCATTAGCTTCATCTGAATGAATATTATTGAACCAAATAGCTGGTTTGTATTCTCCTGCTGTATTGGTTGTAATTTTATCAATAAAATCAGCAGGATTATTCAGCATCATAGGCAATGTGTCATTTAAATATTTATCTACATCCCCTTGATTCTTTGCAAATATTACAAATGGAATATCTCGCCCCTCTGCTGACTTGCCCAGGGGAGCATATTTGATATAACGTTCCTGCTTTGCATCCTTAACGATTTTCTCAATTGCAGGAAGAATTTCTGTCTGTTTATGATACGAATCATATGCGTTCAGCTTCATTGTAGTTTTTGCCTGAACGTTACTTGTTTTATCTGTTACAACCAGGTCATATTGCCCTATTAGATCGTAGAAAACTCTTCTTGGATAAGGCCTCTTTTGAAGATTTGTTACTCCAAATGGTAATTCGCATTTAATGACTGCTTTTACAGTATTTCCTTCTATAATAGGTTCTTTTGAAAATTTAATAAATGGAGTCCCTGTAAACCCTTTAGTCGCATAATCAAATGACTTCCAATCATCAAAAGATTTTCCCCCAAGGGTCCATGTTAAATTTTCTAATACCGGAGTGTACCCTAAATCTACACTGACATTAATTTCTCTGGCTTCAGACATAGATAATAAGTTTGTACTTACTGTAATTAAATCCTTGGTTTCATCCTTAGGTGGATTAATCTCTTTTAGTAAATTGTACAATAGGGTAGTATAGGAGTATAACCTATCTTCAACTCTGCCAGGGATTTTCTCATTCATAAAGTCAAGATTATCTCTTTCAGTATGCATGATTTCGCCAAACTGTTCAGTTTCACTATCTCCTGTAGAATAGCTGCCGTCTTCATATTTTAAATCCCAATTTGTGCTTTCAAAATACAGCCATGGTAGTCCCATTTCTTTAAATGGTACATGGTCACTCCAATCGCCAGTAGTTCCTTTAGGATATTCCTCATTTAATCCCTGCTGGGTTATTATATTTAAATTTAATGATTCCGCAAGATCTAACGCCTGCTGGCAAAGCCAGCCTTGTGTTCCTAGATTGCCATAAGCATACATTTTATCGCCGAACAAAACAGTGTCTAAATTAATCATGGCTACTGTATTATCAATTTCCGTTTTACTCATCTGTGAAGCATAGTAAGTTGATCCCTTTAAACCCACTTCTTCTGCTCCAAACGCGATAAATTTTATAGTATACTCTGTGTTTACATCTTTCAGCCGCTCTGCTGCTCCCAGCATTACAGACACACCAGAAGCATTATCACTTGCCCCAGTAGACGCTGCTACTGAATCGTAATGTGCACCTACAATAACCTGTTTGTCAGACTTGCCGGGTTTTACGGCAATAATATTGGACGAATCACCTTCTTTTACTATATTTCCATTTTTATCCTTTTTGGTCCAATGAAATGGCTGCACAGTAGTTGAAAAACCTAATTCTTCAAATACTCCTTTTATGTAAGCCTTTGCTGCCGTTTCTGCTTCCGTTGAAGCAACTCTTGCTCCAATATTTTTTGATAACTCTTCCAAATGATGATACATTACGGAATCTTTTGTGCTATCAAATATAGGCGTACTTGTGATAGCACCTTCTTTAGAAATAGTTCCTTCACTGGTAGCCGCTTCTTCACTGGAAACAACCCCTTCACTGGTGGTGGCTCCTTCACTGGAAACGGCTCCTTCACTGGTGGTGATGGCTCCTTCGCTGGTAGTAGTTACTTCACTTGTAATTGCTGGTGGCGTATCAACTACTGTGTCTACAGCATACGCTGCAGGAACAGATGTAGTTAAAACCATAGCAGTTACAAGGAATAATGCTAATTTTTTTCTTAACATTAATGGTTCCTCCTGTTATTTTTCTATTTTATTCAGTTTATATAAACTGAGTAAAACCCCTGTTATGTGACAAATATGTTGTCCAGACCTCATTGCTCTTATTTCCCTTGGTGAACCTTCATCTATCCTACTGCTTTATATTAAAAGAACTATTAATACCCCTATTATAATTTTCTCTTAAAAATACTTTTTCCGTCTATTTTCCAACCTCCGAAATCTGATTTTAATACAATTACCATTTCTCTTTTTCCCTTTTGAAATTCTATCAAACATTCAGCAAAAGCAAGCCTTTTTTCCTTTTCGATCCTAATCTTGTGAATATCCAAAAGGGTCCCTATATCCACATCATAATCTGAGTGAATTAAGAAATAATTTAATGGAACACTTTTTTGGAAAGAAGTATCTAAATAACTAAACAGTTTTATTCGATTTGATTGATAAAAGGCTTCATAGAAACTTATTACTATTTTTTTAATATCATTTTCCATATTGCTTTCTATTTGAATCTGATTGTCCATCTTAAACTTATTCCTCTTCTCATATTTTTAATACTTAAACATCAAGTATTTTTATTTAATTTACTAGTCTTATAACCCTTATAATTTAAAACATTTTCTTTGTCAAGTTACGTAAATTAGGACAATATCCCAATTTATCCCTATTGCTTATAATTATTCATTTTTTCCTTTTTTTCTTTGTTTATTTGCTTTTAACTTGTCACACTAATACTGAGTTTTATTCATAGTGTCCAATACAAATACATTATCGTATTTTTCTTTTGTAATCCCTTATTTTTCAACACTTTAAAAGGTGTTTTCTCAATTATTTTGTAGGGTTCAATAAAAATTTGGAATATTTTAATAATAAAACAGACACCCATGGAAAGTATGTAAGATTTCTCCATGAGTGCCTGTAAACTGCCTTTTCTATTTAATTAAATAAGGATCTCAATTCTTTGGAACATTGCTGCGACTTCTGCTCTTGTTGCAGAGCCCTTAGGATCAAGCAGGTTCCCACTCTTTCCTGTTATCGTTCCCGTCCCTACTGCCCAAGCAACCGCTTCTTCCGCATAAGAAGCAACCTGTGAATGATCTGAGAAATTATTCAGATTGCCTTTTACCGTCATATCTGCTTTTTTATACTTTGCATATCTGTATAAAATGCATGCTAACTGTTCTCTGGTAATATCCCCATTTGGCATAAACTTATTGCCTTCAAAACCAGTTACAACACCGTTACTATTTGCCCATGTTACTGGAGCACCATACCATAAGCTGGCATTAACATCTGTAAATACCGAGTTTCCTACTGCTGGCTGTCCCTCTAGTCTGTAAAGCATGGTTACTATCATGGCTCTGTTGGTTCTTACATTTGGACCAAATGTATTATTGTCTAGTCCCTTCATAATACCCTTTTGCATTACATAGTTTACTGCTGGGCTAAACCAGTTTGAGGCACTTACATCTTTAAAATTAACTTTAACTGCCGCTTCAGTTACTGCTGGTGTTCCATCAGTCAGCTTAAACGTAGCTTTAATGGTATGGGTTGCAGTAACATTGCTGAATTTATATGAAGTTACTGCTCCTACACTCTTTCCATCTACCTTTACATCTTCAATAGCATACCCCTTATCTGGTTTAATGTTGAAGCTCTGACTGGAACCCTTTGCTACACTTGCTGTGGAAGGGGATATTGTTCCACCTGTTCCTGTTGACACTGTTATTGTATATTTGTCGGATACTGTACTGCTATGTTTACTGCTGCCGCCACCATTACTTGGCTGATCTGAAGAAAAGTCTCCTACTTCATTGATTCCAGCTGCCTCAGCAAAAATAGCTGTAGATAAGTATCTGTAGTCATCCTGCTGATGTCCCTTATTTGTTATACTATTAGCAAACACTGTAATATCAATCTTACTGTCATCATAAGAAATAGCTTCTACCTTTCCTTTTAATGAATTTCTAACATCTGTATAGCAGCCTGAGATGTGGAAATCATTATCATTGGATACAGTCAGCAAGGTTATAGCACCCTTTGGTACTTGTGTAATATAAGATCCACTTTTTGAATAGGCAATAAAGTCCTTATCTTCCTTATAATTCTTTGTAATGATGCTGTCCCCATATTTCACCTTAAATAAGGATTCATACGAAGAATCATCTGTCTTGTAATCAAAGCCTGAATTTAAAAGATTTTTTTTGATATCTGAAAGAGGATTTGCTCCCATTGCAATATAAGGAATACCGCTCTTAATTTTGTCTATAACCTTCGTTGGATTCGAATCCCGTTTTAAAGCATTACTGCCGATAATTATATCTGCTTGATTTACATCTTTAGTAGTGCTGAATCTCATCTGTTCCACTACTGCATAATAATCATGGCTAAACTTTTCGTTAGAAGCATTTGCCCAATCATCTTCAATTTCACCTACAATGTATACTTTCGGCTTAGTAATCGCACTTGCTGTAGGAATTACATCCACACCATACGCCTGCAAAATATAATCATCTTTTACCGTATTAAAATCTGCTTCTGAAACTAAGAAATCCCCCTGATTTTCTCCTTCTGAAATTAATTTAACTTCTTTTGAGCCGTCCAGTAGCTTATTTACTGCTGCAACTGCTGCAACTCCATTATCATCAATAACAATCCCTTTATTAGATGTTCCAATTAATACTGATTTACCCGTTCCACTTTCAGCTGTTTCTTCAAGCAAACCATCAAATGATTTCTCTTTATAAATCGCTGTAGCATTAAATCCTCTGAGTTCAGGAAAAGCCACTACTGATTCTGAGTATAATCCTGACCAGTTTGAAACGTCTTTGCCATTATACATAATCATATTCGCCAAAGAACGTTTTGCCTGATGCATGTCAATAACCAGGGAACCTGCTTTATACGTTATATTATCTATAGTTGTATCTGATTTTAATTTCTTTACTACTACACCGTTCCAGTCAAAATATTTTTTTGTATCATATGCAGAAGCAATATTTCTCTGACTCTCTGTGTCTGTTGGAATAATCCAGTATTCTGGATAGAATCTACCATTAGTCTTATCTCTATAATTGTTTACAACATTATTATTTTGGTCAACAAACCAAGCATCTGTGGCTTCTGATTCTTCATTATTAACACCACGTTTAAAATATTCCATTTGGTTCAAATACATATCTTTTTTGTTTTCTTTTACAAATTCTGATATTCCATAAAAACCATTTTCAAACAATGCTGTAGAGTTGCTATTAAGTTCAGGACATTCAATGGTGTATCCTGCAATGCAGCCCTGGAACATAGCATAACTTGGCGTATAATTAGTAGCCATATCATCCCAAGGGTTGAACCAGGTTTTCCCATCATAATACTCTCTTACCGGCATTTGATAGGTAGTATATTTTTCAACTCCCGCTAATGCAGAATTTCCAAAAGCCTGGCCGCCCTGTAAAAAGTATGGGTACATTAAATCATATTCAAGATTTGGTTCATGTGGAGGAGTGCATGGCTCAATCAAAAATTCCCTTACAAATCCATGCAGATCTAGAAATGAAATAGGCTGCCATTTAGCAGTAAGTGCACTCATATTTCGAGCTTCCTTTTGAACCTGGAATACGTTATCTCTGTTTGGATCAAAGCCGAAAGTATTTTGCCTGTTATTCGATTTTCTACCATCAGGGTTTAAGGTTAAATTACAAACAAATATAACATTATCTAGCATTTCATCTACTTTAAATTCTTTTTTACTTACATTATAAGTATTATTAAATAGTTCTATATCCTCCTTCAAACCTGTATTTACAAACACTTCTCCTGTATTCTGATCTGCATATGGTTTTGACATAAATTCGCAATGTCCTACTGCAGTTGCAATTTTACTAATCTCAGGTGCAAATTTACTTTGTATATCTGCAATTTTGTCCTCATTGCCCTCTTTAAATCTTTCAATACTAGAATATGGAAGAGTTCCACCTGCCCCAGCTTCTGCCAGTTTCTTTAAAAATACAACTTGTGCGTCTAATCCAGGATTTTCGTCAGCATGCGTATTATTTATTATAATAGGAACTCTATAATCAGTTAAGTCCCCCTTTTCCAATCTATCTATAATTGCCGCTGGATTTGAATGTGATTCTTTTACTAAATCTAAGTAATCATCCACAGATCCTTCACTATCAGAAATTACCAAACAATATGTAGGTTCACCATTTGTAGAGTCTCCCATAGGTTCCTGATAAGCATATAATCCATTTTTATTTGCTGTATCAATAATGTCTTTTACTGTTTCCTCCATGTCTTTGTACATAACATACTCATCGTATATATTCCATACAACCTTTGTTGCTGCATCTTCTTTTGCTTTTTCTCCGAATTCATTGGTTATTTTTAAAACATAATCTCCAATTAAATCTGGAAATACCCCTCTGTTGGACCGATATGCAGTTCCATCCAAATCATCAAAATAAAGTCCTGTTTTAATTGTTGCAGTAACAATTGACTTATCTGCTTCATCAAGTGCTGGTGCTTCTACAAACTCAAACAATGGTTTTTTCTCCTGATAAGTAGTCCATTGATCTAATGGTTTTATAGAATCTTCATCTTTTCCAAAAGCCCAGGTTAGTTTGTTTACATTTTCAACTGGATTTTCAAAATCTATGGTTACTTTAATTTCTTTTTGAGTAGTCATAGACCAAAGTTTAGCATCTGTGTCTTGTCCATTTAGAGTCTTCGCTTTTAGCGTAACTTTTTCTGTGTTCTTATTAACTTGAAGTATAGGTGTTTTGATGGCTGCTTCACTAGTAATGGCTCCCTCACTGGTGATGGCTCCTTCGCTTGTGATCGTACCTTCATTAGTAACAGCGCCACTGGTCGCTGTCTCTCCGCCAGAAATAGCTCCTTCACTGGTGACAACTCCTTCGGCAGAAATTGCTCCTTCACTGGTATTAGGTGTTTCACTTGTAATTACTGGCGGGGTATCAACTACTGTATCTGCAGCAAATGCTGCAGGAACTGATGTCGTTAAAACCATAGCAGTTACAAGGAATAATGCTAATTTTTTTCTTAACATTAATGGTTCCCTCCTGTTATTTTTCTATTTTATTCAGTTTTAATAAACTGAGTAAAACCCCTGTTATCTGACATGTATGGCAAATATGTTGACCAGACCTCATCTCTCTATTTCCCTTGGTGAACCTTATTTTTTCTCATTAATTGTCCATATTAAATTTATTCTTTTCTTTTTCAATTAATACCTAAATTATTAATGAAGTTGTCGGAAATCTTTTCTATTGTTTATCAAAAAATAAAAATCCATGTAATAAGTTTAAATCAAACCTATCACATGGATTTAAAGTTATGTATGGATTTAACAGGACCCTTTAGTCCGCTGCTTCTTTCATCCTGCTGAACCTCTCGTTCCATATACACCACAAAGTAATTGCAATAACTACAATCACTGCACCAATCAGCGCAAAAAAGCCAGGTGCTTCTCCATTAAATAGAAATACCCATACAGGATTTAAAAGCGGTTCTATAGCGCCTATTAGATTACAGGCTAGTGCAGACCCATCTTTCATGGCCAGACCAAATAGTACATAGGGAATGCCTAACTGGAAAATCCCTAAAGCTAAAATACTGAGTACTGCTGGAGTAGTTATTGATGTATGTGTAAAAAACAAGGCCGGTAACCCAATAATGGCTGTAAATATCTGCCCCAAAAGGATACCTGTCATTCTGGTTTCTTCATCAACTTCTCCCACGACTAAATATGCACAAGCCACCATAAGACCTGCTAAAATCCCAAAGCAATTCCCCAAAATTCCACCAGGTGTCAATTGATCAAAAAAGAATAGCGAAATACCTGCAAGAGTTGCTGTAACCGTAACCAAATCCCCTCTTCGGCATTTTTTATGTAAAAATACTGCAGATAATATCAAAATAAACACTGGTGATGTAAACTGCAGAACAATGGCATTTGCTGCCGTTGTTAATTTATTAGCGATAACAAAGCTTAAAAAAATCCCACTCATAAAAAAACCGCTTAAAAAAGCTGATTTTACAAATTGTAACTTGATTTTTTTATGACGGATATAAGCATATACAATCACTGCTGCAATCCCACTACGGACACCTGCAATAGCAAGCGCATTCCAAGGGACCATTTTTATGAAAATGCCCCCAATACTCCATAATGAAGCACATACAACCATATAAAGAATTGATTTTCTTCTTGCTGCTTTTGTTGTTGCTATTTGTATTTCTGATAATGTTGTCTCCATACTTTTCCTCCATTAATAATTCGAATTCTATTATATCTCAAATCCCCCCGTTTCCGCTATGTTTTTTAATAAAAAAATAAGCTTCGACACAAATACGCATCAAAGCTTGGTTCATAAATATCATACCTTTAGCAATTCCATTTCAATACATTTCCAATCTTCATTCATAACATGATAATGTTCAACATTTTCATGTTGTATCTCTGAAAACCCAGCGAATCTATAACTTTGTATACTCACTGCCAAAAGCTTTCTTGATTTTTTCGACATCTCTAGTATCCACCCATTCCTCAATAAATCCACAATTACAGCATAAATACCTGTCCACGTCTACCATGCTTCGATTAGTCATACCACACTGAATATAGTTTCCTTCTCCGTATGCTTCAGCGTTTCCGCCTACCTTTACGATATCTGTTCCTCCACATTTAGGACACTTTCCATTCTTCATTAAAATCCCCCCCTTATTCATTATAAGTATATCACACTTCATTTGCGTTTTTTAAATTCATTATAATCTAAACAAAAAACCGCAGGCTTCAAAAGTTTCTGCGGTACGTCTTCGATAGTATCGGTCTCTCCCGATTGTCAATGCTCCCACATTTATGGGCTGTCTATTTCAAGCTGTCACTGATTTTATCTCTTAACC
Source organism: uncultured Aminipila sp. (assembly GCA_963524205.1). GTDB lineage: Bacteria > Bacillota > Clostridia > Peptostreptococcales > Anaerovoracaceae > Aminipila. The sequence continues at coordinate 12,284 of CAURED010000003.1, forward strand.
ATACGCGGTTTCTAAATCAGATAAACTTACACCGCGTGGCTCAAAGGAGAAAACACTTATTTTCCTATCAGTATAATTTTATAATATTGCGATGTATCATAAGGGACATTTTTTAATATTTTTTATGCATTTTTAATGCTTTTTATATAAAATACTATTCAACCACACTTAGAATAACCACAATTACGACATGTAACACAACCACCTTCATGCTCCAGCTTATTGCCACACTCTGGGCAATACCTGGCATACAAAGTCTCCGCAAGGGAGATCGGGGCTGTTATCATGGCTTGAGCCTCAAGCCCGTCCAAAGTTAAAGTGTCCGCATGTGAGGCTTTAACGCCCTTTTCAATGGCCTTGGCAATAGCATCAGGGCATGAGGTGACACTCATTCCTTTCTGGCGGATTGTCGATGGACAGCGGATACCCTTGAGTTGTTCCGCCAAAGCCTCACTGCTAATGCCGCTACGCAGTGCGATGGATACCAGACGTGCAGTAGCTTCGGATTGGGATGGACAGCCGCCGGTACGCCCCGTATTAGTGAATACCTCACATATACCGTTCTCATCATAATTGACTGTTATATACAAATTACCACATCCAATCTTCACTTTTTCGGTAAAGCCCTTTGTAATATTTGGGCGTGGGCGTGGAGTAATAACGTCATTCTTAATCGTGCTGCCCTCGTGATGGCACTCCTCCTTAGATTCCTTGTCGTTAACCTTACCAATATTCAGCACCTGCCCGTCCCGAGAGCCATCCCTGTAAATGGTGATACCTTTGCATCCCAGGGAATAAGCCAGCTGATAAACTTCAGCTACTTCCTCTTCCGTTGCGGAATTAGAAAAGTTTACCGTCTTGGAGACTGCATTGTCTGTATATTTCTGAAATTGTGCCTGCATTTTTACATGCCACGACGGAGCCACATCATGAGCACATACAAAAATCTTCTTCAGCGTTTCTGGAATGCCATCCACATCGGCCAGAGTACCATGCTCCACAATTTTCTCCATTACCTGGTCAGAATATAGGTTTTCCTCCATTAGCCGTTCCTTTAAAATGCTGTTAATCTCGATTAAGTGAGTTTCATCCATGACGTTACGAATATAAGCATAGGCGAACACTGGCTCTACTCCAGATGAAACCCCTGCAATAATGGATAGGGTGCCATTGGGCGCAATGGTAGTGATGGTGGCATTGCGCAAAGGCTCACCATTTTTAAAGATACTTTCCTCAAAGAGCGGAAATGCACCTCTGATTTCCGCCAGCTTTATGCTTGCTTCATGCCCAATGGTGTTGACCATTTCCATAATTTTGCCTCCCAGTGCAACGCCCTCATCACTGTTATATGGTATGCCCATATATAGAAGCATGTCTGCAAAGCCCATTACGCCCAGGCCAATTTTCCGAGTAAGTTTGGTAACTCGTTCAATCTCACTTAGCGGATACACGTTGACATCAATGACATTATCTAGGAAATGTACTGCGTCACGTATTGTTATGGCTAGCTTGTCACTATCCAAAGTATATCGCCCATTCTCCATTTTCAGATGTTTTACAAGATTTATTGATCCTAAGTTGCAGGACTCGTATGGTAATAAGGGCTGCTCCCCACATGGGTTGGTGGACTCAATCTCTCCCTGCCCAGGCACTACGTTATCACTGTTAAGGCGGTCAAGAAAGATGATGCCGGGCTCACCAGTCTGCCAAGCGGAGCTAACAATGGTATTAAACACATCTTTAGCATTAAGCTGACCAGTAATCTCTTTGGTGGCAGGATCCACTAAATCGTACTCTCTTCCATTTTCTGCTGCTTTCATAAATGTCTCGGTGAGACCCACTGAGATGTTAAAGTTTGTAAGCTCATTTTTATCATTCTTGCAAGTGATAAAAGACGTAATATCCGGGTGATCCACCCGGAGAATGCCCATGTTGGCACCTCGTCGGGTCCCCCCTTGCTTCACGGCTTCTGTAGCTGCGTTAAATACCTTCATAAAGGAAATAGGGCCACTGGCTACGCCCCCAGTGGAATTCACCGCTGCACCGTTCCTCCTCAGCCTTGAAAAGGAAAAACCAGTTCCACCACCACTTTTATGAATGAGGGCCGCATTCTTAACGGCATCAAAAATAGCCTCCATGGAATCAGCCACCGGAAGCACAAAGCAAGCCGACAGCTGCCCTAATGGGCGTCCGGCATTCATCAGCGTGGGGGAATTGGGTAAGAAATCCAGTTCTACCATCATGTCATAAAATCGATCTGCCATAGCAGATACATCAGCTGCTGGATTATAATTAAGGTCAGCAGCAGCAATAGCAGTTGCAACCCGGCGGAAAAGTCCCTCCACTGTCTCCGTAAGCTGACCTTGTGTGTCGCGGGACAGATACCGACGCTCCAAAACTGCACGGGCATTTTCAGTAATTTGCATTTTTTATTTCTCCTTTTTGTTTTGACTTTAAAAGTTATATACCATATATTGTATCATCACGATTTTAATTGTCAATATATTGGGGTGACATTATTGAGATGTTTAAAGATAATATTGAACATTTTAAGCGGAAGCTATATTTAATTTTTATAGTTCTGGAATATTTTTCAGTATAATAGGACAAAATGATATACGGTTGGAAAACTAATCACACAGTAATTGAGGGTAAAAGGCTAAGCTTTAACGGAACAGCTGTTGGATTATTTGGAAATTGGATTAAATGGTTACTTTTATGTGTTGTCACAATCGGGATTTATAGTTTTTGGCTTGGAATTGCACTGGAAAAATGGAAAGCAAACCATACTCACTTTGCTTAAATGCATATACATAATGTAAACATATTGTTTTATTTTTACCCTTAAAGCACAAGCCTTTAAGGGTATTTTTTTAATTGAAATCAGAAAACGACAACTGACAAAAAAAATAAGCGTTGAAATCTCAACACTTAATTGGAGCAGGCAGCGGGAATCGAACCCGCAACCTCAGCTTGGGAAGCTGATATTTTGCCACTAAACTATGCCTGCATATATTCATATTTTTTCTTATCTACGTAATCTAAAAGATATTTGTAAACAATTCCAAATAAATTATACTCCTTATTACCCCTTCTGTAAATACTAGAATTTTTTTCACAACTATTTGCTTCATTATTTACATAAAAAAAGAGTCCGCAGACTCTTCCATTCTAACTAATCTAATTTGCTTCACAATTCATTGCGATGCCAGCAGGAGTTACTAAAAACGGATTATCTGGTTTTATAGTAGTCAATCCTGTTTCCTTTTCAAATATTTTTTCAATTCCGGTCAAGCAGCACGTTCCTCCACAAAGGTAAATTGTATCCACTTCTTTTGGATTGACATATTTTTTAACGATAGTGGCCATCTTTTCAATAACCGCTTTTACTACTGGAAAAATTTCTTTGTGTTTGCTATAATCTTGCTTTATAACCTCTGCTTCTGCAAAAGATATATGATAATTCCCTGCCAGAACTAAAGATACATGAGTTCCCCCAGTGGGTTCATCTTCGATCTGTACCACCTTCTTGTTCTTCAAGATAGCTAGTCCAGTTGTACCCCCTCCAATATCTACAACAACTCCGTTTTCTATTTGATAAATAGAATTTGCAGCTGTAGGTTCATCAAGAATATTAGTCACTTCAAAACCCGCACCCTCTGCTACATAGCTGTGCGTCTTAATACTAGAGTCTGTTCCTGCAGGCATGGCAATTGCGCAATTGATTAGCTCTCTGCCCCCTAAACGCTGTTCTAATTTTGCCTTTAATTCCTTTACAATATTCAGCGCTCCTGTATAGTCGTAAACAATACCATCTCTAAGTACTGATGCAGCTTTTTTTTCGCAGGCAACTGGATTGTTTTCCTCATCAAGCACCACTATTACGATATACGCAGTACCCAGATCAAGACCAACCTTAAGCTTGCTTCCAACAGGCTGAAAAGTCATACTTTGTGATTTTTCTACTCTTTCCATATATTCATTTACTCTTTTTAAATCCATCATATCTTCATTGCCTTTCATCCTAGTATTGTACCATTATTATCCTTTAATATGCTCATTATAAATTGCTTTATTTTTCTTTGCAATACAAAATAATTTTTTGCCCCGAAACTACATTCCATAATTTCCTTTTTCTAAGAGATTTAATGGGCCAGATATCCCTATCTGCCCCATTAAACTCAAATTATGATATGAAAGAAGTATTTTTACTATGCTAATTCCTGCCAATTTGCTGGATATACAAAATATGCATATCTAGTGTTATTAGGTGTACTAAAATGGATGTGGCTGCCTTTAGGAATGAGTATGATATCCCCCTTGTTGCCACGAATCACATTTCCGCCATCTATCTTAATGTCTAAAGTTCCATCAATGACATAATCAAACTCATCATATGTAAGTGTCCATTCAAAATCTGCACCATCAACAAGTTCCATGATGCCAGCACCCATTCTTGGTGCTTCTTGTAAAGATACGATATCCTTTAGCTTTACATCTTCCCTGCCTTCAAAAGCTTCCGTCTTTACAGTGTCACTGCGTACGACTAAGATGCCGCTATTTTTATCCGTTTCTTTTTCAAATTCCCCATTGGACTTAGCTGTTGCCTGTGTTAGCAATTCTTTTACTATTGCCTTTACTAATTCTTCACTAATATTCATAATTATTCTCCTATCCTATGCTATCATTTGTTCTTCTTCTTCTTCCGTGGATTCAATTTTGCTAAGAAGCTTTGGTGCTAAGATATTTGCTAATACCAAAGCAGTAATACCAGCAGTAAGTTTACCAACAACTACTGGGAAAATCATTTCCGGATTATTACCTGCCGTAAATCCTAAGTGATCTCCAAATACAAATGCTGCTGATACAGCAAAAGCTACGTTCATTAACTTAGCTTTTGGATTCATTTCACCCATGATATTAAACATAGCAATATTATTTGCAAGAGTAGCAACCATACCTGCCGATCCTGTATCATTCATACCCAGATGACCGCCAACCTTCTCTAAAGTAGTGCCAAATGTCTTTGTTATCCACTTAACCATTGGGAAAGCACCAACTAATACGCAAGAAATCTGACCACAGACCAGCAAACCTGATTCTAGTCCATTTACTCCGCCATTCTTATCTGGGTCTACCATAATATCAAACAATGGAAGCATAATTCCCGTTTCATATTCAAAAATTGCGATTGCTGTAAAAAAAGTAATAATTACAGTAACAGCAGTTCCAAAATGATTAAATCCATTAATCATACTAGCTGGTTTAAACCAAAGACCTAATACAATCAGACCAGCCACGATAATAACCGGGATTAAGTTAACTAAAATAGTAATCAGACTAATTTTATAAGGAGTCATATTCATTACAAGTCCGCCGGCAATACACCCGATCGGAATAGTAATTAAACCTGCTAAAATACCTGCTGCCAAGTAAGATCGGTCTTTTTTATTGATAATGGACAGAGCTACTGGGATGGTAAATACAATTGTAGGTCCCATCATAGATCCCAAAATTAGTCCCGAAAAATTTCCTAGGGTATCATTGGCTGCAAGCTGCATTGCCAGAGGGTAACCTCCCATATCGCACGCTAGCAAAGTCGTTGCAAACATAGAAGGGTCTGCCCCAACCAATGTATAGATTGGCGAAATGATTGGCTTTAATAAAATAGATAATACCGGAGCTGCTGCAACAACACCAGCCATTGCTAATGCCAAAGGTCCCATGGCATTGAACCCTTCATCAAACTGTTCCCCGTATCCAAGCTTATTTCCTCGAATTTTATCAATTGCGCCTACTAACATGAAGATTGTCATAATTGTTACAATAACCGAGTTTACTGTTAAATTCCCGATGTACGCCTGCAGACTTTCCGTCAACACCGACACATCGAAAGCATTTATTAATTCATCAAACATATCTTTCCTCCTGTATCATTTATTACCCATATTGCTGTAACCCGCCTGCTACAGCAAGCTCTCTAATAGTTTTGGAGATGGTCTTGGGATTACGGTGCTGCCTACCAATAGTTCTGACACATTTTCAGCCGCCGCTACAGCTGCCCGGACTGCACCTACATCACCAGTGAATGTAACCATGCCTTTTCCGCCTATGGCACACCCCATACGTACCTCAATTAATGTGATATTGGCAGCTTTGACCGCTGCATCTGCTGCAGTAATTGCTGACGCTATTGAATAAAACTCTAATACACCAACAGCACCTAATGTTCCAACAGGATTTGTCATATATATAGCCGGGATTACCTGATCATTAATATTGGGGATAAACAATGTATCCACCGCATGAGCTCCACTTCTTTTCAAACCATCCTTCATAGATGCTTCGACTGCACCTGTCTCTCCCCCAATAACAACCATATACTTTCCAGGACATACTGTGGAAGCCCGAAGCACATTCACTTGTGCTGCCTTAATCATAAAATCACAAACTTCAATCCCCCTGGCGATACTATTTAATTCAATCATACCTACTGCATTTGCCATAGCGCCTACTCCTTTTCTTTGTTAATGACAATTCGTTCACCATCAACTGATGTGATTGTGCCTTTTACACTTGCATGTATATTAGCAGAAAGTGTCCCCTCTTTTGCCTTCACGATTAAGTCTCCTTTTTGCACCTTATCACCAACAGTTACACACACGTCTCCTGACATTCCAATGTGTTGCTTTATTAAGATCGAAACACATTCAGGTTCTATGGATACACAATCATCAGCATGTTCGTGAAAATAATTCATCAAATCTAATCTGGCCACTAATCGCTCTGTAGGAATCCGCCTATATGCCAGTTCATCTAATGCTACTGGAGCTTTATTAACTGCGGGTTTCAGGCCACGGCCTGCTAACTGTCCTTTTACATAATTATTTACTTTACGTGGAGAAAGCCCCATAGGACAAGCAAACATCTCACATACTCCGCAGTCACAACAGTTGGCAGCGTCACCAAATGCAGCCTCATACTCACTGTCATCCACCAGCAATTTTTCTCTATACATATTCCGCATAACCATGTTCGGGCGGATTTTATGTCCAATTAAATATCTTGGGCACATATCTGTGCACATTTTACATTGAACACAAGCGCTTTTGGCCTGGGCTATAATAGACAGAAGTGGAAGCTCTGCACACTTGACTAAATAGTGATTTTTAGGCAGTACAATAATATTTCCTGTAGTCTTTGTCACCGTTAAATCTTGGATATTGTTTCCTCTATATACCTTTCCCATCATGGGTCCTCCCACGATAATATCATATTCTGCCAATGTGGGGCCTGCTTGGTTAATACACTCCTGTAAAGTTGTTCCAAGAGGAACATGAAGCATAATTGGCTTTGCCACCTCTCCCACTACTGAAAGGTACTTATCTGTAACTGGATTTCCCTTTAATGCCTGGTATACATTTAACATAGTGCCCACGTTGCTGACTACCACACCTACGTCCAACGGCAATCCTCTTTCTGGCACGCTGCGCCCTGTAACCAATTGCACTAAGGTCTGCTCATCACCTGCTGGATAAAACGAGTTCATCTTCACCAATTTAAACGAGGAGCTGGTTTCATTTATAGCCTTTTGTAATGCCTCTGTTTCCTTTTGATACTTACTCTTTAAAGCAATTACTTTGTGCTCTGCCCCTAAATGCTTAGCTACAATCTGCGCTGCCTCTAAAATTTCATTTGGAAAAGTTCTCATTAAAAATTTATCCGTTTCAATTAAAGGTTCGCACTCTGCTGCATTTATTATAAATACTTGGGCTTTTGCAGAAATCTTTACATGGGTAGGAAACCCTGCACCGCCTGCACCAACTATTCCAGCAACTTTTACTGTCTCTATCAGGTTCATCTTCTCACCTCGTTATACGTCCTTTACCTTTTAAAGTACATTTTCATTGATTTCCTTATCATCTACAATTCCCACAATTGTAGCATCAACCGGTATTGCTGCATCTCCGACTGCGCTTCGTGCTGAGCTTCCTGAGACGTACAAAACAGTTTCACCAACTCCTGCTCCAATAATGTCTGCAGCAACAATTGGACTAAAGGAATTTTTTTCATCTAAAACATCAATTGGTTTAAGAATCATCAGCTTTATTCCTGACAACCTGTCTTCTTTTCTAGTTGCCCAAATGTTTCCAATAACCTTTGCTACCTTCATATAAGTGATCCTCTCTTTCACACAGCACTGCGCTTTCGGTTTTTAATTGTTTTTCATAATCATTTAATTGCAAACGAAATTCCTCTTTGCTCTGCATATTCGCGAGCCAAATCAGTAATAATTGTTTTTCCTGTTACATAAATCAACTCTGCATGCTGCTCATAAATGCTATGTATGTCACGTTCTGTAATAACACGCTTGGTCAATGACATGGCTTCTTTTTTACTAGGCTCAGCAGCAATATCTGGCTGTTTTTTTTCTATAATGCAACTGTTTTTCTTCTCCAATGAACCTTCATTATCCAGTATAACTTGTTCCAGCTGCTCTAAGCTAGAAAAGCAAATTCCCGCATTTTTCAGCAATTCTATTTTCTCCATCATCATTCCGTAATAAATTTTCGGGGCAGTTTCTCTATATCGAAACACTTCTACTTCTTCATTTGGAATAATTATTTTTTTCCCTAATAAAATTGCTTTAACTGCCAGTTCTGTAAACGGTGTATCTGCAATACCCTCTGCAATTTTTCCCACTGACGTATTACTAAGATACCTTAGTATCACCACATCATACTTCTGAATATCACACTGATATTCAGAAGTCAATGCACAAACAATTTCATACTTATCGGAAATCCGCTGATTTTCCCAAAGTTCATGGCACTCAGTACCATGGGCCTCAGAAAGAATTAGTAATTTAGGTTTTTGACTTATTTCCTCATATTGTGGCAGTTGTATTTCTGTATTATCTTCCATGACAGAAATTTTTTCTGCAACTTTTGCTGCTATTTGACTTACTAATTCATTGAAATCCATATTCTCCCCTCCTTTCTAACTTGCTTTGCAATTCATTTCATCCTGCTATCTATAATTCGTCCTAAAGTAAATCCCTCGCATGCTGCCGCATTTGCCTCATCAGTGTCAATGTGGGCTTTGTAGCTGGATGCTTCATCTACACGAACAATAACATCTTGTAAGATAACAGGCCTCTCTGTAATGATTTCTAAGCGTACTCTCTGCTTATCCACTAGCTTCAATCTGTCAGCCATTTCTGGAGGCACATGAATGTGTGCTTTGGCAATGATAGCTCCCTCTGAAAGAGCTACCACACCATTTGGACCTTTTAACACAAAGGCACTTGACCCATTTAACTGCCCCGATAACCTAATTGGAGCAGTCATTCCAAGCATCATGCAATCACTCCGAGACAGCTCTATCTGTGTTTTAACTCTGGCAGGTCCTAAAATAGAAATCTTCTTTTCGCCCTTAGGTCCTACCAGCGTTATCTTCTCTTCTGCCAAATATTGACCTGGCTGTGATAATGCTCTTTTACACGTTAGTTTATAACCGACCCCAAACAACTGCTCTAAATCAGTTTGGCTAAGGTGCACATGTCTGGCAGAAGTTTCTACTTGTACCAATCCGTTTGCTTGAATGGCATCTTTCATTGCCTGAACCAGATTTTCCATTGCTCAATCTCCTTCTATCGATATTCTCCAGCCAGCCATTTGCACATCAAAACATGCAAAGCACTGGATAGTCGATTTAACTCTTCTATTATATCAATTCTACTACATTTTCCGTTTTGACAAAAAGCTGTCGCCGCAGCTACTTCTACCTCACGGATAGCAGCCCGAAGCTGATTCAGCATGGCGTACTGTGTTCCCATAGTATAATTGGGCATGACCATCTGCTTAATACCAAAAAATTTCATAGGATCATGAGAACGATCACGTAATTCACTATGGGTAAGTCCTATTATTAAGCCACTTTCCAACGCTTCGTCCAATACCTCACATTTCATGATATTTTGTAGTGTTAATAATACACTATTTAAATCTGCAATTAATTTAATGGATGTACCTGCATCTGACATCAATGCCTGATCCAGAATAATCATCGTTTGAATGGAATCTAACTTCCCTCGAAACAATATTCTTGGATGATTTTTCGGTACCAGAAAATTTCCATGAAGCTGACACATATGCTCTGGTTTTTTCATATAAAACGCACCTGTTTCAAAATCCACATAAGTGGGTTTCCAAGCTTGTTCTGTCTCTGAATTGCAAGCTACTGTTACCTCAGACGATTCACTGTTCTTAACCACTGATGTCTCTGGCTGCACAGGGGGGTCCTTTAAAATTTTTATTTTACGTTGCTGCAAATATTCACGAGCTGCAGGTGATAAAATCGTTTCCTCCGGTATACAAAAGTACTCTGGTTGATTGTTTCTAAGCTCATCCCGCAATATAGCTTCTGTTATGACTTTCAACGCGTTCACCTCCCGCCTCTTACTTTACATAATAATTATTTCTGCAAAGCAGGAAGTATAAATTCTACCTCTTCATGTGGTCTTGGGATTACATGTACGGAAATTAATTCTCCAACACGTTCTGCTGCTGCTGCGCCTGCATCTGTTGCAGCTTTCACCGCACCTACATCACCTTTTACCATTACTGTAACCAAACCACCGCCTACGTGCTCTTTACCAATTAAAGTTACATTTGCTGCTTTTACCATGGCATCTGCTGCTTCTATAGAACCTACAAGCCCCTTTGTTTCAATCATTCCTAACGCTTGAACTGCTGTCATTTTTCATTCCTCCTTATTTCAATACTGGAAGTATATTTTCTACTTCTTCATGTGGTCTTGGGATTACATGTACGGATAACAATTCTCCAACACGTTCTGCTGCTGCTGCTCCTGCATCTGTAGCTGCTTTTACTGCCCCTACATCCCCTCTTACCATCACTGTAACTAAACCACCACCTACATGTTCTTTACCAATTAAAGTTACATTTGCTGCCTTTACCATTGCATCTGCTGCTTCTATAGAACCTACTAGTCCTTTTGTTTCAATCATGCCTAATGCCTGCATTGCTAACATCTCAATTCCTCCTTACAACTTTATATTGCTTCAAGCTGGTTGATGATGCGGCGTACCACTTCATCTATCTGCTTTGCATCTAAATTAACTGCTTCTGGTTTTAACTCAATTTCTCCAGCTTCCCTTCGAATTTCTTCCAAGCTTTTCTTTCCTACCGCTACGTATCGAAGATTGTAAAGCTGTTCTGGTCCCACATTTTCACTAGTAGCACTTCCACCTACTGCACCACAGCCTAGTGTTAATGCTGGCATTAATCCTGTAGAAGCTCCAATGCCGCCCAAAGCCCCTGGACTATTTACAACAAATCTGGATACTGGAACCCGATGTGCAAAATAATCCACGATTTCTTGATTTTCCGTGTGAATAATAAATGTATGCCCTGCACCTTCATAGTACAAAACCTCACAACAACGTTCACAAACCTTCCTGTAATCAGGCGCAGTGTAAAATCCTAGAATAGGAGCCAATTTTTCATTAGAATAAGGATGCCCCCTGCCAACTCCAGTTTCTTCCGCTACCAGAACTCTCATATCCTTTGGCACAGATAAACCTGCTAATTCTGCAATTACCTGTACGCTTTTTCCTACTATCATCGGGTTCATGGTTCCATTGGAGCGTAAGATGAAGTTGCCGAGCTGTTCTCTCTCCTGTTCATTTAAAAAGTAAGCTCCCTGTTTCTTCATTTCATTCTGAACGGCTTCTTTCATGTCATCATCACATATTACCGACTGTTCCGATGCACATATAGTGCCGTTATCAAAAGTTTTGGAGTCCATGATACATTTAACTGCCTTATGTATATCAGCGCTTCGCTCAATATATGCCGGGCCATTACCGGGTCCCACACCTATTGCCGGTGTTCCTGATGAGTATGCAGCTCTTACCATGGCTGAACCACCTGTTGCTAAAATTAATGAAGTATCTGGATGGCTCATAAGCACATCTGTGGACTGAATCGTAGGAAGCGAAATGCACGATACCAAATCTTCATGTCCACCTGCTTCTACTATAGCCTGCCTAATTACTTTCACCGTTTCTAAAATACACTTTAACGCATTGGGATGTGGTGAAAATACAATCGCATTTCCTGCTTTAATAGCAATCTCTGCCTTGTAAAATACAGTGGATGTAGGATTCGTGGAAGGAATCAATCCGGCTATTACGCCTACTGGCACTGCTACTGCATAAGTTCCTGCAGCTTCATCCCGCTTGATTACTCCTACAGTCTTCATGTCCTTGATTCTTTCATAGACACCCTTGCTTCCAAAAATATTTTTTATTACCTTGTCTGAAGCTATGCCAAAGCCAGTTTCATCATGTGCCAGCTGCCCAAGTCTTTTTGCATTTCTCACACCAGCATCTGCAATAGATTTTACAATCTGATCCACTTGAGCCTGTGTTTTTTCCGCTAATTCTTTTTGTGCTGTCTTTGCATGCTCTACCAACTCACGCACTTCCTGTACAGACAGTAAATCCTTATCATATAACAGCATTTACTTATCTCCTCCTTCATTAAATTTACAAATTGCTTCAATAAGCAGTCCTTTCTTTGCAAACTTAATTTCATTTTTTGTTATACTCTCCAAATGCAGAGACCGTGCAATCTGCCGTAACTCCTCTACCGTCTTCTGTTCCATTTCTTCTTTACTGAAAACAGATTTGAATGCTTCTTGTCTTACTTCTTTTATATCCTGTATGTCTTTTGGTTCCTCAGGCTCTTCAGCTTCTTTAGGCTCTTCAGCTTCCTTAAGTACATCAATTTTTTCAGTATTATTTACTTCGGATGGCTGCTGTTTTTCAAGTTTTACTCTTGCATTTGTCATATGAAACACATCTTTTGCCGGCCTTGGAATAACATGTACTGAAACTACATTTCCCACACGTCCTGCAGCAGCAGCAGAGGCATCCATTGCCGCCTTTACCGCTCCTACATCTCCAACAACCATCACGGTTACCAATCCACCTTGAACCTTTGTTACGCTATGAAGAGCTACATTAGCCGCTTTAAGTGCACTATCCAGTGCTTCAACTGCACTTAAATAGCCATAGACCTCTATCATTCCTAACGCTTCCATAATTTTTATCCTTCCACTTTTATCCAATTGGATTGTCTGCAACAAATTCTACAGCAGCTGCAAATGCTTCACATGCAGCCTTACAAGCAGACTGGCTTCCTGTTAATAATGCTCCGCCGAAGTTTGTTTCTGAAGGTGGAGCATAAAGTACACACATAGCTACATCTGCAGCCTTCATAGCTGCATCAATACCATACATAGCTTCCAACGGTGGAGCAATCAGATATGCTAATGCTTCTCCCTCTTGGATACCTGCGCCATCTGACAAATATGAGCCTGTTCTTGAAATGCAGTGTGCATAATACACAATACTATCATCCTCATTAGCCGAAACAAAGTGGGCTGAGTTCTCGATGAAATCTACGCATGCCTTTAATCCACTCTTAATTTCTGCTGGATTTGGTCCTGCTAAGATACCAATAATTTCACCTGCAAGCTTTGTATTTGCGTTTGCCGCACCACCATAGAAACTTTTTGCGTATACTACTTTTACATCTGCAGCCTTTGTGGCTTCGTCCAAAGCCGTATAGGTTACATCATCACAGTCTACAGTAATCAAACCTAAAGATCTCTGATCTGGTGTTAAGTTTAACTGAGCTGCCAATTCAGTATTTACATTTGGAATAACTTTTGTTGCCAATACAGTAGACTTAATGGGATCTCTCTTCATTTTTTACTTCCTCCCTAATTACAATTTTAAATTTGTTCCGCTTGCTTTTTTTTCAAGCATAATTTTGATAATATCCGCAATGTGTGCTCCAGCTTCAACTGGCATTGTTCCTGCTCTATGAATATTTGAAAGTACGGTTCTTCTAGCTTCTGGCATTCCCACAGTTGCTTTGTAAGCGATATATGCACTCATGGACTCTGCAGTAATTAATCCTGGTCTTTCTCCAATCAAGGTACAGGTCACTTCAGCCCCAGTTAGTTCTGAAATTTGATCCATTACCCCAACTCTTCCGTATTTTACGAAAAATGGAGTTCCCGTATTAATTCCATGGCTTTGTAATCCTTGAATAATTGCAGGGAGTAAATCTCGAACATTAGCGGCAACGGATGCAGAGGAAAGTCCATCTGCTACATAAATCTGTACTGTTGGATTCTTCTTACACTTTTCTTTAATAATTTCAGCGGATTCCGGTGAAAGCTTTCTTCCTAAGTCTGGTCTTGTCAAATATGTATCTTTGCAATCACACTGCGTAGTTACAGTAAATAAATTCATGCTCTCAACAAACTCAGCATCCACATCACTAAATACTGCATCCTGCGCTGCTGAATGAGCTGCTCTGAATTGAAGCATCGGGTCCGTTTTATATCTGGATCCAGCTTTACCAATCCCCAATCTACATGGAGCATATTGTTTCAACTCATAGTACGCTTCACCGTTTTGTGGTTCCTTTACTAAATACTGCGTTTTAATATCTACCTCCGTTACATCAGGAATGAATCCATCTTCCAATGTAATGTTTTCCTGAGCTGCCAAAGCCTCTGAAGCCGGCTTAATATCTGAATCTGACAACTTCATTTCCTTTATTACCTGCTCTATAATCTGTTTTAAATCTACTTGTTCCATTTTCTGACCTCCTTTCTATTTTCTCATGAATACAGAAGCATCTCCGGCAAGTGGAGTTAATTTACCATTTTCCGAAAAGCCCATTTTTTCAAGCCACATATCAAATTCTTTAATTGGCCTTAGTCCAAACACTTCTCTCAGTGCCGCAGCCTCATGATATCCTGTGCACTGATACATAAGCATACAATCATCCCCTTGAGGCACCCCCATGATATAGTTACAGCCAGCTGCTGTTAATAAAGTAGCTAGATTTTCAATATCATTTTGGTCAGTCTTCATATGATTTGTATAACAAGCATCACATCCCATTGGGATACCAGTCAATTTACCCATAAAATGGTCTTCTAATCCTGCGCGGGTTACCTGCTTTGAATCGTATAAATACTCCGGACCGATAAACCCAACAACCGTATTGACCAGGAAAGGATTGTATTTCTTGGCAAATCCATAACAACGAGCTTCCATGGTTACCTGGTCCCATCCATGATGTGCTTCAGAAGATAATTCAGACCCCTGTCCCGTCTCAAAATACATAACATTTGGACCTGTAGAAGTTCCCTTCTTCAGCATCATATCATGCCCCTCTTGCAGCATAGCTGCAGTAAGACCAAATGCTTCATTGCCCTTTTGAGAACCAGCTATGGACTGAAACATCAAATCAATTGGTGCATTAAATTTATCTGCTGCCTCGGTCTGTGTTGTCACATGAGCTAAAACACAAATTTGTGTAGGGATTTCCCACTTATTTTTAAACTCATCAAAACTTTTTAAAACTCTAGCAACACTTTCTACGGAATCATCAACTGGATTTAAACCAATAACTGCATCTCCGCATCCTAAGCTCAAGCCCTCCATAACGGAAGCCATAATTCCCTTTGGATCATCAGTAGTATGATTTGGCTGTAAACGAGATGAAAATGTTCCGGGAAGTCCGATTGTTGTATTACAATGAGCAGATACACGCATCTTTTTTGCACAATAAATCAAGTCTAAGTTACTCATCAATTTGCACACAGCTGCAACAATCTCACTTGTAATCCCTCTGGAAGCCCTGCGGATCATAGATGAAGTTGTTTTTCCATCCAATAACCATTCACGAAATTCAGCAACAGTCATATTCTTAAAGTCATTGTAAATGGACTCATTTACTGCATCCTGAATAATTCGCGTTACCTCATCCTCCTCATACGGAACCGCTGGCGTGTTTCTTATTTCTGCCAATGTTATGTGTGATAATACCACTTTTGCCGCAACTCTTTCTTCCGCAGATTCTGCTGCGATTCCGGCAAGTCTGTCCCCTGATTTTTCTTCGTTTGCTTTGGCCATTACTTCCCTGAGGGATTTAAACTCATAGTTATGTCCAAATAGCTTTGTTCTTAGTATCATGCCTTTTTCACCTTCTCTTTCCTTTCCTTTTTTATTGATAACTTCTATTCAGAAGTAATCTACGAATTAAAAATTAGTGTTTTTACTACCACAGGGAGAACATATCCTCCCCCTACCGGCTCGCCTATATCAATATAGTCGCCACCTTTGCTTCGCACTCCATCTATACAAATTACGTCTTTTTTACTTCCAAGTCTCACATGGAGCGCGGTTCCCAATGCCTTTCCTATATCAGATTCCACCACGATAATAAGCGGGAATTTTTCTTTTATTAGTGAATCTGTTCCTTCAATGATAGCATCCGCAAGTTTCTGTAGCTTTTCAAATTCACCATACGGTCCACCAGACAACGCAACTGCTACAGGTTCTTTCTTCCCATCATTTTGGTAAATGGGTAACTGTGCCTTTATTGCTGCACTTACAGACTCTGGGGTTTCTTCATCAATCTTTGATAACTTAAGTACTGGAATATTTTTAATGGGCAGCTGCTCCTTCTGGTAAAAAATCGTACTGCCGCTAATTTCTGTAGTATGTGTTCCTGCTCCTACCACCGTAGCCCGAATCGTTTCCTCTGAGCGATAATAATCTACATAATCCAAAATTCCACTTTTGGCAATAGCTGCTCCTAAAAGAATTCCAACATCTCCATATCTGAAGACATCCTCGTGAGTAGTTTCGTATACAAAGTTGGCTACCCCCCCAGAGAAAGTCAGTGCATCTACACGAATTGCCTCTTCCAGCCCCTTTCCCTGATTGGTATATAGGCTGTAATGGTTTTGTGACTCAGGGCATAGGTGCAAAGCAGCCTTCAATTCATATGCCATTAAATCACAAATTTGTTCTAGTATTTCAATTCTAGCTTCATCACCTACATTAAGCTGTATCCCATTTAAATTTGCCAGTTCTTGAATTTTGCTATAAATATAACTGATTCTTCCATTCTCAATTTTAATTAGGCGTCCCCCAATATCTAAGCATGTAACACCACAAAGGCTTCCTTTGCGGAATACTGCTATGTTAGTGGTTCCTCCTCCTATATCCAGATTTGCTACTACGTTTCGGTTCTCCTCACTAAACAAATCTGCTCCTGCTCCACGGCCGGATAGAACAGATTCTAAATCAGGGCCTGCGGTAGCTACTACAAAATCACCAGCCAGATCACTTAGGCTGTTTAGAACCGTATTGGCATTTTGCTTCCTCGCCGTTTCACCAGTTATTATTACTGCACCCGTACTAACTTCTTGTGGCTTTATATTTGCTTTTTCATACTCTGCTCGTATAATTGCACGAACCTGCTCTCCATCAATTTCCGTATTTGAAATCAACGGTGTAAAATAAATATCACTGCAATAAATCACTTCTTTTTTTACAATTTCAACTTTTGGTACCATATAACCTGCTGCCCGGTTCTCAATAGTCAATTTACTGAAAATCAACTGCGTGGTAGAAGTTCCAATATCAATTCCAACACTGGTTACAACTTCTTTCACCTGCTCACTCCTTTCCTTCTGCTAACAAAAAAAGCAGCTTAGACACAAAAATTTCTTTCTGTACCTAAGCTGCTACGCTTTGGCATACGGATAACGCTACGTCACATTATCTATTGTTGTTATTTTATTTTTAAAATTAAATGTAATGCTGGTTCCTCTATCACTGGAGCTTACATTAATGGTCCCTTTTAATTTATCTTTAACTATGGAAAACACAATGCTCAAACCTAAACTATCTTCCCTAACACTATTGATATCGAAACCTTTTCCATTATCCTTTACGGAAATATGGAATTGCCGTTCTTTATTCTCAATCTCTATTATAATGTTTCCATCTTGTCGTCCATCATCAAAAGCATATTGAAGGGAATTATGCAACAGTTCACTAACCACAAGTGCTACAGAAGTGGAGACTTCTGAATCCACCTGAAACCCTTCTCCTATAATTTCAACAGTCACATCCATTGCTGGTTTTAAGAAGTAACGAAGTGTATTATCTTTAATATTCTCTAACACATCTCGAATGTTAACCTGATCCACACCAACTTTTGCCAACAGCTCGTGCGTACTGGCAATAGCTAGTATACGGTTCATACTCTCATCTAAAACCTTTTTTGCCTCTAAATTTTTAGTTCTTCGCCCTTGTAGCCGAAGCAGGCTAGCAATAGTCTGCAGACTATTTTTTACTCTATGGTGCATTTCCTTTACTGCTACAGACTTCAATATTAACTCTTTTTCCTTTTCTCGTATATGAGTAATATCTTGTATCATGACTGCAAAATCCACATTGTTATTCTTTAAAGAAATTTGTTTCACCGTCAAGGTTAAATCTGCTGTATTCACTTCGATTCCAGAATAATTTGCATCTTGGTCAAACCACTCTAAATTGGATCCGTGTAAGGCCACACAGCGATACTGCTGCCCTAAGATATCTACTGTATAGCCAAGTTTCTGATATAATTTCCAGGCTATCTTGTTTCTATAGCTCACATACCCATCCATATCAATCAAGATAACAGCTTCATCAATGCAATCTGCAAGCCATGAAGTTCCTTCATCGAGTCTTGTAAGTACATTTGCAAGCTTTGCATAACTTTGATCTGAAAACCGAATGCGGTCACGCATTTCACTGTTTTCCTCTGCATTTTTTTCTTCAATAAGCACACCAATTATTTTGTCTCCATGTCGAATGGGCTCTACTGATTGTATGACATTTGCATACTCCTGCGTTAATGCTTTCATTTGCTTTGTAGGCAGGCCTAGCTTAAAAGTTCTAGCAACAGCCGGCTCATTTTGTGGCTCTGCTAAAAGTCCTACTACCGTTTTTTTATATGAAGACGGTACATTTTGTGGCTTTGCTTCAGCTACTACAACGGCTGTAGTTTCATCTGTAGTCAAACAATCAATAAAAAAGTCTGCGTCCTCCAAATTTGCCATAGTTTGAAGGCCTACCCCTATTTTCTTTATGGTTTCAATTTCTTCCTCTGTTAAATTAGTGTACTTTTTGCATAATAATTCTATATTATCCGGCATTTTATCCCCAATCCTTCTAAGCCAATATAATTTCCGCTATTCGTTTCATGGAAACCTTTTTTTCCTTACTTAAGGTCTTTATGTACTCGTAAGCTTCATTTTCAGACAACATCATAGATACCATCAGCTGCCCCTTTGCTTTTTCAATTACTGTACGATTCTCCAAACGTTCAGCAATAATCTCACACTGTCGTTTAACCCGCTGAATTTCTCTACTTCTGGCCACAGCAATTTCAATATTCGGTACCAATGCCTTTTCGTCAATAGGTTTCACAATATAACCGGAAACACCAATCTTTGTAGCACAATTAATAAACTCTTCGTCACTATAAGCAGTCAATAGAATCACCGTGCCTACAGTTTTCTCCTCTGTTATTACCTTAGCTGCGGATAAGCCATCCAGTAAGGGCATTTTAATGTCTAAAATAGCTACATCAGGCTGTTTCCTTTTGCAGATTTCAATCGCATCAAATCCTTCAGACGCTTCACCAACAACACTGTATCCAGCGGCTACCAGCATTTCTTTTAAATCCATTCTGGTAATGGGTTCATCTTCAGCGATGACAACCCGAATTCCTTTTCTTTCCTTTTCCTTCATGGTTAACTCCTAGCATTTCGCCATTGTACGTTCAATAGCTTTTTCGCCTTCCCACACTTAAGATCTACTGATCTCGGTCTTTGCAAATCCCATCTTATCACAAAGCATGTTCATTACATCTCGTATTCCTGCTTCAACCGCAGCAACATCTCCTAATATGACCAGCGACCCATTAAAACGATCTACAAAACCAATTGAAATATCAGCCGCTTTTGATGCAACATCCGCTGCAATCATAGCACCCTCACTGGGAGTAATGGTTAGTATGCCAATAGCACCTTTATCCTGCAACATCCCTAGCTTAGAATATAAATCCTTAATTGGGTTTGCAATCACATGTGCCAATGTCACCTGTTTACCCGGAACAAATTCCTGTATAATTCGTTGTTTACTTTCCTCCAATGCCTCACTTCCTTTCAGCATTGACTCCTAATATGTATTATGCCACCTACATAAACCAACAAAAAAGCACCCAAACAAAATATGTCTAGGCGCTGCTTCGCAATCCTTACATTTCGGAGCCCTACACTACGCCGTACAGTACTCCTTTAAATTATATCTTTATAGTAACCAAATCCAATGCACTTGTCAATATAGAACTGAAAATTATTTGATTTTTCTTTTAATTAATTTTCAGCAAATTTTAACATAGTTGATAACTTGCCTTGATTTATAAGGTTTGGAGCCACTTGTCTAATTCTGTCATACCTTGTCCGGTTATACTGCTTACCCCAAAGCAGATTTGTGCACCTGCATCCGTTAAATATTGGTTTGCATGTTTCAGCTGTTCTTCACTTGCCAAGTCTATTTTTGTTACAATCCCAACAATGGGCTTTCCACAAAACATCTGTCCAAACCCCGGAGCAAACATGCTTTCTCCATCAACTGCTGATTGAACCAGTGCCACCGCATCTACTTCTGATGCAGTTACAGATAAAGCTCCATAAAACCCTCTCCGCTCTAAATACTCCCCAGGTGTATCAATAAAGTGTCCATCAACCACCTGTACTGTCTGAGTTTTATGATAGAAAAGTTGTTGATTGGTCAAATATTGTGTCAAGGTAGTTTTACCTGCCTGGGATTTTCCTACCAGCATTATACGCTGCTTCGTGCTTCCCATTTTCTTCGTCCTCCATGCCCATTACAAATTGCACTATTTTATTTTATAGAGTATTTTGATTGGAGTAGTTCTTTTCTGCCCACTTTATTGCATAAGAGCATGTAAACTTTGGAGTTTTCTGTTCACCTTTTATTTGTTCAACTGCCATTTCCATCAGTTTCCCCGCTATGCCCTGCCCTCTTAGGGAATCGTCTACAAAGGTATGTGTAATATTGGCAGTGCCGTCTGCCTCAGTGGGGAATAGTATCTCCGCAAGCACCTTTCCATTTTCATCCATATAATAGATTCTGCTATTTTCATGTTTAAAAATCATTTTTTGACTACCTGATATGATGTATTCCTTAAAACATCATACTTTCCTTTCTATATTTAATTGGATAATGTTAATAGTATATTATTGCCCAAATTCCTGTGATCTCAAACTTTTTTCGTTACCTTTAGAGACTACTTGTTAAATCATTCTGGTATTTTTTACTAATTATAACACAACTCAGACGTTCTTTGTACCAGTACTATTTTAATAAAAAATGTAGCTTCGCCACTCAGTTAGGGAACCCCATGGTTCCCTTCGGCGCTCATTTTATTCGCTGAGCATCCTCCTTTATGGGCAAAGAGGCTTCCGCCCCTCTGCACTTCCTTATTTTATGTAATAGAAAATCAAATGATATTTTCTATTACATAAAAAACACTAAGATCTGGTATTTAAATCTTAGTGTCTCATTTATGCTCATATTGAAATTTTTTCGTTGAACTTCATCATCATTTGTGCAATCTCTGCTCTAGTTGCGGTTCCCTGAGGATCAAGTGTACCATTTCCTTTCCCATTTATAATTTCATTCTCCACTGCCCACTTTACTGCTTCTTCAGCCCAGGCAGACGGTTTATCCTTATACTCAGAAAGGGCTTTGGTTTTTGTTACGCTATATCCTTTATATTTTGCATATGCATAAAGGAACTGATTGGCAGTTTATCAAACTGCCTCTTCACGCTCGTGCCCTTTCGGGTCCGATTCCCTCTTTCATTCTAAAAATAAAATAACACCCTTACGGATGTCATTTTATTTATGGAGCTGGTGAAGGGAATCGAACCCCCAACCTGCGGTTTACGATACCGCTGCTCTACCATTGAGCCACACCAGCAGATATGAAAATAGCTTTTACAATTTTCTTTTTTTCTTGAGCAATTTCCTATATATTACCATATTTTTTCTTGCAGTGCAATACACCCATTACATTCAAATTAAAAATTTCCTAGATTTTAGAAAAGTACTTTACCTGTCGTAGTAATTGTGCTATTCTTTAATTACTACGACAGACAAAGTAAAATCAAAAGGGAGGTGTGGCATTTGATTAGCAGTGATGTAATTCGCGGATACAATGATACAATCATTCTTCACCTTCTGCTAAGAAGTGATTCCTACGGATATGAGATTTCTAAGGAAATTGAGCGACAAAGTGAGGGAAATTATACCATAAAAGAAACCACTTTGTACTCTGCCTTTTCTCGCTTGGAGAAAAATGGTTATCTAGTCTCATATCAAGGGGACGAGACATTTGGCAGAAAACGAATGTATTATAAAATCACAAATGCAGGGCGTGAATATTACCACGAGAAGTGTCTTGAATGGAGTTTAACTAAAAAAGTAATTAATGTATTTACAAGGGAGGATATAGATTATGAATCAAATTAGGAATTATATAGAAGTCATGTTTTCAAGCTTGCCAAACACGCATGAAGTTGTTGAAATGAAGCTGAATATGCTTGAAAATATGGAAGAAAAATTTCAAGAATTACTGAAAGATGGAAAAAATGAAAATGAGGCAGTTGGAATTATTCTTGCTGATTTCGGAAGCATGGAAGAACTGAAAGAAGAACTAGGAATTTCAAATATACAACCACAAAATGTAGAATGCAATCCCCCTACACAAGAAAACTCACCACTAAAAGAAGAGTACTTCGCCTTTAAAAGAAGGTATGGAATTGCCCTTGCCATTGCATGTACCTTTTTTATTACTGCACCTTTTATATATGTCTTTTTGAAAGATTTATATAGAGACAGTTCCTCTATTTCACTTTTAATTTTCTTCTGTCTAATTTCCTGTGGTGTTGGGATATGTATTTACTACAGAACACAAGACAGCCATTACAAGGAATTACTTTATATAAACAAAAATGAAGAAACAAGAACTTCAATGCTTGTTAAATCCACTATTTTTTCCATTGCTACTATCATTTACCTTTGTGCGGGTTTTATTGGGGGCTTGTGGCATCCAACCTGGATTATATTCATCGTAGCAGCTATGATTAGCAGATTAAGCACGGCAATGATAGATGACAGAATGTATAAATAAATATCCCATAAGCCAGAAAAGCTGACTCCTATGCAATATAGGCATCAGCTTTTAGCTGCGTAGCAACACTATATTTAACTATTTACCATTAAACACATCATTCCCTGCTGCGAAATATCTTATCATTTCTGAAGTAAGAGCTATTTCTTCACTGTTTACAGGGATTTCTTCACGGGAGAACCAAGTGCCTTCCGCAAGTTCGCCGTCTTCAAGAGTTACTGTGTTATCACCGTCCAGCCTCGCAAAAAATCCTACTAATAAAGAATCCGAAAATGACCAGGGCTGACTCTTATAATAAGTTATGTCCTTAACTTTAAGTCCTACCTCTTCCAAAACTTCTCGCTGCACAGTACCCTCTAAAGATTCCCCCACTTCACCAAATCCTGCAATCAGTGCATATCTTTTATAAGGTCTGTCTGCATATCTGGTCAGAAGCAGTTTATCACCATCCACAATGCCTACAATTATTGCAGGTGAAATCCTTGGATACTCGGTAATGTTACAGGTCTCACACACTAAAGACCGCTCTGTTTTGCTATGCTGGAATGGTTTTCCGCATCTTCCGCAGTATTTATGA
The DNA here is from genome assembly GCA_963524205.1 of uncultured Aminipila sp. Taxonomy (GTDB): domain Bacteria; phylum Bacillota; class Clostridia; order Peptostreptococcales; family Anaerovoracaceae; genus Aminipila. The sequence goes on from CAURED010000003.1 coordinate 36,043, forward strand.
TTTAGCAGCCATCTATTGATCTGTGCCGCAGTTATACCCACGAAACCCAGCCATTTTTGTCCCAAGGTTCGAAAAACAGTTTCAGAGTGCCAGACTAATACTTTGCCATCCTGAGTCTCTTTCCCTTGCCAATCCATTAACTCAGCCTTACAATTTACAGAATCCTTTGAAGCATTCAACTTCATGGTCTGTTGGTTTACTAAAAAGTATTTATTGTCATCTATAGAAAATAAATATATAGCACTTTCCTGTATCTCGCTAACTAGGCCCAGATTCTTAATTTCCTCAAATGTAAGGAATTCCGCGTCCTTATCCTGACCTTCAGGCTGTTTCGTCAATGCCGTTTCATCATTGAATAAAAGTACATAATCCTTGTCTTCTGCTTCAATATTTCTATAGGCTATATCAAATTTACGTGGTTCAATGTCTTGTATCATATTTATGCCTTTTTTCCCTTTCTAGCATTACACAGTATAGAAATCCTGTGCACGAATCTGCAGTTCTATTCCGTCCTTAATAAAGTACCCTCTCGCCGCCTTTTCTAAAATACCGTCTTTACGAAGACTGTCAAAAGTGCGGAGCAGATGCCTATAGCTTGTGCCGAGTAATTCTGCTACTTCTGTGAGATTTTCATTAAATAGTCCATCTTCGTTGGTCATAAGCACATAAGAGCACAATCTTGTTTCCAAAGGCAGTAAGATATTAATTGCTCCATTTCTGGCACATCGGTCAAGTTTCTGAGCTAAATGCGTACCCACGAAATTCATAAAAGTAACATTACGTCTAAGTCTTTCACCGCAATGTTTCATGGGAATACCCATACAAGTTACCTCGGTTAATGCCTGTACATTGGTGGTACAAATCCCGTCAGTCATCAGTTCTATATCTCCAAGTATACCTGACTTAGCATAAAATGCCAGCAATAAAGACTTTCCATTACTTACGTTAATAAACGCTTTTACCTTACCATTTACCATGAATAAAAGATATTCCATAGAAAACCCTTCTCTGCAAAGATATTGACCTTTTTCAAACTTTAATACCCTCACATCACCAGCCTCAAAATCTGATAATCCATACTTCTGTAGTTCATTTTTCATTGTAACGGTTAAACTTCCATTTGACATACAAATCGCTCCTTTCGGCCCTTTCCCGTTTATATAGACTACAATATATTTTTCTTTAATTATGACATATGTCATATCTGGCGTCAAGTTCTTCTGATATTCTTATCTGCGAATGGAAAGGAGATTTTTAAATGTATTATTTTTTATCTGTCCTTGCAGGTTCGATCATTGCTGTAATGATTGCTGTTAACGGTGTTTTAAGCTCACATTACAGCATATACCTTGCCACCGTTATTATTCACATAGTTGGTTTAGTTATTATAACACTTATACTTATACGTCATAAAGAAAATCCTGCTCCATGGAAAAATAAGCACTTGCCTCTTTTCCTCTATTCCGGTGGTCTGATTGGTGTTGCCACAACAATTTTTAATAATGTAGCCTTCGGTAAAATCAGTATGTCTGCCATTTTGGCAATTGTTCTTTTGGGGCAGAGCATCACTTCCATTGTTATTGATCATTTTGGCTGGCTTGATATGCCGTATCATCCCTTTAACAGAAAAAAACTTATTGGACTCTTTTTCATTGTTTTAGGAATTGTTCTAATAATGGTTATATAGAAATAGGAGGATAAAGTAAATGTTTATTGCTATCATAGTATCTTTTCTAGCGGGAGTCACCGTAGTGGTATCCCGGACGACGAATGCCCGTTTAGCGGCAGAAACCAGTCTGCTAAAAAGCACATTTTATAATTATATATTGGGACTTATGTGTTCTGTCATAGTACTTTTGGGTATGCACTTTTTTGTTGCCTCCCAATTGCCAGAAGCACCACTTTCATTACAATGGAATCAACTTTGGATCTATCTGGGAGGCGCAATGGGTGTTTGTACCGTTAGTATTTCCAATGCAGTAGTAACAAAAATTTCTTCATTTTATGTAACATTGCTTATGTTTGTAGGTCAGGTGTTTACAGGAATTGTTTTAGATATAATCATAAGCCATACGTTTTCACTAGGCAATCTTCTAGGAGGTCTTTGCGTAGCCATTGGTCTAATCTTAAATCTCTGGTTTGATAAAGAAAATGTCTCGGAGACCGCAGTCTCCGAGACATAGTTCATTTATTTTACAATCTTATAAGTACAACCCTCAAAGGCCAGATCAAACTTGCAGACACTTTGATACATGCAGTATTTGCATGCAGTCTCATTTCCTGACTTTCGTGGTGCCACTTCTACATTTCCCTGTGCTAGCTGCTCACAAAGTTCTGATATTTTGTTATCTACAGCATTCTGCAGTTCTGCAAACTCCTCACTGGTCAGCAGCTTATCTTTTCCTGTTCCAACGATCAAGCCTTCCTTATTTCTACGAATAGGTACTATATCTGAAGTTCCTGCAAAGTCTCCTGCAATGCTTTGTATAACATCGGCCTCATTGACTAAAATGCCATCTAACTTAAAGGACTTTCTAAACTCCGCCTTTATTTTATCCTCAATCTGCTCATTTGCCCAGTCACTGGCATTAAAAACAGGTTCATCTAATTTGAAATAAAAAATTCCCGCGGGTCTGGTCTCCACTGCATTCCTGCTCATTTTACCATCATTCCCTAATGCAGCCTTTAAATACAGCATTAACTGCAGTCTCCAACCGCCTTTTGCTTCGTCTATATCAAACTTTTCACTTCCCGACTTATAATCTATAATTTTTACGTAATCTCCCGGAAGCAGGTCCACTCTGTCTATCTTTCCTTCTACTAGCACCTTTCCTTGAGAAGTATCCACCTCAATTGGTGGAAAATGCTTTCTGGAAGCCTTTCCAAACTCAGCTTCAAAAAATACATCTTGAATCTTCCCCTGCTGAACATGCTCCACCAGTATTAATGCTGCATCCGTACATACTCGCTTCAGCCTTCCTGCCTTATAACTTTCTTCATTTCCACCAGATAATATACCTTCTCTGTATTGGGTGCCCTCAGTATCCATAAATTCGCTGACAAATTTAGCGCATTCCTGAGGTGTAATGTTCATCCAACGGGATTTCTGATCTGTAATAGGAACCCCCTTCTCCGTAAGCTGCTCCGATAACTTCATAAGACATAAGTGATAGATATCTCCAATTTCACGCCCTGCTATTTCAAAAATTCTTTTTTCTTCAGGCTTAAGCCCATAGTTTATGAAGTGGGCGAACGGACATCTGCCAAACTTCTCAAGCCTTGAAGGGCTTATTGATAAATCTATATTTTCTTCTCTTTTGTAAAGCATCTCTGCCTCTTTTATGGAAAGATCCTTTTCCTTTATCTTAAAGAAAAGCCCTTCCTCAACTTGACTTAAAGGTTTATGTTCATTAATTCTATACCAGTTCAAAGCTGCCTTAAAGCATTCATTTAAAGGCTGACCATCAAGATTCTTGCGCAATGCCTCTGTTAAATGCTTTATTCCATTGTTTTTGGACTCAAGAAGTTTAACAGGATTTTCTTCACTAATTATGTCCTTCCTTATTTCAGCCTTAGGATAAATGCCAGCAATTTTATTAAAAATTGTGGATGGCTTTAACTCTTTACCGTCATTATCTGACACGGAATAACTCATAAATAAATATTGTTCTGGCTTAGACATGGTTCTATACATCGCTATTTTCTCTTCCGTTGCCCTCAGTTCATCCAACTTGCATATTTCCACATGGTTGTTCTGGAGCACGGTCTTTTCATCATCATTCAGAATTCCGTCACCACTTACTGTTGATGGCAGAATCCCATCATTTGCACCAATTACTATAAGAGCCTTTACTTGTCCAGTTCTGGTACGCTGCATCGTTCCTACTATGATTTCATCTATAGTTGCAGGGAGCATTCCAATTTCTACCGATTCAAAGCCTGCTCTTATAATGGTTTCCAGTTCTGCTACTTCTAGCTTCTCCTCTCCCATAATGGCTACTAATTGGTCGTAAATCTCAACAGCTATTTTCCATATTTGTGCCATTTCAAAGGCCATTTCATAATAGCCCTTTTGATTTTGTTCCTCCATTATCTCTTCAATACGTTGTGGAAGCTGTAAGTTGTCTTTTAGAAAATAATAGAGTACGGCTATTTTTTCTCCTACGGTCTCTGCTTTTTTAAACGGCTCTGCAAACGCAGAAATTATCTGCATAACAAAGTCACGGGCCTGATTTATCTCATTGAGCTCCTCTGGTTCATACTCTTTTATACCTCGAGTAAATTCCTTTTTCCACATATTTCCCCGTATTTTATATTTGTAAGCGTAGTTTTCAAGTTGTTCTACTGCCTCCTGTGGAAGTCCCACAAGACCTGTCTTTATAAATCCCATAACTGTTTCAAGATTCATTCTTCCCAATGCAATCTGCAACAGATAAATATTTAGACTGATTACAGGGTTGTGAAGTATACTTCTCTTTTTATCCATAAAAGGATTCAGTCCATATTCCTTGAAAACTCGGTTTATTATGGAGCCTCTTGTTTCTAGATCATTGCATATTACAACAATGTCTTTATATCTGAGACCCTCTTCCCTTAGCAGCCTCGTGATGTAGGCGGCCGCTGTTTCCGCCTCTGCATAGGGATTGGCTGCTTTTACTAAAGTAACTGCAGAAGCACCTTCCTCCCATTTTCTCACTGGTATAGAGAACAATTCAGATTCTATGGCAGACAATTCGACAGATATACCTCTTTTTATACAATTTTCATCGTTTATTTGCTTTGTACAGTATGGTTTTGACAAGCCCTCTGACAGCTTCTGTAGTTTCTCTACGATACTTCCCGTTAAAGCAAATATTTCACTATCTCGGCTACCCTCACTATAGGTCATGACTACATTAACATTTATGGCATTATCTATCAGCTCCCTGATTAAATCCAGATTTTTAGGTGTAAAATAATCAAATCCATACACCCAGATTTCATTTTCCTTTATCATATTGGAATATTTTATTTTACTGATGCAATGCTCAAGGTAATCTTCTGTATCTATGTATGTTTCAGATATTACAGCCTCATATTTTTCATAAATAGCCTGCATATCCTTTAACTTTCTGTATAATATAGAGTCTTTATCAAGCTTATTTAATATTTCTGGTAGAGCTTCAGGGGGTGTATTGTACTGTTTCATTTCTGAAATTAGATTATTAACCAATTCTATAAATGAAGTCTTTGATTCCATTCCTCTGAAAACTTCCAGATGATTTTTTTCCTCTGCAATGATTTTGGATAGAAGCATATGCCTGCCGTACTTATCAAGACGGGATACTTTTTCTCCCCCCACCTCCTTAAGTACACGCAAACCAAGTCTGGATGGACTGATTACTTCTATCTCCATCAATCCATGAACACCTAAATACTTAAAAGCGTTTCTCTCTGCCTGCAGAGTAAACTGGTCAGGTACCAGCAGCAAAGTTCTTCCCGACACCCGGTCAAATATAAATTTGTCTTTATCTATGTTTTCTCTTCCGTAATATATGTTTAGCATAATATTCTATCGTTTCCTTATTTCTTAGGCTTTGTAAAAGCTATTTTGAGGATTATTTTTATACCTTAAGTATATCAAACACCTTATATTTTAGCCACAATAAAAAAAGCCCAAGTGTGAAATCTATAACCTCACACTCGGACTTTCAAAATTTTTCATATTATTTACCAGTCAATTCTGCAAATACGTCACTGACCTTTACTATTTTGTCTACTAAATAAGCATTACTGCCGCAGAATACAAGTCCATTTTCAGCATCGCCGCTTGCCGCCGCTATTAAGGCCTCTGTAATACAGTACGGTGCAACTCTTGGATTACATGCTGTCATACATCCATTACAACGTTTAATTGGTAGTTTTTCTTGTTTCTCAGCAACCTCTGTTACGAACTTATTTTTTATTGCTCTGCCAGGCATCCCTACAGGGCTTTTTATAATTGCAATATCATCTTTATTACAATTTACATATGCCTGTTTAAAGCTTTCTGGTGCATCACATTCTTCTGTAGCTACAAACTTCGTTCCAACCTGAACTCCATCTGCACCATAGGATAACGCCTTCTCAACGTCATCTCTTGTAAAAATGCCACCGCCGACAATTAGCTTACATTCTGGAATGCTTGCTATCTCCGCTTTAATTTCCATAATGGTCTTATAATAGTTCTCATCCGCTATTTCCAGCTGTTCCTCTTTAAAACCCAAATGACCACCAGCCTTAGGGCCTTCAAAAACAAAGCCATCCGGCATCCTGTTATGCTTTCTAGCCCAGCTTTTTATAATCAAAGCAGCCGCTCTTGCCGAGGAAACAATCGGTATAAGTTTAACGTCTTTTCCTTTTACAACACCTGGAAGTGAAGTAGGAAGACCTGCTCCAGAAACAATAACCTTAGCTCCTGCCTCAACAGCAGCCACTATTATTTCATCATAGTTTCTGCCGACACACATCATATTTATACCAATTGGTCCTGCCCCTGGTACATCTTTAACTGCATTTACAGCAAGCTCAACTTCTCTTTTTATTGCTCTCACATTTGCGGATAAAGGATCCGTATAAAAATCCTCTTCCATATATCCCGGCTGTGCCGCAGATATAATTCCAACGCCGCCGCATTTTGCCACTGCTGCAGCCAGTTTCCACATAGAAACTCCTATACCCATGCCCCCTTGAAATATAGGTATAGGTATTTCTAGTCCATTCATATTCATTGGTTTAAGTTCCATAGGTCCCTCACTTCTAACAGGCTTTATAAGCTGCATTCTGAAAAAATCTCTTAGCCCTTCTAATGATTTTAGAAGCACGTTAATTTCGGAATCAGCCATATTTGCCGTTATATCCTTAATCATGTTTGTATGAAAAGCCTGATGCTCTTCAACCACACTAATTCCTGCATCTGTAAGGCCAATTTTTACTATTCTTCTATCCTCAGGAATTCTACATCTGTCTACATATCCTTTTTTTACCAATCTATTTATGGCTACTGTCAATGTGCTGACACTAATTTTCAAGGAACCTGCCACTTGGGTCATGGTTTTTAATTTACCAATGCCAATCGCTTCAAGTGTGTGAATTTCTGTTATAGAAAGGTCAACGTTAGTTGATTCTTTTAATGCTTGTTCTTCAACCTTTAAAACACTATTCATAAGGCTGACTAGTATCTCGTTTAGTTTAGTATTTTTCTCCACCTTCTGCTCCTTGTCTATTAGCCTATAGCAAAAGTTATTTCACATTTACAGGCCACCTTATCTTCTAAATAAGCCGTCGCCACTCCTTTTCCAGAGCTGCTGCGAAGGCGGTCTAGCTCTACATGCAGACGCAGTGTGTCTCCAGGAAAAACCTTTTGACGAAATCTAGCCTCTTTGATGGCACCGAAATAAGCAATCTTACCACGGTGTTCCGGCATAGACAAAATTGCAACTGCACCTGCCTGTGCCAAAGCTTCTACGATTAGCACACCGGGCATTACTTTTTCCTGTGGAAAATGACCTGCAAAATAGTATTCTTCTTCCCTTACATGCTTTATGGCTGTAATGCTCTTACCTTCTTCCATTTCTTCAATTTCATCAATTAAAAGGAACGGATCTCTATGGGGAATTATTTCCATAATTTGTTCTCTATTCATTAACATGTAGTTGTTCCTTTCCGAAGCACATAAACAATTTTCTGGATTTGCTTGTGGCTTATGTTTTATTATTTATCTTTTACACACATTTTAATATATTATCACAAAATTTATTTTACAAACTTCTTTAATAATATTGTTCCATTGTGCCCGCCAAATCCAAGTGAATTTGACATAACATAGTTAAGTTCCTTAGCTCTTCCTTCATTTGGGACATAGTCAAGATCTAACTCTTCATCAGGAACTTTATAATTAATAGTCGGAGGCACAAAATCATCGCCAAGAGCCTTAACACAAATAACTGCTTCAATTGCTCCGGCTGCACCAAGTAGATGCCCTGTCATACTCTTCGTTGAGCTTACAGGCACCTTTGTGTCATTACCAAAAACTAATTTAATTGCTTTTGTTTCAAATTCATCATTGTATGGAGTACCCGTTCCGTGTGCGTTAATGTAATCAACGTCCGCAGCCTGAATGCCGGCTTCTTCAATAGCCATCTGCATTGCAGCAGCAGCACCTTCACCTGATGGAGATGGTGATGTTACATGGTAAGCATCACAAGTAGTACCATAACCTACCACTTCACCATAAATCTTTGCTCCTCTTGCTAGTGCATGATCCATTTCCTCAAGAACAAGGAAACCAGAACCTTCACCCATTACAAATCCATCTCTTTCCTTATCGAAAGGAGTTGAACATCTATCTTTATCTGTTTTTGTTGATAAAGCAGTCATATTTGCAAATCCTGAGAAACAAACTGGTGAAAATGCTGCTTCAGCACCACCGGCCAGCATAACATCGGCATAACCGTGCTTAATGTATCTGAAAGCCTCTCCTAAACTGTGTGTTCCCGCTGAACACGCAGTTACAATACCAAGGCTTGTTGCCTTGGCCTGAAAAGCAATAGAAATATTTCCTGCCAAAATATTTGGGATAACCATAGGAACAAGCAATGCTGATACCCTTGAAGTGCCTTTTTCATCACCCTTAAGTGCAGCCTTTTTTGCTTCAGCTTCTAGGGTCATAACACCGCCAATACCTGTACCTGCAACAACTCCAAAACGATGTGGATTTACGTTTTCTCCACTTACAATTCCACTATCTTCAATGGCTTCCTTAGCAGCAGTAAGTCCAAACTGTGATGATCTGTCTAATCTCTTAGCAGCTCTTTTATCTTCATACTCGAAGTTTTTAACTTCTCCACCCATGATTGCTTTCTGGTAAGTAGTATCTAAAAGCGTAATCTTATCGATTCCATTCTTACCATTTTTAATGCCTTCCCAAAAATCGGAAGTATTATTTCCAACAGGCGTTATCGCCCCAAGTCCAGTTATAACAACTCTTTTCATAATTCCCTCCAAATTTTAAATACTCATTCCACCATCAACACATATAGTTTGTGCTGTAACATACTGTGACATATCACTAGCTAAGAACAGCGCCACATTTGCAATGTCCTCAGGCTGTCCCATTCTTCCAAGACTGATAGTTGCATTCATCTTAGCCCTCTGATCGTCAGTAAGAGCATCTGTCATATCTGTTTCAATAGACCCTGGTGCTATTGCATTTACTCTGACATTTCTTCTCCCAAGTTCCTTAGCAGCTGACATGGTCATACCAATAATGCCTGCCTTTGATGCTGAATAATTAACCTGACCCGGATTACCCTTAACTCCAACAATGGAAGAAAGATTTATAATACTTCCAGCCCTCTGTTTAATCATCACACTACTAGCTTCTTTCAAGAAATAGTAAGAGCCTTTTAAATTTGTATCTACAACTGAATCAAAATCTTCGTCTTTCATTTGAATAAGTAGTTTATCTTTTGTAATACCTGCATTATTTACTAAAATATCAATCCTTCCAAAATCCGATTTTGCTTTCGCAACAGCTTCTCCAGCAAAAGCAGAGTCTGCTACATCTCCTTTTAGGATTTCTACTTTAGTGCCATACTGTGCAAGTTCATCTGCCGTCTTTTCTGCCGCCGCATCGTTGCTTCTATAGCATAAAAGTACATTTGCACCATTCTTGCAAAATACTTCTGCAATTGCTTTACCGATACCTCTAACGCCACCCGTAATAATTGCGCTTTTACCTTTTAACATTTCTTACCTCCGCATACAGATTCATACAGCAGTTTTGCTATAATGCAAATTTATGCTGCTAATCTGCAGTTATTATTTATTTTCAATTAAAGTCTTTACTGTATTCTGTAAACTTTCCATGTCCTGAACATGTAAAGTAAGCATATCTTCTTTAATCTTTTTTACGATACCGCAAAGAGTTGTTCCGGGTCCAATTTCGATAACACATTCAACCCCATCCGCTGCCATATTTTCAATAATCTCTTGCCAATAAACGGGACTCATAGCCTGCTTACCCATTAATTCTGCAATAAATTTACTTACTCCAGCTTCATCTAGCCCTTCTGCACCCTTCATCATGTCTTCTGCTGTTATATCTGAGTAGACCTTCTTGTTTGGTGTTTTTAAATCGCAATCCATAAGAAAATCTTGAAGTTTTGCAGCTGCTGGCGCCATCATCTCACTGTGAAATGCAGTTCCTACACTAAGTGGAATAGCTTTTATCTTTCTAGCCTTAGCTTCTGCTTTAAATCTTTCCAAAGATTCCTTATCCCCTGCTACAACTGTCTGTACTGGTGAATTGAAATTTACTCCCTGCAAAACTCCATCTTCTTTAACATCCTCTACACATTCTAAAATTGCCTGTCTATGTCCAAAAGCAGCAACCATACTGCCTCTCTGTACACCATCTTCTCCCAGGCCAGCTTCATTCATCCATGTACCTCTGTGGGTAACTATTTCCATCCCTTTTCTTATATCTGTAATAGTACCTGCTGCAGTCAATGCTGCATATTCGCCTAAACTGAAGCCTGCAAGGCCTACAATCTCGAGAGAATCAAGCAAAGCAGCATCCTGCTTCTCTATTTCTTCTAATAAAGCTTCGTAAGCTGCCATTGTTACTGTATAAATACATGGCTGTGTAATATGAGTTTGTCTAAGCATCTCCTTAGTTCCCTCAAAACACCATTCTTTAACCTGTTCTCCAGCTAAATCCATTATTTCTTTAGCCTTCCTGGAATTGTCATATAATTCTTTTCCCATTCCAGTATACTGAGCCCCCTGCCCAGCAAAAATCAATCCAATTTTCATACTTTTGATAACCTCCTAAAATAAAGATACTCTATCAACGTAAATTTTTTTTGCCTCTTCAAACATTTCAGCAATAATTTCTGCTGCTGGCTGTTCCTTATTTACAATACCCGCAATCTGCCCTGACATAACAGAACCGCGTTCAACGTCTCCATCAAAAACCGCTGCACTCAATGCACCAATACCAACCTTATCAATTGCAGCCTGAGCTTCTTCCCCTGTACTACTTGCTTTTTCTATTGCCAGAATTTCTCTAGCTAACTTATTCTTAATAACTCTTATAGGATGTCCTGTAGATCTTCCAGTTGCACAGGTATCTGTATCTTTTGCCTTAATAATGGCAGCTTTATAATTTTGAGAAACAATACATTCCTTTGCCACTACAAATCTTGTGCCCACCTGAATACCTTTTGCCCCAAGCATATATACAGCAGCGACTCCTCTGCCGTCTGCAATACCACCGGCTGCAATAACAGGAATGGATACTGCATCAACGACTTGTGGCGTTAGTGCCATGGTTGTAATTTCACCAATATGTCCTCCCGCCTCAGTACCTTCTGCAATAACTGCGTCAGCACCTGCTCTTTCAACTCTGATTGCAAGAGCTACAGAAGCAACTACTGGAATCACTTTTACTCCCGCGTCCTTAAGTGTCTTTATATACTTACCTGGATTGCCTGCACCTGTTGTAACCACAGGAACCTTTTCTTCACAAACCACTTCAATCAGTTCATCTATATTGGGCATAAGAAGCATAAGATTTACCCCGAAAGGTTTATCTGTAAGTTCTCTTACCTTTCTTATTTCATCTCTAAGCCAGTCTGCATCATATCCTCCACTTGCAATTATACCAAGCCCTCCGCCATTGCTAACTGCTGCTGCTAATGAGCTTTCTGCAATTCTTGCCATAGCTCCTTGTATGATTGGATATTCTGTTCCTAAAATCTGACATACGTCGTTCATACATATTCCTCCTGAATTATCTACATTTCAAAGATAACTGCCCCTGCACTTAAGCCTCCGCCAAAGCCCATAAGCATTATCTTATCGCCTTTTTTAATTTTTCCTGTATCTATTATATCATATAATGCCATAGGTACGCTTGCTGCGGACACATTTCCCGTCTCATTCAGACTAATCTGGAATTTTTCTATCGGCTGCTTAAATTTTTTAGCTGCAGATAAAATGATTCTTAGATTTGCCTGATGTGGCACATAGTAAGCAATATCATCTGCTGTTAACCCTGCCATTTCTAAAGATTTTTCCATAACTTCACCGATAGCATTTACTGCAAATTTAAATACCTGGCTGCCATGCATGGATAAACTCTGCTTTTCAGGATTATCTAAGCTATCATCTGTAAATGGTGTTTTTAAAAATTCCATCCCACAAGTTAATGAATCGGTTGTATCATCATAATTTTTTACAAAAGAAGCAAGGATGCCTTTTTCCTGTGGATTATTTTCTAGTAATGCTGCACCAGCTCCGTCTCCAAAAAGAATGCATGTGCTCCTATCTGTCCAATCAACAATTCTGCTCAATCGTTCAACACCTATAATTAAAGCTTTATTAATGGTGTTTGTCCTTATGCCGTTAACTCCGTTCACCATGCCACTTTTAATAAGCGCTTCTGCAATCCATATCCCATAAATAAAACCACTGCAGGCAGTACTGATATCAAAAGCAACCGCATTAGCAAGGCCTAATTCTTTCTTTACCAATGCTCCCATGGATGGAACCAATTTGTCTGGCGTTACTGTTGCAACTATTACCAGCCCTATATCATCATAGTTTTCTCCCTCAAGAGCCATTTTGGCTGCAGAAACTGCCAAATCTAGTCCTGATTCACTGGTAGCAATTCTTCTTTCTGTAATTCCCGTTCTTGCAACAATCCAGTCATTGTCTGTGTCTACAAATCTATTTAAATCATCATTTTTTACTACTAACTTAGGTACTGCTTTTCCAGTATTTTTTATACTTATTCCCAATGTAGCCTCCTTTTTATCGTTCAATAATTATTTTGATTATCAAATTATTTTATTATATTATATTTTGATTGAGTATAAAAGTCAAGTAAAATTAATATCTATTAAAAAACCAAATATTAGGGCAATTTTTTTGTTTTAGCCTCTTGTACCTCATAGCTACTTCTTGAAAAAAAGCGAACTATCTAAACTTTAATTTCCCTAATGGTTTGTCATTTTTAATAATCTTAAGAAAACTTAATAAATATTTAATAGACTTTCGCATCAATGTATGAAACAATATATAGTGGGAATTTAGGAGGGATTAAAATAATGAAAATATTAATAACGACTGATTGGTACAAACCTGTTATAAACGGTGTTGTTACCTCCGTAATAAATTTAAAATCTGAATTAGAGAAGGCCGGACATGAGGTACGGGTGTTGACACTCTCTCCTGATGGACATCAGCACTTTGAAAATGATACATATTATCTTAAGTCATTTAAAGTGAAAATATATCCTCAAGCTAGAGCTACTTACAATTTTCATAGTAAATACTTACCCGAAATTTTACAATGGCACCCTGATATCATACATTCGCAATGTGAGTGGATTTCATTCTATTTTGCAAAATACATTGCTCTTAAGTTGAACATTCCTATTGTCCATACTTATCATACAATTTATGAAGATTATACACATTACATATTAAGAAGTAAACGCATAAGTAAGAGTTTAGTACTTTTTGGCTCGAACCGTGCAATAAATGCTACTGATTATGTTATAACGCCTACAAATAAAGCTCGCGATTTATTACTTTCCTACGGTATTGAAAATCCCATTATAACAATACCTACAGGAATAGATCTTGATAAATATAGAAATCGTATTTCTGATAATCGTCGCAGGGAACTGCTTTCACGTTATGGGATAACCCCTGATAAAACAGTTATCGTAAGTATCGGCAGACTTGCTATTGAGAAGAACATAGATGAGCTTCTTGATAATATGCAGATTTTAGCGAAATCTCATCCTGACATAGTTCTGCTGATTGTGGGTGGTGGTCCTTATGAAGATGCTCTAAGGGAACTTGTTATCAATATGAATCTTCAGAAAAATGTAATTTTTACAGGTATGATTTCTCCAGATTTAGTTCCTGAATATTTTCAATTAGGTAAATTATTTATCTGTGCTTCACAAAGCGAAGCTCAAGGGCTCACTTATATTGAAGCATTAGCCAGCGGCATTCCTCTTTTATGTAAATATGACCAATGTCTGGAGAATGTTTTAATAGAAGGCCATAATGGGTTCTCATTTGACACTTCAGCAGAGTTTATAGATGAGCTTCTTGCAATTCTAAGTGATAATAATAACTATGAAATTCTTTGTAAAAACGCTGCTGCCTCTGCAGAATGTTATTCTAAGGAAGCCTTTGGAAGTCAGGTGGCAAAAGTCTATGAAGCAGCAGTAGATACCTTCCCTGGTCATCTGCCTCTTCCTGTCAGACTTATACCTGTGCTCAGAAGACGCGCCCAGGAATCCATATAGTCTGTATCTAACATATGTAACGGTTAAAGCAAAAGGGTATGTCACTGCTGTGATGTACCCTTTATATTTAAAAACTTAGATTACGCATTTAATATCTTCAGAATTTCTTCAGCCCTTTCGATTATATAATCTGGCTTAAAGATTCCTTCTTTATCTTTATCATATATAGCTACTGCCCAATCCACAAGGACAGAGGTAACTCCTGCATTATTAGCACATCCAATGTCAAACTTGCTATCACCAATCATCATTGCTTCCTCTGGTTTTGAACCCAGTTTTTCTAATGCAATTAATGCTGGTTCAGGATCTGGCTTGTGCTTTGTACAATCCTCCATTGTAATGATTGCATCAAATATATCATTAAGCTTATATTTTTCAAGGCCCTCCATTGTGGTTGGTCTTAATCTTGAAGTAACAACTGCTGTTTTATATCCCTGTAAGTTTAGTTCCGTAATTAACTCAATCATTCCCGGAAATGGTGAGATAGCATCAGCAAATCTTCCAACCTGATAGCCTCTATAAATTTCAACTGCTTCTTCTAACGGAAATTCTGGGAAAAATTCTCCCATACTTTTAGCTAGAGTCTCCCCAAAAGTTCTATGAATGGCCTCTCTATCGCCTTCTTTTCCTGTAATAGTCTTAAATGTATGCTGCCATGAACCTAAGATAAGTTCATTCGTATTCATAACTGTTCCATCAAAGTCAAATAATATAGTATTTATCTTGTTCATTTTATTCTCCCTAACTTAATTTCTTGGCTATTCTATCATAATTATTACATTTATACAAGACCAGCAGTCCAGGTGTATTCACTTAAAAAGACAGATACACTTCTGTATCTGCCTTTTAATTAATACTACTTTAACAATTTACTCACCTTAATATAAAGCTCATCACGCTTTCTTATTGCTTTTTCATCCTTCCCATCACTATAATCATAGAACCCTTTCTTAGTCTTAACACCATAGTGGCCGCCTTCATATAATTCCTTTAATATTTTTTGAGGTTCCTTGGCATCTGAAAGGTCTTTATTTAAATACTCTGCTATGTGATAGAAAGTATCAAGTCCACCCATATCGCAAACTTCAAAAGGTCCTAGGCAGGCATATCTGAATCCCAGTGCATACTTCATACATTTATCAATATCTTCAAAATTTCCTACATCATTTTCAACCAGATACAAAGATTCCCTCAAAATTGCCAGTTGAATTCTGTTTGCTATAAATCCAGGAACATCTTTATTTACCCGTATTGGCTCTTTCCCAATTACTAATGATAATTCATATAGATAATCTACTGTTTCATTAGCACTTTCGTCCCCTTTTATAATTTCAATTAAAGGAATTAAATGTGCTGGGTTGAACCAGTGCATGCCCGCAAAACGTTCTGGCTTGTGAATTACCTTTGCAATTTCTGTAATGGATAATCCAGAAGTATTTGATGCAAGTACTGCATCCTCTGGTACTAATGTTGAAATTTCTCTCCAAAACAAATGTTTTATTTCCATTTTTTCTACAATAGATTCAACCACCAAATCGCATACCCTAAAGCACTCTTTTTCACATGTATGACTTAATCTTCCCTGAAGTTCTTCTGACTCCTTAAAAGTTAATTCTCCTGTTTTAACTTGCTCCTCCTGGTTGATTCTAATTAAGTTCTTGCTTTTTTCTATAGCAGCTTCTATCACATCATAGATTATAACATCATATCCCAGCTGTGCAAAAATCTGAGCCATAGATGTTCCCATTAAACCCGCACCTGCTATCACAACATTTTTACATTGTCTCATAATTGGATACCTCCTATAACCTAACTATTCTTCTTCCATTGGCTTTAAATCTGGGCTGATGATTAATTCGCAGCCTGTTGCAGCCTTAATGTCATCTAAAGTATAGTCTGGGTGTAATTCTGTAAGCATGATACCTTTATCCGTTATTTCCATCACTCCCATTTCTGTAATAATCATATCTACTACTTTTAACGCTGTATATGGAAGTGTACATTCCTTTAGGATTTTATGTGCACCCTTTTGTGTGTGAAGCATTGCTATGATTACTTTCTTAGCACCTACTACAAGGTCCATAGCTCCACCCATTCCAGCTACCATCTTACCTGGTACGATCCAGTTTGCCAGGTTTCCGTGTTCGTCAACTTCCATAGCACCAAGTACTGTTGCATCAACATGTCCACCTCTAATGATTGCGAAACTTTCTTCTGATCCGAAGAAATTACCAAACGGAAGGTAAGTAACATAAGCTCCGCCTGAGTTAATTACATCCACCTCTTCTTTTCCTTTTTCAGCTGCTTCAGCTAAACCAGTAAACCCATTTTCTGAATGAAGGGTAATGTGTACTCCTTCAGGAAGATAGTTTGCTACCATTGTAGGAAGACCAATTCCTAAGTTTGCTACGTCGCCATCTTTAAATTCTTTTGCTGCTCTCTTAGCAATTCTTGCTTTTAAATCTGCCATGGTTTTTCTCCTTCCACAATATAGTTTACATATACGCCTGCTGTTGTAAATGTATCAACATCTACTGCGCCTACTTCAACAACCTCTTCTGAAGCAAGGATTACTGTTTCAGCAGCCATTGCCATCACATGATTGAAGTTCTTCGTTGCTTTTGCACATGCAAAGTTACCATACTTATCACAAATTGTTGCTCTGCAAAATGCAAAATCAGCTTTTAAAGGTTTTTCAAGAAGATAATCTTTACCATCAACATTAATTACTTCTTTTTTCTCTGAAATAGTAATTTCGCGTTCGCCTGTAGATACTTTTTCACCACTCTGAATTAGTGTACCTACTCCTGTTGGTGTTAATACTCCTCCAAGACCAGCTCCGCCTGCTCTGATTTTTTCAGCAAGAGTTCCCTGTGGAACTAATGTACACTGAAGTGTACCATCATTCATGCCTTTACCAATGATTGGGTTCATTCCTACGTGTGAAGCAATGATATGGTCTACCATACCTGCTGATAAAAGCTTTGCTACACCTCTGTCAGTTGTTCCTGTTGCTGCTTCTGGAAGTCCTCCATCATTAGCAATAATGGTTAAATGCTTAACACCTTTTTTTACTAGTGCATCAATTAAAATTTCAGGAGTACCTGTGCCTAAGAAACCAGCAACCATTATAGTTGCACCGTCTTTTATACCTGCAACTGCTTCTTCGGCTGTTCTGATCTTATTAATCATCAAAAACACGACCTTTCTTTATTTTTTTATGATTTCAACATTCTTATTTACATTTATACTGAATTAACAAATTCCAAAAGAGCCAAGAATAATGATAGCTACGCAAGCAATCGCTGGAATTACTACTGTGCACATACCGATATTGGCATAACATTCTTTATGTGTCATCCCAGTAATACCAAGCAATGTGATAACTGCACCATTATGAGGCAATGTATCCAATCCTCCACATGCAACCGATGCAACTCTGTGAAGAACTTCAGGACTAATTCCGTATGTAGCTGCCTGAGCAATAAACTGATCTGAGAACGTAGCAAGTGCAATACTTAATCCCCCGGAAGCAGAACCGGTAATACCTGCAAGTACTGATGATGAAATGGCTTCACCAACAAGAGGGTTACTTGAAATGCTTAACATTCCTGCAGCCACCAGGCTGAAACCTGCTAATGTTTTAATAACGTTGCCATAACCAACTTCTGACGCTGTATTCATAATGGCAAGGAATGAACCCTGTACGCCATTCTTCAAGCAAGCTCTAACACTTGTAAATCTTTTGTAGTTAAAGGCAATAGCCGCCAAAACACCTACTATTAGGGATACGATTAGACTCCAATTCCCCTGTACTGCTCCAATTGTAGTATTATAATCAGCCAAATAAGCAGTCTCCATACTTGGGAATACATACTTTGAACAAATAAAGTTTCCTACTAATACGATAATAATCGGCAGAATCGATGTGAAAAACGGTGGTAAATTTGATGTGTCCATAGCTGCAATATCTTCATTCATATGATTTCCATATCCTTCACCTTTGGCCTGAGCTATTTTATTTCTATTACTGAGCCAGAACATTCCTCCAAACAACATAATTAATGCTGCAACAATTCCTAGTATTGGTGCTGCGAAAGCATCGGTTCCAAAATACTGCATTGGAATTGCATTCTGAATCTGTGGCGTTCCTGGAATAGCAGTCATAGTAAAAGTGAATGCTCCTAGGGCAATAGCTGGAGGTAGTAATCTTTTGGGTATGTCCGCTTCTCTAAATAATGCTGCTCCAATTGGGTATATTGCAAAAGCTGCTACAAATAAAGAAACTCCACCATAAGTAATAACAGCACAGGACAATACTACTGCCCAAATTTCTTTACCCTTACCAATTTTTGTTGAAATAGCAACGGCAATAGAGTTTGCTGCACCTGATTCATCCATGACCTTTCCAAATAATGCTCCTAGTAGGAATACTGGGAAATAACTTTTAACATAACCTGATAAGCTAACCATAAATCCTTCTGTATAAGTGGCCAGCATGTGAAAATCTCCGCCCTCAAAAATTGTAAAACTTGCTGCTAACAATGCCAGTAACGGAGCGATAATAATAACGGACCAGCCCTTGTATGCCAAATACATTAATAATCCTAAAGATATAATAATACCTAATACTCCGATCATCTTTTTTCCTCCTTAAATACCAACTCAGTGAGTTCTAATAATTTTAACTATTATAATAAATATTAAAATTTCGTTTGCGAGGCTGTCTTCTTTATAAAATCCGATCTCTAATCAAAGACAGCCTCCTTTATTGTCTGTATGTAAGCTGTTTTATCAGTGATGCCCGGTTTTAGTTAAATGTGTTTAGTTTGCTGTCCACCCTCCGTCAATAGGTAATGCTATTCCTGTAATGCTTGAAGCAGTATCTGAACATAAGAACTTAACCACCTCAGCAACAGTTTCAGGCTCTAACATTTTCTTAATCGAAGCTTTAGCAAGCATGATATTTCGTACTACCTCTTCTTCCGTTATTCCATGATGCTTCGCTTGATCTGCAATCTGTCCTTCAACTAAAGGTGTCTTAACATAAGCAGGGCATATGGAATTTACTGTGATTCCATATGGACCGCCTTCTAAAGCCGCTGCCTTGGTAAATCCTGTCAAACCATGTTTTGCTGAAACATAAGCAGATTTAAATTCAGAAGCGACTAATCCATGAATTGAGTTTAAATTAATAACTCTTCCCCATCCATTCTCCTTCATTGATGGCCAGCAATATCTTGTGAGTAAGAATGGTGCTGTTAACATTAATGAAATCATAAAGTCCCATTTATCTTCTGGGAACTCTTCCACTGGACATACATTCTGTAATCCTGCAACGTTTATCAGAATATCTACTTTTCCATAGTTCTCCAATGCAAAGTCAACTAAAGCCTTGCAGTTTTCTCTCTTACTTAAATCTACTGCTAAGTAAGTGCCTCCTATTTCTTCTGCTGCGTTTTTTAGCTTTTCAACATTCACATCGGCCATTACGACTTTAACTCCATCTCTTGCCAAAGCTTCCGCTGTAGAAAATCCAATGCCGCTAGCTGCCCCTGTAATAATTGCAACTCTCTCATTTACCATTTCCTCGTCCTCCTAACTTGATAGCTGTACGATTTTACCTAGGTAATGACATATATGCTGTTATATAAATGCCACAACCATATATAACGCAATTTGCATGCCAAGAGGCTTAACCCAATTATAAATTTATACACACCCCCTCATTTCCAATGGTTTTATCAATGGGTATATAGTTTTTACTTATGGTAACTTCTATAAAAAAAGCCGCTTGCCGCTTGGCAAACAGCTTCTAAATCTGCATTTTGTAAACTTTTTAGTACATTCTCTTTAAACCGACTTCTTTTTTGTAACAATTTCCGTACACTTCATGTATTTACCTTAAGTCGATTTTATACTTTTCTAGCTTTTCATATAAACTAGTTCTGCTTATTCCTAATTCTTTTGCAATTAAGGTTTTCTTACCTTCAAATCTCATCAAAGCACTAATCAGGGCATTACGTTCCGCTTCCTCTACTATGTCTTTAAGCTGCTTATTCATATATGGATTCACACCTCCAGTAATCTTATTTATTAGATCCTTCGGTTTGATTATTCCATCGTCATCAACAAAGTTGGATGCTCTTTCTAAGGTATTTTCAAGTTCTCTTATGTTTCCCGGCCAATCGTACTGTTTTAAATATTCCATTGCAGCGTTTGAGATACCTTTTAAATAAATCCCTTCATTTTCTGCAATTTTATTTAAGAAAAATTCAACCAAAATAGGAATATCACTTTTTCTTTTTCTAACTGGTGGAATTGTAATGCTTACAACATTTAAACGGTAAAACAAATCTGCCCTAAAGGTATTCTGCTCTATCATTTCTGCTAAATTTTTATTAGTAGCGGCTACTATTCTAACATCAACATTTTCACCTGTTGACGCTCCTACTCTCCTGATTTCTTTATCCTGAATTGCTCTAAGAAGTTTTACCTGCATACTCATAGATAAATCACCTATTTCATCAAGAAACAAAGTCCCTTTATTGGCAGCATGGAATAACCCAGGCTTACCACCTTTTTTCGCTCCTGTAAATGCTCCTTCTTCATATCCAAAGAGTTCTGATTCCAGTAATTCAGAAGGTATGGCAGCACAATTCAAGCAAATTAGCGGATTCTGTTTTCTCCTGCTGGCACTATGAACCGCATGGGCCACTAACTCCTTACCTGTCCCACTTTCTCCTGTTATTAAAATGTTTGAATTTCCAATGGCTACTTTTAGAATGCTTTTTTTCATTTCGACTATTTCGGGGCTTTCTCCTATAATATCATCAACGCTGTATTTTGCTATATTAATCTTCCCATATCGTTTTTTGTAAAATGATAGTTCCTGTTCTATTTCATTGATTCTCCCATAAAGCGAATATAATTCCTTTATATCCTTAAAAAGTACTCTACCATAAACACCCATTATCTCCCCATTTTTTACAATCGGAATTCTCGTAGCAATCATAGTCTTTCCTTTTATTTTCTGGGTCTTTGCAATTTCTGCCTTTCCTGTTTCAAGAACGATATGCATCCTTGAATTTTCGATTACTTCTGAAACATGCTTTCCAATGGCCTGATCCCGATCAATTTCCAAAAACTCTGCATAAGCCTTACTTAGTTCGGTTATACACCCTTTATTATCAACAATTACGATAGGCTCTGAAGTTGCATTTAGAATAATATCTTTAAGTACTGCACTATCCATAATATCCTCCTGGTTATTATAACTGCACTAACATATTATTATTTCTCAGCCTCACTATTCAATCTTACAGCAATACTATCACACCATAAATCTTCTAGTCAACATTCCTTTTTATGTGTTCACTTTTCCGTACACCTTTTATTGTTAACTAATATTATATTCTTATATGGAATATTTATAAATACTCAAAAGTAACATAAAAGCTGAGTCACATAAACTCAGCTTTTAAATTCATCCTATAAATTTTAAGAAATATTTATAATCAATTATTCTTGATCTTCCATAGCCGTCTGTCCCGAAACGTTAATCATCTCATCTGAAGTTACTGCACTGTTATCTGAATCTTGTTCGTCTGTCGCTGCAGAAGAGTTTAATACAGCAGAATCACTATTTGCCTGCTGTTTCGCCATCTGCATGCCTTCTTCACTAATTTCAACCGTATCGTATTGCGGTGCTCTTGTCTTTACCTGCGCAGTATCTGAAACCTGCTGTTCTGAAGTTGCAATGGCTGCTGCATCACTAGAAGCGGCTGCCTGTGAAGTCTCAGCACTCTTTACACTGTTTTCTTTATTAGCCAATAACTCTCTTTCCTGTTTTGCATAATCGGTTATGCTGCTGCCTATGGATTCAATCATTTTCTAACCTTCTTTCTTCCAATCAAACGAGATAAAATTAAGCTCCCCACTATGATTAGTATATCGTATAAATACAGTATTTGATAAGTATTTTCACATATATTACATACAATATTCACTGAAATAACACAAAAGTGCAGCTGTCTCCAACTGCACTTTCTTTAATCTCTTTCTTAACTTATATTTCAATTTAGAATCCACCAAACATTGACAACATTACACCAGCTGCAACGGCCGAACCAATTACACCCGCAACATTAGGACCCATAGCATGCATTAACAGGAAATTTGAAGGATTTTCTGCCTGACCAACCTTCTGTGATACACGGGACGCCATTGGAACAGCAGATACACCTGCAGAACCAATAAGTGGATTAATTTTTCCTCCAGTAGCTACATTCAAACCCTTAGCTAAAAGAACTCCGCCTGCTGTACCTCCAGCAAATGCGAAAACTCCTAAGATGATAATCAACACAGTTTCCTTAACTAAAAAGGTTGGACCCTGTGCAGATGCACCAACCGCTAACCCCAGCATGATTGTAACAATGTTTATCATGGCATTTGATGCCGTATCTGTCAGTCTTAATGTTTTTTTCCCACACTCTCTAAAAAGATTCCCAAGCATTAGCAGGCCTATAAGTGGTGCTGCCGCTGGAAGTAATAATACAACAATGACCGTTACCGCAATAGGAAATAAAATCTTTTCTTTTTGAGAAACATTTCTAAGCTGTTCCATCTTAATCATACGTTCCTTCTTCGTGGTAAGAAGTTTCATAATTGGAGGTTGAATAACCGGAACCAGTGCCATATAGGAGTATGCTGCAACTGCAACCGCTCCCAGCAGTGCCGGCGCCAATTTCTGAGTCAGATATATTGCTGTGGGACCATCTGCTCCTCCAATAATACCAATTGATGCGGCTTCCTGAGCATCAAAACCTAAGAATATAGCTGCAAAGAATGCTAAGAAAATGCCAAGCTGAGCTGCTGCTCCAAGAAGCAGTGATATAGGATTTGCAATAAGTGGACCAAAGTCCGTCATTGCTCCTACCCCTAAGAATATCAAGGATGGCAGTATAGGTTTTAATATGTAAAAAATAGTAAGTAGCCCTGCATCTGCAAGTTGATCGGAAGAGGTAATCACTGCGCCATTAATAAAAATCCCTGAAGCAGGTAAATTGGACAACAGCATTCCAAACGCAATCGGTACTAGCAATAAAGGTTCAAAGCCTTTTTTAATAGCTAAATAAAGTAAAAATAGTGCAACCAAAATCATGATTCCACTTTTGTAGTCTAAGTTTACGATACCCATGTCTCCAATAAATTTAGTGATTGTTTCTAATAACATCTCGACTCAATCTCCTTTTCTATAACGGACATAGTGGTGCTACCCATAGCAATACTACCATAATTATACAACCAATACAAGTTCAAAATAGCCCTAAAATCCCCCATTTTAAGAGTTTTAGGGCCATAATAATTTCTATAATTTCATTGTAAGTGCTATTTTCTGTCTATCGTGGTCGATACTTAAGATTTTAACTTTTACAGTGTCTCCAACAGATACTGCATCCATGGGATGCTTTATAAATTTATTACTTATCTCAGAAATGTGAACTAATCCATCATTTTTAACTCCGATATCTACAAAAGCGCCAAAATCTACAACATTACGAACTGTGCCCATCATTTCCATGTCAACTTTTAAATCTTCAAAACTCCTTACGTCATTTCTGAAAACTACAGCTGGTGCATCTTCTCTAGGGTCTCTGGCAGGCTTCTTTATTTCTTCAATGATGTCTTTTAATGTCATTACACCAAGGCCCACCTCTTGAGCAAGTTTTTCAATGCTCTTGCCAAGTCCCTTTTTAGGGTCCTCTGGTTTAGTTTCCTTTAATACAGCTAAAGCTGCAAGCCCTTTTGTACCGGGTTCCACTTTAGCATCCTTTTTATCTATTGGATAAACCACACAGATTTTTTCTTCAATCTCCGTTGCCCCGCCCTGTCTAATCAGCTCCTTGTCAATACCAAGTTTTTGAAGTACTACATCTGCTGCCGCATAAGACTCAGGATGAACAGAAGTAGAATCAAGTGGATTCTTTCCATCTGCTATTCTCATAAAACCTGCACACTGCTTAAAAGTTTTTTCTCCTAGTTTTGCAACCTTTAAGAGTTCTTTTCTATTGGTAAATTTACCTGCTTCTTCTCTATAGGCAACAATATTCTTCGCTATGCCCATATTAATGCCTGCGATATAGGAAAGAAGTGAAGGGGATGCTGTATTCAAATCAACCCCAACTCTGTTTACGCAGTCTTCTACTACATTTGTTAATGCCCCATCTAGAAGATTCTGATCGATATCGTGCTGATACTGACCTACTCCAATACTCTTTGGTGAAATCTTAACAAGTTCTGCAAGGGGATCCTGAAGCCTTCTGCCTAGTGACATAGCTCCTCTTGTGGTAACATCAAGGTCTGGATATTCTTCAGTTGCCAGTTTTGAAGCTGAATAAACGGATGCACCTGCTTCATTTACAATAGTATAGCTAATATCATAGTCATTTTTCTTAAGGAAGTTCGCCACAACCTCCTCTGTTTCCCTTGAAGCTGTACCATTGCCTATTACAATGGTATTAATCTTAAACTTTTCTATCAACTTCTTTAATGCGGCTTCAGTTCCTGCAATATCCTTTTTCGGTTCTGTCGGATATACTGTAGCATAAGCTAAAAGCTTACCTGTTTCATTTAAAACGGCTACTTTACAACCAGTTCTGTATCCAGGGTCAATGCTTATGATTCTTGCACCATTAACTGGCGGAACCATTAATAGTTTTTCTGTATTTTTAGCAAATACTTTCACAGCATCAAGTTCTGCTCTTTCAGTTAAAACATTTCTCATTTCTCTCTCAATAGAGGGAGCCATTAATCTCTTGTAAGCATCTACAATGGTATCCTTTAAAAGCTGAACAAATATTGATTTTTCATGTGTGATAACAGCATCTTCTAGCATTAGTTGAAGCTGTTCTACAGGTGCTACCACCTTAACCTTAAGTTTCTTTTCTTTCTCACCTCTGTTTATAGCAAGAATTCTGTGGTTTGGAATTTTGTCAATGCCTTCCTGATGTCCATAATACATATCGTAAACAGTTTTTTCATCTGAATCTGCTGCCTCTGTTGAAATTACCCCTGCTTTCTGTGTCTTTTCTCTAACCATTGCTGTAAGTTCTGGATGATCTGCAACCATTTCTGCAATAATATCCATGGCTCCCTGAATGGCCTGTTCAGCAGTTTCAACACCTTTGTCCTCGTCTATGTATGGCATTGCCAGTTCTTCAATAGTACCTGATTGAATTTCCTGTGCATAAAAGATAAGTGCTAAAGGCTCCAATCCCTTTTCCTTTGCTTTTGAGGCTCTTGTAGCCTTCTTTTGCTTATAAGGCTTGTAAAGGTCCTCTACTCTCTGTAACACTTCTGCTTTTTCAATTTCTGCCTTTAGTTCATCTGTTAATTTCCCCTGCTCGTCAATTAGCCTTGTAACTTCTTCTTTTCTATTTTCAAGATTGCGCAGATAAGTAAGTCTTTCGTCCATATCACGTAGTATTACGTCTGAAAGTCCTCCAGTTACTTCTTTTCTATAACGTGCAATAAACGGAATAGTATTCCCCTCATCTATAAGCTTTACTGTATTTTCAACCTGTGAAATCTTTACAGAAAATTCCTGGGCCAATTTTTCAATAATGTTCATTTTTTAATTCCTTTTCCCTACATAAATTTATAATCAATCCTTAAATTTTAACTTCTCATTGATAAAATAATCGATTTCCCCATCCATAACCGCCTGGACATTACCGACTTCCGCTCCTGTTCGGTGGTCCTTAACCATTGTATAAGGCTGGAATACATAAGAACGAATCTGGCTTCCCCATGTGTTTTGTGAAAAATCTCCTTTAAGTTCCTTTAGATTATCCTTATGCTCCTGTTCTGCTAGTTCAGTTAACTTGGCTTTCAATACCTTCATAGCCATATCCTTGTTTTGATGCTGACTTCGCTCATTCTGACAAGTAACTACAATATTGGTTGGTAAGTGTGTAATTCGAATAGCCGAATCTGTCTTATTTACATGCTGTCCGCCGGCGCCACTGGAACGATAAGTATCTATTCGTAAATCTTCAGGATCAATTTCTATATTTATATCATCATCAAGTTCAGGCATTACTTCCAGTGAAGCAAAAGAGGTTTGCCTCTTTCCTTGCGCATTGAACGGAGAGATGCGAACTAATCTGTGAACCCCACGTTCATTTTTTAAATATCCATATGCATTTTCACCTTCTACAATTACAGTGGCACTTTTAATACCTGCCTCCGTATCATCTTGAAGGTCAATCACCTTAGTTTTATAACCTTTCTTCTCTGCCCAACGTGTGTACATCCGAAGAAGCATCTCTGCCCAATCCATAGCATCAACACCACCAGTGCCTGCATGGACCGTAAAGATAGCACTATTACTGTCATACTCCCCAGTTAATAATGTTTTTAATCTAACTTCCTCTACTTTGGCTTTGTAGCTTTCATATGCTTCTTTTATTTCTTCCGCCATATGGGCATTTTCTTCTGCAGAAGAATCAGCTTCGCTTTCTTCTGCCATTTCTATAAGGACTTCAATATCCTCTAAAGCCCGCTCCAAATCTCTGTAACCGGTAACTGTATTTTCTAAAGACTTCTTTTCCTTCAGTAGTTTTTGTGCGGCTTCATGATCCTCCCAAAATCCATCTATCTGAGTCTTTATTTCTATTTCTTCTAATCTGCTCTCTAACCCTGCCAGGTCAAAGAGACTCACCTACCTCTGTCAAATTTGCCTTAGCCGCAGGCAGGCCGTATTTTATCTGATCTAATTCAACCATATAAAATTCCTTTCTTATATATTTCATCCCCAAATATTAATATTTGATTCTGAACCCCAATTACAAAGGGCGCAGGGAATTTTTCGTTATGCAAGGCGCACAGAGTCACTGACAACACAGCAGAACGGAAAATTAACAAGCTCTATTTGTTCATGCAGCAGTTCTTATACTTTTTGCCACTACCACATGGGCATAAATCATTTCTACCCACTTTTTCTTCTGTTCTTCTGATTGGTTCGTGCTTTTGTTCTCTCTCTGGAATCTGAGTCTGATCTGGCATTCCTCCAGTTGAAGCGCTGCTTGCCATCCCTTCCTCGTGGTATTCTTCTTTCCTGCCTTCCCCTGCTTCCATAATTTTCCTTCTTTCAGCATTTGTCTGAATAGTAACATTGTAGCAGAACTTGACAGTATCCTCCTTGATGGCCTGTATCATAAGCTCAAACATATCAAATCCTTCATTTGAGTAAGCCGCTGCAGGATCTTGCTGCCCTAATGCACGAAGATTGATACCATTTCTAAGCTGATCCATATCATCAATATGATCCATCCACTTGTTATCAACAACTCTGATCAGAATCATTCTCTCTAATTCACGTATTCTATCAATACCTATTTCTGCTTCTTTTTCAGCATATAGTTTTTCAAATGCTTCATAAGTATCTTCTTTTAGCTGTTCTACTGTAAGATTCTGAATTTCCTCCTGAGAATAATGTAAGTTTTCATCAAATCTCACACATAATTTCTTCAAGTTTTTACCCAAAGTTTCCAAATCCCATTCCTCAGCATATCTTGATGCTACAGTTATTGGTTCAACGGTTTCATCAATCAGTTCCTGAGTCATATTTGTAATGTGATTTCTTAAATCTTCTCCAAACAGTACTTTACGTCTTTCATCATAAATAATCTGACGCTGTTTATTCATTACGTTATCGTATTGTAATACGTATTTTCTTATGTGGAAGTTTTTGCCTTCAACTCTCTTCTGAGCTGCTTCAATACGTTTTGTAAGCATTCCAGCTTCAATGGCCTCATCCTCTTCAACTCCCAGTTTTTCCACAAGGCTCTGAATCTTCTCACCGCCAAACAGGCGCATAAGTTCATCTTCAAGAGATAAGAAGAACTGTGTACAACCAGGGTCACCCTGACGTCCAGCACGACCTCTTAACTGATTATCTATTCTTCGTGATTCATGACGTTCTGTACCAATTATGCAAAGTCCGCCTAATTCTCTAACCTTCTGTTGTTCTTCGGCTCTTTCTGTCTTAAAACTATCATTTAGTTCATTAAATGTTTTTCTAGCATGTAATAATTCTGGTTCGTTAGTTGTAACAAAAGAAGTCGCAAATGAGATGGCCTCATCACTAAAGCCTTGTTTCTTCATTTCACGCTTTGCTTCAAATTCTGGGTTACCACCTAGCAGGATATCTGTACCTCTACCAGCCATATTGGTAGCAATAGTTACCGCACCTAAACGACCTGCCTCTGCAACGATTTCTGCTTCTTTTTCATGCTGTTTTGCATTCAATACTTTATGTTTAACGCCACGCTTACTAAGCATATCACTAATCAGTTCAGAACGTTCGATAGAAATTGTACCCACTAAGACTGGCTGACCAGTGGCATGAACTTCTGCAATTCTTTCCGCAATGGCTTTAAACTTACCCTTTTCAGTAGCGTAGATTGAATCCTGAAGATCTGCTCTTGCAATTTCACGGTTCGTTGGTATTACTACAACATCCATGTTATATATTTCTCTAAATTCATCTTCTTCAGTCTTTGCAGTACCTGTCATACCTGCCAATTTCTTGTACATTCTAAAGTAGTTCTGTAATGTTACTGTGGCCAGTGTCTTTGACTCTGAACGAACTAGTACACCTTCCTTAGCCTCGATAGCCTGATGTAAGCCATTACTGTACCTACGGCCAAACATTAAACGGCCTGTAAACTCATCAACAATTACAATTTCGCCGTCTTTAACAATATAGTCAACATCACGCTTCATTAAGTTTCTAGCCTTTAATGCCTGAAGTACATGATGGTTGATTTCCATATTTTCAGGGTCCGAGAAGTTTTCAATATCAAATTCTTTTTCACACTTAGCTACCCCTTCTTCTGTAAGTGCAACAGTTTTATCTTTTTCTTCAATAGTAAAATCATCTTCATTTCGTAATCTGATTACAAATTTATCTGCTATTCCATATAAATCAGTAGACTTAGCTCCTTGCCCTGAAATGATAAGCGGCGTCCTTGCTTCATCAATTAAGATGGAGTCAACTTCATCCACGATAGCAAAATTAAGTTCTTCTCTCTGAGACATTTCCTCACGATAAGTAACCATGTTATCTCTTAAGTAATCAAAACCAAATTCATTGTTCGTTCCATAAGTAATATCAGCATCATAAGCAGCTTTTCTATCTGCACCATTTACCTCATGTATTACACATCCTACAGTCAACCCCAGGAAAGTATATAACTTACCCATCCATTCCATATCACGTTTTGCAAGATAATCATTTACTGTTATAACATGAACGCCTTCACCACTAAGTGCATTTAAGTATGCTGCCAGAGTGGCCACTAAAGTCTTACCTTCACCAGTTTTCATTTCAGCAATTCTTCCTTGATGCAATGCAACACCACCGATTAACTGTACTCTAAAGTGTTTCATCCCTAAACTTCTTACAGCACCTTCTCTGCATACAGCAAAAGCTTCTGGCAATATATCGTCAAGAGATTCGCCATTTTTAACTCTTTCTTTAAATTCGAAAGTCTTTGCCTTAAGTTGTTCATCTGTAAGTTCCTGCATTTCTAAATCAAGTGCTTCTACTTTGTCTACTATTTTTTCAATTCTTTTAACTTCTTTGATATTTAAATCACCAAAGATTTTTTCCATTAATCCCATATTCTTAACCCTTCCTCTTGTTGTATTTCATGCAGCATAACTACCACATTTATTTCTAAGGCCCTTTTTCCATCTGCCTTGGTTACTCTAACTTTTAAATTTTTATATTCAAATGAATCGCCTACTTCAGGTAATTTGTCCAGGTTTACTACAACCCATCCATTGGCTGTAGTAACATCCATTTCTTCGTATTTTAACCCGAAATAGTCAAACATTTTTTCAACACTTGCGCCACCCAGTACTCTATAACTGCCATCATAAATTTGAAGAATCTCTTGTGATGTTGTGGCATCATGTTCATCAAAGATTTCTCCTACAAGTTCTTCAATGATGTCTTCCATTGTAACAATACCCTCTGTACCACCATATTCATCTACAACAACAGCAATATGAGTTTTTGCCTTCTGCATCCTTTTTAAAAGTGTAGCAATTTTTATAGATCCTGGTGTAAATACTACAGGCGTTACATAATCAGATATTTCTTTTTTCTGACCAATTACAAAATTATGAAAATCCTTCTGATTTAAAACACCAAGGATTTTATCCATATTTTCCTCATATACTGGCAGCCTTGAAAATCCTGTTTCTAAGAATATTTTGGCTACTTCTTCCTTTTCTTCATCTATTTCTATAGCCTCCACATCAACTCTGGGTGTCAATACATCATAAGCCTCTAGTTCATTAAATTCAATAGCATTTTGAATTAATTCGCTTCTTTCTTCATCAAGACTCCCCTCAGTTTCCGCTTCTTCAACAATAGTTATAAGTTCATCATCTGTTATGCTTCGATCGTCATTTATTTTAAATGCTGTTCTAATAATTTTTTTCCATTGCATAAATAAGAAATTTACAGGCTTTAATATTACCATTAAAATTCTAAGAAGTGGTGCTGAAAACATAGAAAAGTTCTCAGGACTTTCTTTTGCAATGATTTTGGGAGATATCTCACCAAAAATTAGAACCACAACAGTCATTACTATGGTGGAAATAGTTGAACCGTAAACACCATATAAATCTACAAATAATACGGTTGCAATCGATGTCATGGTGATATTTACGATGTTATTACCTATTAAAATTGTTGTTAGAAGTCTGTCATATTTTTCTTCTAACGCAAGTACCAGCTTTGCTCTTTTATTACCAGTACTGGCAAGATTTTTCATCCTTATTCTATTTAAAGACGTAAAAGCCGTCTCAGTTGCAGAAAAGTATGCTGATAATATAATTAAAATAATTATGACTATTAGTGAAGTAAATATACTCCCTCCCATTTATACCTCCTGTATAAACACTCTTCGGTTCTGTTCTTATGCACTCTTATTTGTTTATGTGTATTGTAACATAATATTATACATCATTAGTTAAAAAAAGAAAAGAGGCCAATACTCCCTCATATGACATTATTTAGTTTACTTCATTGCCGGGTCCGTGTCCTCCGAGGCCACCATGTCCCCGCTCTAATTGGTCATTGTTTTGGTCATTGTTATTTTTATATTCCTGTCCCACTGCATTTGTTACAGCTTCCATTATACCATTACTGCTGAAAGTTGCACCAGTCATTGCATCAACGCTCACATTCTGCGTTGAAATAATCTGTTCTGTTACACTATTAAAAGCTCTGTTATAGTATGGCATATCATCCCCCGTAGATACTGTTTCTATATTTTTTATATAACCATTCTCAACGGTTACGGATACAGTAGTGGTTCCCTTAAATCCACTTCCTGTCCCTTCATAAGTACCATCTGTGAAGGTGCCTTGTCCCTGTTTTGTCAATTCAGCTATATTAGCTCTACTTGAGTCTGTTGCCTGGTTAGAATCAATATAGGTTGCTACATAATAAGCAATACCACTTGCAGTTACTACAAAAATACCTATTACTGCTGCAATTTTTTTCAAAGGCTTTGTTCCAGCCATAATATTTAAATTATTTCTTGGGCATGCACTGGTGCATTTAAAACAGTTTATACATTCACCAGAAGTTACCACCTCTTTAGGATTTAGGTTAATTCCCATGCTGCAAGCCTTACTACAACGGTTACATTTTCCGCAATTATTTTCTGTTTTTCTAATTTTGATTATACGAAGCTTAGATAATATACTAAAAATAGCCCCCAACGGACATAAATATCTACAGAAGAACCTTTCTATAAACAGCCCTCCTAAAACTACTATTCCAAGTAATCCAACACCAATCCAATTGCTTTTTACAAATTCATTCAATACAGAGTGTTCTCCAAAAGATGTATATATACCAAATATATCCCATGGATTACTACCCTTAAAAAGATTCTGTCCTAAAGTCCAGATAAAAATTACTGAAATAGCTAGCACTATATATTTTAAAGATTTTAAAGCTTTATCTACCTTATAGTTTACCTTAACCTTTCTTCTGGTAATTTTATATGAGATAAAATAAAGAAAGTCCATTAATGTACCGAAAGCACACATCCATCCGCAGAAAAACCTTCCCAACATTGCCGTTAACAGAAAGATAACTGAAACAAGAATTAACTGTGGCCCACAGGTGGCTAAATCAAAGTTTCCCTCTATTGCGCAAACATAAATACTTTTAAGACTTCCATATGTTAATGTAAAAATTCCTGTAAAAGCAATGAAACTAAAAACTTGTACTAATACTCTAATGCTTTTAATATTTAAGATTTTTTCCTTTATAAAACTCATATTTTCTCCCCTACATCTTTATTTTTTTCATTTAAATCTTATATACTTTGTACCCCCTGATTTAAATTTTATTTATAAAAATATAGCACAAGAATATTGACTTTTTATGAAGGTTATCTGTGGGTTTTGTGAAGCTTTTAAGTAATACAGGATAATAAAAATGAAGAAGGATATGTCCATTTTGGAATAGGTTACCATAAGGATTGTAATTGCTATATAATCGGTTGTAGATCATAAAGAAAAGCCTAATTGCATACACCCAAATCATCCAAATCCCAGTTTATAAGAAATACACAGGCTGTACTTATAGCTGTGCCAAGTCATATGGCGTCTCCTGATAAACATAATAATTCAGCCAGTTAGCAAATAGCATGCTGGCATGGCCACGCCATCTTACTAATACATCCTTGCCAGGCTGGTCATCCTTAAAATAGTTTTTAGGAACCGAAACAGGGACACCTTGTCTTACATCACGATAATACTCCAAGCCGAGGGTTTCTCTATCATACTCCTGATGCCCAATTATAAAAATCTGTCTTCCATTATCTGTAGCAAGAATATGAGGACCCGCCTCTTCTGATTCTGCTAAAATTCTGATTTCTGGGTGAGACACGATATCCGATTTGCGAATCTGTGTATATCTGGAATGCGGAGCCCAGAAAACATCATCAAATCCTCTCAATAAAGGACTATGTGCACGAGTCACTTTATGCTCAAATACACCAAACATTTTCTCATCCATTGGATATTTATCAACGCCAAAGTGATAATAAAGTCCTGCCTGAGCACCCCAGCAAATATACATGCTGCTATATACATTAGTTTTTGAGTACTCCAGTATTCGGCACAGTTCTTCCCAATAATCCACTTCTTCAAAATTTAACGTCTCTACTGGTGCTCCCGTTAAAATCATCCCATCAAAACGTTGACCTTTAATTTCATCAAAGGTTTTATAAAAAGTATCCAGATATTGTTCTAATACGTTTTTAGACTCATGAGTTCCCATTCTAACCAAAGTGAGCTCTACCTGTAATGGAGAATTCGCCAATACCCTTGCAAGCTGAGTCTCTGTAGCTGCCTTATCTGGCATCAGATTAACCATTAATATACGAAGTGGTCTTATATCCTGCTTTACAGCTGCAGCATCATGCATCACAAATATGTTTTCCTTTTGTAATAAATCACCCGCAGGCAATTTATCTGGTATAATCAGTGGCATTCAATTCCACACTCCTTTTCCTTAGAAATGCTACACGCATTACCCTCTTGCTAAAAAAAACAGCGGGTTAATTAAGCCCGCTGTCCATAATCGCTCCCTGCTGTCCGTTGTTACATTACCGCTAAAGCGGTGTAACAAAGGCAACGGCTTTGCCTCCGACTCGCTCCGCTCCCTGCTGTCCGTTGTTACATTACCGCTAAAGCGGTGTAACAAAGGCATCATAGATGGCTTGAATTGCTCGGTTGAAGTCTTTTGTCTCTACTCCAACTATAATGTTCATTTCGCTGGAACCCTGATCAATCATCCTTATGTTTACGCCGGCTTCTGCAAGTGCTGTAAATAAGGTTGCAGACACACCAAGTCTTTTGGACATTCCTGCACCAACTGTTGCAATAAGTGACATATCATCAAAAATATCAATACTGCACGGATCAAGTTTCCTATTTATTTCTTCAATTATGTCATCTAGTTTTCCATCAATACTCTTATCTGAGACTACAACAGAAACGGTATCAATTCCACTTGGCATATGTTCAATAGCAATATCATAATCCTCTAAGATGCTGCTCAGGCGCCTTATAAAGCCGCTTTCCTGACTAAGTCCATTCTTATAAATAGCAATTACAGAAAAGTCCTTACTTCCCGCAATTCCAGTTATAATCCTATCCTTCTGAACTTCCACATCAGAATCAATCATTGTTCCCGGATCTGATGGAATATTTGTATTTCTAATGTTTATAGGAATACCTGCAATTCTGGCAGGATAAATTGCATCTTCATGCAATACCGATGCTCCCATATAAGAAAGTTCTCTAAGTTCTTTATAGGATATTTTACTGATAGGCTGCGGATTTTTCACAACTCTTGGATCCGCCATAAGGAATCCTGATACATCAGTCCAGTTTTCATAAACTTCAGCCCCCACAGCTCTGGCCACAATAGCACCTGTAATATCAGAACCACCTCTGGAAAAAGTTTTAATTTTACCATTTGGGTATGTGCCATAAAATCCAGGTATAACAGCTCTTCCATGTTGCTTTAAAGCCTCACCTAAAACTTTATTAGTTTCCTCAGCAAGGAACTTACCTTTTTCATCAAATAGTATTAACCCCGCAGCATCTACAAAATCATAGCCTAGCATCGCCGCTGTCATCATCGCATTTAAATATTCGCCCCTACTGGCTATATAATCAGAAGAAGCACCTTCTTGAAGATTCCTTTTGATTTCATCAAATTCTTTTAACAGGTCCACCTCTACTCCAAGATTAATTTCCATAGCCATGTATCTGTCACAAATAACCTGAAATACCTGTTCGTAAGGTAAATTATGTTCTATATGAGTTTTACATAAATATAAAAGATCCGTAATCTTGTTGTCCTGATCATATCTCTTTCCAGGAGCAGATACTACGACATATCTTCTGTCATTATCTGCTTCTATTATTTCTTTTGTCTTTGTAAGCTGTATCGCATCGGCTACAGATGAGCCGCCAAACTTCGCAACTTTGATTCCCACTGGAAATCCCTCCTCGCATATATAATTACATTGTTAGTTATATATAATATTCATTATTTTCTATCCTGCTAAAACTGGCGAAACTCATTTTTATTATTTTAGCGTATAATTAATTATTATACGTGGTTTTTTTGTGAAATGCAACAATTTTTGTTTCTTTTTTGTGCTTAAACAACAAAAGCCATCCCCGCCATTTGGCAGGGACAGCTTTACTTTGCATAATCATTTTTACTGTAAATTATTTTTTATTTTATAGACCTGCATCCTGCTTTAAAGCATCTGCTTTATCTGTCTTTTCCCAAGGTACCTCAATATCAGTTCTTCCGAAATGCCCATAGGCAGCAACCTGTCTGTAGATAGGCCTTCTTAAATCTAAATCTCTGATAATTGCAGCTGGTCTTAAGTCAAAGTGCTTGTCTACAAGTTCTGAGATTGTTTCATCAGAAATTTTACCAGTTCCATAAGTATCAACAAGAACAGATACTGGCTTTGCGACACCAATTGCATAAGCTAATTCAATTTCACACTTATCTGCAATTCCTGATGCTACGATATTTTTAGCAACGTATCTTGCTGCATACGTAGCTGAACGGTCAACCTTTGTAGGGTCTTTACCACTGAATGCACCACCGCCATGTCTAGCGTATCCACCATATGTGTCAACAATAATCTTTCTACCTGTTAAACCTGAGTCACCGTGTGGTCCTCCGATTACAAATCTGCCTGTAGGATTTGTATAATATTTTGTTTCATCATCCAAAAGTTCAGCTGGAATAATTGGCTTAATAACCTTTTCGATAAGGTCTTTTCTAATTTGTTCCTGAGTAGCCTCTGGATCGTGCTGAGTTGAAATAAGAACAGTGTCAATCCTCTTTACCTTATCCCCATCATACTCAACAGTTACTTGTGTTTTTCCATCAGGTCTTAAATACTTGATTGTTCCATCTTTTCTTACCTTTGTAAGCTGTAATGCAAGCTTGTGAGCCAGTGAAATAGGCATAGGCATTAATTCAGGTGTTTCATTACAAGCAAAACCAAACATAATACCTTGGTCTCCAGCACCCGTTTCTTCAATCTGGTCATTCAATGAGCCTTCTTTGTATTCTAATGCTTTATCAACACCCATAGCAATGTCTGTTGACTGTTCATCAATAGCAGTTAGAATAGCACAAGTATTTCCATCAAAACCATACTCACCCTTATCGTATCCGATATCACAAATTACTCCTCTTACAATCTTAGGAATATCAATATAACAATTAGTAGTAATTTCACCCATTACCATTGCATAACCTGTTGTTGTTGTTGTTTCTGCTGCAACACGTCCATAAGGATCCTGCGCATAGATAGCATCTAAAATTGCATCTGATATCTGATCACAGATTTTGTCAGGATGCCCTTCTGTTACTGATTCTGAAGTAAACAATTTCTTCATAATAATACTTCCTTTCTTCCTTACAATTAACTTAATTTGATTTAAAAATCAAATTTTTATTCAAAAACTAAAATAACCTCTTAAAAAAGAGGTCAGATTTTTCATATTGGACAATCTTTCCTCATCTTCCAGAATACCACTTCTGTAGGATTTAGCACCTTTTATATTTGTTTTGCAAATGCATCTGAAATACACAGGTTGCTGGGCATCTTAGGGCCTATTCCCTCCGCCGCTCTTGATAAGGGGTTATTTAAGAAATTAGAAGTCACTTGTACTTTTAATCTCAATTGTAGTTTTCTTATTATATTATATCTATAAATAGCATATTGTCAATATATAACCTTTTGGGTTATACTAGCTTTATTATAATTAAAGAAAAGGGTAGATAATATTGGATAGAAAATTTAAAGTGATAAGAGGTGGGCTTGATTCTCCTCTGGACAGCAATAAGCAGTTTATTAGTGCTTACATTACAGATACAAGACTTATGGGCGTTACAGGTCTTTATATACATTGGGGTATCGAAGCAGAAGATTTAAGTTCAGATTTCCATCAATTTTTCTATTTCGATGCAGAAGAATACGGATTTGAGACTTATAAAAGCATTATAGGAAATGACATCGAAGAAATAACTGTAATTGAAAGTGCCCTTTTAGGTGGACTAGGCGGGCAGAAAGTTAAAATTACTGAAAAAGAAGCTTGTTATTTAGTGCAGGAATATGCAAAAGCCAATGTAGATTTATCCTTGCCATTACCAAAAGGAAAAGAAGAATATCATTTTATTCTAGAAAAAGATATAAATCTTTCAATTAAAGACAAACACGAACTAATGAAGAAAATGTGTGATCCAATTCATTCAGAATTTCAGGTAATTAACTACTTTTTAATGCGATGCTTCGGTCGTGATTATTATGCTGCAAAATACCTGACTAATGGCAAGACTCCTGTTGAAGTATATTCTGATTATCCCATTTCCACATTATGTAAAAATACCATTGATGTAAGTGATGAAGAAAGTAACTCTTATCTGTGCGAATCTCTGGTTGAAAGTAATGGTAAATATCATATAGTCATCTCGGAAATTAGTATAGATCAATTACTTGTATCAAGTTTTAAAAGACGTTCTGACTTTAAAGTTAGTGCTGCAGAAGCAGCCATGATGCTTTCAAGGCCAGAATTTATTACTGTATATGACCTACAGACAGATAATGATGAATATATTGACAACAGTCTGGCTGAAATTACTACAAATGCCATGATGACAATTCATGAAAACGGCAGACTTTTTTTAGCTTTTAATAAGAACAATTCACATGTTGATAAACAGGTATTTAGGTTAAACGAAGATGTATACGGAATGTTTTATATCTCTGACTTTGGTCAGATGATTATAGCCAGTTATAACGTTAAAGGAATTTTAGCACTGGAAATGGATTTAAGGAAGAGTCCCTTAAAAGAATATATGGATATGACTGCTAAATACGAATTTAAAGAACCTATACTTTATGAATTTATACAAAGTGATTTTGATGATTTTGAAGATTTCCTGGAATTTATAAGGGAATAGCATAGCGTAAAAGTATTGATGACCTCGGTTTATGCCGAGGTCATTATATTTAATATTTCTTTACTTATACCTTTTACAGGAGCTTTGCTAATATTTGATTCAACAGCAATATGCAGATCTAATTTTGGGCAGATCCAGAAACTTGCACGAAATCCATCGTCATTACCCTCATGCCCATATAATGTGTATCCATTCTGTTCTCTTATAAACCAGCTTAACCCAATATGTTCCCCATTATTGGGAACTCGTGCTTGGGGTCTCCAAACCTCTATATAGCTTTCTTCTTTTAATATACGCTTTTCTATGTTCGCCCTTGCCCACTTTTCCAGATCCGTCAAGTTAGTTGTAATGGTAGAACTTGGTCCATGTGCTCTATTATAGGGATATTGTCTTTCGAGTATAATATGTTTGTCTTGATTTTTAGTATGCGGCATTGCCATATTAAATTTTTCCAAATCATCTAAATTTAAGCTTCCTGCAGCACGTTCAAAGGTTAACAAAGTAGTATTTGTCATTTGTAATGGTTTTAGAATATTTTCTGATACAAACTCTTCAAAACTAACACCAGCAATTTCCGCAATAATAGTTCCTAAAATTTCATACCCTATATTACTATATTTAAAATTACGTTCTAAGGGGCTCCAAAGCAGTTTGGACTTTACTACTTCATCACTTTGTACATACCTTTTTAATGCAGCTTCGTCAAATTCTGGCTTATTCCACCCATAGTCAGATACGTCCGTTAATCCGGCTGTATGTGTCAAAAGTTGTCGAATTGTTATTTCTTTATATCGTTTATCGTCGATTAACAGCCACGGTATAATTTTTACTATTGGCGAATCTAGCTCCAACAATCCTCTTTCATACAGTATCATAATCGAAGTACCTACAAATAGCTTTGTAACTGAAGCTACATGAAAAATATTGTCTGCCTGCAAAGGTTCTTTTGTAATAAAGTTTTTATAACCTGCTGCATTTTTATAATTTAACCCCCTGCATTCAAGTGGACTGTCTAATCCAACTGTAACCCCAATAGCAAGGCCCGCTAAATCATTATAAAAAAATGCTTCTTGTAAGTACTTATCCAGCTTTTTAGTTATCATTTTATATCTCCTCTAAAAAATTACAAACTCCATTAAAAATATTATACTTAAATTATAAGCTATATGATAAAATAATCTATATTATAATGTTAATAATAGGAGGATTTCCACATGCAATATAGAACTTTTAATAGAACCAATGAACCTGTATCACTTTTAGGCTTCGGAACTATGCGTCTGCCACGCTTGAAAAATGGTAATATAGATGAAGTGGAAGCAATAAAAATGATACGAACCGCTATCGACAATGGTATAAACTATGTAGATACTGCCTATATGTATCATGATGGTCAAAGTGAAGTTGTAACAGGTAAAGCATTGAAAGATGGCTATAGGGAAAAAGTGCTCTTAGCTGATAAAATGCCTGCATGGTTTGCAAAAGAAGAAGCTGATATTGAAAAGATTTTTAATGAACAGCTACACCGCCTTGAGGATCAGGTTATCGATATGTATCTTGTTCATAATATTGACAAAGATATATGGAAGAAAGTTAAAGAATATAATGTTTTAGCCTTTTTAGAAAAGAAGCGTGAAGAAGGGAAAATCAAGCATATTGGTTTTTCATTTCATGATGATTTTGATTTTTTTAAGGAAATCGTAGATGCATATCCATGGGAGTTCTGCCAGATTCAATTGAATTATATGGACAAAGATTTTCAGGCCGGCATTAAAGGGTTGGATTATGCTGCTTCAAAAGGATTACAGATAATCATTATGGAACCTCTAAAGGGCGGAAAGTTAACCGATATTCTTCCTCAATCGGTGGAAAAATATTGGACTGAAGCTGATATTAAAAGATCACCCGCAGGATGGGCACTCAGATGGGTAGCAGATTTTCCGGAGGTTCTTACAATTCTAAGTGGAATGAGTACAATGGATCAACTGGAAGAAAATATTGAAATATTATCTGATGCGTTACCCCATAGTCTGTCACAAAAAGATCATCAAATTATTAACAAAGTTTCCACAGAATATAACAAACTTATAAAATATTCCTGTACCGGATGCAGATATTGCATGCCATGTCCTAAAAAGATTGAAATTCCTGCAGTTATAAACTTTTATAACGAATGGTTCCTATAT
This sequence comes from uncultured Aminipila sp., assembly GCA_963524205.1. GTDB lineage: Bacteria > Bacillota > Clostridia > Peptostreptococcales > Anaerovoracaceae > Aminipila. The sequence continues at coordinate 76,692 of CAURED010000003.1, forward strand.
AATGGTAATGATAAAATTAAAGCTGATTTTAAGACTTGGATTCCTCCTAAACGGCGTCCATCAGCATGTATTTCTTGTAATGCCTGTCAGAGCCATTGTCCCCAATCCCTTCCAGTTTCAACCATTATGGGCAAAGCTTCCGAAATTTTCGAATAATTTTAATATTTACTTAATTGTTATAAGGGTCCTGTTCCGGACCCTGTTTTTGTGCACAAAACCAATTGATGTAGAATAGTCTGTAAATACTGATATTTTTGTGTCAAAATATGTTGACATATGTCTGAATAATGAATAAAATAAGAGCGTTGCGGTATATTCGTGACAATGCGATTTTTTATTTTTTTTAGGAGGAGTTATTATGAAAAACTTAAAGGCGGCTTTTAAGTTCGTCCCAATCTTTGTAATGGCAGCTTTGATGATTAGTGGTGTAGATGCACTAACCGCTGCACCAGCTGCTGCATTTACTGCTATTGCTGTTGCAATGCTGACAGAAAAGTTAAAGTTCAATGATTGCCTGGATGCTGCTATGACAAGTGTAAGCAAAATTCTTATCGCACTATTTATTCTTATGTTCGCTTACGCTATGGCAAGTGCATTTATGTCAACAGGTGTTGGTGCTTCTATCGTAAACCTTGCTCTAGGTCTTGGTGTTACAGGTAAGACTGTAGCAGTTGTAGGCTTAGCAGTAACAGCGGTTCTATCCGTTGCAACAGGAACTTCATGGGGAACGTTCGCTGCTTGCGCACCAATTTTCTTATGGTTAAACCACCTAGTAGACGGTAACTTATTACTAACTACTGCTGCTATCGCTGGTGGCGCTTGTTTCGGTGACAACATCGGTCTTATTTCAGATACTACAGTTGTAAGCTCAGGTATTCAGGGCGTTGAAGTTATTGACAGAATCAGACATCAGGGTGTTTGGTCAGTACTTTGCCTATTAACTACTGGTATTATTTTCTTCCTTTGCGGATTAGGACTTCCTGGCGTAACAACAAATGGTGCTGATGCTATCGCTGCTATCCCACCAAATGTATTTGATGTTCTTGCTGAGCAAAAGCCTGCAGCTGTTGACTTATTACATCAAATTGAAGCAGGTGTTCCTGTCTATATGATTATTCCACTAATTCTGGTAATTGTACTAGCTATTATGGGTATGTCAACTTTTATCTGCCTAGGCGCTGGTATCGTTTCAGCTTACATCTTAGGTTCAATTGCTGGAACAGTTACTTCATTTGCTGCATACGTTCAATTAATGCAGGACGGCTTTGCTGAAGCTGGTTCATGGGTAATTGTTATGATGATGTGGGTTGCTGCATTCGGTGGTGTCATGGGTCGAATTGATGCCTTTGCACCTTTATCCGCTTTTGTACTTATGATTTCAAGAAAAGTAAGACATTTAATGACTTGCAATGCTATTCTTTCATTATTTGGTAATGCCGCTCTTGCTGATGAAATGGCTCAGATTGTAACAGTTGGACCTATCATCAAAGATTTAGTAGAAAAGAATGTTGAAGGTGACGAAAAGTCAATGTACACATTAAAGCTAAGAAATGCTACATTCGGTGATGCTCTTGGCGTATTTGGTTCACAGCTAATTCCATGGCACGTATACATTGGTTTCTATGTTGGTATTGCTACTGCTGTATATCCACTACACCAGTTCGTTGCTACTGATATTATCAAATACAACTTTATGGCAATGACTGCTGTAGGTTCAATTATTGTACTAACATTCACTGGTCTTGATAGATTCATTCCACTGTTCAAGCTTCCATCAGAACCAGATGTTAGACTAAAAAAGTAAACATTTATAACTTTATTTATAAATCGCATAAATTACGTTAAATAACATAAAAAAAAAGTCTCTGGATTACCAGAGACTTTTTAATTATATGAAAGTCATTATTCTATATTAAATGTAATCTGGGATATCTCACCTCTTTCCAAATAATAAAATACCTTTTGGGAGATGTTATCCATATCATTAAAATGATTAATATTAACTTGAACTTTATATCTTTCTGAAACAAATTTTAATAATTTTATAAATGCATTAATAACGCATACATCAGGAACCTGTCTATACAAAAGATTTTCCATTTCAGCCAAGTCTTTTTCGTCTTCTAAGCAACTTATAATATCCCTTTGAATAGGGCTTAAATCTACTACATATTTTTGTTCAAATTTATTTAGTATGGATGGCTTTACTTTCTTAAGTATCTGAGATATCATATCTGACATCCAAAAATATTCTATTCCTTCCATGCAAAATGTATCTAACAAAATTTCTGGTGTCCCCTTACAACTTTTTTCTACAACTTTTTCTATTTTTTGATTTTTAATTTCATCATAAAGTTCATTTAAATGTTCCCCCGGAGATATACCCAAATTCCCTGTCAATCGATTACTAAAATTAGAATAGTAATTAATAGCTCCAACTCTATTGCCCTTAGCAATATTTAAACGCATTACCTTTAATGCCATTTCCTCATCATATGGTTCGATTTCATGAATCTCATTTATCATTTCTATGGCAGCATCATAGTTCTTCGAGCCTTCATAGTACTCTACTATTTTCTTTAAAATATGTACTTTCTTATTCTCTATATTGATTCTTTGAAACAATATTAGTTCATTAAATTCTTCGCAGCTATTAAAATAACATCCCTCCAGGAAATCCCCACAAAATAATTCTCTTAATTTTAAAAGCTCCTGAATGGAATAATTATAATCCGATTTAAAATTTATTATATTAAGAATGTCACAATCTAAATCATAATTTTCATTAATGCCACAGCAATCCTTATCTACATGAAGAAAAAGTTCCCCCTGTGAATCAGGATTGATGTTTTTCTTTATCTGCCATAAATTAAATCTAAGATTATATTTTGCAGCATCTTCACTACTATCAGGCCATAAATATGCAACAACCTTTTCCCTGCTAAGATAGTGTTTTTTATTTAAAATTAACAAGCAAATTAAAGCTATTGTCTTGTTTCCTAAAGTCTCACCTATAGGCACACCATTATATTTAATTTTTGTTTTTCCTAAAAAACTTATATTAAGCATTTTATCACCATTTAAACTGAATGCATTATCTCACCTGACTTTATCGTCGCTACAACTTTAACGTTTTTAATATCTTCACTCTCCATACTAAAAATATCACTATCCAAAACAACAATATCTGCCAACTTACCTACAGACAATGAACCTTTCTTATCTTCTTCGAACAATGCAAAAGCACCATTGCATGTGAACATTCTAATAGCATCATATAGACTGACTCTATGCTCTTCAACTGGATGATTAACCGCTGAATAAATTCCTAATAGAGGTATGGCTTCTGTAACATCACTATCGGATCCGCCGCAAACACAAATTCCACTTTCTACAATTTTCTTAAACGGATTGGTGATTTTATATTTTTCTCCAATTCTTTGTGCATACATTTTATTAGGGCCACCCCAATAATACTCATATGTCGGCTGCATAGAAAATATAATACCCATTTCCTTGGCCCTTTTTATCTGATTCTCACTAACCAATTCTACATGCTCAAGCCTATGCCTTAACCCTATGTTTCCCGTCTGGTACAGCGCATGTTCATGTGCTATTAATGCAGCTTCAATCGCTCTATCCCCAATGGTATAAAGTGCTAATTGAAGATTGTTTTGATAACACTTCAGTACAAAATCATCCAACTGCTGCTGTTGAAGGCACAGACTGCCCAAAGTCCCTGGACAATCTGCATATTCAAATGATAAAGCCGCACTTCTTGCACCTAAAGTTCCATCGATATATAGGCATCCTCCTACCCGGCTAAGGTTCATATCCCTTACCTTTTTAAGATCCATAGTTTGATAAAACAGTTCCATATCTACCGGAAATTCTTTAGCATGTTCATATATAAACTCTGCATCTTTGTCACTGTATAACGCACCGCCTTCCATGGCATTCACAGTAGTAATACCGTTTGCCATGAGACCTTCCATGATACTTTCAACTGCCTCCAAACGAAGCGAATCGGGAATGTTCTTCAAAATATTTTCTCTTAATACGGAATTGGCCTGCTTATAAAAAACGCCTGTGGGCATTTGGTGTTCATCCAATTCAATGCCTATAGTCGTAAACGGAATTTTAAAGTAAAGCATGGCATATGTATTTAGCACACTAACTTGGTATTCATATGAATTTATCCATACTGGTACATCATTACAATATCTATCCAACAAGGTCCTTGTAGGCATTGTATTCTCTTTTAATTGTTCAACCTTGAGTCTTATTCCCCGAATTTGCTTGCCTGGTGATAACTTCGCCGCCTGTTTCACCAATTCACCAACTTCTCCGTGAGTGGTCGCATTACTCAAATCAAGACTGACAGAATTTAAGGCAGTTTGCACAACATGGAAATGGCTATCTATAAACCCTGGTAAAACAGTACATGATTTTGCATCAATGACCAAAGTATCAGCGTTTACAATATGTTCATACTCCATTCCATTTCCACGTGCTATGATTTTATCTTTTTCTATAGCAACCCAGTCAAGGATTTGAATTTTTTCTTCTTCCATGGTCATGCACTTACCATTCATAATTAAAATATCAGCTGCCATATTATTTTACCTCGCAATATCTATGTAATTACATGTTAGTATATCATAACATCAGCTAATCAACCAATACCCTCTTCAAGAATTCATATATTGTCTCTGCTGTCTCTACTACAGTATCCAACTCTACATATTCGTCACTCCCATGGAAATTGCCTCCTGAAGCTCCAAATATTAAAGCAGGTGCTCCTAATCTAGAACCTAAATAGTTAAAATCACCTATACTTTGGAAATAGGAAAGAGTTGGTTTTTTTTCACATATATCACTAATCGTATTAATGAAAAGCTTAGTCATTGGTTCATTTGCATTAACAGTAAACGGCATAAAACCTTTTGATCCTTCAGAAGGTGCTTCTCTAAAGTTAATTTTGTAATCACATTTTATATTAGCACGTTTAATAGCTTTTTCTATTTGCTCAATGATGGTTTGTTCATTCTCCCCAACAACGATATGCCAGAACAGTTTAACCTTTGCATAATCTGGTACGCTACAAGCACCACCATCACTTTCCATTGCTACTACACATGCAGAACCCTTCCCCAAATGTTCATCTACAATATACTCAACATTTTCTAATTCACACATAACTGCAGCTGCTGATGTCGCTGCACTAATTCCCTTTTCAGGAGTTGCTGCATGAGCAGATGTGCCAAAGAATTCGATTTCAAGTCCGTATCCACCACGTGCCCCTAAACACAAGTCCGGGAATGGATTCCCTGTAAAGCCGGCACTTGGTTCTGTTATAATTGAAAAATCAACATCTTTAAGATACCCTTCTTCAATTAATGCATTTGTTCCCATGCCATAAGGGCCTTCTTCTACTGAAACATAGGTGGAAATAATGTTCCCCCTAAACTGGTGCTTATAGTCTTCATTAAAAGCTTTTAATGCCATCATGGTTGCTGCACATCCAGACTTCATATCTAACGCCCCCACGCCATATAAGCGGTCTCCTCTAAGCTCTCCTTTTGGATTTGTTGTCCATCCATTACACAATTGAACCGTATCCAAGTGCCCATTTAAGCATATTGTAGGGCCTTGTGAGTTTCCTTCCAATTTTACTACTAGGTTTTTACCTTTAAACCCTGTAACTTTTTTTTCATGATATTCATGGAGTCCACAGTATAAATCATTTTTCATAAGCCATTTCTGTGTATACTCCATGATTTGGTCTTCTTTAAAATAAGGACTTTCTATTTCCACTAAGTCTTTTAATAGCCTTATTGTTTCATCTTTATTTATTCTGTTCATAGTAATTATTGCTTTCTACTCCCTCTTGTTTCCATATAAACTTTCCTGTAATAGCATATATAATCGCCACTATTGGTGTAAAGTAGCATAAGAAAGCATATGGAAGATAACTCATAGTTCCAACCCCTAACGCTCCAGTGAAGAATACTCCACATAATCCCCAAGGTACCAATGGTGATGTCACCGTACCTGAGTCTTCACAAGTTCTGGAAGCAACATCTAATCGAATACCTAATTTTTTATATGCTGGTAAATACATTCTGCCTGGAATGATGATTGCAACGTACTGGCTGGCAGAAATGAAGTTTATAACAATAGACGAAATTAAATGAGTAATAATAAGATTTCTTCCCCTATTAGTTAGCGCCGCCATCTTATCGATAAGAGCCTCTAACGTCCCCGTAATTTCAAGTATCCCACCATATGTAAGTCCTAAATATCCTAAAGAAACAGTCCACATCATAGCTTGGATTCCACCTCTATTAAGAAGCTTATTTACTGCTTCGACGCCAGTATCTATTGTAAAACCATTGTTCATATAAGTCATCATATCTAATATGCTATATCCTTGTGCAACCATTGCCACTACCATTGCTACAAGGCCAGCTACAACCATAGCCGCTAATGCACTGATTTTTTTTACTGCCATGAACACAATGATTGCTAGCGGAATTAAACTGATTAATGCATATCCAATAGAAATATTAAAGTTAGCTTCTATTCCCTTAAGAATTGCATCTACCGCTGACGTATCAATAGATGATGCGCTATATTTCATTCCTATTACTGTATATATAATAAGAGAAATAATGAAGGCTGGAATAGTGGTATACATCATACTTTTGATGTGGGCAAACAGATTTGTTTCACAAACACCTGCTGCCAGGTTTGTAGAGTCAGAAAGCGGTGATAATTTGTCTCCAATTACCGCACCGGATACAACAGCTCCAGCTGTTAATGCAGGTGGAATACCTAATCCCATGCTTATACCCATAAATGCTACACCAAACGTTCCTCCTGTTGTCCAGCTGCTTCCTGTACACAATGAAGAAACACTACAGACAATTGCCACAGTAAGTAGGAAAACGGAAGGATTAATTATTTGTAACCCATAATAAATTAGTGCTGGGATTGTTCCTGCTGCAATTAATGTGGGAATAAGCATACCAATAAACATTAGAATCATCATCGGTATTGTAGCCAATTTGCATCCATGCATGATTCCTTCTTCTACAGTTGACCACTTTGTGCCAGTCCCTAGAAGTAGAAGGACCGCAAAAGCAGTAGAGAATATTAATGTCATATGAATATTCGGACTGCCTACAATTAACACTTGAGCGATAATAATTATAAATAAAAAAATTACAATTAAAACTGCTACCCCAAAAGATGGTTTAGTTTTTATGTTTTCCATTTTAGAAACTTCCTCCTTTTAATATAAAGAGCTCTCTATTTCTTTACACATTATAATAATAACTGGATCCTTTATCTCAACTATACTCATTATCTGTTTTCAAAACTGTGTATTTTTGTTTTAAAATTTAGGAATTTATAAGAATTTTTATAAATCTACTAAACACTATTTAAACAGGGATTAATTAGAAAAACATAAAAAGAGCTTATTCAAGACTAATATGATAATCCTGAATAAGCTCAAAAATGATAAGTTAAACTATATACAATTTACTATTTTATTGTCTATCTATTAAAATAATCTCAGCGCTAATTCCCTTCATTGTTGATCGGATACTTAAAGCTTCGGATGTAGTTATTGAACTAAATTCTACATCCGGCAATGTGGACCAGCTGCTTATTAAAGTCTCCCTCTTGCTTGCAACACCTGGAGCTCTTAGCCCTTCTTGATAAGCTGTTACTATATTCTTTTTTGATATTTTATATCTGCTCACATTAAAATCCCCAGCTAAGCCCTGACACTTTATTAAGAATTCACCTTCTTCATCATACTGAGAGGAAATCTCGTAAATCTTTTCACGATTTTCTGCGCTCTGTAAATCCTTCTTTATAAAGTCATTAATATTATAAACCAATATGCTGATACTGTTTATCTCCTCTGGATTTTGGCTACTAGTAGTAATTATATAATTAGATCCAGCTACAAGTACCGTTTCTTTTAAGCTCTTCATTAGATTATAAGGTCTTGCTATAGGTTTCATATTGTCTCTCTCTAACAGATTTCCAATAAATAATTGGTCTGTGCTTCTTTCTTCCAAAGCCGACTGGATGTCTAACTCAACAATAACAGGATCCGGTTTCTTACCTTTTATATATTCACTATAAACACCTTTGACCTGTTTCCTTATTGCCTCCTCAATTTCTTGAGGAGAACACCTAATGTATTTAGCTGTAGTTTCTCTGTTGCTTGGCTTGTCCGTATATTTTTTTCTATATTCTTGTGGGTGCAGTTCAAACCATGTCTTAAAATGCTTTATGTAGTATCTCACTGCAGAGAAGCCCATTTCCTCAGAAATTGCACCAATTTTTTTGTTTGTCCCAAGTAGAAGTTTTTCTGATTCCTCAACTCTTATAAAGCTCAACAGGTCCTGGAAACTTAATCCTGTAGCTTCCTTTATAACATGTGACAAATAATAGATACTCAAGTGCTCACGGTCCGCTATTTCATTTAATGTAAGCTTCCTGGTGTAGTTTTCATACATATAATCTGTAATTCTCCTAAGACGCCCAGCAAGCACCTTATTTGCTTTATTTTTCGTTTCATTAATATACTTGCCATCATCCATAGCAAAGTACTGGAAATCAGACAATAAACATGCTAAAAGGTTATGTGTGCTTTCTATAACTTTATGCTCGTATCCATACCCTTTTTCTAATACTTCCATCATGATACGACCTAATATGTTCCTCAGTACATCTAAGCTTTCATCATCACCATGCATGTCAGTAACAAAAAAATTATTCTTTAAATTGCCATAATAATTAGAGAAATATGACAAGTCCATTTGTAGCATCATGACCATATTCTCTTCATCTGTCTTAGTAAAGCTATGGATTTCTCTATCATTTAAAATAAATATATCACCTTGCTTTAAAATGTAATTATAATATCCATTTTTTAATCCAACAGATCCTTCTAAGACATATACCACCTCCATATCATCATGGAAATGTATAGGATATTCCTCAATATGTGCAGTTATTACATTTATTGGTAATTCCTCTCTAAAAAAGCTTCTTTCTTTTAACATGTGCACCTCCAATATTTCTCTCCTTTGTATCCAGATTTATAAATATTATGTAAACTTTTTCTTGCATGTTCGAAACATTTTTCAACAGCCCTTAAATTTGATTATTTGAGGGACTAACGCAGTTTTCCACACCTGTTCTGAGAATTGTATACAATTTTATTCACTGATACCTGTGGATAGTTAGCCATGTACTATATGTGTATTTTTCAATGTTTTATTACTATTCCAATTTTTTCTTCATGTACTTATCCACAGACTATATTGCATTATTTTAAACTGTTCTGCTTTATATGCTATCGAGAACTTTTATATCCTTTCTAGCTTCTTTATTACTAAAAGTCATAATTCCCTGATAAATGCAAACCGCTAGCTTTTTCTGATACTCTTTACTCTCCAACAGTTTTGCCTCTTCATTATTTGATAAGAACCCACATTCCACAATAATTATAGGAGTTTTAGGATTTTTTAAAATCATTACCCCCGACTTACTAAGTGCAGTGCGTTTTGTTCCATCTGCAATGCCACTAGTTAAACATTCCTGTACAATCTCTGCCAAACGTTTACTTTCTGCTATAACAGATTCCTTCTCTGAGCCTGAAGGATAAAAAACTTGTGCTCCCTGTACACTTCTGTCTTCTTTAAAACTGTTTAAATGAATACTTACTGTAACATTTGGTTCTACTTCCGAAATAATCCTTTTTCTCTCTAGTAAGTCTTTGGTTTTTTTACTCCTAATTGTCCCGTTTGCATGTTCACCAAGGCTTATATCTTCATTTCTGGTCATGACAATATTCCAACCGTCAACCTTAGCCAGTTGTTCAAGTTCTTTTGCAATAGCTAAGTTTATGTTTTTTTCACAAACGCCACCTGCACTTTCTGCTCCGCCATCTAATCCTCCATGCCCCGGATCTATAACGATTACATCAGCAGACGTTATCCTTTCAACGCTTCTAAGTACATCATTATACATTGGCACCGCCGCAATTATAAAACAAATAGTTGCTAAACAAGCTATAATCTTTATTTTTTTTACTTTATCGTTTACTCTCATTTTCTCCCCGCCTCCCTGCCTAAATATATGCAGAAAGCCCGTTGTCCTATTCCTTTGCTAATATCTAGAGCAAACTAGTACATCTTTAAAATTATTATATAACAGAATGACTAATTTGTGCTATAATAATTTTATATTATAAGGAGAAATTTTATGAATACAGATAAACTTTATCAAAAAGATCAATATTTAAAAAGTTGCAAGGCTAAATTAGTTGATGTAACTCAATCTAAAAACTGTTTCATTTTAGTTTTAGACCAAACCATATTCTTTCCTACTGGCGGTGGACAGAGTTGTGATACCGGAAAAATTAACAATTTTGAGGTTGTGAATGTATATGAAAAAGAAGGTATAATATTTCACGAAGTGCAATGTAATAACAGCAATATTGTATGGAATATTGGTGATGAAGTTTGTTGCGAAATAGATTGGGAACACCGTTTTTTAAACATGCAGCGACATTGTGGGGAGCATATTCTTTCTGGAATATTTTATAGAGAATACGGTGGTATAAATAGAGGTTTTCATATGGGTGAAACCTATATGACCATAGATATCAGTTTGGAAGAAAATCCTGAAATTGAGATTTTAACTTGGGAAATGGTGAAAAAAGCAGAAGAATACGCAAACCAAGTAATTTGGTCCAATGCGCCTATAACTATCCGCCACTTTGAAACTCGTGAAGAAGCTGCTAGTTTGCCCCTCAGAAAGGCTCTAGCTATTGATGAAGATATTTCCATAGTTTGCGTTGGGGATATTAATAATCCCGCTGATTGTGTAGCATGTTGTGGTACACATCCTTCTACAGCTGGACAAGTCGGCCTTTTAAAAATTTTAAAATTGGAAAGCTATAAAGGAATGTTTCGTGTTTATTGTGAGGCTGGAAAGCGAGCTTTGGAAATATTTGATAGTTACCACGAAATAATTGCAAAGCTTAACAATAAATATTCTGCAAGTCCGGATGATCTGTTAGATAAAATGGCAGCTCAAGAAGAAAAAACAAAGGCTGTAAGAACTGAACTCCACACTTTAAAGCAATCCGTCATAAAAGATAGAATTGCCCGCCTATCAGTTGATTTAGAGTCTTTAGGAGCTTCTTCAGAGAAGAAGAATATTTTTATTAAAGAATACGATGATATGAAAGTTGATGACCTGTTAAATATAGGCAGACCTCTAATGTCACAACTTTCACAGCTTTTAATAATAATATCCAGGCCAGATAAAACTTTACTTTTATTTTCAGATGGTAAAATTGATTGTGGGAAACTTGTTAAAGAGAATGCATCTATTTATCAAGGAAAAGGTGGTGGCAATAACACCAATGCAAGAGCTATATTCCCAAAAGAAGAATCAATAGATACATTTATAGATTTGCTAGATAAACATTTACGATAAAAATCTACAAATTAAAATTCGTGATTTTTTAGCATCTGATCTTCTGCAATTTATTTCATAAATCGGGATAGGTCATTATACGATAAAAATCTGCAAATTAAAACGTCTGGAATGTCAATCCTGCCATTCCAGACGTTTTTTTAAATATATATTTCTCCATCGGCTAATTTTTTATAAACTCCCCCAACGTAAATCTTAGGTTTTCCATCTTCTATAGAAAGTCTGCTCATTATCTTAGAAGGTCTGTTCATGGCTTCTCCCTGAACAAACAAATTTCTTTCTTCAGGCTTTATGATGCCTTTTTCATATAAATAAAAAGTTAATGCTCCGTTTGAAGTTCCTGTAGCCGCCTCTTCATCTATATCATACAAAGGTGCAAAATTTCTACAATTTGCTGTAACACCACTGCCCTCTTCTGCCAGGGCAAAAGCATGCACTCCTGTAACCTGATATGCCTCAGATAACTTAGATAAAGCGGCAAAATCTGGATTTATATCATTTAGCACCTGATTTGAGCTAACACCCATCATGATATCTGGAAGCCCTGTAGAAATTAAATCTGGATTCATAATAATATCCTCTGCTTTAATTCCCATTACAGCAGCTAACTCTGCTTTTTTCTTTTCGTCATCAATGGTACCCTTTTTCACTGGTTCTCCCATCTCCATAAAAATGAATCCATCAGTAATCTGTACCTTTAGCCGACCTGCTAGAGTTTCAAGCATATAATTTCCGCCATCTTCTATGATGCCCCACTCCATCATAGCGCCAAATGACCCTATAGTAGCATGTCCGCACAAGTCTACCTCTGATGCAGGGGTAAAATATCTAATATTAAATTCCCCCTGTTCCATTTTTTTAATAAAAGCTGTTTCAGAATAACGCAATTCTGCTGCAGTCTTAAGCATAATTGCATCTGAAGGGAACTCCTGACCATCATCTAATAAAACAACGCCCGCAGGATTACCTCCAAAAATTTCATCAGAAAAAGCATCAACAATTTGAAACTTCATAATTACTCTCCTCCTAAACAATACATTACTATACATCTTATATTATACAACATATTCCACCAGAAGTTAAACAAAAATGTGGCTTTGCCACTTCGCTAGGGAACCCCATGGTTCCCTTCAGCGCTCATTTTATTCGCTGTGCCCCCTCCTTAATGGGCAAAGAGGCTTCCGCCCAATGCCTTTTTTCCACAGCTTTAGCTGTAATGGAAAAACGGACAGCCAAATGAGCTTTGCGAATGTAGGTGCACTTGCTTTTTTATATGATAGGAAAATCTATGGATATTTCCTACCATATAAAAAAGCCGATTAGATAGCAATCTAATCGGCTTGAGTAATTCTTCATAATTGGCAGAGAAGATTTACGTATAAGTTATTATTCTTCTTCCATAGGCTTTAAATCTGAGCTTATGATTAATTCACAGCCTGTTGCAGCCTTAATGTCGTCCAAAGTATAATCAGGGTGTAATTCTTTAAGTACGATACCCTTATCAGTAATTTCCATTACGCCCATTTCAGTAATAATCATATCTACTACTTTTAACGCTGTATATGGAAGTGTACATTCCTTTAGGATTTTATGTGCACCCTTTTGTGTGTGAAGCATTGCTATGATTACTTTCTTAGCACCTACTACAAGGTCCATAGCTCCACCCATTCCAGCTACCATCTTACCTGGTACGATCCAGTTTGCCAGGTTTCCGTGTTCGTCAACTTCCATAGCACCAAGTACTGTTGCATCAACATGTCCACCTCTAATGATTGCGAAACTTTCTTCTGATCCGAAGAAATTACCAAACGGAAGGTAAGTAACATAAGCTCCGCCTGAGTTAATTACATCCACCTCTTCTTTTCCTTTTTCAGCTGCTTCAGCTAAACCAGTAAACCCATTTTCTGAATGAAGGGTAATGTGTACTCCTTCAGGAAGATAGTTTGCTACCATTGTAGGAAGACCAATTCCTAAGTTTGCTACGTCGCCATCTTTAAATTCTTTTGCTGCTCTCTTAGCAATTCTTGCTTTTAAATCTGCCATGGTTTTTCTCCTTCCACAATATAGTTTACATATACGCCTGCTGTTGTAAATGTATCAACATCTACTGCGCCTACTTCAACAACCTCTTCTGAAGCAAGGATTACTGTTTCAGCAGCCATTGCCATCACATGATTGAAGTTCTTCGTTGCTTTTGCACATGCAAAGTTACCATACTTATCACAAATTGTTGCTCTGCAAAATGCAAAATCAGCTTTTAAAGGTTTTTCAAGAAGATAATCTTTACCATCAACATTAATTACTTCTTTTTTCTCTGAAATAGTAATTTCGCGTTCGCCTGTAGATACTTTTTCACCACTCTGAATTAGTGTACCTACTCCTGTTGGTGTTAATACTCCTCCAAGACCAGCTCCGCCTGCTCTGATTTTTTCAGCAAGAGTTCCCTGTGGAACTAATGTACACTGAAGTGTACCATCATTCATGCCTTTACCAATGATTGGGTTCATTCCTACGTGTGAAGCAATGATATGGTCTACCATACCTGCTGATAAAAGCTTTGCTACACCTCTGTCAGTTGTTCCTGTTGCTGCTTCTGGAAGTCCTCCATCATTAGCAATAATGGTTAAATGCTTAACACCTTTTTTTACTAGTGCATCAATTAAAATTTCAGGAGTACCTGTGCCTAAGAAACCAGCAACCATTATAGTTGCACCGTCTTTTATACCTGCGACTGCTTCTTCGGCTGTTCTGATTTTATTAATCATCAAAAACACGACCTTTCTTTAAATTACTTAAGTTTCCCCCTGTTTGTATCACAAGCAGGGGGGTTATTTTTCTTTATATATAACTATTTGTTAATTAACGAAACTTATGCTAATCCCAGCATTCCAACAATCAGGAATCCACCGCAAACAACGATTCCCGTAAAAAACAATGTAATCAGGCAATATCCCATAATATCCCTTGCGGAAAGTCCTGCAATACCTAATGCAGGCAATGCCCAAAATGGCTGAATCATATTAGTCCAAGCATCGCCCCAGGCAATGCCCATACCAGTCAAAGCTGGACTAACGCCAAGAGCGTCTCCTGCAGGCATCATGATAGGACCTTGAACTGCCCACTGTCCGCCACCTGATGGAACGAAGATATTTACGATACCAGCTGATAAAAATGTAAATAATGGGAAAGTAATAGGAGTTGCAATCGCAACAAACCAATTACTAATTACAGCGGCTAATGATAATCCTGTAGCAGCGCTTGCTGTGGTCATCATTGTCATTATTCCTGAATAGAATGGAAACTGCAAAATAATTCCTGCTGATCCCTTTGTTGCTTCAGTTATTGCATTTACATAATTAATAGGCGTTTTATGGAATATAATACCTAAAACTAAAAATATTAAATTAACAATGTTCAAAGATACATTAAACCCATTTGCTGCAAAATAAACAACCAGATAAATAATTCCTACAAGGGCAATAATTATCGACATAATTGGACTATTTTCGATTTTTTCAGCAGGGGTTACCGGAACTTTATATTCTATAATATCATCAACTAAAAGATTTCTATCTACCGTTACAACCTGATCAGGTGATGGATGCATTTTCGCATTAATAAATGGGAGACAAACCAAAATAATCAAAACCATTATCAGATTATATGGTGCAAATATTGTCAGACTTGTGGATATAGGTTCTGATACTATCCCGCCTGTAGCTGCTAGTAATGTTTCTTTACCAGGTGTAGCCAAAGCTAGAGGAATCGATCCTGAAAAACCTGCATGCCATATAACAAAACCAGAATAAGCAGATGCTATCAATAAACGATAGTCAATGCCATCAACCTGTCTTGCGATTTCCTTTGCAAGAATGGCCCCAACTACGAGTCCAAATCCCCAGTTAATCCAACATGCAATAATAGAAAAAAATGTTACTACTATAATTCCTTGTGTAGGGTTTTTAGCAAGTGATGCTACTCTAGACACAACTTTTTTAATAGCAGGTGCATTAGCAAATGCACTACCAAGAACTAAAACCAATGCCATCTGCATGGAGAATGATAGCAAGCCCCATACACCGCCACCCCAGGCATTTACCATTTCCATTGGTGTCATACCTGCTAAAGGTATTGCTGCCACAAAAACAACTATTGATAAAATAATACAAAAAATAAAAGGATCTGGAAGGAAACGATTTACCAAGGCCACGCATCCATTGGAAAGTCTTTTAAACATAAAAACAACTCCTCTCTTATACTATAAAATTAGTCAATAATTACTGACAAACACCTATAAAGAGTTGCTTTATGCAAGTTATGTAAAATAATGGGTGTATAATTTTTTGATAATGAAAGATTGCATACAGTAACTTTTCCTGTGTTCTGTCGCTTTTATTATACACCCATCTTTTTTTATGTCAATATTTCTCAATTCAAGAAGTTGATGGTTATTTAGATTCTGCCTCTCTTAACAATCTCTGTTATTACGTATGAAGCTACGTGTTCAGCATAATTATGAGGGCCAAAACCAGCATCATAACCTAATTCCTGAGCAAGTTCATGAGAAATTCTAGGTCCGCCGCAGATAAGAAGAATCTTGTCTCTTATTCCTTCAGCTTCCATCAGTTCAACCATGTTAGTTAAGTTCTGAATATGAATATCCTTCTGAGTAACAGTCTGAGAAACTAAAATTGCATCAGCTTTAACTTCGATAGCCTTAGCAATAAGCTCTTCATTTGGAACCTGGCTTCCCATGTTAATAGCAGTTACATTCTTAAATCTTTCAAGTCCGAAGTGTCCGTGGAAACCCTTCATGTTCATGATAGCATCGATACCTACAGTATGAGCATCAGTACCAGTACTTGCTCCAACCATTACAACGTCTCTCTTGATGTTTTCTGCAATATATTCACCACATTCAACTCTGTCCATGATTTCTACATCAACCTTTGGAACTTTGATTGTGCTGTAGTCAATTGTGTGCTGAGCTTTTCCGTATACTACGAAGAAAGTAAATCCGCCGCCCATATCTTTTGAATAAACGCATGCAGGCTCATTAACGCCCATCTGCTTTACATAGTTCTTAGCCGCTTCATTTGCTTCATCACCATAAGGAACTGGTAATGTAAATGCAAACTCCATCTGTCCATCATTTAGTGTATCGCCATAAGGCTTAACCTTAGTTAAATCGATTTGATTATTAGCTGTGTTACAATTGCAAGTCATTATTTTGCACCTCCCATCATTAGTGGAATGAATGGATTGAAGTATCCTGCATCCTTAACGCATACGCCTTCAAGTCCCTTTCCTCCATCTCTAGGTCTCTTAATTCCGCCGAAAATACCTTTTTCAATAGTTGTAAATAAGCTTTCTGCTTCAACTTCGTGAAGAAGCTTGTCTGCCTTATCAAGAACATCCTGAGCTCTCTTCTGGATGACACCATCCTTCTTAAATTCAACTTCTTTGCCAAGATCTCTTGCATTGTTGAAGATGTACTGAGCATTTTCAATGGAAAGATATCTATCGTGCATGTGTGGTGTATGAATAGCTTCTGTAGGCATACCTAAAAGCTGTAGTGACTGTCCAGTCCATACAGAAATTAAGTTAAATAATGCATCCTGAATATGACCCTTGAAGATATTACCTGTCATAAACTTTGTAGGAGGCATGTACTTAAGTGAAGCGTCAGGGAAAATTTCCTTAGCCATTTCAGCCTGAGCTAATTCATATAAGAAACCATTTTCAATGTCTGGATCCATTTCAAATGCATGTCCAAGACCCATCTGGTGTTCTTTTACGTTTGCAATTACTGCGAACTGTTCATTCATGAACTGTGATGCAAGTACT
Source organism: uncultured Aminipila sp. (assembly GCA_963524205.1). GTDB lineage: Bacteria > Bacillota > Clostridia > Peptostreptococcales > Anaerovoracaceae > Aminipila. The sequence goes on from CAURED010000003.1 coordinate 94,074, forward strand.
GTGTGAGCAGCTTCATAAGCATCATCAGTAGTTAGGTAGTTATCTTCTCCTGAGTTGAAGATAATATCACAGTAACCGATGATTACTCTTGAGAAGAACTGGTCAACTAAAGTTCTCTGCATATTGATATCTCTAAATAGTATACCGTAGATAGCGTCATTTAACATAACGTCAAGTCTTTCCAATGCACCCATAGCTGCGATTTCTGGCATACACATACCAGATGAATAGTTACATAATCTGATATATCTTCCTACTTCTTCTCCAACTTCATCAAGAGCTTTTCTCATGATTCTGAAGTTTTCCTGAGTAGCATAAGTACCACCGAAACCTTCAGTAGTTGGTCCATAAGGAACATAGTCAAGTAAGCTCTGTGCTGTTGTTCTGATAACAGCAATAATATCAGCACCCTGTCTTGCAGCAGCCTGAGCCTGAGTAACGTCTTCATAGATGTTACCAGTAGCTACGATTACATATAAATAAGGTCTTCTGCCTTCGCCTAGCTTTTCAATGTATTCATTTCTCTTTGCAGTCTGAGCCTTAATCTTTTCTAGCGCCTTCTTAACAGCAGGCATAATCTTTGCTTCAGCTTCTTCTTTTGATGCTGTATCAAGCTTTGTAATTTCAAGCTGACCTGCTGCCATCTTTTCTGCAATTTCCTGTGGTTCTAAACCAGTCTGAATCATTGCATTTCCCATCCAGTAAGCAACACCTCTTTGAAGTCCGCCAGCTTCTTTAATCTGGTCAACTACAACGTTTGGAAGTGGAGTTTCAACTTCGTCAATTCCATCAACCCCTAAAAGACGTAAAATAGTTCTTTCAGTACTTACTGTAGTATGTCTGTCAATAAATTCCTGCATGCTCTGTGCAATTCTTCCTGCGCATGAACGTGCACTGTCAATTTTTTTTGGATCTAAGTTTAGCTTATTTGCTGCCATCCTTTTCATTCCTCCTCTTTGCCTGTATCCCCCGTATATGGAAAATCATTTGCAATAAAATAACTTATTTAATATATTCTTTGGCCCTATTGATGATTTCATCATTAAGTCCCAATATCTTTGCAATATTCAAAGCATCCTTCGGAATTTCTTCCTCTCGCTCTACAGACTTTAATCTATAGTCCATGTATTTGGAAATAATGTTAATACGTTCTTTCCTATTCGCATATTTAATTTCCTTATCCAGTTTATTAAAATCTGCGTTTTCAAGGCCTACAACCTGCATAGTTTTAACCATACCCCTTTGTGATACATTATCAAAATGTGTAGTTATCAAAGTGATATATGGTTTTTCTCGCAGATATTCGATTAAACTTCTTGTCAGTGCCAAACCTTCTACAGGGTTTGTACCGCTTGCAATTTCATCAATAAGAATCAACGATTTGGATTTGCTGTTATCTAATATTTCCTTTAATTCCTCCATCTCACTGCCAAAGCTTGAAAGCCCTCTTTCCAGACTCTGACTGTCTCCAATCAGAATTTGTATAAAATTGCACAAACCAACTCTAGCCCAATCACAAGGAACAAAGAAACCATATTGGGTAAGTAGCTGAACCAGCCCCGCTAATTTCAGACTTATAGTTTTACCTCCCATATTAGCTCCTGTTATGCAGGAAACGCCATCCGCAAGAGACATACTTACAGGGCAATATTTTTTGCCCTTAGAAATCAAAATGTCTTCAACTTCCAAATGTCTTCCTTCCATAAATTCAATTGTATGACCTTCAATAATCTCAGGTTTTACGCATTTATGCTCCTCAGCATATACGGTTTTACCCATTGTAAAATCCAGCTGTCCAAGCTTATCACAGTTTCCTAAAATTAAATCTCTGCTAACAAAAATTTTTCTGGATAACTGCTCTCGTACTTTTAGTTCTTCTTCTTCAATTACTTCAGTAAGCTTATTCATCTTTGTAATTAATTCATCTGCTTCCTCAGAAGGTCTAACACCAAAAGTAACATTGACATAATCCTGATCTTTTATAAGTAATTCAGGAACATTTTTAAGCTTTTCTACTAGTTCTGCTTTAGCTTTCGAAATAATACATTCAAATTTAGGCGTTATATCCAGATCGTATTTCTCTTCCAAATACAATTTTGTTTTCTTCTGTGCCTTCCTTACCGCGATTTCATAATCACGTTTTTCTTTTCTTAAAGGTCCCAGTTTTTCTGAAAACTGATCATATATATAAAATGTATTTATTCTTTCTTTTCCAGGATCCAGAGTATTAAGGGCCTCCTCAATATCTGCAAGCATAAATTCCTCAAGAACATATTCCTGGTTTTCAATTTGAAGCTTTCTTATCTTTTCCATAATTAGCAGTAAACTTTTTATTTCAAAAAGTTCTACTACGGATAAAGTGCTATTCTCGCTTCTTTCCAATGTGTAGGTACAATCCTTGGTTTCCATAAAGCATTCATATAGAACATCCTTCAAATTCGGCTTTTGGTTAAGCATCTCAAAGATTTTTTCCATTTTAGAAAACTCTCTTTTAAGCGCTTCCTCCTGTCCCGGCATATATGGATTTAGCTCCTTCATAATTTTTGTGCCAAAAGGTGTTGCAGTATAAACGCTCTGCATAACATAACTCAGTCCAGTTTCCTTTCTTGTCTTAACGTTTGCCAGTCTCATTTATAATATACCTCCTTAAACACTTAAATTACTTAAACATTATACTTTACATCAACCACAGGAACATCACCTACCGCCGCTTTCATGGCTTCTATCAGTGCTTTGTGCTCAAAGGAATACCCTAAAGGAGCAAAAGGATTTACAGTAATAGCTGCCACCTTTATGTTCTTTAGAACTTCCACACAAAAGCCCTGCTTCTTTAATTGACCCCATTTAATAGAATCAATAAATATTTTTGTAGGGTCCTTTAAAACAAACTTTACTTTTTTAAACTTTTTAGGGTGAATATCTACAATAACACTGTTAGTTAATGCACCTGGAATGTAAATATAATCTGTATTTTCATCAATAGCATCATCAATAAATCGGCTTGCACCCAATCCAGTTTTTAAATCAAGCTGTCTTACTTTTTCCCCAGAGAAAATGAGAACATTTTCTCTTTTATTTTTATCTTCAATAGTCTCTCTGATAAATTGATTTTTGATTATAGGCAAGCTGTATAATTCAAGAGTATGAGCAGTTTCATCAACTACTCTGTTCATGCTTCTTGAAAGTACCGCACCTGTGGAAAGAATAATTGCATCGGAAGTTTCTGGTGCTGCTATAGACTTTCGGTCTATGGCTCCATCAATAAGTATAAGCTCCGCACCCAATGAAAGCATTTCTTTACACAATTCCCTATGATCCGCAGTACTAACCGGTCCTGCAATCTGAACATATCCACTTTCAACAACCCTGCACAAAAGTAACTGTCCAAGAGCTGTAGAGTATTTGCTCATTTTCAGGATCTCAAGACCTGCTTCTGCAAGATCATAAAGCTGCTTAGGTATAGAAACAATAGTGCCCGTATCCAAAAATACTCTAGGTTTCTCTGTTCCTGTTACCAAATCCACAGTTTCGCCATCTCTTCCTGTAGAAGTAATGCCTAAAACCACACCTTCGTCCATAGCTTCTTCAATTATATAATTCAAAGCTGTGGTCTTTCCTGCGTTTTTTGACATCCCAACAATGGAAAGCGTTTTATATTCATCTTGTAATTTATCTAGTAAGCCCATAATTTTCTCATTTCTATTTGTACAACATGAAAACACATGCACCTTGCTGCTTTAGCAAGCGGCTCGGTGCATATATTCATCTCATTCTTTATTGCATATCGTCCATAACGTTATGCTTATTCATGCTTATTTCTTTCGTGACGAAGAAGTCCCTGTGGTTCCATTGACATTCTTTCGCCCTGTGCAAGACCTGCAACACCTTCATAGTGATATTCTGCTACATTCTTGCAATTTTCATAGCTACACTTTACAGCTGGCATCATTGGTGGTTCAGTGTAAGTAGTGATAACACCTTCGTAGTTTCTCAAGATTACCTTGTCAGGAGTCTGAGAAATGATGTACTGTGGCATTACTGGAGTCTTACCGCCGCCGCCAGGAGCATCAACTACAAATGTTGGAACTGCATATCCTGAAGTGTGTCCTCTTAAGCCTTCAATAATCTCAATACCCTTTGATACTGGAGTTCTGAAGTGTTCAATACCTAATGAAAGGTCACACTGATAGATGTAGTAAGGTCTTACTCTGTTCTTTACTAATAGGTGCACAAGATTTCTCATTACATGTACATCATCGTTTACACCTCTCATAAGAACTGACTGGTTACCTAGAGGAATACCAGCGTCAGCTAATTTTCTTAATGCTTCCATTGCTTCTGGTGTAATTTCCTTAGGGTGGTTAAAGTGAGTGTTTAACCAAATTGGGTGATACTTCTTTAACATGTTTACTAGCTTGTCAGTAATTCTCTGTGGCATAACAACAGGAGTTCTTGAACCAATTCTTACGATTTCAACATGCGGAATCTTTCTTAATTCGCTAATGATGTATTCAAGAGTATCATCTTCAATGCAAAGAGCATCTCCACCTGAAAGAAGTACGTCTCTTACAACTGGAGTTTTCTTGATGTATGCGATACATGCATCGATATCTTCTCTTGATCTTGCTCCATCAGTTTCACCAGCAAGTCTTCTTCTTGTGCAGTGTCTGCAGTACATTGAGCACTGGTCTGTAACTAAGAATAAAACTCTGTCTGGGTATCTGTGAGTTAATCCTGGAGCTGGGGAATCTTCGTCTTCATGTAGTGGATCCAGCATGTCTGCTTCACCTCTGTGAGTTTCAGCTAATGTAGGAACAGCCTGCATTCTGATTGGACATTGTTCATTTTCTGGGTCCATTAATGAAGCATAGTAAGGTGTGATACCTACTCTGAATCCAGCCATTACTTTTGTGATGTCTTCTTCTTCTTTTGCAGTTAATTTAACAATCTGCTTAATTTGTTCAACAGAACCTAATCTGTTTTCAACCTGCCAGTGCCAATCGTTCCACTGTTCATCAGTAACATCTTTCCACATAGGGATGTCTTTCCAATTTCTTCTATCAGCCATTTGACTCTCTCCTTTAATAAAAAAATTTAAACTATAATCGAACTTTAAAATTTATATATAAAAATCAGCAAATTTTTTGACCTTCCCCAAGGCCTTTTATAATTTTCGTTTCATGTTTTGTGTATAGTTATTATTTTGTTTTTAATGTTATTTCCAATATTAAGCGTATAGTTCCTGGAACATCTTTCTGATTGGTTCACTTTCTCTTAATATCTGAAGAGTTATTTCAGCGTGTCCGTTGCAGTATCCATTACCTACAATCATGTCAATGTCTTTACCAACACCTTCAGCACCAAGAGCAGCCTTAGTGAAGCTTGTAGCCATTGAGAAGAAATATACTAGTCCGTGTTCCTTACATGCAAGGATACATGACATTTCAGTATTTTCGATGTTAACACAGTTGATAACTAAATCAGCAAGCTTCCCATCTGTTAATTCCGAAACCTTGTTGTAAATGCTTACAGCGTCTGTAGCATCAGCAAGTACGTAGTGATCAGCATAGCCCAATTTCTTAGCTCTGTCTAATGACTTGTCAAATCCATCGATAACGATTACGTTACCAGTTACGCCAGCTCTCTTCTTTGCTTCATATCCAACAAGAAGACCTGACTTACCACCACCACCAATAACTACTACTGTGTCTCCAGGCTTAACAAACTTTGCAGTCTGAGCAGGAGCACCAGCAACGTCTAATGCTGATAATGCAAGTCCTTCTGGAATATCTGTAGGAAGCTTAGCATATAAGCCACTCTGGAACAAGATAGCCTGTCCCTTAATATCAACCTGGTCAATGTCAGGTCTGATTTCGATGATTTCATCAATTTTAAGTGGAGTAAGTGAAAGTGAAATAAGAGTTGCAATCTTATCACCTACTTTTAATTCACCTTCGTATGCAGGTCCGATTTCTTTTACAGTACCAATTAACATACCACCTGAACCTGTAACAGGGTTCTTGTGCTTACCCGCTTTTTCTACGATGCCAAGTATAATCTTCTTGATTTCTTCGATGTCGTGCTTAGCCTGTTCTTCAATCTGAGTAAAGCTAGCGGAGTCAATGTTTAAAGTCTGTACATCGATAAGTACTTCGTTGTCGTAAATTTCCATAGTATTATCGATAACGTCAGCCGGCTGTGGTAATACTCCCTTTGGTGAAATAACTCTGTGTGTTCCGTATGGGCATCCCTTTTTCATAATAATTTTTTTCCTCCTAAATTTTAACTCAAAATAAAATCAGCAATTTTATTTCAATTTAAATATTTAAGCATACATTTCCTGAAACAGTTTTCTAAGAGGTTCACATTCTCTAAGTTCCTGAAGTGTGATTTCTGCATGACCTACGCAATATCCATTGCCTACAATCATTTCGATATCTTTTCCTACTCCTTCTGCTCCTAATGCTGCTTTTGTAAAACTTGTTGCCATGGAAAAGAAATATACTGTTCCATGTTCTTTGCAAGAAAGAATCGAAGCCATTTCCGTATTCTCAATATTTACGCAGTTAATAACTACATCTGCAAGCTTGCCTTTTGTTAATTCCATAACTTTGTTATAAACGTCAACGGCATCTGTTGCATTTGCTGTTACATATTCGTCTGCCAGGTTAAGATTCTTAGCTCTTGTTGTTGACTTCTCCGAGCCGCCAATGCAAATAACCTTACCAGTTACACCGGCTCTCTTCTTTGCTTCATATAAACATAGAAGACCAGACTTACCGCCGCCGCCAATTACTACTACTGTATTACCTGACTTAACTAACTTTGCAGTTTGTGCAGGAGCACCAGCCACATCTAAAGCTGACAGCGCAAGTCCCTCAGGCATATCCTGTGGAAGTTTTGCATAAAGACCGCTCTGGAATAGGATTGCCTGTCCCTTAATGTCAACCTGATCAATAGCAGGTCTAACTTCAAGGATTTCATCTATCCTAAGCGGAGTAAGTGAAAGTGAAACAAGAGTTGCAATCTTATCTCCTACTTTTAAATCGCCAATATAGGCAGGTCCAATTTCTTTGACGGTACCAATAAGCATGCCGCCCGAACCAGTCCACGGGTTCTTATGTTTACCAGCCTTCTCTACAATACCTAGCATAATCTTTTTAATTTCTTCAATGTCTCCGCCAGCTCTTTTCTCAATTTCTGTGAATGATGCTGAGTCAATGTTTAAAGTCTTTACATCGATTAGTACTTCGTTGTCGTAAATTTCCATGGTGTTATCAATAACATCAGCGGGTTGTGGTAATACTCCTTTTGGAGAAATAACTCTGTGTGTTCCGTACGGACATCCTTTTTTCATAATGAATACCTCCTAAAAAATTTTTCATTAAATTTTTTTAATGGACCATAATTAATTTTCCGGCTATAAGTATTCTTGCGGGAATATATATAGCAATAACCATGCCACATCACTAAAAAAAATCAAAAAAAGCAAGAACCTACTTATTATATATATAGTCACAAACTTTTATTCAATTTTTGTATTTATTCACTATTTTGCTTCTATCAATAATAACTATCTTGCCATTAGTCCTTCCTATGTGAACCATTTTATGTTCAACCAGCAAATAATGCGAACCGTTTTAGGTTCGCATTATTTCTAAGACTTATTCTATTTTATTCTATTCCATATTTTTTCTTTTTCCTTACCAGCTGTGTCTGGCTAATTCCAATGGCTTGAGCCGTTTTTCTTGTCGAACCGTATTTCTCACAGGCATACCTCAACAGGTTCTTTTCAAAACTTTCTACTAGAGGCTCTAAGGCAAAATCACTATTAATACGTTCTGTCAGATCATCTGGACCACCGAAATCCACCTGGCCAAAAGCCGTATCATGCAGGCATTTGATAACGTCAATTAGTGTTATATTTTCGCCTTTTGCGCTAATCATTATACGTTGAATTGAGTTGTCTAGTTCTCTGATATTACCCACCCACTGGCGCTCTCTTAAGTATTCAATTGCCTCCTCATCGATTCCTCGGTTCATTCCATATTTCTCGTTATAAGTCTTCACAAAATGTCTTATCAACGCTGGAATTTCAGCCTTTCTCTCTTTCAAAGATGGGACTCTTATAGGGAATACATTTAATCTGTAATATAAATCCTGTCTAAATTGATTTTTTTCTATTTGTTCTATAAGATTTCTATTGGTTGCAGATATAATTCTGACGTTAGTTTTTATAGGTGTAGTGCCACCAACTCTATACAATTCGCCATCCTGCGTTACTCTAAGCAGTTTTGCCTGTATATCAAGCGGCAGTTCTCCTACTTCATCCAAAAAAATAATTCCATTATCTGCAGACTCAAAATACCCTTTTTTACCTGATGCATTTGCACCTGTAAAGGCTCCTTTTTCATATCCGAAGAACTCTGATTCCATAAGATTTGGTGCTATTGCGGCACAATTTATTTTAATAAAAGGCTGCATATTTCTTATACTGTTTTTCTGAATAATATTGGTAATCTTATCTTTACCTACACCAGTTTCCCCTGTGATTAGAACATTACAGTCATACTTTGATACCTTTAATATTTCTTCTAAAACCATTGCCATTGCTCGGCTTTCACAGATAAAATCCTCCGCCATGCTACGTCTGTAGCCTTCGCTTGACAAGAGCCTGTCTTCCCTTACTAGTGGATATGCCAAATCTTCTTCAAATACCGCTGTAGATGTAACAGCCCCCTTCATGTAAGGTGCCAACTCTTCTACTACTTCTATATCAAACTCATCATACTTTTCCAAATACCCATCTGCGCATTTAATCTCCAAGTGTTTAGATATGGATTCTGTTATATACAGTGCAATGTTATAGTTATTTATAAGATTAGCAAATATAACAGTTCCACCTGATTTTGTAGCTAAAATATTAATGGTTTCAGCTCCTGGAAGGTCTGCGCAGTTTATTGTCATGTCAAATCTAGACTCTATATTCAATTTTTCTAAGCATTCCATAGGTCGTAATATATTAACATAATGTACCTCATCGAACACTTCAGATAGCAGCTTATCAATTGATTTTCCAACGATTACAAGATCTGTTTTTTTGTCAAAAAGACACATGATTTCTGCATCGGTTCCAGCCTGCTTCCGAATAACATATCCAAACATTAAGTTAGCCATGATGTTATTTCCTAAAACAAGAAATCTTTTTCGTCCTTCTATCTCTCTGCTTACCCTGTACAATGTGCCGGATTCATTGAAAATAAACAATAGTAAGTTCAACGGAACCCCTTCAGGCTTTTTAACTACTGGTATTTTATCAAATACAATAGCGTATCCTTCTACTTCTACTTGTGTATAAGCTTTATCTATACTTATAATTCTATTTATATACAAAGGGACCCCTGCTAATGATGTATTGCAAATCATTTCGTCCCCTACCTTCAGGTTCTTCTTGTTTCCATATTCTTCACCGATTTCGTCTACTACCCCATAAAGAAGCCCTCCCGTGTCAGTCACAGGATTATGTAGTTTCCCTCGTTTCAGAACAATATCCATTATTTTTTCTTTTATTTGTTCATCGTGGTTGTTCGCCTCAAGGCATATTTGCTTAAAGCTTGTAGTTTCAATATGCAAGCGCTTTATCGAAATTCTCATTTCTTCTGGTGCAATTTCTCTAGAGTTGTCCAGCTTCCATGCTGACGTAGGTAAAACATATTTCGGCTCTAACACACGATTAACCCCATAATTTTCCATATTTCGCTGTAACCTCACTTTCCTGCTGAACCAAAATCGGTTCGTTTTTATCTATTTTCAATGATAACCTATTGGCACGAGATTTGCAATTAATATTTATGTTCATTTTTACTGAACGAAATACTTATTATTAATTTAAATTATTTTATCAAAGGAGAATATTATAATGGAAAAGATTTCAGCAACATTAAGATTAAGAATGTCACATAAGGATGCTCACTACGGCGGAAGCCTTGTAGATGGCGCTCACATGGTTCACCTTTTCGGAGACCTTGCTACTGAATTACTAATCAAATTAGACGGAGACGAAGGTCTTTTCTTAAGATATGACGAAGTAGAATTCTTAGCACCTACTTATGCTGGAGATTACATTGAAGTTTACGGAGAAATCACTAAGATTGGTAACACTTCAAGAGCTATGACTTTTGAAGCTAAGAAAGTAGTAGCTGCAAGACCTGACATCAGCCCATCAGCTGCTGATTCACTAGAAGAACCAATTGTAGTTGCAAGAGCTAAAGGTGTTTGCGTAACTCCAAAGGAATCAAAGAGAAAATAATTACATCAAATTATACACCAATAGATATTTAAATTTGGTTTAAGTGTGATATGTAATAAACAGATTACATATCAACTTAACATAAATGTCCGGAATTTTTCGGACAATCCTTCATCATCTTTTTTATTTTATGCAAAAAACCTCTGTTCCTCCAGAGGTTTTTTTGCATCCAATTTACTCTAATCAGTTCTACTCTATGCCCACAGTTCTTCGTCTGAAGGTACTGGATTTTTAGGCATATTATATGCGATTCTCGAAACATTCATAAGATGTTTAAAATCAAGATTTTCTGAAATGCTGTTATGCCCCCAAGTTCCGCAGCCTAACGTATTTGTAGGTGCAAGTCCATTGAAGAAGCTTCCGCCTGCACTGCTTGCACAAATCTGATTCACAACAAATCGGGATACACAAAGTTCTTCTCCAACTTTTTCAATATGTTCTTTATTGTCAGAGTGAATGGCTACCGAATGACCTTTCCCCTGAGCTTCAAGATTTTTTCTTGCTATATCAATAGCTTCATTAAAGTTTGTATATTTATAAGCACTGATTACTGGAGCCATTTTTTCTTTGCCTAATAAATCAACGTCTCCTGTTCCTTCTGCTTCAACAACGATAATTTTTGTATCTTTAGGTATTTCTATCCCTGCAAGCTTTGCAATCACTTCAGGACTTTGCCCTACAGAATGTCTGTTTGGGGCTCCATCCTGGAAAAGCGCATCACGAACTGCTTGTATTTCTTTTTTATCTCTGACTATGTACCCACCATTCAGTTCAAATTCTTTCAAAACATCTTCGTATGTAGCTTCTGGAGCAATGACACTCTGTTCTCCTGAACAAATAATCCCATAATCAAAAGTTCTACCTGAAATTATTTTGGGAACCGCTGCCTTATGGTCATAGCCTTCGTCAATAATGCACTGCACATTTCCTGCACCAACGCCTAGAGCTGGACGGCCGCTGCTATATGCTGCATTAACCATACCCTCACCACCAGTTGCTACAACAACGTCAGCCATTGAAATTAAGTTTCTAGTATTTTCTCTGGACTGTTGATCTAAAATCTGAATAAGATTTTCTGGATAACCCTGTTTTTTCAGTTCTGCATTAATCAGCTCCACAGTTTTTGTTGAACAATTAATTGCTTTGTGATGAGGCGTTATAATAATTGCATTACCACACTTTAATGCAAACATAGCATTACTCATAGGAGTTACAATGGGATTCGTGCAGGGAGTAATAGCGGCAACAACGCCTACTGGCTTAGCAACCTTTGTAATGCCTGTTGTATCATCACGCTCAATAATGCCCCTTGACTTTTTTCCTCTAAGGCTGTTCCAAATAATTCTTGCCTTATTTTTGTTTTTAGCAACTTTATCCGGATAATTCCCCATGCCGGTCTCTTCAACTGCCATCTCTGCAAGCATTTCTGCATTGTCTACAATCACCTTCGCCAAGGTTTTTACTGCGTCATCCACCTGCTGCTGGTCCATTTTTTCAAACTCAATTTGAGCTTTTCTTGCTCTTTGGATATACTCAGCAATATAAGCCTTACTCGGATCCACTGTCTGTGTCATTTTAAAATTCCTCCCCTAAATAATTCTCTGCTCGTTTTTTTCATTCTACCACTTATCTTTATAAGTTCATAGTGTTTTTTTCAGAAAATTAGAAAAGTGCTGAACCGTTGCTATTGCTGTTTATCAAGGCAAAGCGTTAGTAAAAAAACGACCTAAAGTTCTATCACTTCAGGTCGTTTGCTAATTCATTAAGATCGGCTATATTATCAATATCAAACAGTTCTTTTTCATCACAGCTTTCCACCGTTAAAGTGCTATCTGGATTAAGCAAGATAATCTTTTTACCTCCCGCATCACCTTCTAGCTCTAGCAAATTTGGCACACATTTGCTGTCAAAAATACAGGGGTTTCCCAACCTGTTTTTATATACGAGACAGCCCATTGCTTTGTCATTATTCATATATGCGGAAACTAAGTTTATTACACTTTCACTATGAAGTAAAGGCTGGTCACAAACAAAAAACAGATAGCTTACCTTATGATATTCCTTAAAATTCTTATTCGTCTTGTCAGCAGTTTCACTGCACTCCCTTAAAGACAACTTTATTGAATATGAAATACCTAACTCAGGCTCCTTGTTTTCAATCGCCAAGTATCCTAATTTTTCTGCTTCTGATAATATCTCTTCGTACTGGGATACAATAACTATATTACTGTGAACATTAGTTTTTTCCAGCCATTCAGCCAGCTTTTTTGCCATATCAAAAGTATATCTATATAACGTTTTTCCTCTAAATTCAGTTAACAGTTTATTACTACCAAAACGGCGGCTGTTACCAGCCGCCAGTAAAATTATATTTATCTTATCTCTCATTGTCTAACATCCCTAATAAGATTTTTTCACTTGTCATAGGTAATTCAGTAAGTTTAACTTTTGAAGCATTATAAATTGCAGAGGCTAATGCAGGGGCAGGTGTATTTATTACAATTTCCCCAATGGATTTAGCTCCAAAAGGTCCTGTAGGTTCATAGCTGCTTTCAAATTCAACTCTGATCTTCCCCACATCAAGCCTGCTTGGAATCTTATACTGCATAAAAGAATTTGTCATCATTCTTCCATATTCATCATAAAGAATATCCTCAAATAACGCCATTCCAATCCCCTGTGCTATACCACCCTCAGTCTGAATTCTTGCTAAATTCGGATTGATTGGTGTTCCACAGTCAACTACAGCTACGTAGTCAATTATGTCCACTTTACCAGTAGATTTATCTAATTCTATTTCTACTATTCCGGCCATAAACGGGGGAGGTGAAACAGGTGAATAGAAAGACTCTGATGCGGAGATACAGTTATGCCCGCCTAAATAAGAAGCATCACCTAGTTCTTTTATTGTAATCTGTTTACTCCCGTCTAACTGGTAAACCCTATTACCATCAAACTCTAATTCTTCTTTGTCACAGTCTAAAATCTTTGCAGCCTCTTGAAGCATCTTTTCTATAAAAGTCTCACAAGTCTTAATAACTGCATTTCCTGTTATATAAGTGGTACTTGAAGCGTAAGACCCTGTATCATAAGGGGATATATCCGTATCAACCCCATGAACTACAATTCTGTCAACATCACATTCCAAGCATTCCGCTGCCATTTGAGCAAGTATAGTATCACAGCCAGTCCCCATATCTGCAGATCCAAGCATCAGAGTATAAAAGCCTTCATCATTGAGCTTTAATTCTGCAGATGCAATATCAAGATTGGAAATACCTGAACCTTGCATTGCAACTGCTGCTCCTACAGCCCGAACTCTGCCATTGCCCATGTCTCTGCAGGGGTACTTATGTTCCCAATCTATCATTTTTCTGGCCTTTTCAATGCATTCCTTTAAAGCACAGCTTTCCAGAACCTCACCATAGTAAACCATCATTTTTTCTCCTACATTCACTAGATTTTTCAATCTTAGTTCAATAGGGTCCATATTAATTTTTACTGCAAGTTCATTTATGGCTGATTCTAATGCAAAGAATCCCTGAGTCGCTCCATATCCTCTATATGCTCCGCCCCAAGGGTTATTGGAATATACCACATCATAATCGAACTTATATGCATTTGCATGGTTATATATAGCCATAGCTTTATGTCCTACAAGGCCAACAGTTGTAGGACCGTGATCCCCATATGCTCCCGCATTGGATAAAGCATACATATGAATGGCTTTTATATTGCCCTCTCCGTCTGCACCTAGCCTGACCTTAACTTCCATCTCATGTCTTGGGCTGCCGTTTGTAAAACTTTCTTTTCTGGTAAATACAATTTTAGCAGGTTTTCCCGTAGCCATAGTTACTGCCGCAGGAAATAGTTCACTTACTACTGACTGTTTTGCTCCAAAACCCCCACCAATTCTTGGTTTAACCACCCTGACCTTAGATTTAGGAAGACCCAATGCCTTTGCCGCTATACGCCTTACATGAAAAGGCACTTGTGTAGAGGATACGATATTTAATCTGCCATATGTATCTAAATGGGTAAAGGTGCAGAAGGGTTCCATCATAGTCTGACTATTCGCTTTTGTATGATAGGTTTCCTCTATAACAATTTCACACTTCTTCAGTTCAGCCTCAACATCCCCATGTTCAAAGACTTCGTGTGCACATAGATTTCTCTGATTATCTGCACCTACTTCACAGAGAGCTTCCCAATTTTCTTCAGGATGTACTAAAACCTTATTATCTTTGGCATGTCTAAAATCTAAAATTGGTTCCTGTACTTCATAATCCACTTTAATAAGAGACACTGCACGAATAACAGCTTTTTCATCAATTCCGGCTACAATTGCAACAGGATCTCCCACACATCGAAGTCTTCTATCAAGAATCTGTCTATCCTGTGGACTTGGTTCAGGAAAAGACTGGCCTGCTGTGGTGAATCGATTCTGCTTTAAGTCTTCCCAGGTTAATACACACTCTATACCAGGCACTTTCATTGCCTTGGCTTTATCTATAGATTTAATCAATGCGTGTGCATAAGGACTTCTAAGCAGTTTCACAACTAAGGCACTTGTTGGGGCTAAATCATCAGTATATACGGGCTTTCCTGTCACTAATGACATGGAATCTTTTTTATTTATACTGGTATTTACTATTTTCATTTAGTCCACCTTCCTTTTAAGGTACTTTGTAATAGCTCTAATATGGCTCATATATCCTGTGCATCTGCATAAATTCCCTGATAAATATTTATTTATATCTTCTTCTGTCGGTTCCATCATGCCTTTTTGTGCAAATTCTTTTTCCATAGATAGTACGCTCATTATAAAACCAGGACTGCAAAACCCACATTGTTCTGCCCCCTCTTCTGCCATGAAACGGCCAAAAGCCTCTGCTTCTAACTGCATCCCCTCTAGAGTAATCACATGCTTACCATTGGCCCTCACTGCTAAAAAAGAGCATGACAAAATAGGCTTGTCCTCCATCAACACAGTACACAGACCGCAATTTGCAGTATCACAACCACGTTTAACACTATAGAAACCATGCTTTCTTAAAAAGTCTATTAGTAAAAGATCTGGCGCTATATTGTCAGTAATATTTTTATCGTTAACCATCATTTTTATTTCCATAAATTACGCTCCTGCCGTTTCCATTATGTGTTTTACAGCTTTCTTTAACAATGATGCTGCTAACGCTTTTCTATACTCTTTACTGCCACGCATATTACTTGCAAAATGTTCCCAGGACTTAAGCTTCTCTATTGCCACATCAATATCAGCCAAATCAGGCCATTCAGGCAGGTTATTTTCAAATTCTAATGCCTTTCCCGGACGTGCTCCATATATAATTTTCCATGATCCCACTTGATTTTTTGATATAGCGCAAGCTAAAACAGGAAAATCTGTGGCTGTATTCCTAAAGCTTATATATGCTGCTTTGTAATTTTTTTTCTTAATAATAACCTTCATTAAAATATCTCGATCATAAGGCATATTAACGTATTCTTGTAAAGAAACAATCCCGCCTTTATATAATTCTACATAAGATTCTAATGCCATTAAAGCAGTTAATATATCGGAAAAACCAAATCGGGAATAAATGCTGCCTCCAACCGTTGCAAGATTTCTAAATTGCACACCCACAATTGACTCAAGAGAATTTCTAATCATACCTGCAAAGAATCTTTCAATTCCCTGATGTTGTTCCAATTCTCTCAATGTACACATAGCCCCTATTTTAAATTCTTCATCCGTTTCATCTATTGATCCAAGTTCAAGTGCAGATAAATCTATTATAGTAGAAATATTTTTATGCTCCATCTTAAGCCATAACATTCCACCTATAATTTTATTGCTTTTGCTCTGATTCAACACCCATGCCTCTTCTAAAGTTGCTGGCATCAGGTAATTTTGCGCAGTGAACAATCTATATTTCCTCCAATTCTTCAAGCCAAGCTTCTCCAGCCTTAATCTGTCTGCGAACCTCTACTGGTGCAGTTCCCCCAAATGAGATTCTGGCATCTACACAGCCTTTAATACTTAAATCCGGTAACTTATCTAAAGAAAGCCATTTATCTATTTGCTGCAAATCACTTTCTACTAAATCTATAAAGTCTTTATTATGATTTTCACAGAATTTTACCATTTTACCTACAACCTCGTGGGCTTCTCTGAATGGCATACCTTGCTTTACAAAGTGCTCTGCAATGTCAGTAGCATTTAAAAAGCCTGTCTGAAGATGTCTCTCAATCATATCCATCCTAAATTCTGTTTTTTCTATCATCTTTGCGAAAATTCTTAAAGAAGCTTTCCAAGTATCAATTGCGTCAAATAAGCCTTCTTTATCCTCTTGAAAATCCTTGTTATATGCAAGTGGTGTTCCCTTCATAACAGTCAGAATCTGCATCAGATGTCCATATACACGTCCAACTTTTCCTCTTAAAAGTTCTGCCATATCTGGATTTTTTTTCTGAGGCATTATACTGCTTCCCGTGCAAAAACTATCATCTATAGCAATGTAACTGAATTCTTGTGAATTCCACCAGACAAATTCCTCTGCAAATCGGCTGATATGCATCATAGAAATTGAAGCATCACTTAAAAATTCAATTACATAGTCTCTATCACTGACACTATCCATGGCATTTTCTGTAGGTGCTTTAAATCCAAGCATTTTAGCGGTAAAATGCCTGTCTGTAGGTAATGTTGTTCCAGCCAGAGCACAAGCTCCTAATGGGCAGTAATCCATTCTTTCATAAGTATCCTGTAATCTCTGAATATCTCTTTTAAACATTTGAAAATAAGCCATTAAATGAAACCCTACGGTTACAGGCTGTGCATGTTGTATATGCGTAAATCCAATCATAATACTATCTGCATATTGCTCTGCCTTTTCAAGCAGTACCTTTTCCATATAAATTAAGTTTTCTATAACTTCTTTTATTTGCTCTTTCAAATACAGTCTTGTATCTACGGCTACCTGATCATTTCTGCTTCTTGCTGTATGAAGCCTCTTGCCTGTATCTCCAAGAGCGTCTATTAAAGCGCTTTCAACAGCCATGTGAATATCCTCTTGCTTAATAGTAAATTCAAATTCACCAGCATCAATCCTATCTTTTATTTTCTTAAGGCCTTCAATTATTTGATCCTTTTCAACTTCAGCAACAATACCCTGCTTTGCAAGCATTGTTACATGGGCAATACTGCCCTGTATATCACAAGCATATAGTCTTTTATCAACATCAATAGAAGCGTTAAACTTCTCAACGATTTCGTCCATACCCTTTTCAAATCTACCACTCCATAAATTTGCCATAAAAACTTCTCCTTCACTGTTTTTTATAAAATCATTACCTTTAATTTTAACATATTTGACAAATCAATACCACATTTTTGCGGTCTACCAACAACAAGCTATCATTTACTATAATCTTAATCAAATTTTAGTAAAATTTGAATTAAAGAACATAGATTAAAAAAGAAAAAAGAAGGCGCTCATTTCATTTGCGAGCACCCCCTTTATGGACAAGGATGCTGCTATTTGGACGCAACCACCTCATCCAGAATTTCTTTATAACTTAATTTTTTCTTTTCTGTATTTTGGGACTTATCAGATTTATCTACCTTCTTCTGTATAGGCTTAGGCCTTAATAGCTGTTCGGCTGCCTGCTGTAATCTAAGCTGCTGTAGAACTGCATTGCCTTCTAAGTTTATTTCTTCTGTAACCTTAGAAAACTCCGTTTTACTATAATCATCACCCTCAGGCATGAATAAATTGTTTCCCACATTGATATACATTCGTTCCGTCCTCCATCTATATATTATATCGGAAGGCGTTATTATTTACTTAAGTTCTTCTAACAATTTCTTTAAAAACTGCCATATGATTTTTACAGAAGATGCACTCATTCTTTCTGACGGTGAATGAAACCCCCAACAATTTGGACCTATGGCTATAGCATCTAACCATGGCATGGACCGTAACAAGCAGCCACATTCAATGCCTGCATGAACTACAATCGGCTTAAGCTCCCTGCTGAATTCTTCCTTAAAAACAACAATAGCCTTTTCTCTTACTATAGATTCCGTGTTGTATGACCAAGCTGGATATTCTGAAAAGAACTTTATTTCAGCTCCAAATACCTCACTTAGATTTATTAGCTGATTTTTAATATGCTGACACGTAGAGTCAAATGCCCCTCTAAGCTCTGCCTCTACCTTCAGGTAACCATCCTCAAATCTAAGTATTCCCAAGTTAATAGAACTTTCTACAACTCCTGGTACTGCACCATTCATATTTTTTATGCCATCCGGAAATAAATATAAAAACTGAATAATTTTGTCAAAGTCTTGCTCTGTAATAATTTTAGAATCCATGCTATCATTTTCTTTAAATTCAATCTTTAAATCATTACTAATCCCTTTATATTCCGTCTTAAATATATTTTTCATCTCCGCTATTGTATCTTCTACTTCTTGCACTCTGTCAGGACCTATAAAAATTACTGCCTCTGCTTCTCTTGATATGGCAAGTCTTGAAGTGCCTGCATAAATGTCAGCCAATCTAATTTTATATTTCCTTTTCATTTCATAAAGTAAACGTACCAGCAAACTAATAGCACTGCCATGTCCTTTATTAATATCCTCTCCAGAATGTCCACCAGTCAATCCACTTACTTTTACATGAAAGCCTTTGTATCCGCTTCCCGATGTTATCGATTCATAATTTAAGGGACGCATTACCTTTACTCCTGACCCTCCGCAGCTTCCTGCTAAAATTCTGTCTTCCTCTGCCTGATCAAGATTAATCAATTTTTTTGCTTTAAAAAGCTCTGGTGAAACGGACATGGCCCCATTAAATGTAGATTCCTCCTCTGTAGTAATCAGTATTTCCAAAGGTGGGTGCTTAACATTTTCTTCTTCCAAAATTGCCATACAATAAGCAACACCAATTCCATTATCGGCACCAAGAGTGGTCCCCACCGCTGAAGATATAAAATCACCTTCTATTTTCAAAAGAATTGGGTCCTTTAGAAAATCGTGGTTACTATCACTATTTTTTTCACAAACCATATCCATATGAGCCTGAAGCATTATAACCTCAGAGTTTTCATATCCCGATGTTGCAGGTTTCTTTATTATTACGTTTAAGGCCTCATCCTGATAAGCTTCATAACCCTTTTTGCAAGCCCACTCATATATGTACTGACTTATTTGTTTTTCATTACCACTCCCTCTGGGAATCTGTGATATTTTCTCAAAGTAGCACATTACTTTCTCAGGTTCCACCCCTCTAAGAACACTTTTATTCATTATTTCTTTTCCTTTCTAATATCCCATATATCCTATAGTTGCCGCATAAATAAGAAATGCGCATGCAACTATACACCACATTCCCCACAAAGGAAGCATGAACTTTATCCAGCTTTTATATGGAATGTGACAGATTGCCAGAGCAGCCATAAGCGAACCACTTGTAGGTGTTATTACATTAGTAAAAGCATCACCCAGCTGGAAAGCCAAAACAGCCACCTGTCTTGTTAGACCCAGTAAATCAGCAAGAGGGGCCATGAATGGCATGGTTATAGCTGCTTGACCAGATCCTGACGGCACTATAAAATTAAATAAGTCCTGAATGATAAACATCCCACATGCACTAACCTGTGAAGGCAATCCTTTAAGTACACTAGCCATACTACTAATCAGTGTATCCATAATATTTGCATCTGACATAATGGTTGTTGCTGCTTTACAAAATCCAATGATTAATCCTGCCCATATTAAATTTTTACAACCCTCTACAAAAGCATCCGCTGTATCATTTAGACTTAACCCTCCAACTATCGCACATAATACTCCTATTATTATAAAAATAGCAGCCATTTCATCTATGTAAAAGCCCAGCTTAATAACCGAAATCGCAACAGCTACAAACCCTAAGGCGAATATTAATAAGACGCCTTTTTGTCTCCCTGTTATTCTAACAATTTCCTCAAAATTTATCTGATCTGCGTACTTGTGATCAAGTTCATACATTAAGTTTTTCATCGGATTTATTTTAACATTTCTAGCATGAATCATAACATAAATTATTGTAATAACTACCAATACTGTAAAAATTGCTGTGCGCATGCCTATACCTGAAAATAATGGAATTTCTGAAATATTTTGAGCAACCCCCACCGTAAAAGCATTTGTCATACCACCTGCATAACCTACTGCTGATGAGCAGAAAAGTATCGCTACTGCTGTTATAGAATCAAATCCACAAGCTACACAAACTACATATACCAATGGGACAAAAGCCAGATATTCTTCACAGCATGCTGCTGTAGCCGAAACTAATGAAAAAACTGCCATGCATAGTGGAATAAGTAAAAGTTGTTTTCCTGCAGTTTTTTTAACTAAGTTTGAAATGCCTGCATGTAATGCACCTGTTGCCTCAACTATCTGGAAAACGCCTCCAATGATAAGTAAGAAAAATATAATATTTCCGGCTCCCTGCAATCCTAATGTTATGGATTTAAATAAGTCAAAAATTCCTATAGGAGTATTCTCCACATAATGAAACGAACTAGGATTTACTATATCATAACCGGTTGCTGTATTTTCAACCCTGTCAAAAACCCCAGCAGGAACTATATAAGTAGCAACGGCTGCTATAACTACAATAACTCCAAGAATTATTAAAGGGTTTATGGATTTTATTACTTTATTTTCCCTTTGCTCTTTCATTTTGTCTACCTCTTTTCCATAATTTGTTTACGTTTGTACTTTATCACGTTAAATAGATATCGTCAAGAAGTATCAGGAATGTTTTTTATAATATACAGAAAAAGGCCGCATATAAATACCATAATATCGGATTTATATGTGACCTTTAACCTTACTAATTATTTACTTATTCCTGCATGGCATTAATTAATTTTGGAATCAGCTGTTTCTTTCTTGAAACTATATTCTTCATAATAATAGAAGATTCTTCTGCTTTTCCACAAAAAGCCCTTTCAACTATGTCTTTAGCCTTTTCACCTACAAATAGCAGTTCAGTAGATTCATGAATAACATCCGTCAGCATAAAAAACATCATATCTGAACTAGAAGTCTTACATGCATTCTCCATAAATGGAAGGATCTTAAGCTTCAATGCCGCCAGCTCATCGCCATCCATAGAAGTAATCTGCCCTGCGCCAAATTTTATTCCATTACTAGCAAATTTTTTGTAATCCTGATAGAATATTTCTTCAGTAGATTTATCCTGCAGGGAACTGCCTGCCCTAAACATTTTTTCTGCATACTCTTCAATATTAATTTCTGCGATTTTAGCCAGGCTTTCTGCCGCAGCTTTATCCATATTTGTACAAGTTGGAGATCGAAACATCAGTGTATCTGATAAAATAGCAGAACTTAATAGCCCTGCAATTTTTTTATCCACTTTGACACCCAGTTCCACATACATTTGATAGATAATCGTTGCTGTGCAGCCTAAAGGCTGATTTCTAAAGTACACAGGAGCAAGTGTCTCCAGATTTCCAATTCTATGATGGTCAATAATTTCCATTATTTCCGCCTCTTCAATACCATCTACCGCTTGAGATTTTTCATTATGGTCCACAAGAATAATTTTCTTTCTATTCATATTAATCAAAGACCTTCTGGAAAGCATGCCGCAATAATTGCCAGACTTGTCCAAAACAGGAAAATCTCTATGTCTGATTTTAGTAACAGTCTCCTTCATATCACTGACATAATCATCTTCCATAAAACTGACTATGTTCTCTTGACGCATGAAATAGCGAATTGGAGTACTTTGGTTAATCATTCTGGCCGCCATATAAGTTTCATAAGGTGTACTTATAATTCTACAGTTGTTCTGCATAGCCAGCTTCTTTATGGTTTTAGATACTGGAGCCCCCATACACACTACAATGCATCCTGCATTCATTTCTATAGCACAAAGGTGTGATTCAAAGCGATTCCCTGTAATGAGAATATCCCCTTTTTCTATGTATTCTTCCATTAAATCAGGATTTGCCGCTCCAATAAGAATTTTCCCATTTTCCACAAAGCCCTCTTCATCACCAACTATCATAGTCCCTTCCAGGGTGTCCAGAATATTTCGGTATGGTGTTTTAGATAAAGCTAAAATTCCATTTTCATAAATATCCATATTGGCCGTTGCAATATCGTTAACCGAAATAATCCCTTCTAGTTTTCCATCTAATGTAACTGGCAATGTGGAATTTGAAGTATCCCTCATCATATTCCAAGCTTTTTTCAGAGAAATACCACTCTTAATTCCATCAATTTTTTTAATAGCAACATCTCTTATCTGTGTGCCTACGTCTGCAATAAGTTCAGGTGCATCTACATCAAATTTTTCTAATACATATTTTGTTTCATTATTTACTTGTCCAGCACGTCTAGCTTCGTAACATTTATCTGTAATCTGATTTTTCAGATGAGCATATGCAATAGCGGAGCAGATCGAATCCGTATCAGGATTTTTGTGCCCTATAACATAAACTGGTTTATCCAATTGACTTCCCCCTTTATCTTTTCTATCTTTTTCATTTATATATTAGCAATCAGTATAACAATTTTAATCACTTATCGTCAATGCCTTATACAATTTTGTTATAATAATTCTTAGCAAATTACGCATACTTTATGTGGTATTCTAAAATTATAATTTAATTCTTAAAGGGGCAAATAAAGGGACAAATTATGTTATTAATAAAAAATGGTAAAGTCTTGACTATGGAGGGAACAACTTTTGAGTCAGGCTATGTACTAATTAGAGATAAAAAAATATAGAAAGTCGGTAATAAAATAGATGAAAAAAAATATAGAATAACTAAAACAATTAATGCTGAAGGGCTCTGGGTATTACCAGGCCTTATAGAAGCACACTGCCATATCGGAATAACTGAAGAGAAAAAAGGATTTGAAGGTGAAGATTGTAATGAAATGAAGGACCCTATTACTCCATATATAAGAGGTCTTGATGCAATTAATCCTATGGACTCCGCTTTTCATAATGCAATTTGTTCTGGCATTACCTCTGTTATGGTAGGGCCGGGAAGTTCAAATATTGTGGGAGGCCAGTTTGCCTTTATAAAAACTTGTGGAAGATGTATTGATGATATGACTATACTTGAACCGGCAGCAATGAAAATAGCATTTGGTGAAAATCCAAAGTGCAATTACAATGAGTTAAACAAAGTTCCAAGTACCAGAATGTCCATAGCTGCATTATTACGTGAAGAACTATTTAAAGCGACACAATATCAAAAAGAGAAGATGGAATGCAAAAAAAGGAGAAAACCTTTTGAATTAAATTTTAGAAGAGAGTGCTGGCTCCCTATCTTAAATGGAGAAATACCGTTAAAGGCCCACGTGCATCGAACAGATGATATATTAACAGCAATAAGAATTGCAAAAGAATTTGATTTAAATTTAACCTTAGATCATTGTACAGAAGGTTATTTAATTACAGAAGAAATTAAGAACTCAGGTTTTCCCGCAATAATAGGACCTTGTCTCACTTCTAGAAATAAAATTGAAATACAAAATATGGATTTTAAGAATGCTGGGATTGTAAGTAATGCAGGAATTAAAATTGCCATAACAACAGACCATCCAGTTAGCAGAATTCAATATTTGCCAGTTTGTGCTGGTTATGCAGTCAAAGAAGGGCTGCCTATGGAAGAAGGCCTTAAAGCCATTACAATTAATGCTGCAGAAATTTGTAATGTTTCAAACAGAGTAGGAAGCATCAAGGTTGGGAAAGATGCCGATATAGCTATATTTGATGGCAATCCAATGGAAGTATTCACCCATACCATTTATACTATAATCGATGGTCAAATCGTTTACGATAAAAACAAGCAATAAAATTGGGCAAGCAGAATCATAAAATATCAGTTTAATCAATTTTCCTGCTTGCCTGCTTACTATTTAATTTAAGTTATGTTTATATTATTTTTTCATTATATATACCTTCCAACCCAGTTCTAGCCACACGCCCGCTAACCTCCTCCGGATTTATGCTATATAACTGCCGTTCCTGCATCCTTTGGAAATATTCTGCTCCTGCAAAGGTGTACCGAGTCATTAATCCTTCTCGGGTTTGCAGACGTTCATTGGCATAAGCTATCAAATCACCTGTAGCTAGCTGTCTAGGCAATTCCATTGGTTTCAATCCCTTTAAGTATCTTGCGCCATTATACCCTGCCAGACTTCCCGTTGTAATAGCCTCTGTATGCCCCACAAATAATCCTGACTTCTCACCACCACAAAGTAGGTTCTCAATGCCTGCAACTTTCATATAGTCGTCTCTTTCGGTTACAGATAAATACCTTATAGAGTTCCCCTTACCTCCTGCATAAGGGTCAGCATATCTGGCATTTTCAAGGCCCGGTACTTCCCTTAACTTTTCTAATGGGAAGAAAGGTGTCATAATTTTAGCATAGCCTGTATCTAAAAGTACTATATTCTCTGCGTACTCATCTAAAGCATACTGTTGGCATACTTTTAAATTTAACTTTTCTTTTACTATATCTTTCTTTTCTAAAGGTATTACAACTACTCCGGTGTCATTTAGCCCCTGTTGTATTTCTTCTGACAAAGATCCTTTTTCTAATTTTCCAGAGCCGCTAAAGGCTCCCCATGCACCGTCTTTTCTCATTCCCATTATGTCGGTTACTCCTGCCTTCTGGGAAATGCTAACTCTAGGGCCAAAAGCAGGGCATCTGAGTATACACATACAGCATCCATTACCGTAAGCAAGGCAATTCCCCATAGGTCCTGTAGATCCTGTGCATTCAATAAAAACATCCCCCTCTATGGTCTGCACATCAGTATTCCGCTGACCAATCCCCACTCCATTGGTAACAATAAGACTTTTTATATATTTTTTGGGCTTTTCTTCTGGCAGTTCTACCAATTCAGTTACTACGTCTATAACTCTTGACATTATACGTATCTCAACACCCATATCTTTCAGCAGTCTTCTAACTTGCGGCTCCACCTTCATAACATCATAAAGACTGGCATGTTTATGACCTGGAAAATCAATATTTATATGTCTGGAACAACTGTCCGTTATTTGGAATAACTCAGCTGCACCCAGAGCAATGTTTTCTTCAGCAGCAGTAAATCTACCATTATTTCTCATAATACCGCCTACATTACCTAGGCCTAAAAGTAGATCAGTCTTTTCAATCAGCACCACGGATGCCCCTGCTTTTCGCGCGGCTATAGCCGCAGCACAGCCCGACCAGCCGCCACCAATTACTACAACTCTATACATTAAAAACCCTCCTCTGATTCAAGTATCCACATATGTAAGATATTCAAACTCATAGGGGGTTATGTTTACTTATAATAATCCTTAAGTATTCTTTTCGTATTAACAGCCGCTCTTAGAACGGCTGTTAAACAATTTATTTTACTTTATTAACATTTATCTTCTTACGTTGAGAGATGATTAAAATCAACTCTCTCAATAAGTAAAAATCCGAACGAGAAAATCTTATCCACTATAGAAGTGAATAATCATTTAGATTTTGTAATCGGCTCGAATACATCCGCAAACTTCATCCTATCTATTTTCATATGTTGTTCCAGGACACATTTCGCAGCCTTTGTTCTTTCTTCTTTTTTGTCTTTCGTCGTTAATATCCGTTACTCCCTTAATCAAGTTGCATAAGCCTTCTTCCAGGTCTTGCAGACCTTCACGAACGTTTACTATTCCCTCACAGAGGCAGCCATTTTGAAGGTCACACAGTCCTTCCTGCACACCCTTGATACCGTCTTTGATACCACAGATACCTTCTTTAATACCCATATTACTTCTGTAATCACATTCAAATTCGAAATCGCTTAATCCTTCAATCACATCGCATAAGCCTTTTTTAACTTTACACAGTCCACTTTCGATACATTTTATGCCTTCACTAATTCTACAACAGCAGATATCATCAAGGCCATTCTGGATATCTTTAATACCCTCTTTGATTTTGCAGATGCCCTTTTGTATATCTTCAATAGCATCCACTTGATTGCATTCGCAGCTACAGTTGCATTGTCTATTTCTATACATTTTTCATCACCCTTTTATATAATATACACCTAAACTAGGTATAGTATAATTATATGAAGGAGTTGATGAAAGTGTTAAAAATGTGCATTTAATTAAAATTTAAAAACCAGCCAGCACTTAAAATGCTAGCTGGGATCTGCCACTCAACAGACAAGTTTAACATGCGGCAACTATGGCCAATGCGCTAAGGTTTCCGTTAATAGAGTAGTTTATCGTTCCAAAATCAAGATTAGAGATACTTATCAGATCCAATACATAGGTACAACAACCATTACAGTTTTCATCCTTGGTTGGAAATTTAAATGCTAAAGTATGACTGGTAGTAACGCCACCAGTTGTATCTGCCACAAAGAAATTAACCGTAGATATAGGCTGACGTGGTCTTCTATCACTACAGATTCTATACAGTGTAAAAGTTAACGTAGAAGTGGCCGCTACAGTAGTAGTTACATTTAAGATACCTGTAAAATCGATTATAAGGTTTTTGACGTCTACACAGGTTGTATCAATTGTAACACTTGATATCGGCTGATTAAAAGTTTGAAGTAGATTACCTTCAGCAAAAGTAATGTCCAGCGGCCCAAAATTTCCATAGCTATTTTCAAAAATCACTTTATTTCCAAATGTGGATTGGCAATCACAATCTTGATGTTGTTTAGAAGTAAGAACTTCTCCATGCAAGGGATATTTAGAATTTAACTCCATAAATATACCTCCTTTATATAATATACTCACATCTATTATAATTCAAAAATGTAAAAAAATTACTTTCAAATCATAATAGCAGTAATTGATCTTATCCCAATAACATGTGAACGGATTCGATCTTATTCATTATATGCCAAAGATAGCATTTTGTTGTACCTATATTGAACTATATAAATCGGTATATATTTCTAATTTATTCTAATAAAAACTAAGTTTTAAAATTTATAATAATTCCTCATTAATTACACATACTTAAATTTGGAGGTGGCTAATATGGATTATTTAAAGAAAACAACTAATAACGCTGATGCTTACAAGAAAGCTCAAAAAGCTAGCTCTTGCACCAATGCTAAGAATGATGATTCTAGAAAAAATGATCAAAATTCAGATTCCAGAAAGAATGATCAGAAAGCAGATTCTAGAAAAAATGACCAGAGTTCAGGCAATAACGTTCAAAGATAATTTTGTGCTATTAAAACAACAAATCCTCGTTCAATGTAATATTGTCCGGGGATTTGTTAATTTAGCTTTATACAGAGCCCTAAAATTATCTTTAAAATACATTAATTAGAAATATAACATATAAAGCTCCACTTGCCAGAAGAACATAAGGACTAATGGTTTTTGTTATCTTAATCCATGCAAGGTTTAGTGCCGCCGATGTTAACGCAAGAATTGCAGATAACATGGTAATGCCTGTTAAATTCCATGATGTAAAAATGATACCAAATACAACTGGGAAGCAGCTTTGAAATACCATTGCTCCTGTTATGTTACCCAATGCAAGCGTATCTTTTTTATGTCCTATCCAGATAACAGAGTTCAGCTTTTCAGGAAGCTCTGTAGCTATTGGGGTAATAATCATTGATAAAATCAATGGTGCTATACCAAGAGAATTGGCTAGATTTTCTACATATTTTACAAATAAATCTGCCCCCAAAATAATACCAAGTAACGCTATAACTAATTGTACTACAATCCATACTAAATTCGTTTTTACTTTAAAAAACCTCGTAAAATACAATTCATCAACATTACCAACTTGATCAGCCTCATCACTAAATGTAGTTTTTAGGTAAATAATATAGGATAACAATAATAATATTGCTATACATGCTTTAATAGTAATATGTGTATGTATTAAACTGGTTAAAACCGCGATTCCATAAATTATTATGAAGAATGTCAGGTCTCTTGAAATTACATCTACATCGGCCTTCATTCTAATGCTTCTTTTACCGAGTTTAGAAAAAACTAATACTGCTAGTCCCGTTACGAAAAAAGCTAAAGTGCCTAACATAAATGGAGCACCAGCAATAGCCCCGATACCTATTTCATGTGCATTCCCACCTGTATAAAAAACAATCGCAATGATTGGTATAATAGTTTCAGGTAAACCTGTACCTATAGCCGCAAATACGCTTCCCACGACTCCCTGCCCTAAGTTTAATTTCTTTCCGAACCATTCAATGGCATTTGTAAAAACAAAGCAGGCAAATAAAATAAAACCCAAACTAATAACTAGCATTATTACATCAATTAACATAGATTCTTCTCCTTCATGATTATTATGACAAACAAAAAAAGACTTCTACCATAACCCTTTACAGAGTTATGCCAAAAGTCTCGTTACCTAAAAGGCTTACAAAACCAGGTAGCATTATCTACCGGTATGTTGACTTTGTAATACCAACTACTCCCTTTTAACTGTTTTATAATACAATAAAAATTATCAGATTGTCAATATAAATAAATTAAAACTACATTAAAATATTGAGTTTGCTTTTGTTATTTGCTGCATTTTATCTGGTATCTTCATTACAAGTATTATCGCTAGTATTGCTATTCCTAATCCAACTAGAAATGTATCCTTTTGAGCACATAGGTATATTGCATTTTTACTCAATCCAGATTCTGCAGCATAATGTGCTTGCCTTGTTATAAGCATAACACTTCCAATTGCTGTTCCAAAGGTATTTCCTATATTTCTCATAGTTGCCAGCATTCCAGAGGCTATACCAGAATACTCTTTTGAAACAGAGCCCAGGATTGCCGAATTAATGGCTGATACGCTTAAGCCATTTCCTGCACCCACCATTGATAATACAACCATTACCAATAAGATGCTCATATTCTCTTTAAAAAATCCAACTAAAAAGCAATTTAGGGCAATTAATATCAAGCCTGCAATAGCTGGCTTACGTGTTCCATATTTATCAGAAAGATCTCCACCAAAAGGAGATGCAATCATCATTGCAACCGGAGAAGCCAATAACACTACTCCTGCTTTATCCGCGCTAAGTGATAAAGTATTTATCAGAAAAAACGGAAAGAGATATGCCGTCAGCTGTTGAGTCATATAGGATAAAGCACATGTTGCATTAGCAAGTGAGAAGGTCCTGTTTTGAAATAAGTTTAATGGCATCATTGGCATATCTGTTACTTTTTCTCTCCATATAAATAAACCAAGTGCCAGAGCAAATACTATAATACATAAAATAAATGGAATGGATATTACTCCCCAGCTATCACTGAAATTTAATCCTACGGCCAGTGTGCCAATAGATATTGCAAACAAAATGCCGCCTAGCAGATCCAATTTTAATTGTTCGCCACGAACTCTCTCTTCATCTTCTGGCATAACCATTATAGTGGCAAGTAATCCAATCAGGCAGAACGGTATTGAAAAATAAAAAATAGAATGCCATGAAAAATGCAATAGCAGAAATCCTCCTATTGTTGGACCTGATGCGAATCCTACGGATACGAAGACAGAGTTAATTCCAAGTGCTTTTCCCCGTTCTTTATCATCAAATGTTTTTGAAATAGTTGCCTGTGTTATAGATATTAATAAACTATACCCAAGACCCTGTAAAGCCCTGAAAAAAAACAAAGTTAAAAGGGTATGCGATAGAATTGGTGCAAACATGGAGGATAATGCAAAAAAAATAAATCCAACTTTATATTGTCTTTTATATCCATACAAATCTGCAATTTTACCACAGATCAATAACATGCAGCAGGGAATTAAAGAGTATACAAGGGTCAGCCAGCTAACGTCCCCCTGTGAAACCCCAAATTCATCTGCAAGTATTGGAAGGGCCAAATTCACACTATTAATAGCAAAAGTAGCACTCAGATTAGCCATACTTGTAATGGCAAAAATCCACGACTTTGTGGTTTTAATGTTCAATTAATAAAGGACCTCCATTCTTATTCACATTTTTTTATAAGCATCAATCTAATTTAATGTTATTTATACCATATGCTAGTTGTGCCTAAATAACCACAAAAACACCGTCTTGGATAACCCAAAACGGTGCACTCTGTAACTATTCATTTTATGTATCTGAATGGCCTTATTTGTTCTTTAATCTCTTTTGTTTTGTAGTTTTTCCTGCTAAAAGGACTCCAACAATAAGAACCAGACCTAATCCCCATTTTAATAATAAGTTCTCCTCAAAGAAGCCTTTTAAAAACGGTTCTTCCGCAATCATTTTAGATGAGGTCCATGCTAATACGCTTGATCCTATGTAAATGATTACTGGAAAACGTTCTATCCATTTTAAAATGATTGTGCTGCCCCAAACTACGATTGGAACGCTGATTAACAATCCCAAAACAACCATAAAAAAGCTTCCATGCGCTGCACCTGCCACGGCAAGAACATTATCCAGCCCCATAACTGCATCCGCAACAATAATTGTTTTAATAGCTCCAATTAAATTTTCTCCGGCCTTCAGATTATCATGATCTTTTTCATCAACGAGTAATTTATATGCTATCCTGATTAGCAATAAACCTCCTAGCAATAATAAGCCAGGTACTTTCAATAGCCATACCACTACCAGGGTTAAAATTGAACGGACAATAATAGCACCAATGGTTCCTAATATTATAGCCTTTTTTTGATTTTTATGTGGTAAATTTCTAGCGGCTAATCCGATTACAATAGCATTATCTCCAGCTAATACCAAATCAGTAATAACAATAGTCAATAGCACTGACCAAAAACCAGTAGATAAAAATTCCATTAGTTTAGCGTTCCTTCCTTCATTAAAAAGACCTTTAACATAACTCATTAAACAGTGACTCATGTTAAAGGTCTTGCTGGCTGTATAACTTTTAAGCTACTCCCCTATAGTATAAGCTAATATATCATATAGTAATTCTTAAAGTCAATATGTTTTATTTATGATTCCATTTGTACTATTGTAATATTATACCATTTAAAAATATCTAGCTTTAAATAGTATAATAATTTTTCGGCAATTACACATACTTAAATTGGAGGTGATAATATGGATATATTAAAAAAAGATACCAATAATAAGCCTGGCAAGTATGTTAAGACCAGTAATTGTAGTAATGATGTTAAAAATGATAATTCTAACAAGAATGCTAAGGATTCTCACACTACTGATAAAATGGAAAATT
Organism: uncultured Aminipila sp.; assembly: GCA_963524205.1. Lineage (GTDB taxonomy): Bacteria > Bacillota > Clostridia > Peptostreptococcales > Anaerovoracaceae > Aminipila. The sequence continues at coordinate 125,634 of CAURED010000003.1, forward strand.
CACACCATAGCAGCCAGCGATAATTTTTAAAGTATTCCTGAGGTGATTTAAATGAAACATAATGTTGGAAAAATTGAACAAATTTTCCGAATTACAATTGGATTAATAATTATTATTTTAGGTTTATACTACAAAAACTGGTGGGGAATTGTTGGTATTCTACCGATAATAACAGGATTAATTCGTTACTGCCCCATTAGTGATTTATTAGGAATTTCAACTTATCATAAGAAGAAGTATCAAGAGTAGTGACAACCTACTAAAAAAGCTAGAAATAACCATATCTAGCTTTTTTCTTTTTTAATATTCTCTTTAAAACAAACCAATCGAAAGCTGCTGATAAGCGGTCTCCATCGCGTTCCTGCTGATTTTCACTGCATCACTTCCTAATAACGCTTATATTCTCCACTTTCTCTTTTCTTTTCTGCTACTTTACTTATGTATGTGCCATCTACAACTCTTTTGTACCCCTTCTTTTCAATGAGGCCCTTTATGTAATCCACATGAGGGCAACGATCGTGATGATAATTATCCGTTACCATACAAGAAGACAAATGTACTACAACTTCGTCCTTTGTTATAGGGGTTTTCTTGGTCAGTCTTTTGGAAAAATGCTCCAGCTTAGAAGCAAGACTTGCCCCACAACATCCTCCACAGGTTAAAGAAATGTATCTTACGTCATCATCATAATCCTTAAAAACATCGTCCCGATTATAAAATCCATTTGTACATGCAAACCCGCTGCATCTCTGTCTTGCAATATCACATTGAATGATCATTACGTATTTCGTATCCATAGAACTTTTCTCCTCCTAAACTTTTACACTAAAACGGTTGTTAATAATCCTAATTATACAGCGTAATTGTCACAGTGAGAAGAGCCAGTTTTATTCTTTTTGATGGTTCCAATTAATGCTAACGATAAATCTTCCGCTCATCCCTCTACTGGGAAACAAACTCTTTACCTCGTTCTGCCAGAACCTTAAGAGAATCTAACTTTAACTGTAAATATTGATTTCCGTCCTTATCTTCAAAAGTTTTTAAGATTCCTTCCACTTCCACCCAAGCATCCTGCGGGGGCATTTCCCCACCCCATAGTACTTCAAACCCTGCAGTGCCGTCGTTTCCACAGCAACCCGGGCTATTTCTGAATACATATATAATGTCTTGCATCTCTCCGCCTTCTTCATATGGCATTGTTCCGAAAATCCCCTGATATTTTATTTTTCTTCCAAGATAATCATCAGAATTGGTATAGATATCATTAATCTGAGTAAGGAATAGATCTTCTGTTATTTCTACAACACCGTCATTCTTTGCAGGGGCTTTGCTGATGGGTTCTTTTTCTCCCGAGCTGCAGCTACACATTGTAATGATCAAAAGTATTAGCAGTAGTGACATTGACCTTTTTATATTCTTCTTCTGAATCATTTTTTACCCCTTCTGCTTAAATCTTATTTTACTAATAATAGAAAAAGAAATAAATAAAAGCAAATTAACGGATACGATGCTTGCCCCCGTTGGGGTAGCACAAATATAAGACATTAGAATGCCTATCACAAAACACGTTACCGATATCACGGTAGAACTGATTACTACACCTTTAAAGGATTTTATTAATCTCATTGACGTCAATGCTGGAAAAACAATTAAACTTGAAATAAGTAGTGCCCCCATCATTCTCATACCTAAAACGATTGTAACCGCTGTAAGAAATGCAATTAAGGAGTTATACCTTCGCGTATTTATCCCAGTAGCCTGTGCAAAAGACTCATCAAAAGTAATGGCAAATATTTTGTTATAAAAAAGCAAGTACATGATGATGACCAGAACAGAAATAATAACACTTAGTCTTACATCATTTTTACTCATCGATAAAATGCTGCCGAACATATAATTACATACATCTGTGGTCATTCCAGTAGTCATGGCAATAACGATTACTCCAAGAGCAAGGGCGCTGGTAGAAATGAGGGCAATAGCTGCATCCCCCTTTATTTTACTGCTTTCAGAAATTCTCAGCAGCAAGAAAGCTGCTGCCACCACAATTGGAATGGCTACCTCTAAAGGAGCCAGGTTCATTGCCATAGCAAGTGCAAGCGCTCCGAAACCAACATGAGAAAGCCCGTCACCAATCATGGAATATCTCTTTAATACAAGACTGACTCCTAGGAGTGCAGCACAAAGGGAGACCAAAATACCAACTATTATAGCTCTCTGAATAAATGGATACGCAAATAATTCTTGAACTGTACTAAGCATTTCCTTCACCCCCAAGATACTCTTTTATATCTCCATAAAAAAATTTCTCATGGTTCAAATATAATACTTGTTTTGCATTCTTCTTTATCCCTTGTAAATCATGGGTGATCATGACAATAGTTGTACCCTCACAGTTAATCTGCTTTAATATATCATAAAAATCTTCTGTAGCCTTTGGATCCAGCCCTGCTACTGGTTCATCTAAAAATAATAATTTTTTTGTTGCGCAGAGAGCACGGGCCAGCAGCACTCTCTGCTGCTGACCTCCTGACAACTCCCTATAGCATTTTTTCTTCAAATTTTTTATGTTAAGCCGTTCTAAATTTTCATCTACTTTTCTCTTGTCTGTAGAATTGTAAATAGCTATACTTCCATGACTGTTTAAGCACCCTGACAGCACCACCTCTTGCACAGTAACTGGAAATTCTCGTTGAGCACTACTCTGCTGTGGTATATAGCCAATTTCATTCTGCTTTAGTCCTTCCCCGAATTGTATAGTCCCGCCCATTGTCTTGCGAATACCCAGTATGCACTTCATCAAAGTAGTTTTACCAACTCCGTTTTCACCAATGATGCATAAATAGTCTCCTGCGTTTACTTTAAAATTTAAATTTTCAAAGATTTCCTTTCCATCATAGCCCAATACCAAATTCTTACAGTTAATCAATGTCATTATCTCAGTGCCTCCTTTAGATTAGCCTCATTTTCTTTCATGATGTCCACATAAGTCTTTCCCTTATCTATATCTTCCTGTGAAACATTATGGCAAGAATGGAACAATAATGGCTTTGCACTCGTAGCTTCACATATACTATCTGCAGTCTTATGATTTGAGAATTCTATATAAAAAACAACTGGTATTTTTTCTGAGTTCACTTTATCAACTAAAAACTTAATTGTATCTACACTTGGCTCAGTTTCAGTGCTACACCCTGGAAAAGCTGCATAATACTCCAATCCATATTCATCTGCAAAATATCGAAGTGGAAATCTGTCTCCAAACACAATCACCCTTCTGGATGCCTTGGCGACAATTTCTTTGAATTCTTTATCCAAAACATTTAGCTCTGCAATATAATCTGCGGTGTTTTTCTGGTAATACCCTTGATTTTTTTTATCTATTTGACAAAGGACATCAGAAATGGTCTGTGTAATCTTAATGGCATTTTGAGGTGAAGTCCAAACATGCTCGTCATATTCCAGTTCTTCTTGTTTTACTGAATCACTATTGTCCTCTTCCTCAGGCTGCATACCTTCAACAATCTTTTCTTCCACTGCTGGGACACAATCCATCATTTTTATAATTTTCATCTTGCTTGTATCCATTGATTCCAAAATATCATCAACCCATGCATCAGAATCACCGCCAGTATAAATGAACACATCACAATTTTGTATTTTTATGATGTCCTGCGGTGTTGGTTCATAGGAATGACTTTCCGCACCAGGAGGCAGTAACATAGAAACCTTAGCCTTATTCCCTGCAATCTGTGATGCAAAATCATAAGGTGGAAAAATAGTAGTTACTACGTTTAAAGCCTCTTTGGTATTTTCATCCTTCGACACGTTGTTATTGATTCCACAACCAGTTATAAGTAACACAAATAATGCCATCACCATGATGGCAGTAAAAAATTTACGCATATAAAATCCTCCCAAAGTTCTTATTTATTTAGCAAATTAAAACTTTGAGATTTAATTATTCATTCTAACCTTTAGGGATATTAAAGAAACTACAGAAAGGTTCTGACCAAAAAACTTTGGTAATCCTTTTACCGAAATGGCTGTTATTAGAAGAATGGCTAAGAAGGAACCTACTCCATCTCCTAACGCTTTAGAAACATTGGCTAAATTATTTAAATGTTCACAAACCGTACAGTGTACTCCATTGCATTCATGATTGCCATAAAGAAGAGCAAAACTGGTAGCAGAAAAAATAGTAAGCAAAATAGACATACAAATTATAACTGCTACTATTTTATTATTTGCCCTTGTTTTCATAACCAATACTCCCATTTAAAATCTAGTCAGCCAGTGCTAACCTTTAGCAATAGTATAAGTGTATCCATGTTTTTTGTCAATTTAAAGAGTAGGTCTATCCATCTGCTCCTACTTTATAAGCGGCAGTGGATCAATTAAAACCCCGTTATAAGTAAGCTCAAGATGCAAATGAGGTCCTGTACATATGCCGCTATTTCCCACAGTACCAATTAATGTACCTTTTGTAACCTTCTGCCCAACAGCAGCACTTGCAACAGATAAATGCTGGTATCTGGAAATCCATACATCATCACCAACGTTATGCTGTATTCTTATGTTTATTCCCCGCTCCCCACCATTTAGGTTTACTGATATTACAACTCCATCATCAATCGCAACTACTGGAGAGCCCATCGCATTTAAACCGCTGATGTCAACTCCGTTATGTGCTCTTGTGATGCCGAAAACTGGATGCTTTCTTGCTGCTGCAAATTTAGACGTAATCTCATGTAGCTCTGGGGTGGGCCATTGAAAATATCCACCCTCTGCAGATTTAATGTAGTCTGGCAATTCATATACGTCTGCAAATATCGCATCAAGTTTACCCGAGGTCATCAGCATATCTGCCCACTCAATTTGTTCCTCTGAAAAGCCCTTTTCCATCATCAGGTCATCTAGTTCTTTTGTATAGAACTGGATAAAAAATTCTGGCCTTTTATATTTCTTTGCTGTCTCTAAGACAGTATTTATTGGGCTACCACTAGGAATCCCAAGCCAGCTGCATATGCTTTCAGGATTAGTCAAATTCCCTTCGGATACCAACGTCCAATAACCACCATTATCTGCTTCAACATGCTGATGTATCTCATAATACATTTTCATAAAATCTACAGCAGATAAATAGGGATCTACATCGTCTAAATTATTTTCATAGCGGACAACATCATAGGCTACAAGTTCCTGCCATGTACACCCTGTCTGTTCTGCCGCTTTCTTATAATCTTCCAGCTTTCCCGCAGTAGCAGAAGGTACATTTCTTCCTAATATAATTAATATACCACTGATAAAAATGATTGCCATTATGACAAATATACCAATTATCAGCGCTATCTTTCTAGTCCTCTTATTTTTCTTTCTAGGACGTTTCCTTCTTTTTCTCATTCTGTCCTCCAAAGATCATATTAAAACATTCTATGCCATCAGACTGCTTAACTTGTCTTTATTGAACAGATAAATTTTATTGTTATGTTAATAGTTTTTAAAATATTGCTGTATATTGCCCATATAAACATGCTCCTAACACTATGCAAACTACAGCTTCCATTGCACTATTTGTCCTAATTCTTAATATATGAAACCGTTTAGTAGATATAGGCCACAGCCACATAATCCCCTGCACATTTAGAGTGTCTAAAATTAAATGGGATACCATTCCCGGTATAAACCCTTGTATAAAATATGCTGCAAGATAATTCAAATCATGCAGCCATCCCCAGTTTAACATTCCTAAAATTATACTAACTATCAGAACAAATACTGGTGTGTGTATAGCTCCTCTATGCTTGAACAATCCTGCCAATATATCTGCTGCAATTGGTAACTTATGTCCGATCCAACTTTGTCTGTGATCTATATCGGGGAAAAGTGATCCTAGTATAGCTCCTGTCATAATTGTAGTCTGCTGAACTGGATCAGTTACGTTTCCTGCAGATACTATAACTAATCCAGCCGCTACCCCTCCTAATGAATGTGTTACATAATTCATTTTTCTAGCCTCCTTAAGTGCCTTTATATTTACTTCATTTGCTACTAATTTTTGTGTTTTATCCATAATTTTTTAATTTTACTATATTTCCACCTTTTAGACAAGGTAGAACTTTAATATAAAAAAAGGTTTACCAGCTTGTCCAAAGTCATCAGGTAAACCTTTTATGTATTCATTATTAACTCACACTTATAATTGTTGCAATTCCTCCTCAAGAATATTTACTTATTGCTAATTCTCTATATACGTCCTGGACTGCATTAAACAGCCCGTCCACTATAATTCCATGATTCTCATAACCCCGTTGTATCGTTTCTATGTAATAAAGACTAGGCTTGACAGGAATCTTACAATACTTATCCACCATTACGTAAACCATTGCCTCTACACTGTCATTCTTAAATCTAACATCCACTTGTTCTTTCATAAATAGTTTAGGAAAACCTTCATAAGAATCTAGTGCTTTCTCACACTTTTTTGTAATAGTCCATAATACAACCGGTATGCTTGCACCATCACATCTTTCTATGGTGGCCACCCCTTTGCGGATGCCTCTAAAAGTAAGTTTATAATTTTCTAATACTCCAACACCAATTACTCTTGCAGAAGGACATTTTCGAGCCATTTGTTGCAAACACATGTTACTTCCATAAGCTGCATAAATTTTATTTTTACCATTCATAAAACCCCATCCCTTCTTCACTTCGACTGTAATTTTTAATTTGACTATACTTTTTTAATTCATTAAATTACATAAATAAATCGATAAAGTTCTTTAATAAAATAATACCCCAATTAGTTTTTAAATTAACATTCTTTTATTCGCCAAAATTTGCGTTATTTCTTTTTATTTTGACAATAATAATAGTAGCTCTATTTATAAATACCAAAGCTTTCTATAATTTAAATTGTAAAAAATGCAAACTCGTTAATCTGCCCATTAAACAAGTTTGCATATTTTTCTTATTAGTTTATATATTTAATACTTCTAATTATTCTTGTAATATATCCTTTCTTGTTAAATCCATCTCTTCAAGTGACACAATTTTAGTCTTCTTTATAATCTTTCTGAAAATATATAATGCAATCATAATAGGTAAGCCTATATAGGCTACCAAAACGCCATACCAGTCAACCCCTGCCTCTGAAATCGCATAATAGCCTTGGCCGATAATTACAGCTCCCGATATTATGAGTGAGAGTATTGTTCCATAAGGATAAAATTTTGTTTTATATTTAAGCACGGAAAGATCTTTTCCTTGTTTAGTAAAGGCCTTCCTAAATCTTAAATGGCAGATACAAACACCAAACCATGTCATAAAGCCTGTAAGACCAGTTGCATTGTACAACCATGTGTAAACCACACTGTCCCCCGCAAAAGAAGTTAAAAAGCACAAACAAGCTATAATCATAGTTCCAAATACTGCATAAATTGGAACTCCTTTGGCACTTGTCTTTGCCAAAAATTTAGGTGCATGATTGGAAACTGCCATTGAATAAAGCAAACGGCTTGCCGAGTATAATGTGGAATTTCCGCATGAAAGAATTGACGTAAGTATTACCGCATTCATTACAGAAGCTGCCATAGCGATGCCACTTTTTTCAAATACAATCGTAAATGGACTAACGGCCACATTATCAACATCCGCACTTAATAAGTTAGGATCCGTATAAGGGATTAATGTTGCCACTACAAAGATAGCCCCTATATAAAATATCAGTATTCTCCAAAATACACTGTTAATGGCTTTTGGAACAGTTTTTGCCGGATTTACACATTCTCCCGCAGCAATAGCTGTAGCTTCAACTCCTATAAAAGAAAACCCTGCTACCATTAAAATGCCAAACACACCAAAAGGTCCCCCTACAAGCGGTGCCTCCCCTGTAGTCCAATTTGAAAATCCTGGGCTGTCATTTGTAAAAATACCAAATATCATGAATACCCCTACTACTAGAAAAATAATAATGGTTACAACTTTTATACCTGCAAACCAGAATTCAGATTCACCGAATATGCTGACCGAAACCATATTAAGTGCTAAAAGCAGCACTATAAATATAGCACTCCACATTGCGGAAGGGCTGTCAGGAAACCAAAATTTCATTACAATGGCAGATGCAACCAATTCAGTTGCTATAGTCATTGTACTGCAATACCAATAATTCCATCCCATGGCAAATCCGAATGCAGGATCTACGTATTTTTTTGAATACAATTCAAAGGCCCCTGCAACAGGCAAATACGTTGCCATTTCTCCTAAAGCAGTCATCATAAAATATACAGCTACACCGATAACAATATAGGCAATCATCGTGCCTCCAGGACCGGCTGTACTAATGGAAGACCCTGTAGCAACAAATAGCCCCGTACCTATTGCTCCTCCTATTGCTATCATGTTCATTTGTCTTGGTTTTAATTTACGTTCAAGCTTACTGTCATTAGGGGTTTCTCTTGGTTTGTTATCCATAATTGTTCCTCCTTATAATAATTCAGGAATATTAAACAGCAAGGCAATTGCTTTATTTATTATTTTTGGTGTCCGATTATACAAATCATCTTTATAAACTCTCTCCGTAAGTTTGTGAAAATCCTTTCCCCAAGGCCCAATATTTATACAAGGCATTGAAATTTCTTCAATATCTCTGATAGGTATGGAGTAAAAATCTCCAAATAAAGGCATATACGTTTCCAAAGCCTTAACAGTTTCCTCTCCGTCTCTGATGCTGGTATAGCTAAGGTCAGAAATTCCTGTATAAAACTCCTCGGTCTCATATATCTGTCCAAACTCCGTTTTAGTATACTTACATAGTTGTTCAGATAAATTTGAAATTTCTTCACTTAGTCCTTTGTAATATACATTTGATACATTGGGATAATAGGGTGGAACCAATCCGTATACTACTCTTGGTGAGATATCATTAATATATTGGTAAACAAATTCAACTAATTGAAAGTTACATTCTATTATGGTACATTGCCCTCTGTTAAATTTTGTTTCAATACTTTTAGCAATAACTTTATAGCTTTCAATAAATTTTTCTCCATAGGTTTTACATGCTTCTTCATAAAGCTCAGCAAAAGCCACCACATTTACTTTCCATGGCAAAGTCTCAGAGGGAAGCTTCTTCACCTTGGCAAATCCTTTATAGCTCTGTCCCATTTGCTCAAGAATGTCTTCAAAGGATTTAAAGCAGATATCTTTAACCTTTTCCATTACTTCTTGTGGGGTGCGATTCAGTGTCAATATGCTGAAGCAGCCTGCCACAGATAACGGCATTGATACATCATACTGCTTTTTATTATCCTTAAGGTACAGCCAGGTAGGGGGCGGTGCCATTTCACTGCCCACTATATCACTGAAGTCTATATTGAGCTCCGTGTTTCTTACAATTTCGCTCATTAGGTTTAGCGGATTAAAGCCTTCGAAAACCTTTCCAATATGTGATAAATATCCTCTTACATATACAAACGGCATTATTTTTCCTACAGAGCCTTGTGAAAACACTCCTTTTTCTTTATCTTTTCTCTGATGTGGCTCGGAATTTATCATAAGTTTATAGTTAAAATTATATTTATTCTTTAAATCTTTTAACAAGCTAACTGCAGAACGCATTCCAGCTGACAAATTTTCTTCATCAGGAACGGCAATAAGGATCACATTCCCCCTAAAGCCTTTAATCTCACTATATCTTTCCAAAAGGGCCAGTTGTATAGCTCCGCCACCCTTCATATCACAAGTTCCTCTGCCAAATAAATAGCTCCCCTCCATAAGATCGATTTGAGCTTCCTCTTGCAATGAATACTTTATTTTCATAAGTTCTTCTTCAAGAGGCTTAGGTGAAAAAGCGAAAGGCTCAAGCAATTTATAGTCCTCTACTTCAACAACATCATTATGATGTACTAATACAACTGCGTCATCACCCTCGCCTTTTACCATTGCGTATGAAACAGCTCTGTTGAATGGGTCTCCTGCAATTTTATAAGTTCCATAATATTGAGGATAATCTTTAAAATACTTTATATTGGAAAAAAATTTCATTAAATACCTTTCGGCATCTTTCTCACCTTCAGTAAAAGTAAAGCTTTGCGCCTCAATATATTTAAGAAGTATATGTTCAATTCTTAGTCCGATTCCTTCTAACACATGATTTTTATTATCCATCACAGACACTGCCTTTCTGAATTAAATGCTAAATATCCTCTTATACGCTTATTTCCTTAACAAAGGAGCTGTTAAGCAGGTCGGACCTCCTGTTCCTCTGTAAGAAAGTTCTTTTCCTTCATAAGTCAGTACTTCTACTCCCAATTCTTCAAGCTTCTTCTGGATTTTAGGGCAGCCTTTAATTAATACTACCTTTCCAGGCTTTAACGCTAACAGATTTGTTCCTAAATAATCATATTCGTCATCATCTGCTTCAACCAATGTGATTCCTTTTTCCATTAGATATTCTCTAAAGAAAACCGGCATGTATTTAGAATAAACAACTGCCTTATCATTATCAACAAAACTGATAATGCTCATTAAATGCAAACATGCATCCACACCATCTCCATGAGGCATTGGTACAATGATATATTCCTCTACAACGTCCTTTGTCAATTCTTTAAATTGTCTAATCCCTTCATCATTGGTTCTGTATCCTCTTCCTATGGCAACGGTTTTTTCATCTATCCAAAGAACATCTCCGCCTTCCATTTTTCCTGGAGCTTTAATTTCACCTAATGTAGGTATACCTATTTTCTCAAGATATTCTTTTGTTGCAAGATATTCTTTACCTCTTAATACCTTCCCCATAGGAAAATAAATTGCTCCTTTCCTTGTGATCTTTAGTGGATCGTGAGCATAAATAGAGTCTAATCCGGTCTTTGAATCATATGGGAGTGTATAAACGTCTTTTACATTATCCCTGATGATTTTTTCAAAAACTTCATATTCCTTCAACACTGTTTCATAATCAGGACATCCGAAATATTTAAACCCTTCCCATGTGTTATTAAGATTTTCTTGATTAATAAATGCTTCCTGAGGTCTTTTAATTAATATTGCTTCAATTTCTTCTACCATTGACTGACAACCATATTTCATAATAATTTTCCTCCTTAAATTTTGTCTTTTTCCTTTATATAGAAGCAATTATTGTGCCAATATTATGAATTTTCATTATATTTATCAATATACCTTATTAGCCCCGTTGTTTTCAAGCTTTTTTAGTTTTGCATGTTTTACTTACATTAAACATTAAGCCTTTACTTCTTCAAAAATCTATAAAAGGGAAAAAAATTTTGCGGAGTATACGCAAAATTTTTTTCCCTTTTATAACTGCATTATCTTTATTTTTTGATTTCTAATTTATATTTTTTAATCTTATAATTCAATGCCTGCCTACTGACGCCAAGCTTATTGGCAGCATCAGTAATATTAGTGCTTTCCAGAAGTACTGCCCTTATGATTTTACATTCATAATCATCAATGATGAAGGTGAGAGAATCTCCTTCTTCCAAAGCTGTTTTCCAATCTGCTTGATCCCCATAATGAGTATCTTCTTTTTTGTCATAAAGAAAGTAATCGGGCAAATCCGTTATTGTAATAGTCTTTCCTTTTGCCATATTAAATGCATATTCAATAACATTTTTTAACTCTCTGACATTTCCTGGCCATTCATAATCAATAAGGAGTCTTTTTGCCAGTTCACTACAATCTTCAATAGTGCGTCCTTCTTTTCTGTTATAAAAATTAATATAGTACTTTATCAGTAATGGGATATCTTGTTTCCGATCTTTTAGCAGTGGCAGTTTTATTTGAAATACTCCCAATCTGTAATACAGATCTCTCCTTATTTTACCTTTTTCTATAGCCTCATCAGCTTCCTCGTTCATAGCAGAAATAATTCTTACGTCTATTTTTCTTTCTTTTTCTGAACCCAGTCTTCTAATTTTTTGTTCCTCTACAGCTTTTAAAATCTTCCCCTGCAATTCAATATTCATAGAGTTTAATTCATCAAGAAACATAGTGCCTTTATCTGCCAGTTCAAAAAGACCTTTTCGATCCTCAGCTCCCGTATAACTGCCCTTAACAGTTCCAAACAAGGTACTTTCTAATAAACTCGCCGGTATAGCTGAACAATTCTGTGAAATAAACGCTTGCTTTTTCCGTCTACTGTGGCTATGAATAGCTTGAGCTACAATTTCTTTCCCCGTTCCTGTTTCTCCTATTACCATTACAGAAGAGTCTCCCTCTGCCGCACGCAAAATTTTTTCCCTTACAACAAGCATTTTGTTGTCTTCTCCGATTAGATTATCTACTGTATAAAGATCTTTTTTAGTGTCTTCCTTTTTTTCTTTAAATCTTTTACTGTACGGAAGTCCTGAGTCGGAAAGTATAACTGTTCCTTCTATGGCTCCTACTATCTTTCCGTCCACCTCAATTGGGTATGTATTGCTTACAAATGCCAGCTTCTTTCCATTAAAATCCGTTAAAGTCTGAATTTCTTCAATAATTGCCTCTCCACTCCTCATAACTCTAAAATGAGTACTGGTTTGCTCCGTTAATTCAGGGTAAACATCTAAAAGATATTTGCCAGTGTACCCTTCGTTCTTAATAGAATTATCTTTTTCATTAAAAATGGCACAGTATTCAATGATTCCATCTACATTTGTAATCAAGACGGAATCCATGGTATCATATATATATGTCATTTTTTCCAAATATCTTGTCAGCATATACCCTTCCTTTCAGGCTTTCTTCTGCTAATTATACTATAAGCAATCCTAAAAATATACAAGGAATCCTTAGATAGCATCCTCCAGTAAAGCTCTGATCAGATTTAGCATATGATGATTTTTAAACTTTCTTTAGGAATCACTTCCCTGACTTAGCTGTTTTTGTTGACGAAGCCGCGCTCCTTCAACTTTTTTTGGTGTTAAGAAAAAAATAAATGGTACGGTTATTAGCAACATGAATACTAAGGTCATAATACTATCAATAATCGAGTCCATGGCACCCTGGCGAACTATAAGACCTTTTATAATAGTCAAAGCCTGAATATTCGCTGAAGCGCTATCTGTTCCCATTGACATCAGCAATGACTGTAACCGATTAATGGCTTGGCATGCAGTAAATGAGCCATAATTAATAAGATCATGTAAAACATCCTGATGATAGGCTTGCTTCACCACAAGAACATAATTCATAATGGCAATTCCCAGAGAACTGGCAACCTGACGAACTGTGTTCACCACTGCAGACGCAGTGGGCGCTAAAGCTTCAGGTACCGCACCCATGGCAGCATTTGAAATTGGCATTAGTGCCAGGCCAAATCCAATGGAACGTACCGCCAGCATAATCTGTAAATTACTATATGATGTGTCCAAGCTCAGAACCTTTAAGTTATACGTGGTTATTATAGCAATTAGCACACCAATGATCCCAACATGAAATGCCCCATACTTATCATATATTTTCCCACTAACTGGCATAAGAAATGCAGAAATCAATGCCATAGGCATCATCATAATACCTGTTTTCAGAGGAGAATAGCCTAACAGATTCTCAGTATAAATTGGAATAATAAAGATAACTCCCATCATTCCTATCGTTAGCAAAGACATGGATATCATGCTGGAAACAACCACTTTATTTTTAAAAACTCTGATATCAATAAGTGGATTAGTTATGGAACCCTCCCATACAATAAATGCCGCTAATGTAAACAGGCATACAAGCAGCAACGAAATGATACTTTGAGATTTCCAACCCCATTCAGTTCCTTTGCTGAGCGCCAGTAGCAGAGAAAAGCAGGAAACTGCAATAAACAGCGTTCCTAACATATCAAATTTTATTGTCTTATTAATTGCTGTTTTCTTTAAATAGAATGGGCAAAGCAGAATGGTAATCAGTCCAATAGGCAAATTAACGAAGAATATCCATTCCCAGCTTAGGGTATCCAGCAAATACCCTCCTAATGTAGGGCCCACAGATGGTCCCAAAATGGCGGCCAGACCCCAAATTCCCATTGCCGTTCCCATTTTTTCACGGGGTGCCAAATTATATACAATTGCCATACTGACAGGAATAATCAATCCACCTCCAATCGCCTGAATAATTCTAGAAGCAATAATCATGTTAAGGCTCCATGAAATCCCACACAAAGCGGAACCAATAGTAAAAATAATCAATGAAACAATATAAACCCGACGATGTCCAAATCGTTCACAGAGAAATGCACTAGTAGGGATAACAATACCTGACGTAAGCATATAGGCAGTTAAAACCCATTGCATATCACTACTTGATACGCCGAAAACAGACATCATATGTGGAAGTGCAACATTTACGATACTACTATCTAGGAAGGACATAAAAGCACCGATAACTACAACTGTAAGTGGGAGGACAGGCAGTTTAGCCTGTTCTTTCAACGGCATAGATGAATTCATAAATATATCCCCCTACAAATAGATTTTTATCTTAGCATTCATTCCTGGAAGCAGCTTTTCTTCATATTTACCATCAAAGCTAATTTTTACTGGTATTCGCTGGGTCACTTTTATAAATGAATTTCCACTACTCTGCGTAGATAACAGTGAACAAACTGAAGTAGAAGCACTCCCAATAGATTCCACTTTTCCTCTAAACCATACCTTTGGAAATGAATCCACCGTAAAACGGACTTCCTGTCCCGCTTTCACCAATTCAATTTTATCTTCTTCAATGTTAGCAGTTATGTATAATTCATTTGAATTCACCATTAATGCAATAGGACTAGAAGGAGATCCCATTTCGCCCGCACTAGCCATTTTTTTAATAATCTGGCCACTGATGGGAGTTCTTATGACAGTCATATCTACATTGGCACCTGCTGCAAGAGTCTCGTCTGACTGTCTGGCAATAATTTCATTCTCTTCTACAAGCTGATTTTCATCAAAATTAACATCCGTGATTTTACCATTAATCTGAGGGCTTACCTTGACAATGGTAGCATCCACCTTAGCATCCTCGGTTACAATAAAATGATTGTCCTGATAAGCAAAATATAACCAAACTGCAACTAATATAATAACTAATGAACTAAGAATAATGATTACTTTTTTATTTTTCATTTTACTCCTCACCTCCTGGTCTGCTTATCTCATCACCATCTGCGGAGGACAAATATACCTGTGCAAACATACCATCCTTTATCAGATGATTAGGATTTTCAACAGTGATTCGTACTGGATAAGCTTTAGAAGCCGTATCCTTTGCCTGTGAAATATCTGCAATTATACCACTGAATGTCTGGTCTGGAATTGCAGCAAGGTTCACTTTGTAACTTTGACCTACTTTTAAAGAATTTATTTTCTTTTCATTAACAAAAAGGTCGATTTTAATTTGATTTAAATTAACAATAGTAAAAACTTGTGTCTGAGGATTTACTAATTCCCCAGCCTTGACATTTGCTTTTGTTACAATCCCATCCATTGGTGCAATAACCGTACTATCATCATATGCAATTTGTGCTTTATCTAAATTCGCCTGGCCCAAATCTACTGTGCTTTCTGCACGTTCCAAAACACTTGCATAGTTATTATCATAATCAGCGTTGCTCATTGCTCCTTCCTGATTAAGCTGTCTTGCTCTCTGCTCATTTTCCAAAGCATATTTATAAGCAATATTTGCATTTTCCAAGTTTGCTTTAGCTACCTCCACACTTGCAGCTAGATCCCGGGAATCCAAGCGAAGTAAAATCTGGCCTTTTTTAACTTCTGAACCAACGTCTACTAATATTTCTGCAGCTTTGCCAGTTGACTTGCTCATTACTATGACGCTTTCCCCCGCTTCTGCTTTGCCACTCAATTCACCTTCTTCAACAGCATTGGAATCCTGAGCTAACTCCTCACCATCTTTTTGTTCTGAGCTAACAGTTTTAGCTTCTTCCCGAAAAGATACACATCCACTAAGAAGGAAAAGCATTACTAAGAGGAACAAAATACAACTTCTAAATTTCTTCATTTCTTTCACTTCCTTTTATTCCATCTAACAGTAAATCAGTGAATTCTATTGATGAAATCTGATCTAAAAACTCGCGTTTGTGAGCATCTTCTAATAACTCCTGAGTTTCTATAGAAAAAAAGATATAGGACATAAAGACATTTATTATAAGCTCTGAATTCAGCTTCTTAAACTCTCCTTTTTCCATCCTTTCTTCAAAAAAACTCCTTAGAATCATGCAAATGGGTTCATACACCCGCTTTAAATAGATATTACGTAAATCTGCATCATACTGTATCTCAGTAAAAATAATACGCATAAAGACTTTCGATTCACTAATGGTTTTAAACCGGTTTTGCATAATATGCTGTAAAGCTTTCCTTGCATCAAGGCTCTTGCTTTCTTCTATGGTTTTTTTCAGTGTCTCAACACCTATTGACGGTACCATACTGTTAACCACCTCATACAGAACTTCCGTTTTATTGGCAAAATGTCTAAAAATGGTTCCTTCCGAAATACCTGCAGCCCGCGCAATTTCTTTGGTGGTCGCTCCATTAAAACCCTTCTGCCCAAACACTTCCACAGCTGCTTTAAGAATTGATAATTTAGTGGGATGAATATCTTGAAACATAATTAACCTCCTATGTAAGTAAGTACTTACTTACATAATAATAAACAAATATATATCTGTCAAGAAAATTATGGAATATATTTTATAACCTTAATCCTAGGGTAATGTTTTAGATTTACCACATTATGTAAAATTATAATATGCCGAAAGTCTTTACTGTCAATTTATAGACTTTAATCTGATTAAATAAGCTGTCAATATAAAATATCCTCGTTTTGTACCTCAAATATTACCAATAACATGTCCAAAATATATTTAAAAAAGCTCTTGACCTTATACCTTAGGGAACAGCTTATACTATAGTAGATGATAAAACTAACCTAAAAAAAACTTCGTTCATATTAAAAGCATACTATGTAATCGACCTTCATAGTATGCTTTTAATTTATTTTCAAGAAAATTTAACTGTGTAAAACCCTTGTATGCTATAATATTAGTTAAAATTTATATAATGTATTGAGGATTTACTATGAAGAATATAAAAGAATATTATTCTGTCGGGGAATTTAGTAAAATCTGTAATATACCTACAAATACTTTAAGATATTACGATAAGATTGGCCTTATTCACCCTGATAAAATTGGAGAAAACAACTACAGATTTTACAGTAAAGAAACCTTAGCTTATATTCCTGTTATAAAATATTATAAGCAAATGGGATTCTCCCTTGAAGTAATAAAGGAGCTTGTGGATGAAAATTCATTTGTCATTCACGAAAAGCTGTTTAAAGAAAAATTAGAACGCCTAAAAGAAATGGAAAATAGCATATATCAGAAATATGCTGCCATAGAAGGCTGGTTACAACTTATTACAGAAGCGGAACTTATAAGAAAAAATGACGTCCGGGAAGTTGCTGTAAAATATATTGAGCCCTCAACTTTTTGCTGTATGGAACAAAATTTTAATTATAATTATAAAGAAGCTATAATAAACATTGAATTTACTAATTATATAGAATCCATAGGAAACGAAGTTGCTGGTGTGATCCTATTAAACTTTCCTTCATCTAAATCAAAGTTAGGTAGAGAAAAAACTAAGGTCACTGTTATGCAACAGCCTGTTTTAAAAGTTACTCACGAAACAGAGACAAAAACATTTGGTGGGCAGGTTTTTGCCTGCTGCTATCACATTGGTTCTCACGAAACCATCGGAAATACTTACGATAAGATTTACGATTGGGCTTCCAAAAACAATTATATCTGCGATGAAGAATCTTACGAGCGTTTTCTTATAGATTATTGGACAACGCAAAATACGGATTGCTTTGTTACTGAAATATTAATTAAAATAGAGAAACACATTTAATTATTTCTTCTATAATTCAGCATATTACTTATTATAAATAATGCACTCTACAGGTTTTTGCTGTGCCAGCAAATTTTCATTACCTTTTCCCTGCCCTGCTTTCATATTGAAGCGTCACGGATTCCATAACAATTACGCCTGCTTCTCCGCGAAACAAGTTTTCATATTTTCTTAATGTAGCTTCTGTAAATCTGCCTTTTAAGTCTAGTATGTTCCATTTTATTCTTCTTTCTGACTATAGAATCCAATACTATTTTTACCATTCTGTTTTATTCCGTGTAAAACTTTTTCTGCACTGTAATAAAGCAAGTCGAAACTTTCTCCAACTTCAATTGTCATCGCAATTCCCGCTGATAACGTAATCCCATGGAATTTATTTTTTTCCAGCATGTTTGCTGCTTGATGGAAAATCTCTTTAACTTTGACCAAGGCCTCTTCCCTGGTATTAGCCTTAGGCAAGTATATAAGGAACTCATCAGCAGAAGCCCTTGCTGCAACATCTGGTTCCCTAATAATACTTCTAATTGTCTCACCAACCGTTTTCAAACAGATATTACCTTGTTCATATCCTAATGCATTATTAATCAGTCTAAAATTATCTATGTCTATAACTGCTAGCGCCCCTGTAAGAGAAAATTGGCTGATTGCAGAGTTAGTCTTTTCTTCAATATACATCCTACTCCACAGTTCAGTAATAGGGTCTATACTATTCGCAAATGTAGTAATAATTTTAGCCGTCATTTTTTCTAATTCCTCGGTCTTATACCTAACCTGTCTCTCCAGATTCTTTCTTAGATCTTCAAGCTCTAAAACCATTTTTATTCTTTGTAACATAACCGGTTCATTGAAAGGCTTTGTAATAAAATCTCTTGCCCCTAAATCCAGACAAGTTCTTTCCACTTCATGATCTGTTAAACCTGTTAAAAATATAGTAGGTATCTTAGCAAGTCTAGAATCCTTTTTTAATAGCTTAAACGTATCAATTCCGCTAATTTCCGCCATTTCTATATCAAGCAAAATCAAATCAACTGCATTATTTTTAGCAAATTTAATGCCTTCTTTTCCATTTAGCTTCGTAGTAACTTCATAATCTTTTTCTAACGCTTTCTGTACAACCATTAAATTAAATTGGCTGTCATCCACAACTAAAATACTTTTCATTAGTCATTCCTCCAAGTTTGAAGATAATATTTAATTATAGCATATTTTCTATGTTTTACTAATAATTCTTTTAAATTTTCCTTTTAATGTATAATGCATTCTAAAAAACGAACCAACCACCAACAGACCTACAGAAATGCTTCCTGCCATAAGAAGTGTCTCTGTCCCAGTAGTTGCAGCCTTTTCAAGTTCTCCATTTATAAGATACAAAGTAGTGTAATACATACCTGCACCCGGTACCAAAGGTATAATTCCGGGAATTATATACACCGTAGCCGTTTCCTTATATACCCTTGAAAAAATGTCTGCCAGAAAACCTACCATACATGCTGCTAAAAAACATCCGAGCAAGGCACTTCCATAATCATTACGACAATAGGCGAATATAACCCAGCCGATTCCCCCAACCAGACTGGACATAAGAATATTCTTCTTTGGAACATGAAATAATATGGCAAAGCCTACAGTTGATATAAATCCAAATACAAATTGTAAGAAGTATGTCATAGGATATCACCTCCGCATAGAACCCATAACCTAAGCACAACGCCGGCTCCCGTAGCTAGTGAAACTGCTATAAAAAATGCTTCTGCAGCTCTTGCTAATCCAGATAACATATCGCTTGCAAGAAAATCTCTTATTGCATTGGTGATTGCTACCCCTGGAACAAAGAGCATAAGTGCCCCAATGGTAATAGGCCCTGAGCTGTTTCCCAGCCCTACTGTGGTACTTAACAATGCCAAAAATGCCGCAAATGCTGTACAACAAAAACCTTTTATAAAATAATTTGTTTCAATTTGATCAAAACCTACTGATAATAAATAACTGGAAGCTCCTATTACAAAAGCACAAGCAAAATCCTGAAGACTTCCCTTAAACATTAAACAGAAAAAAGAGCAGGCGAAAGCCGCACCCAGACTTCTTATCCAAATATTATATGGCTTACCTTTTCCTATCTGTTTCAGACGTTCCATGCCAGCTTCAATAGATAAATCCGTACTTACAAAATCTCTTGAAAACTGATTTATTTCAGATATTTTGCCCAAGTCTGTTCCTGTTCCCTTTATCCGTTTAATAAAGGTAAACATTTCACTATCATCACCTTTATCTAAAGATAAAAAAATTCCTGTTGGAGTAACAAAGACTTCCACGTATGGAATATTACAAGCTCTGCATATTCTTGTAATCGTATCCTCTACTCTATAAATCTCTGCGCCACTTTTCATCATAATTTCCCCAGCTAATAAAGCCAGTATGATTATTTTTTTCTGCACTTGCTTAATCATTTTTATATAGGCCTCCAATCAAGATTAGTATATAAATTATAACATAAATCTATTTTTATTTTTTATTTTAATAAATTTTTAATAAATCATAATTTTCTCTTGACTTTTTTAGTTTATCGCTTTATTATAATAACGTAGTGAATAATTGCAGTGATGTTTTTTATATGAGGAGGATTAAATTATGTTAACTGTTATGAAAGATAATCCAGATAAAGTTGTGTTAGAAAAAAATTTTACAAAAGAAGAATTAAGTGCTTATAATTTATATACTATTAACGGATGCAGCCAGGCTAAGACTGAAATTCGACAGCCTGCTTTTATTGGGTGCTATCACTAAAAATGTATTGTAAATGAATAATTTTATTTGACATATTCATTCACATTAAGTACAATGGATGATAAATTAAATAAGGAGAAAGTTTTTGATGTTATCTATAATGCACATTTTGAACAATAAATATCACCACAGAGCCAAGCAGTTATACTCTTATTTTCGTAAGGGGATAACTGCGTAATTTGCTTGTGCTCTTTTGGCAGAGAAGATTGCGTCATTGTGATTTCAAATTTTTGCTATCGGAGTGTAAGCCGATAGCTTTTTTATTTTTTGAAATTAAACAATGGTGGTATATTATGAAAAATGATGAAAAATTATATGTGTATAAAAGTTTTATTCTATTACAATGTCTTATATGGGGAATAGGCAACCCCATCACGAAAATCTGCCTAAACTCGGTCACTCCCTTTTATTCTCTTACTATACGATTTACTCTGGCTTTTTTGGTATTCATCCTGTTATTCAGAGAAAAAATATTAAAAGATATTACAAAAGAAAGCCTGCCAGGGTTATTTATTATCTGTCTTTTTAACGCTGTATCCTTTATTTTTTCAACTTTATGGTTACTAGCTACTGCAGCTAACATTTCAGGCTTTCTAATGGCTTTATCCGTAGTATTTACTCCGTTCTTGTCTGCTGTGGTCCTTAAGAAAAAAACGAATATTCATGTAATCGGCGCTATTGCAATTGTGGTGGTGGGAATGTATTTTCTTTGTGGAAACAGCGGTCAATTTCAGTTTGGAATGGGTGAATTATTTGCATTGCTTAGCTCCATTTCACTGGCTGTTACTTTAATATATAGTTCAAAGCACGTCTGCAGCATAGGTCCTATGGCTCTTTCGACAGCACAAGCAGGCTTTACGGCACTTATTTCATTTGTTTTTGCTTTAATTTTTGAGGACTCAACTATTTTGTTTAGTATTCCAGCTTTAGGCTGGGCAACGCTTATATATTTAGCTTTGGGTTGCACCTGCATAGCCTATATGCTGCAGAATCATGCATTAAAACAAGTCTCTGCAGTTTTTGTATCACTGTCCTTTTGTATGGAACCCATTTTTACTGCTATAGCTTCTTATCCTCTTTTAGGGGAAACCTTATCTGTAAAGGGAATATTGGGAGCAATACTGATTATCATAGGCACCGTCATTGCCTCCATTCTGCCATCCTTTAAAGAGGAAGATATTGAAAAAATTGCGAAACTACCAGATAGCATATAAGCATATCGATGGACTTTTGTGTATTTTTTTGATATACTACATCCATACTAATAGGTAGGAGAATTTATATCATGAGATTGAATAAATACATTGCGCAGGCAGGTTTGGCCAGCAGACGTAAGGCAGACGAATTTACTGCCAACGGAAACGTTAAAATAAATGGATTAGTAGTCAAAGAACTTGGATATGATGTGAAGGATGGTGACGTAGTTGAAGTAAATGGCCGAAAAATAGATACTCTAAAACAAAAGCCAGTTTACATTATGCTAAATAAACCTCTTGGCTATATCACCACTTCGGAAGATGAAAAAGGCCGTCTTACCGTTCAGGACTTAGTTTCTGATGTGGATGCAAGACTTTTTGCTATAGGCAGACTGGATTATAATACTTCAGGTATGCTGCTTATGACAAATGACGGAGATATGGCCTATAAACTAACTCATCCTAAGCACCACATTTATAAGACCTATCGTGCCAGAGTATCTGGAGTGCTTTCAAATGAAAGGATTGCGAAACTTAAAAATGGTGTTGATATTGGAGGTTTTGTTACTTCAAAAGCAAATGTTAAAGTAATCAAACAGGGTGACCGCTCTGCTATCGTGGAAATTCAGATTTATGAAGGAAAAAACCGTCAGGTAAGAAAAATGTTTGCCGCCGTGGGAAACAAAGTTCAGGAACTTGAAAGAGTTGCAATTGGCGAATTGTTTTTAGGCAGACTGATGTTAGGACATTACCGCAAACTTACACCTAAAGAAATTGAATACTTAAAAAACTGCTAGTTCCCTAGCAGTTTTTTATATTTAGACCTATATTCCTTTCTATATTTCACATACCCTTCTATATGTTTACCTTCATATCCTGTTCACGGAGAATGTCCTGCCTACGGGCTTTTTTTCTATCGACCATGCTATAGTATACAGGAAGCAGTACCATTGACAATACCGTTGACGAAATGACTCCACCTATATTTACCAAAGCCAGGCCTTGCATCATTTGTCCGTCACGTGCCAGTGGAATCATAGCCACTACAGCGGTCAATGCAGTCATTACAATAGGTCTCATACGGGTTACGCCCGCTTCAATCAGTGCCTTTTCAAGTGGCATTTCCTCCCTATACTGCCTAGCTGTATCAACATACAAGATTCCATGATTTACGACATTACCTATCAGCATCAGGAAGCCCAACAGCGAAGTCATGCTTATTGATACATCAAACAGGAACAACAGCAGGAATGAGCCGATCAATGCCAGCGGTATAGCCGTCATAATCATAAGAGAGAACCGTGGTGATTCAAACTGGGCAGCCATAACTACAAACAAAAGAAATACTGCAGTTGCCATGGCTTTTCCTAAGGATGCAAATTCTTTACCCATCATGTCATTGATAGAATTGACTCCCATAGCAACACTTCCTGACATATATTTCCCAGCAACTTCCTTATTTAATAATTCTTTTGTGTCCTTACCTGCTTTATCCGTATAGTCGGCATCGATGGTTACGGTATATTGCTTATCTTCTCTTGTGATGGAACTAGGACTGTCCTCATAGTGAATATCCGCTACATCAGATAATGCTACCGATCCGCCCTTTCCATTGGAAAGGACAATTCCCTGAACCTTATCAAGGGTGTCATATTCGCCATCTGAGAACTCAACTTTTACGTCAGTGTCTTCGCCGTTTATTTTCATAGTAGTAGCTTTTACTCCACTAAGCATATTATTTACGGTCTGCCCAATCAGCATGGGCGATAAACCTTCAGCCTTAGCCTGTACAGAGTCTACGGATATTTTGACCACTGGTGCAGCATTTTCTAAGCTTGAATGCACCTTGGTCACTTCTGGTCTTGTCTTCAGCTCTTTAACCACCTTATCTGAAGCCTGCTTTAAATCATCATACTGAGTACTCTTTAAGATCAATTCATATCCATCACTGTTTTGCATCGTTGATGTAGACGATCCTACCTTCATGGTAATATTACAGTTTCTTATGCCATTCATAGAAGGTTTCCAAGAATCCATTACTACATTTGAATCTTTTACTTTATCCTTTAAATATGCGGTTAAGGTTGCTCCTGAATTGCCTTCCAGTGAAAGTCCGCTTCCCCCGTAAGTGACCATATAAGAATCTACATTCTTGTCACCCGCTACGACTTTCTCAACCCCTTTTAATACATCATCCACCTTTTCTATACTCAATCCCGGTCTTGTCTCTATGGATACTGCAACAGTACCATTATCCCCAGCGGGAATAAGTTCCACAGCCAGCTGTGCAGCTATGGTAAATGAAACTACTAAAATAGCCACCGTAGCAATTAGTGCCGCTTTACGCTTTGGTAAAATAACTCTCATCATTTTACGATATTGTATCTGTAGAGTTCTTATTGCCTTTTGGGCTGGAGCATTTGTTTTTTCTTGCGGTCTATACATATAATAGCAAAGAGGCACTATACTAACCGCAGATACAAATGAAGCAATCATACAAAATACAATAGTAAATCCCAACGGCTTAAACATTTGTCCTGTCAGACCTGATAAAAAAGCTAATGGCAAAAATACAACACAAATTGTTGCTGTAGAAGCAAAAACTGATAAATAAACTGTTTTCGTTCCTTCAATAGCCGCTGTTTTGTAACTTCTGCTCAATAAGCTACCTTTATTTGCCGCCTCAATATAGCCCGAATCATACTCTTCGTCTGGAATTGAATTAATGGATCTAAAGCAGCTTTCTAACACTACTATAGAGTTGTCTACCAGCAGTCCTACACCAAGAACCAAAGCCCCCAAGGTAATAGTATTTAATGAAAATCCTAAAAAGTTCATCATAATCAGTGCTGTAAATATGGATATTGGTATAGATGTCCCTACGATTAGCGAAGCCTTTATATCTCCAAAGAAGAGATAAATAACTATCATAGAAATAATAACCGCTAATATAAGAGTCTCAAATACGGAGTTTAGGGACTCCATAATATTATCTTTTGTATCATTGACTACGATAATATTCAAGTTTTTATCTGAGTTTTCAAGTTTCTCCACCACTTTACTCACTTCTTTGGAAACATCCACTGCACTGCTGCTCTGCTGTTTTTTAATGTCTAAGGAAATGGTATCCTTTCCGTTATATCGGCTTATACTGCTTTGATCGTCAAAGGCCTCATAAACGGTTGCAACATCTTGCAGCTGCACCACACTTCCATTTGGTACATTTATGGGAATCCCACTGAGACTTTCTATATCATCATAATCTGCCCCTGTTGTAACCGAATATTTCATATCTCCGGCTTTAGTGCTTCCTGCGGGATAAGAGAAATCACCATTTGCAATTGCCTGAGAAACATCACTCATTTTTATGCCATATTGGTTTAATTTTTCTGAATTTATCTCAATTTTTATGTAAGAAGCCTGCCCCCCTGAAACATCCACGCTGGCTACCGAACTGATTTTCTCAAATTCTGGTACAACCTTTTTATCTACATAATCATATAGATTAGACTGTGCTTTATTGCTGACAGACATGGTAACAACTGCTGTATCACTGAGATTAATCTCCATGATATTAGGAGTCTTCGCATCATCCGGTAACTCATCCGCAAGCCCATCCATTTTCTTTTTTAAATCGATATAAGCTTCATCCATATCCGTGCCATATTCGTACTGGATCATTACCATTGAACTGTTTTCATTAGAAGTTGAGGTTACTTTATCCAATCCGCTTAACGTGTCTACCGCATCCTCTATAGGCTGTGATACTAATTCATCTATATCTTCAGGACTTGCACCTGCATAAATCGTACTTATAAGCATTATCGGCATATTCATTTCTGGATTTTCCTCTAATGTACTGCTGGCCACCGAAGATAGTCCGAATACTACCAAGCACAGTACGCATAGGACTGCTGTTACTGGTCTTTTTAATACAAATTTAGTTAACCCCATTTACAGATGCCCCCTCATAAAGTTCAGAACTCCATGTTGCTATAACCTGATCAGAATTACTTAAACCAGTAACAACCTCTATATTTTTATCATCTGATATTCCGGCTTCAATAAATACCTTGTGTGCTTTTCCCTTTTCATATGTATAAACAAGCGCCTTGCCATTTTCATAATAAACAGCGCTGGCAGGTATAATCATA
This sequence comes from uncultured Aminipila sp., assembly GCA_963524205.1. GTDB lineage: Bacteria > Bacillota > Clostridia > Peptostreptococcales > Anaerovoracaceae > Aminipila. The sequence continues at coordinate 151,683 of CAURED010000003.1, forward strand.
ACATTTTCTACCTTATCTGAAGTTACATAAACCTTTGCAGATGTTCCTGTAGCTAAAGCAACTTTTGGATCAAGTGTTGCTTTTACTTTAAATAAACCAGAAGTCTCATCTACCATAGTGCTAATTTCACTGATAATTCCTTCATATTTAGTGCCACTCTTCTCTAATATCAGCTTATCCCCTACCTGCATCTTTTTTGTAATTCTTTCGGTGGCATCAAAAGTTACAATTTTTTCACTGCCACCAGATATAACACAAAGTTTTGTCTGTGGGCTAACATTATCATAAACCTCTACATCGCATGATTCTACCAAGCCACTGGTTGAAGCTGCAATTGTGCTGTAACCTGATTGGTTGTTATAGTCATTAACTGCAGATTCATAAGACAACTGCGCTCTAGATAATGCATTTTTACCATCTTCATAACTTTGAGTGGAAATATCTCCACTTGCATAAAGTGCTTCTGCCCGTTCCATGGCAGTCTTTGCATCTGATAAGGTTACCTGCTGGGTCTGCATACTAATTCTTGTTGACTCTAACTGTTTATTTTCAATAGTGCATATCACCTGTCCTGCTGAAACAGTTTGACCGGCTTTAACCTTTACACTAGTCACTCCTCCTGAAATATCAGGGTAAACCTCTTCCACTTTAGAAGGTTCTACTGTTCCTATAAGCGAACTTGTGAGTTCTATATTGCCCGTCTTAGGTTTTACAACCTCCACTGTTGGAGGTGTAGCTTCTTCATACGCTGACTGCCTTCCATCAAGTATTCTAGGCACAATTGCTATAGCAAGCACAATTATTACTACAGCAATAATTATTATTTTCATCTTGCCTTTTAATTTACCTTTCATATATACTCCCTTCATTATTACTTTTGCAATTTCTTTTTCTATAGTTTTTGTTTATTAGAGTGGCAGCCAAAACTTTAACGAAATTGAGCTTTGTATTTTAGCGGGTAAACTTTATTACAAATTATGGTCTTGAATCTGCCACATATACAACAATAAAGTATGATTAGAAACTGAATATAAACAAATTGGTAAATTTTAATAATTTATTTATTGTTCATGTAAATTTGTTTATATTCATGTAATAAAGCTATGGTAAAATATTATTAATCTATAGTTAAGGGTGGTGTATATATTGAAATTAAACTTTTGGACAAGAATTTGGGTTAAAATTTGCTCTAAAATGGGCAAAAAAGCTTTGGCTCTTATGTTGTCTTTTATTGTTTTTATAATTTTATTCTTAACAATGAGTATTGTAGGATTTACTATTTTTTTAATGTTCGAACATGGCATTTTACATGAAATAACTGAACCCACCATCTTAGGCCCAATAATAGTTCTGATAATAAGCAGTACTGTTGTGGGGACTACATTAACGGCTATCCTAAGTCGAATACCTTTAAAACCCATACGGAAAGTTGTGCATGCCTGCAATAAAGTAGCAGAAGGGGATTTTAATGTTCGGCTTCCAGTATCCGCTATTGATGAATTTAATGGTTTTTCTAGAAGTTTTAATCGTATGGCAGAAGAACTTGGCAGCCTGGAGATGCTTCGTTCTGACTTTGTCAATAATTTTTCCCATGAATTTAAAACACCTATAGTCTCTCTTCGTGGATTTGCTAAAATATTAAAAAGCCCTGATTTATCAGAGGAAGAACGAAATGAATATTTAGATATTATTATCAGCGAATCAGACAGATTAACTGAGCTTGCAACCAACGTGCTAACACTGACAGCTATAGAAAATCTTAACATTATTTCTTCAAAATCAGAATTTGATTTATCAGAACAAATTCGCCGAAGCGTCTTAATGCTTGAATCCAAATGGTCTAATAAAAATCTAGAACTGATTATAGATATGGATGACATTTCTTACCTTGGAAATGAAGATCTTTTAACCCAGGTATGGATTAATCTTATAGACAATGCTATCAAGTTTTCTCCAAATAACAGTAAGGTTAAAATTAAACTTAAAACATGTGAGAAAGATGTACTCTTTAAAGTTATGGATAATGGTTATGGCATAGATGAAGAAAATCAAAAACATATTTTTGACAAGTTCTATCAGGGTGATAAATCTCATTCAATAGAGGGTAATGGTTTAGGCCTGGCTATTGTCAATAAAATTGTTAAACTCCATGGTGGTAAAATTATAATAGAAAGCGAAGCTGGAGTTGGCACCGTGTTTACAGTAACGCTTCCTCTTTAAGGATAGCAGATACTTGCATAAGGATGGTGAAAATAGAAAGTGGACAACCAAGCCAATAACGGCGAGGTTGCCCACACTTACATAATAATCAAGATTAGTTTTAGCAGATCCTACTGTATTCTATAAATTTGCTGCTACAGTCCCAACTCCCATGGATAAGTTATAAGTCTCTACTGCAAGTTTAAAAGAAAGCAATGCATTTGCCTGATTTAACTTTGCATTATTTAAAGCAAGCTGTGCCTGCTGAACATCAGAAATAGTCACCATTCCCAAATTATACTTTCTATTTGTCGTATTCAATGTATCCTCTGCTCTCTTTAAAGTACCTTTCCCTGTCTGAACAGAATTATAGGCATCCATCATGGAATCATATTTCTTTCTTACATCAAGCTCTATATCTGTAGGCTTGTTTTGATTAGCGATTTCAGCATTTAAAAGTAGTGTTTTAGCACTTATGTATTTAGAGGAACTGGAAGGATATGCCTTGTAGCTGTTGAGATTTAATTGTGAAATCTTAACATTGTAAGCTACTTCTTTCATTTCAATTCTATTCTTTAAAGCAGATGCAATTGCGTCTGTCAAACTTGTTTTTGGTAATTCAATCTCCTGTATTTGGTCAGTCAGAACCACCTCCTGAGAAATATCATATCCTAAATACGAATTAAAGCTTAACCTTAGTTGCTGCAAGCTGTTTTGAGTTGCTTCTAACTGAGTTTGAGCATCTTTTTTATCTTTTTCAGCATTGTCTACGTCACTTTTAGATACAATTCCAACCTTATATTTTCTCTTAGTAGTTTCTAAAAAGTCTTTCTTTAGTTGTAAACTTTCTTTAGCAATTCCCACCTGAGTTTCTGTATTCTTTAATGTATAATACTTCTGAAAAGCCTCCTGCTTCATTGCATTTACCCTTGCTTGGTTATTCGACTCAAGCATTAAATTTGCAAAATCACGTCTTTCCTGAGCTACTAATTTATTGGAAGAATCATATCCAGCAATAATAGCATCTGATTTTTCCATTTTACTAAAACTACTTGCCGTTTCGCTGTAGCCTTTAGCCACACTTTGATCCGTTTGTTTTTGTAATTTAATAACTTCCATAGTCTTACTGCCTTCCAATTTTTTATAGGCATCATCTAGGGACAAGTTTACTTTTTCCAGCTTTATTGCTGGCTGAGTTGTTTCAACTGGTGCTATTGCGCTTCCCGTCGTCGCACTTTGTGTAGTTAAGTCTTCTACCTTTACACTATCAGTTGTTGCAGCCGAAGACAGTATAGGGACAGACATTGTTGATACCATACATACTGATAAAATCCACATAACATACTTTTTCTTCATTGTTGATTTCTCCTTTTTACTTGTAGAATTTTTAGATAAAGGAGCAAAAGCTTGCCCACTAAATTACTTTCAATATGTGGTATTGTATAAAAGAAAGATTAACTGAAGATAAATTTTCCAAAAGTTTATCTTCAATTAATCTTTCACATTTATGCTAATAGAAAAATATTTGATAATATTGATTGGTAATATTATTGTTTTATTGTAAAATTGTAATGGTACAGGAGGTAAAATAATGTTTCGAATATTAATAGTAGAAGATGATACAAACACAAGAAAATTAATGAAAGCTGTTTTATCCACTAATGGTTATATGACATTTACTGCCTCTGACGGACTTGAAGCATTAGAAGTTCTAGATATAGAGCATATCGATTTAATTATTCTGGATGTTATGATGCCTAAGATGGATGGCTATGAGCTTACAGAAGAGCTGAGGACTTCTGGTTATCAATTACCTATTTTAATGGTAACGGCCAAACAACTGCCTGCTGACAAAAGAAAGGGTTTTATAGTAGGTACAGATGATTATATGACAAAACCAGTAGACGAAGAGGAAATGCTTCTAAGAATTAAAGCCCTTTTACGACGGGCGCAGATTGTAAATGACCATAAACTTATTATTGGAGAAGTTGTATTAGACTATGACGCTTTAACCGTATCACGAGGCGGCGAAAATCAGACATTACCACAAAAGGAATTTTATTTATTATATAAATTACTAGCTTATCCTAATAAAATATTTACCCGTATTCAACTGATGGATGAAATATGGGGTATGGAATCAGAATCAACAGATTATACAGTAAATGTCCATATAAACAGGTTGAGGAAAAGGTTTGAAAATTATCCTGAATTTACCATTGAGACTGTACGAGGACTTGGTTATAAAATCGTAAAAAACGTATAAATATACTATACAATTTCACGATTAACAGAAACTACTTCCGCCTCAGTATTACCCTCTATAAAGTTTAGGACATTATCCAAAATACTGTTTGCATGAGCTGTTTCATCTGTTACGCAGGATATTCCTATAACAATTGCTTGATGCATATCCTGCTTATCCACCTCTGCTATTGATATGTTAAATTTGTTTCCTGCCTTTGCGCATATACTTTTCACAACCATGCGTTTTTCCTTTAGGGAATGTACCCATGGAGCATGCAGTTCTATTATCATGGTTCCTATAATCATAAAGTAATATCCTCCGTTTGTTTCAATATATTATATGTCAATCTTTATCATTCTATCATAGATTTCCAGTTATTTTATTATATACAACAGAAGCCGCACTAGCAATTATTTAACTGCCAGTGCGACATCAAAATCGAAATTTTTCACTATCCTAATTAAATTCAATTTTTTATTTTCTTACAATCAGCCCAATATCGTTTCTATATTGCATTCCATCGAAACTAATTCTCTTTACATTATCAAAAGCTTTCTCTCTAGCCTGTTCGTGGGTATCTCCTAAAACAGCAACGCCTAGAACTCTGCCTCCATCAGTAACTACAACATTTTCATTTTCAGTTATGATTCCGCAGCCGTTGTCACCCATATGCACCGTTCTTTCTTCTGACTTTGTTCCAGCATGAAATACCATTACATCCTTATCCACTCGGTTAAGTCCGTGAATAATTTTTCCCTTTTCATAATCCCCTGGATATCCTCCTGAAGCAAGAACAACACACACTGCTTTCTGATCACTCCACTTTATGTTTACGTCATTAAGCTTATTGTCAACTACAGCATTAAATATGTCAAATAGGTCTGTTTCTAATCGAAGCAATACCGACTGAGTTTCAGGATCTCCAAAACGATTATTGAATTCTATAACCTTTGGCCCGTTTTCGCCAATCATCAGACCAATAAACAACACTCCTCTAAAATCCAGACTATCTTTCTGGAAACCTTCCAGCGTAGGATTTAAAATTTCAGTACGGATTCTTTCTTCCAGGTCTTTATTAAAAACCAGACTTGGCGAATAAGTCCCCATACCTCCTGTATTAGGTCCCTTGTCTCCGTCAAAAATTCTCTTATAATCCTGTGCAGATTCCATAGGAATGATCGTATGTTCATCTACAAAGCAAAGCATGGAAGCCTCAATTCCAGTAAGGTATTCTTCAACGACAATTTTGTCTCCTGCAGAACCAAATACCTTTTCTCCCATCATTTCTTCAATAGCTTTAACTGCTTCCTCTTCATTCTCTGCTATTACAACACCTTTTCCTGCAGCAAGCCCGTCAGCTTTTATTACCATAGGATAGCCATAAATTCCAACTGATTTCAATATTTCCTCTTTATCCGTAAACTCTTTGTATCCTGCGGTTGGAATGTTATGTCTGTCAAGAAAGGCTTTAGTAAAGGCCTTGCTGGCTTCTAACTGAGCACATTTCTTATTTGGTCCAAAGGTTTTGACTCCTGCTTTTTCAAGTTCATCCACAATGCCCATAGCTAAAGGAACTTCAGGCCCTATAACAGCCAGATCTATCTCAGATTCCTTTGCAAATTTACATATCCCATCTATATCTTCTGCTTTTACAGCTATACACTCTGCAACGTCTGCAATGCCTGCATTACCAGGTGCGCAATAGATTTTATCTACTTTAGGACTTTGTGTCAGCTTCCATGCAATAGCATGTTCACGGCCGCCACCGCCCACTATAAGTACCTTCATAACAAATCCCTCTCATAAATCAAATTTACTTCGCGCTATAACTTTTTAGTGCTTAAAATGGCGAACACCAGTAAAGACCATGGCTATACCTAACTCATTAGCCTTCTTAATCGATTCCTCATCTCTAACAGACCCCCCCGGCTGAATGATAGCAGTTACTCCTGCTGCGGCTGCCGCTGTTACACAATCATCAAATGGGAAGAACGCATCGGAAGCGAGTACAGAATCCTGAAGTGGAAAGTTTGACTGCTTGATAGCATTTTCAACTGCCCAAATTCTATTTACCTGTCCAGGTCCAATTCCGAGAGTCTTATTATCCTTGGCAATTACAATACCGTTTGATTTAATATGCTTAACCACTTTCATGGCAAGTTTCATATCTTCTATCTCACGTTCTGTTGGAATTCTATCAGTAACAACCTTAAGCTCATCTTCAGCAAACAAAACATCATCTGTATCCTGAACAAGTAATCCTCCAGAAACCTTTTTGATGTCAATCTGACCTTCTGACTTCTTTAAAATACCTTCAAGCTTTAACAGCCTGATATTCTTCTTCTGAGTTAAAATTTCCATAGCCTCTTCTGTAAAATCGGGCGCAATAATAATTTCAAGAAAAATCTTGCTTATTTGTTCTGCGGTGCCTGCATCAATCGTTCTATTGGCTGCAACTATGCCCCCGTAAATTGAGGTAGGGTCACATTCATAGGCTTTATTATAGGCTGAAAGGATATCAAATCCTGTTCCAACACCACATGGATTAGCGTGTTTTACTGCAACTACTGTAGGCTCTTCAAACTCCTTAAGAGTAGCAAGTGCACCCTGTGTATCATTAATATTATTAAAAGATAATTCTTTTCCGTGAAGCTGGACCGCATTGACAAGCGCACCTTCAGCAGCCTGTATTTCTTTGTAATAACAAGCCTTCTGATGAGGGTTTTCACCATATCTTAAATCCTGAACTTTTTCGAAAGTTAAGGTTAAGCTATCTGGAAGCTCTGCACCAATCTGCTTTCTTAAGTAATCTGAAATCATGGCATCATAAGCGGCTGTATGTTGAAATACTTTTAAAGCTAATCTATACTTTGTATCCATAGAAACGCTATTGCTTTGCTTTAACTCCTCAATAACCTTTTTGTAATCTGCAGGATCGCAAATAACTACCACATCTCTGTGGTTCTTCGCTGCAGAGCGGAGCATGGTAGGGCCACCTATATCAATATTCTCAATGGCTTCCTCTAAAGTTACCCCTGATTTTAAAATTGTCTCTTTAAATGGATATAAGTTAATTGCAACAATATCAATGGTTTCTATTTGTAAATCCTCAAGCTGCTTCATATGTTCAGGCTTATCCCTCATAGCAAGAATACCGCCGTGAACTGAGGGATGCAGAGTCTTAACTCTGCCATCTAAGCATTCCGGGAAACCTGTAACTTCAGAAATCCCCATAACTTTTATACCGTTATCAGCCAGTCTCTGGTGAGTTCCACCTGTAGATATAATCTCAACTCCAAGTTCTGATAGTGCTTTAGCAAAATCAACTACACCTGTTTTATCAGAAACGCTTATTAATGCTCTCATTTTTTATCCTCCAAATATGTCAATTAAATAATACTTTATTTTTTTACAATCTAGCATTTAGTTCTAAAATAACTTTATTTATAGCCTCTGTCAGAATCTCATGTTCTACCTTAAGTATTCGTGTACCTAAATCCTCGGAGGTATCTCCTTCTAAAACTGGTACTTTTCTCTGTATGATTATAGGACCAGTGTCAACTCCATCGTCCACAAAATGCACGGTAGCACCACTTTCCTTCTCACCTGCAGCGATAACTGCCTCGTGCACGTGATGTCCATAAAAACCCTTGCCGCAATATTTAGGAATAAGCGATGGATGAATGTTTATTATCTTTCCTTTGTATGCTTTTACCAGTTCTGGTTCAAGAACACTCATATACCCTGCCAACACTACCAAGTCTGTTTTTTCCGCCTGTAATGCTGAAATAATTGCTTTCGTTCTTAGGGACATGACAGGGTACTGGCTTTTATCAATGACCATGGTCTTAATACCATGTTTTATTCCTCTTTCTAAAGCAAAGGCTTTTGAGTTGCTGGAGATAATACATGCAATTTCTGCATCCTTAATTTTGCCGGCTTCTATTGAGTCAATGACCGCCTGTAAGTTCGTACCTCCACCTGAAACTAGAACAGAAATCCTTAGCATAAAGTTACCCCTTCACCCTCAATGATTTCTCCGATAATATCAGCCGTTTCTCCTGCAGTTCTAAGTGTTTCAACTACTGCTTCTGCCTCAGATTCTGGGACAATCATCATCATTCCTACACCCATGTTGTAAGTTGAAAACATATCCACTTGCTCAATACTTCCACACTGCTTGATATAAGAGAAAATAGCAGGGACTTCCCATGTTCCAACATTTATCTTTACTCCAAGCCCTTTTGGAATAATCCTTGGAATATTTTCGAAGAAGCCGCCTCCAGTAATGTGGATAATTCCATTTGCCTGATGCTTACTTAAAACAGAATTACAAGCATTTGCATATATTTTTGTAGGGGTAAGCAATGCTTCTCCTAAAGTCATACCTAATTCTTCAACATAATCTGTAACTTTCATTTGCATCTTATCAAAAAATACTTTTCTCACAAGAGAATAACCATTACTGTGAATTCCGCTGGAAGCTATACCGATAACTTTGTTTCCCTTTGTAATATTTGCCCCAGTAATCATTTTATTTCTGTCTACAACGCCTACAGAGAAACCAGCCATATCATACTCACCATCTTGATAAAAATCCGGCATTTCAGCAGTTTCGCCTCCTACCAGTGCGCTTCCGCTCTGATAACAGCCATCTGCTATTCCCTTAACAATTTCTGCTATTTTCTCAGCTTGCACTTTTCCAGTTGCTATATAATCTAAGAAGAATAGCGGCTTTGCTCCCTGGCAAAGTACATCATTTACGCACATGGCTACGCAGTCAATACCTACTGTATCATGCTTATCCATTAGAAATGCAATCTTCAACTTTGTTCCAACACCGTCTGTTCCCGAAACTAAAACGGGCTCAGTCATGCTGGAGGTGTCAAGCTTAAATAAACTTCCAAATCCACCAAGTCCTGTAAGAACGTTTTCATTAAAGGTTTTCTTTACATGTGGTTTCATTAAATCTACGGCTCTTTCGCCCTCTTTAGTATCCACTCCAGCATCTTTATAAGTTAGTTTGGTATCCATAGTTTCCTCCGTTAATCTTCAAATCTCATACCTAATTCAGGCAGTTCCATAGGATAATCACCTGTAAAACAGGCGGTACAAACATTTTCATTACCTAAACCTATGGCTTCTATCATTCCTTCCACACTGATATATCCTAATGAATCCGCCCCCATACCTTTTCTAATTTCTTCTATGGTATGAGTAGCCGCTATAAGTTTGCTTTTATCTGGTGTGTCTATTCCAAAGAAACAAGGATCTGTTACTGGTGGTGAAGCCACTCTTACATGTACCTCTTTAGCTCCTGCGTCCTTAAGCATCTTTACAATTTTAGCACTTGTGGTTCCTCTGACAATAGAATCATCAATCATGATTACTCTTTTTCCAGCAACATTTTCCTTTAGAACATTCAGCTTTAATTTTACACTCAATTCTCTCATTCTCTGATCTGGCTGAATAAAGGTTCTTCCCACATATCTGTTCTTTATAAAACCTTCTCCATAAGGTATACCCGATTCTTTTGCATATCCAATTGCTGCTACTGTTCCAGAGTCAGGTACTGATATGACTACATCACCTTCCACCGGATGTTCCTTGGCAAGGATTTTTCCGCACAGATTTCTTGCAGTATAAACATTCCTCTTATCTATATCGCTGTCAGGTCTTGAAAAGTATACGTATTCAAAAGCACAAGAAGCTCTTCTGCACCCCTTGGCATAAGTATAGGATTTAATTTCATTGTTTTCAATTACAACCATTTCGCCAGGTTCCACATCACGAATCATCTGTGCTCCCAAAAGTGAAAAAATACAACTCTCTGAAGATAACACAAACCCTCTGGCCGTTTTCCCTATGCAAAGAGGTCTGATTCCATTGGGGTCACGCACACCAATGAGCTTGTTTCCAGAGGTTATCACTAAAGCATATGCTCCCTTTACAACCTGCAAAGTCTGGGTTATAGCCTCTTCGATGCTGCTGTTCTTCAAATGCTTTGCAATAAGCGCTGCAATAACTTCAGAGTCTATGGAAGTTTGAAAGATAACACCGTTGTCCTGCATTTCTTCTCTTAGGATTCTAGCATTTACCAAATTCCCATTATGTGCCAAAGCTAAAGCCCCACCCTTATGGTAAACAACCAGAGGCATTGCATTAGAAGCATGGCTTTCCCCTGCAGTACTGTATCTTACATGACCAATAGCAATATCTCCCTGCAATCTTTCAATAATCTCGTCGTTAAAAATTTCCTGTACCAGTCCCATTTCCTTATAGTACTGTATTTTTCCTCCAAGATTCACTGCAATGCCAGCACTCTCCTGTCCTCTATGCTGTAATGAATGTAGTCCAAAATAGACGGAACGGGCATTATGCTTATTACCAGGCTCATAAACGCCTACTACTCCACATTCATCGTGAAATTTTTCATCTTCAAAAGTTTTTAATTCCTGGTTAATATCAATCATTAATCTTCTCCAATTTTCTAATCTACTAAATAAAGCCAAAATCTAAGTGCGCAGAACTTAAACAGTCCCTATTTCTGCACTCTGTTAAATACTTCCTGGTAAGTCTCCTCAACATTTCCAAGATCTCTTCTAAATCTGTCTTTGTCCATTTTTTCATTTGTATTTACATCCCAAAGTCTACAAGTATCAGGAGAAATTTCATCTGCAAGGATTACATTTCCATCATATAGTCCAAATTCTATCTTAAAGTCGATAAGCTTTAAATCTCTATCTAAGAAAAATTCCTTTAATGCTTCATTTACTGCATACGCATATTTTTTAACATCTGCAAGCTGCTCCGCTGTTGATAATTCTAGTGCCAGAATGTGGTCATCATTAATCAGCGGATCTCCTAATTCATCATTCTTATAAGAGAATTCAAGTACGGGCTGTTTGAAAGCAATACCTTCTTCTACACCATATCTCTTTGAGAAGGAACCTGCTGATACATTTCTGATAATTACTTCAAGCGGAAGAATCTTTACAGCTTTAACTAGTGTTTCTCTTTCATTTAGCTGCTCTACCAGGTGTGTAGGAATTCCCTTTTCTTCTAACATTTTAAAAATAATATTTGCCATAGTATTGTTTACTACGCCTTTGCCAGCAATCTGACCTTTCTTAAGTCCATTAAATGCAGTTGCATCATCTTTATAATCAACAATAAACAGCTTTGGATCATCTGTCTTATAAACCTTCTTTGCTTTTCCTTCATATACCATTTCTAACTTCTTCATTTTCCGTTCCTCCTTATTCTATTTATTAAATTCTGCATCAAGTGCAATAATATCTTCTTCCATTTTTGCTTTATAAGCTTTTATTTTCTGTCTGAGTTCAGGGTATTTAATACTTAACATTTGGATTGCCAAAAGAGCTGAATTTTCAGCTCCATCAATGGCCACTGTGGCAACAGGCACACCTTTTGGCATCTGAACTACCGAAAGCAGAGAATCAAGACCATCCATAGTGCTTGACTTCATTGGAATACCTATAACAGGAAGTGGGGTTGTTGCTGCTAACACTCCTGCAAGATGCGCTGCCTTTCCTGCTGCTGCAATAATCAGTTCTATCCCTTTTTCTTCCGCAGTTCTTGCAAACTCCTCTGCAACTCTTGGTGTTCTGTGAGCTGAAATAATTCTTGTTTCAACCTCCACTCCAAATTCCTTGAATATATCTTCGGCCTTCTGTACTACTGGGTAGTCAGATTTACTTCCCATTACTATTGCTACCTTCATCTAACCAGTCCTCCTATTTAAAATACTCCACTCCGGATTGAAATATCTTCTGATCCTTATTGCCTTCAACATTCTTGTATACATACTGTCCAATTCGTTCAGAATGTCCCATCTTACCAAACACTCTGCCATCAGGAGAAGTGATGCCTTCAATAGCCAGAGTTGAGTAGTTTGGATTAAAAGTTATGTCCATAGATGGCTGTCCTGTAAAATCAACGTACTGAGTTGCAACTTGGCCATTTTCAATTAGTTTTTTAACTACATCATCCTTAGCAATAAATCTGCCTTCACCATGTGAAATGGCAATTGTATGAATGTCATTTACCTCTACTCCTGAAAGCCAAGGAGACTTTGTAGACGCGATTCTCGTGTTCACTAAGCAGGATGCATGTCGTCCTATCTTGTTATACGTAAGAGTCGGTGCATTTTCATCTGTCTCCACAATCTTTCCATAAGGTACAAGTCCCAGCTTTATAAGGGCCTGGAATCCATTACAAATCCCAAGCATCAAACCATCTCTATTTTCTAGAAGGTCCGTTACTGCCTCCTTCACTGCAGGATTTCTAAATACCGCAGTAATAAATTTTGCAGAACCATCTGGTTCGTCTCCACCTGAGAACCCTCCAGGAATGAATATGATCTGACTTTGTCTAATCTTCTGTTCAAGCTCATTTATAGAATCAGTTAACTGAGTCTGCGTCATATTTCTCATGATATGGATATCTGCTTGTGCTCCCTCTCTGTCAAACGCCCTCTTTGAGTCCATCTCACAATTAGTTCCAGGGAATGCAGGTATCAATACCCTTGGCTTTGCAATCTTTATAGCAGGTACTACTCTGTTCTTCGCCTCATAAGTAAAACTTGGAACCGCTGTCTTATCCAGTGAATTCTTAAAATCAGCTGTTTTTACAGGGAATACACCTTCCAGTGGTTTTGTCCACTGCATTATAATGTCATCCAGTTCCATTTCAAAAGCAGCTGAATCAGAATTCTTATTTTCATCGGTTGCCGGAATTACGATTCTTTGTCTTTCCTGAGTATGCCCAATAACTTTGTAACTAAGCCCGTCAAACATCTCTTCTACATTGGTATCCCCAGTTACTTCAAGAATCAATGACCCGTAAGCCTGTTCGTGCAGTTCCTTTTTACTGATATGCTCAAGTGTAACACCAATCTTATTTCCAACTGCCATCTTAACCACAGAAATAAATATGCCACCTCTTCCAACCGTGTTTGCAGAAAGAATTCTGCCTTCTTTGGTAAGCTCACCAACTCTTGTCATATTTTTTCTATACATGTCAAAATCTAAGATTTTATCTTTATTGTATTTGATTGAAAGATATACCAGCTTACTGTTCTTTTTCTTCAATTCTGTAGAAACGACCTCGGATGCATCTGTTACAGCCACCGCGAAAGATACTAGCGTTGGTGGAACGTTAATGTCCATAAATGTACCAGACATGCTATCCTTCCCACCAATAGCAGGAATACCCAATTCCTTCTGTACCTTCAACGCTCCCAAAAGTGCCATAAAAGGTTTACTCCAGCTTTCAGGATTATCCGTCATCCTTTCAAAGTATTCCTGAAAAGTAAGTCTGACCTTTTTGTAATCTCCTCCCATTGCTACAATCTTTGTTACAGAATCAATAACGGCGTACAAAGCCCCATGATAAGGAGAGAGTTTAGCAATCTGTGGATCAAATCCATAAGTCATAAGGGTAGCTGTTGTTGTTTCACCCTTCATAACAGGTAATTTGCAAGCCATACCTGCTGCTGGCGAAAGCTGATATTTACCACCCAGCGGCATTAGAACAGTAGAAGCTCCAATTGTGCTGTCAAACCGTTCAATCAAACCCTTCTGGCTACAGCAGTTCAGGTCAGTTAAATGCTGCGTAACCTCTTTAATACTTTCTTTATCCATTGCTGAAATATTTATATTATCTTTTACGAATACTTTTGCTTCCTGAGTTGCACCATTTGTATTTAAGAAATCCCTGCTTAAATCTAAAATGCATTTTTCTCTCCAAAACATTCTGAAGCGTCCAGTATCTGTAACCTTTGCTACCGCCACTGCTTCAAGATTTTCTTCTTGTGCATAAGCAATAAATTTATCTGCATCCTCTTTTGAAACTACTACTGCCATTCTCTCCTGTGATTCTGAAATAGCAAGTTCTGTTCCATCAAGGCCTTCATATTTCTTTAGAACCAAATCAAGATTTATATCAAGACTGTCTGCCAGTTCTCCAATTGCTACAGAAACACCACCTGCTCCAAAGTCATTACATCTCTTAATTATGGTTGCAACTTCCTTTCTTCTGAACATTCTCTGGATATTTCTCTCTACTGGAGGATTTCCTTTTTGAACTTCTGCTCCACAGTTTAAAATAGAATCTTCCGTGTGCTCCTTAGAAGAACCAGTCGCACCGCCACAGCCGTCTCTTCCAGTTCTTCCGCCCACAAGCACTATAACATCACTTTCTAAAGGAGTCTCTCTTCTAACATGAGCTGCTGGAGCAGCACCTATAACAGCGCCTATTTCCATACGCTTTGCTACATAGCCTTCATCATAAATCTCTGATACCTGGCCCGTAGCAAGTCCAATTTGATTTCCATACGAACTATATCCTGCTGCCGCACCCTGAGTAATTTTTCTTTGAGGTAGCTTTCCCTGTAATGTTTCTTCAATAGGTTTTCTAGGATCTGCTGAACCAGTTACCCTCATAGCCTGATAAACATAAACTCTTCCGGAAAGCGGATCTCTGATAGCTCCGCCTAGACAAGTAGCAGCTCCACCAAATGGTTCAATTTCAGTGGGATGGTTATGGGTTTCGTTTTTAAACATGACCAGCCAATCCTCATCTTGGCCATCTATATTAGCCTTTACTTTTATACTGCATGCATTAATTTCCTCAGACTCATCAAGATCATTAACCATACCTTTTTTCTTTAGGTACTTTGCGCCGATGCAGGCAAGATCCATCAAGCAAATGTCTTTGCCGCCTTCTTCAGAAGATTTATGCGCTCTTTCTCCATAAACTTCATTTCTCATTGCAAGGTATTCATCAAAAGCTTTTTCAATTAAGTGAGCATATTCCCCCTCTTCAAACTGGATGTCGGTCAGCTTTGTCATAAAAGTTGTATGTCTGCAATGGTCAGACCAGTAAGTATCAATAACTTTTAACTCTGTAATACTAGGATTACGTTTTTCATCATTCTTAAAATAATTCTGAATAAACAGGATATCCTTGGTACTCATAGCAAAGCCTTTTTCTTTTCTGTAAGCTTCTAACTCTTCTGCCTGCAAGTCTGTAAATCCTTCTACTACGGTCACGTCTTCAGGAATCATACTTTCCATATTTAGATTCTCAGGCTTTTCCATAGAAGCTTCCTGGGAATCAACTGGATTAATGCAGTAATTCTTAACCGCTAAAAACTGTTCCTCTGTAATATCCCCTTGCAAAATAATAACTTTTGCAAATTTTACAAGCGGCTGAGCCTTAGCATTCATCATTTTTATACACTGTGCTGCTGAATCAGCTCTCTGATCATACTGCCCTGGTAAGAACTCTACTGCAAATATATTTTTACCTAAGCCTTCTGGCATATTTTCTTCATACACATAGTCAATCGCAGGTTCTGCAAATACTGTGTATTTGGAACCTTCATAGGTATTTTGATCTATTCCCTCTATATGATATCGATTTAAAACTCGAACGTTCGTCAATCCTTCCAGATGAAGGTTCTGTCTGATGTCTTCTCCCAGTCCCTGAGCCTCGACATCAAAGCCTTTCTTTTTTTCAACAAATATACGTTTTACCATATGAGTGTTCCTTTCTCCGTATGATTATCGGATTTTTTCTTATCATTGTTCGTATTTTTATTTTTCATTTGGTCTTTACGCTTAAAGATTAGCATATTTTTTTATCTTGTACAAGAATTATCTTTGTTTTATAAAAAATATTTGTTAAAAACACGAACTTTAAAATTGGAATTTTTCTGATTTGTTCGCGTTTATATAAAAAAATAAAGAGTCCAATGTCAAATTAAACATTAAACTCTTTTAAATTATCGTTCCTTTTAGCTTAGCATTCCTCTTCAATAATGTCATAATGCTCATCCAGCGCCATGCGGCCATTTATTTCATCTTTCTTTATGATACATTCCAACATTTTTTCATGGCACAGCATAAGTTTATCTTTTGTTTCTTTAGAAGAAGTTTTCAGGATATGTCCTACAGATTCTTCATAGATTTCTTCTAGCGCCTCCATAATGCTTATGATCAGCTTATTCCCCGAAGCTCTGATAATAAGGTAATGAAATTCCTTATCTTTAAGAATCTTCTGATCACCTTCTGAATTCTTCATACCTTGATAAAGTTCTTTTAGCTTTTTTTCCATCTCTTCGGTTATGTTCCCCATAGCCAAAACATAGGCGTCAGACTCCAAAGCTCTTCTCACAGCATTTACTTCACTGTAGCTTACCTGCTTCAGCAAAAGCATCATCCCTATAGATTCAGCAAACATTTTATTCAGATTTCCAGTCAGATAGTTTCCCGATCCCTGTGTACTCTCCAATATACCCATGTTTTCCATAGTTCTTAAAGCTTCCCTTATGGAACTTCTGCTCATACCAAGATTTTCTGCCAGAATTCTTTCCGTAGGCAGCTTGTCTTTCAAGTGTAATGATCCTTTCAGAATTTCGCTTTTTACATATTCTATTACTTTTCTATACTCTCTATTTTCCACTTTGCCTCCACTGCCTTTTGGCTGCAATATAATCACATATTAAATCTACTGTCTGTTCAATACCTATCATACCACTGTCAATTGACAATTGATACCCCCTGGAGTCACCCCAATTCTCTCTGGTATATTGATTATGGAACTCTGCTCTTTTTTTATCCGTTTCACAAATCAAATTTTTTGCTTGCTTTTCACTTATGTTATTGTTTTGCGCTATTCTCTTTATCCGCTTGTCCATATCCGCATGTATAAAAACGCTTATATGCTCCTCTTCATTTCTAAAAATATAGTTTGCACATCTGCCTATTATGACACAGGACTGATCTGCCGTTACTTCTTTTATATGTTTAAAGGGCTTTTCCCCCATTTTCCCATTCTCGTCGCTCTTAGCTATGACATAAAGAAGACTATCAGCAGGCTTTTCTTCATAAAAGCCTTTTATTTCATCGTAATATCCTAGCCTCATTGCATTTTCAGCCAAATTTTCTTTATCATACAATACAATTCCCAGTTTTCCAGACAACATTGCGCCAACATCGTGTCCTCCACTTCCATATTCTCTTCCTATGGTAATTATCATCTTCTTCACCCCACTACATAAAATGTGAAAATATTGCTGCACCAACTACAGTCAGTAACCCTGCAACCGCTATAGCCAAACTGCTCATAGCTCCTTCAACCTCACCCATTTCCATGGCCCTGGCTGTTCCTATGGCATGTGCTGCCGTTCCCAATGCCAGACCTTTTGCTATAGGTTGTTTTATCCTAAAGACTTTACATACAGCTTCACCAACAATGTTTCCTAGGACTCCTGTAATAATTATAACAGCTACGGTAATCGTAACGATACCTCCCAGTTCTTCTGAGATCCCCATTCCTATGGCTGTTGTTATGGATTTAGGAAGTAAAGTAACATATTCCCTATGATCTAATCCAAATAATTTGGCTAAAATCAGAACACTGCCAAGAGCCGAGACTACCCCTGCCACAACCCCTATAGAAATGGCTTTAGCATTGCGCTTCAGCAATTCCATTTGCTGATACAAAGGCAGTGCCAGGCATACTGTAGCAGGGGTCAGCAAATAACTTATATATTTCGCACCTTCGTTGTAATTCTTATATTCCACATTGCACATTAACAATATCAGTATTACAAATACAATGGATATTAACAAAGGATTAAAAATAGGATTTTTAAATTTCTTTTTTAAAATCATTCCGAACTGATATCCTATAAGGCTTACCACCACCCCAAAAAACATTGAATCGCTTAAAAAACTACTCATCTTACTTCCTCTTTTCCATGTTTATTACAAATTGCGTTATTCTTCCTGTAACCACCATAACAATTATAGTGGTTACTACCGTAATAATAATTACCGGAACGCAGATAGGTTCCAGTACTTCCCATGAATCCATAAGGCCTACTGCTGCGGGTATAAACATAATAGGCATAATTTCTATAAGAAACACGCCTACATCCTGAATATGTTCCAAAGTGATCAATTTAGTCTGTAATGCTATAAGCATTAGTACAAGTCCATAAATACTTGCTGGGATAGCCAAAGGTATTATGGTTTTTAAAATTTCTCCTAAAAATGTGATTAGTAAAATTACTCCAAACTGTCTTAAATATTTCATATGCACTCCTCAAAATTGGTCTTACCAATTTTATAAGAATACGCTTATTTTTTGAAATTGTCAAATGTATATTTTAAATTTGGACGATAAAATATAACGCTAATTTAATACTTAAATTATATAAAAAATGTTGCTTTGCCACTACGTTAGGAAACCCCATGGTTCCCTTCGGCGAATGTAGGCGCACTTCCTTATTTTATGTGATAGAAAAATCCAACGATATGTCCTATTACATAAAAAAACTTGCAACTCAGTATTTTTACTACAATTGCAAGCTTTTTATTGATACGTTTTAATATAACTATATTTTATTATTTCTTATGTATCCTAATATATATTAGAATTGATCAAAAATGATAACATAGTTGATAAGAATACAAAAGCTATTGTTACAGCTATTTATTATCTGACTCTAGCCAATCATTTTCTAATTCTGTCCAAATTTTTCTGCCACCTGAATCATAATGGCACATTCAATTCTCTTCCTATGAAGTTCACAGCCAAAGTCATAAACCCCCGTGATACTTCCTGTTGTATGGTAAGCATTAGCTGCGCAGCCTCCGCTGCAATACATACGTGCAAAACAATCTTTACACTCCTCATGAGAATAAATATTACAAGACTTAAATTCATCACATACAGAAGCATTTTTTACTCCTTCAAAAACATTACCTAGAAGGAAGTGCTCATCCCCTACAAATTGATGACATGGATACAAATCCCCTTCAGGAGTAACAGCCATGTATTCCGTGCCTACGCCACATCCAGATACACGTTTTACAATGCATGGTCCGCCTGTAAGGTCTATGGTATAGTGATAGAAATTAAAGCCTTTACCTTCCTTCTTTCTCTTAATCATTTCACATGCTAGCCGATCATATTCTTCTAGGACTTTTGGCAGGTCCTCTTCAGTCAAAGCATAATCAGCAGTAGGTGGAGCAACTACAGGTTCCATAGAAAGCTCCTTAAAACCTAAGTCTGCCATATGTAAAATGTCATTTGCAAAATCCGTATTGTAATGTGTATAAGTTCCTCTGATATAATAATTCTCTTGCTTTCTGGATTCTGCCATTTTTAAAAATTTAGGCAGAATGATATCATAGGATCCCTTGCCATTTCTGGAAACTCTCAATTTATCATTCACATCTTTACGGCCATCTAAACTAAGTACTACATTACTCATTTCCTTATTAGCAAATTCCATCACTTCTTCATCAAGCAAGATTCCATTGGTAGTTAAAGTAAATCTAAAGTTTTTATTATGGATTTTTTCCTGTTCGCGGCCGTAGGCCACCAGTTTCTTAACAACTTCCCAATTCATGAGAGGTTCACCGCCAAAAAAATCTACTTCTAAATTTTTTCTTGTTCCCGAATTTTCAATTAAGAAATCGAGTGCTTTTTTTCCCACTTTATAAGACATCAACCCTCTATGCCCCTGCTGATATTCACCTTCTTCTGCAAAGCAGTATTTACAAGCTAAGTTGCAATCGTGAGCTACATGAAGACAAATAGCCTTTATAACAGACTGACGTTCCTTAAACTCGTGGGACAAGTTAGCATAGAGATCTTCAGAAAATAGTTTTCCCTGCTTTTTTAATTCATCTACATCTTCAAAAACATCATTAATTTCGGTTTTTGTGACCTCTGGAAGGTGTTTGTACTTTTCCAATACATTAACCATAACCATATTTCTGTCGATCCCAGCAGCAATCATCTCAATCATATCATATGCTACTTCATCCACACAGTGGACAGCACCACTATTTACATCTAAAACAATGTTATATCCGTTACTTTTATAAGTATGTACCATATCCGGTATCCTTTCTATTTTTGTCTTTTCCTTTATATTTTTATAATCATCAAACATGAATCAAATATTTATGATTCATATATTTAAGTCATTTTCAAGATTCTCATTTTGTTTTTCCGTATATAGTTACACGATAAAAATCTACAAATTAAAATTTATGATTTTTTAGTATCTGACCCTTTATCAATTTGTTACACAAATTGAAATAGGCCATAAAATGTTAAAAATCGCTATAAGCTTTACAGCCTATAGCGATTTGAAAGTTTAGCTTATTTCTTTAGCTGTTCGCACTGCTGATTAGCAACGCTGCATGAAGTCTTACTTGCTGACTGGCAAGATGTCTGACATTCGCCACATCCACCTTTTTTAGCTGATTCAACAAGATTCCTTGTTTCAATAGTATGTATTCTCTTCATTTTCTACCTCCAACCCGGCTAGTAAGGCTGCTGCCTAAACTTCACCAAGAATAATTGTTTTTAAAATTACTTTTAATATACTATCACAGATACACCATTTTATCAAGCTATAAAGTACTTAAAAAGTTTTTTAGGCCTTCCATACTACTTTATGTCAAATAATGTTTTTAATCGACCTGCTAACTCTGTTACAGCTTGAACCGTAGCAGATAGCTCTTCCATTGCTGCCGACTGCTCTTCCGTGATACTAAGAGTTTTCTCCGAATTCTGTACCGTAGAATCGAGCTTCCCATTTATCTGTTTATTTAGTTCTGCAATATGAGCTGCTGTTTCCTTTGAATTATCTGCCAATGCTTGAATTTCATTAGCTACTACTGCAAATCCTCTCCCATCATTGCCAAGTCTAGCGGCCTCTATGGCGGCATTAAACCCAATAAGTTTTGTATTATTTGCTACTTTGGTTATATCCTTTAAAACAGATTCTATCTCCTTTGTAACCTTATCTATGCTATTTATTTCTTCTGAAAGTTCATGCTGGCTATAAGTAACATTTACTGCCGATATTGCCAATGACTCTATTGTTTTAGAAATTTCTACAAAGTTGTTTGCCAATTCTGATGATAAAAATTCTGTTTCAATCCTCTTATATCCATCCTGTGCAAATGTATTTGCAATAATATGTAATACCTCGGCTGCTGCATCAATATTATTTCTCTTAACTATATCAATCCTCTCTGCCGCTTCCCATAAACCATCCTCATCCAGCCCTATCTCTCTGGCAACTTGCCGAATATTACTTTCATTAGGCGTAACATCAAGTATCTGACCGCCTAAAATAGTCCCAAGATGTTCTCCATTAACTATAATAGGTGCAGCAAAATCAATTAATCCTGCATGACACTTTCCTACAAACGGCTTCCCCAGCTTTACAGCCTGATCTCCCATCTGGCTATGACACTCTGCACATC
Organism: uncultured Aminipila sp.; assembly: GCA_963524205.1. Classification (GTDB taxonomy): domain Bacteria; phylum Bacillota; class Clostridia; order Peptostreptococcales; family Anaerovoracaceae; genus Aminipila. The sequence goes on from CAURED010000003.1 coordinate 173,454, forward strand.
TATGATCTCCAATTCTGTTAGAATGTATATAGTCATTACAAAAGGCTCTATAATGGCTAGGTCTAGTAATCTCTTCCCCTTGTCTGTTAACTGAAACTGCTGCACAATTCATACCTATTGCAAAATTATCTAAAAAGTTTTGTAATACATGAATATCAATGATATCTTCAACTTCTAAGCTTGTTAGGTCAATTTGTCCATTTTTTACATTAATCATCGGAAACTTATACCTCCCATTCTGCTATGATGCTATAAAAGTGAGTATAGCAAAAGCCTTAAACTATTTTTTTACTTTATTTTACCATTTTCGACAGACATCGTCTAGTTCCATAATACTCCAATACATTATTATCTTTTATTTTATTGCATAAAGCTATTGTTGTTATCGTAAATATATTAAAATGGAGGGTTATCTAATGAATTCAAAAAAAAATAATAAATTAAAAAACTTTTTTAAGATAAAGGGAACTAAACTTTCAGCTGGCATTATACCTATAAGCATTGTGTGTGCTGCTATTATAGGTTTATTTATTTTATATCCTCTAATACATAATCCTGCTCAAAAAACCTCCACCACAGCGTCCCCTTCTATTTCTGCAAATCAGGCCATTCTTATGGATGCGTCAACAGGGGAAGTCCTTTATGAAAGAAACTCCACCAGCAAGGCTTACCCTGCAAGTACCACAAAAATCATGACTGCATTGCTTACGATTGAGACTGTAGAGGAATTAGACAGTGACCTCACACAGAAAGTCAAAATTCCCGCTGAAGCAGTTGGTGTAGAAGGTTCTTCTATTTATTTAGCACCAGAGGAATCTGTAAGTATTGAAGATTTGCTTTATGGATTAATGCTTCGCTCTGGTAATGATGCAGCAACAGCTTTAGCAGGTATTATAGGGGGGAATCAGGATAATTTCTTAGAAATGATGAATTCAAGAGCCAAAGAAATAGGCTGCACAAATACACACTTTTTAAATCCCAGCGGGCTTTTTGATGAAGGGCATTATACTACTGCTGCCGACATGGCATTAATTGCTCAAACTGCCATGAAAAATGAAACGTTTAAAAAAATTGCTGCTGCAGAAACCTGGGAAGCAAGCAGAGATCCTGATAAATATAATTATTTTTACAACAAAAATAAAGTCGTTCATCAATACGAAGGGGGCAATGGTATAAAGATTGGTTTTACTAAAGCTTCCGGCAGAACTCTGGTCGCCTCAGCAGAGCGTAATGGGAAGCAATTAATCTGTGTTGTCATGGGCGCTCCTGATTGGTTTAATGATTCCTATAAACTAATGGATTATGGATTTTCTCTAAAATAATATCACCTCTTCTCCATCTGGAAAATATAATAATAGTAATTAAATTAATCGGGTGGGAGGATAACTCATGGATTCTACTAATAATATCGACTGCATTGACAGTGGTACGGAAAACTGCCCCTGCTATTTGGCAGCCACTGGAGATTGTCTTATATGTAGCAGGCTGCAGGGAAAAGAATACTGCGACTGCTTGTGGAAAGGAGTTTGTATATATAACGAATTTATCCAAAATAATCAAAAGATAAATAACCCAAGAAAGGATTTCACCTCAAAAATAGTTTCAAAGAAGCAATATTTAGACGATTTATATGTTATGACTCTGGAAGTTGGTCGCGGCTTTGCCTTAAAAGCAGCAATACCTGGCAGCTACGTATTTTTGAAATCACCAGATTACCAAAACTATTACCAGACACCAATTTCCATTATGAATGCAGATACAGAAAACGGTTTTATTACCGTGCTCATCAAAAGCATATCTGCAAAAACAAAAGCTATTTGTGCACAGGAAGATAAGCTCATAGTTCGTGGCGTTTATAGAGGGGGTATCTCTGGAATGCCTAAAATAATAGGACGTTTCAGCAGAATTATCCCTAATTCAAAAGTACTTATATTAACTAAAGGCGTGGGATTTGCCCCTGCAATAAATTTTCTCAACTGGGTAGGAAGCGACACAGAAACCGAAATTATAATAGATGATGATAAAATCTGTACTCAAGTAATCTGGGATTATTTACAGCCTTCTACTGCAAATAAAGTTTTAATAAAAAGCCTTCCAGAATGTTTAAGCTTACCTTTAACTGAAAAAATTAGAGAAGGCAACTATACGGCCATTGTGGTTCTGGCATCCGACTATTATATAGAAGAAATGAGAAAACTAATTATGCAATTACCCGAGCCTCCTGCATTTGTTCACAGTAATAATGCCAATATATGCTGTGGAGAAGGTATATGTGGGGCATGCAGTTGCGTAGACCCTGACGGCACAATACATAAAAAGTGCAAGTGCCTGTAAAACCCTTTAAATAAAATAATTTACTTCTACAAAAATAAGTGTAAATGACAGAATGCAATACGCATCCATCATTTACACTTTATCAGAACTTACTCATTAATTCAGTTTATTCTTTTCTGGTAGGTCTTTAACCTCCATCAGATAAATGTCATCTGGTGTAATTCTTCGCTCTGGTGTATAAATCATCCAATCTGTTATTTCACCCAGAGCATAATCTCCTGTATATCCTTCATGAAGATTCTCTATGTAATAGGGTTCTTGAGTCAGCTTTGCGGTTAGGCTGTCCTCCTTAATATCCAGTAATTCAAACCAGATATGTTCCCTGAAATTGTCTTCCGTTTTGTATTCATCATCAACTTCCAATCCCAGTTTAACTAAAATATGGTTATCCTTGCAGTCAAAGGCCCTTTTCATGTACTCAAGTCTTTCTGCTGCAAGCGCTTTCATTCTTTCCGTTTCCTTTGTGGTCACCATATAAAGAGGGTTATCCTGTAAATATTCATCATAGATAGAAATAGGAGCATATTTACCTTCCTGATAATCTTCATAGGTTGGATAAACAAAAATTGCACTGGTATGTCCATTGTGGCTTTCCTCTCTGTCTATTTTTCCTCCCAGCATATGATCATCATAATGCTCTATTGCCTGATCCCACGGAACTAAGGTACTTATTAGGCTTATTTCTTTTGTCATATGCGCTAAAAAAAGCGGTTCCATAGACTCCAAAGGCTCTTCGAATTCAAGCATGCGGTTTGCCATGATTTCTATAACCGAATAATGGCTCTGATAAACAGACTTAGAAGAATCAAGTATTTCCAGTTCCGGTAACCCGCAGCGATCCAATCCATGGCTGTGAAGCCACACAATGTCATCGTCTCCGCTGACTGCCTGAACTGTATAAATATATCTTGGCGCAGGTGGAGTCTTCGATGAAGCAGCAAGCGCTGCCCACTGTCCAGAAAGTATCTTTTCTGAACTGTCATCAAATATAGCCAATTTATCTGGTAACAGTGCATGTATGATCCGAAGCTGAGCATGATATGACGACAACGCATCTTCACCATAAATCATCTCTACAGCCAGTCCAGTTTCAGCCTGTTGCAAAGCTTCTATATCTACATCAGGAAAAAAATGCTGTATGCGGTACATTTCAGGAAGTTCAAAGCCAGTAGGGTAAATTTCTATCTGATATTGCTCTTCTTCAACTATTAAATCAAGCTTCATGATATTAGAATCCATATTTTTAGAAATAACCTGAATACCTTTCACTTGCGACAATCTATTGAGCATTCCCTCTAAGTCCATTAAATCCTGATCTTTTTCAGGTACTGCCATCATATAAGATTTTTCTCTCATTCTTACCTCCACTACTGAAATTTTATTTACATATCAAACTCTAGAGAGATTTGTTGGGCATACACCTCATCCTCAGGATCGTCTGCCACAACAGCGCTTTCAATATTCTCTATCTCCGGTAAATCTTTTAATGTTTCAAATCCAAAATGCTTTAGAAAAGCATCAGTAGTCCCATAAAGTATAGGTCTGCCAATTGCAGTGGAACGTCCCTTTTCCTGAATCAATTCTTTTTTTACAAGGCCTTCTATAACCCTGTCGCACTTTATACCTCTGATGGAGTCAATTTCGCCCTTTGTTATAGGTTGTTTATAGGCAATTATTGCAAGCACCTCTAATGCTGACTGTGACAGTTTTTTCTCCTTTACCGGAGTACATAACCTTTCAACATATGAAGAATTTTCTGCATTCGTTACAAACTGGAAACTCTTATTTACTTCTATTATCTTTATGCCTCTGCCTTCCTGTTCATATTCTTGTTTTAATTCCAAAAAATAGTCGTAGGCATCCTTCCAATTAATATTAAACACTTCCGCAGCTATCTTTACATCTAAGGGTTCTCCCCAAACAAACATCATAGACTCAAAAGCCGATTTCATTGTCTTTTTAGTTGTCATCCCATTCTCCTATTACAGGTGTATCCTCTTCTCCAGGCTGCACCATTTCTATTTCAATTTCACCAAAAGCACTTTGCTGCTCTACCCTGATTAGTCTCTCCCTAATCATCTGAAGCATTGAGGTAAACGTAAGTACAACATCATACTTGTCACTTTCCTTATTTAGTAATTCTTTAAAAAATAGTTTTCTAAATCCATGGTTTTTAAAGAAATTCACAATATGTTCGACTTTCATTTCAATACTTTGTTTTTGTCTTTCAACTCGTGTGTAATGTTTTCTAACTTCTTCAATTCTCTGCTTCTTTTTAAGAAAAAGATTGAAAGCAGATACAAACTGTTTAATATCCAGTGACAAATACTCATCAGCTTCATTGGTATATTGTTCCAGATCCTCTTTTGGCTTTTCAAAACATAAAGTTTTTTCATTTTCATGAATTTCAAGAAGTTCTGCTGCAGCCTTAAATTTCTTATATTCTAAGATTTTTTCAACCAGTTCCGTTCTTGGATCTTCTTCAACTACACCCTCTTCAATAGGTGTACTTCTCGGCAGTAACATTTTAGATTTTATTTCAATTAATGCCGCCGCAAGTACCATAAATTCGGTGGCAACCGTTACATCAGCCTCATGCATTTGCTCTACATATGCCAGATACTGACTTGTAATTTCTGCAACCTGGATATCATATATACTCATTTCTGCACTTTCAATTAAATATACAAGTAGGTCAAATGGTCCTTCAAATATATCAATTTTTACTTTATACGCCATTACTATCGCCCTCATGTCTCGTGTAGTACATTACACCCGCAACAATGGTAAGTCCTCCAATAATCTGCCATAAAGAAGGTATCTCAGAAAATAACACTACTGCAAGACCCGTTGCAATAAAGGTCTCCAGGTTTTCACATGTTGCCACATATAAAGCTGATGTATATCCCAGGCACCAGTTAAATACTGCATGGGCCCCAATCTGGCAGACCATGGCCATGACAAATATCCAAAACATATCGTTTGCGCTATAGCCTGTAAAAGGAGTTCCTGTTACTAGCATTCCAATAGCGAAGGTAATCCAACAGAAAAGAAATACAAAAAATACATATACGGCTGCATTCATACCTTTTCTGAATTTATTGCCCACAATAAAGTAAAGCCCTATAAAGAGTGCTGCAAACAGGCACATTACGTCACCAAATAAGACATCTGCTGAGATGCTGTAATCACTTCCTGATATAATCACACTTCCAATAAAGGCAACAATTACTCCGGCTACTGCTTTTTTATTAGTTTTCTCTTTAAACATGAATACAGATATAATCAGTATCATAAAAGGGTCTGTCATAGCCAATACCGTTGCACTGGCAACACTTGTATGCCCTACACCTGTAAACCATGAGAAGAAATGCCCTGCGAGAAAAACACCTGCTACTGCACAACCTGCCAGTTGCTTTTTAGTCAGTGACATCACTTCAGCCTTATACTTAACTAAAGTCACTACCGCAAATATAGGTAATGCAAAAGTTAATCTATAAAAACCAATTGCCATAGGCGGCGCTGATGTCAACTTTACAAAAATTGATGAAAATGCAGCAGCCACTACAGCTAAAATTACTATTTTTTTAACGTTTTTTTCAAAAATATTCATTTGTGCTCCAAAATTCAATTCAAATTTATTTTTTAAATAATTTAGGTAAATTCACAGTATAAGGCGGATATACTACACCCTTTTCTGTTACCACTGCAGTAATATACTTTGCGTCCGTCACATCAAAGGCAGGATTGTATGTTTTGATGTCTTCTGGCGCCATTGGCTGTTCATACCACATCTTATATACTTCCTCTCCTTTTCTTTCTTCTATATGAATATCCTTTCCGGTAGGAGTCTTCAAATCAATAGTTGATGTAGGCACAAACATATAAAACGGAATTCCATATTCTTTAGCTAATATAGCTACTCCTGAAGTCCCAATTTTATTCGCTCCATCACCATTGGCTGCCATTCGGTCACAACCAACCACTACTGCATTAATCCACCCATTCTTCATAACGATAGATGCCATATTGTCACAAATAAGAGTCACATCAATACCCGCTTTATTTAGTTCCCATGAGGTTAGTCTGGCTCCCTGTAGAAGAGGTCTTGTTTCATCTGCAAAAACTTTAAAATCATAACCTTGTTCATGCCCCAGATATAACGGTGCAAGGCATGTCCCATATTTAGCCGTAGCAATGGTTCCAGCATTGCAGTGAGTCAAAATACCCATACCAGGTTTCAAAAGGGACAGTCCATGTTCTCCCATTGCATAACAGGCATCCACATCCTCCTGATAAATTCTGCTGGCTTCTTCTTTCAATTCTTCTTTTATATGTATTTGTTGTGTTTCCCAAGATTCAATACCAGCTTCCGAATGGAGGGAAAGCAATTTTCCCTCCATTCGGTTAAGTGCCCAGAAAAGATTTACTGCTGTAGGTCTTGAGGAAGCAATATATTCTTTAACTTCGTGGAACCTTTCACAGAATTCCTTATAATTATCTGTCCTAATTTCTCTTGTACAAACATAAAGCCCATAAGCTGCCGCGACACCAATAGCCGGGGCACCTCTTACCTTCAGTTTATAAATCGCATCCCATAAGTCTTCTTTGCTTTGGATTTCAATGTAAATTTCCTTACCAGGCAATAAAGTCTGATCTAGTAAATACATTTTCTCATTTTCATATCTTATAGGTGATATAAATACTGCCATATCATTCCCCCCAAATCTAAAACCAATGAATCTTTTTAAATCCATTTCACTTATAATCCTAACATTTAATTATACACTTTTATCACGTTCTTGAATAGCCTTAATTAGACATGCTCCACTGCAGGTTGCAGCAACCCCGCCTAAAGCAGTTTCTTTAAGCTGCATAGGTAAAAGCTTTCCTACTTTATACATTGCTTCCACAACTTCATCCGCATCAATATAGCTCTGAACTCCTGCCATAGCAAGATCAGCACTAAGTAATGCGTTTACAGCTTGAGAAGCATTTCTCTGAGCGCATGGAATCTGAACCAATCCACCTACAGGATCACAAACTAATCCCATAACATTCATAAGTGATAGACTAAAGGCCGTTATTGCCTGTAAAGGCGTCCCTCCACTAAGTTCAACAGATGCGGCCGCAGCCATGGCAGCTGCTACTCCGCATTCTGCCTGACACCCCCCCTCTGCTCCTGCTACTGTTGCATTTTCTGTAACCACTGCGCCAAGACCTGAGGCAGTAATCATAGCCATAAGCAATTGCTCCTCCGTTGCTTTCTGTTTTTCTGCTACGGATATAACTACCGATGGAACAATTCCACAAGACCCTGCCGTTGGCATGGCACAAATCTTACCCATGGAGGCATTTACTTCACTAGAAGAAAGGGCTCTGGCCATTACAAGGTTTAGAAATTCTCCACAAAGTGTGTTTTTATTTCCTGCGGCATAAGAAAATTGTGTTGAAGCTATTCCACAAATAAGATTTCCCTCTGGATCTGTTGGCTTCTCTAGTGCCTTTTCTGTGGAAGCTTTCATTACTTCATATCTATATTTCATAATTTCCAATATTTCTTCCGGAGTCTTTTCGCTATGCTTTACTTCATTCTCTAAAACAATTTGTGATAGGCTCACATTTCTTTCCTGCGCTAATGCCAAAAGTCCTTTTATGTTCTTATACATCTTTAAATATCCTTTCCTTTATGCACAAGCTATAAGTGTAACAAGCTGTATATGTGGGTGTTCCTTCAGTTTTTGTAAAATATCATCATTAACTGCATCATCTATTTCTATAACACAAATAGCATCCTCACTTTTCTGTACACGGCTTACTTTCATAGTCGCTATATTTATGCCATTATCAGCCAATATAGTAGCCACATGGCTTATAACACCTTTTTGGTCATCTTGCTTAACAAAGATGGTAGGAAGGTTTCCGCTAATGCCAATTTCATACCCATCAATTTTTTCAATTCTTATATTTCCTCCACCTATAGATGCCCCTTGTATCTTAGTTTTAATATTTCCATTTTTATAAAAAGTTATTATTACAGTGTTTTCATGAGCCCCATCCAATTCAACAGAGTAAAATTCAAATTCAATTCCAGCCGCTTTCGCCAGCTCAAAAGACTTTGAAATATTTTCGTCATCCTCTCTTATTCCTATGACTCCAGCCAGTAATGCTTTGTCCGTTCCATGGCCTTTCCCTGTTTTATCAAATGAACCATAAAGACCAAAAGTAACTTTATCAAAATCTGCATTTATTATCTGTCTTGATATCCTGCCAATTCTAGCTGCTCCGGCAGTATGCGAGCTTGATGGTCCAATCATAATCGGCCCAGCTACCTGAAATATACTTGTATTCATATCTGTACCTCTATATTCATTATATCCTATTAATAAATTTAACCTTAACCTGCTTTATTATACTTTGATTACTGATATTTTACAAACAAAAACCGAGGCTAACATACCTCGGTTTTTTGCTTTTCTATATTATATGCTTTTTGTGTCGTGATTTTTTTAATCTTCTTTCTGTTCTGCAATTTTTCTTACTTGTAAAAAATCTTTTTCTCCAATTTTAATTATATCCGTTTACAGAAAGAAAATTTTGTACTCCACTATATGCAGACATAACTCTTGTTGCATACGCTGTAGAATAGTTCCCTCGGCTAACTCTTGATGAGCCTTGGTTGTATGCGGATAAAACTCTCGTCTTATCCCCATTGTAGTTAGTAATTCCTGTACCGATCATACAAGCTCCAACGTTTATATTCGAACGCGGATCAAGTAATTGCTGTGTCGTTAACCCAAAGTTTGCTCCTGTGGCAGGCATTATCTGCATCAGACCTATTGCACCGCTATTGGAAACAGCCTTTGCATTAAAAGTACTTTCTTTATGCGCTATTGCCAATAACAGTTTTTCGTCCACTTTATACACACTGGCTGCTCTCTTGAACATAAATACCAAATCCTGTGCATAAGACTTCGATAAGCTCCCATTATAATTCAATATATAGTTTACTAACCCTGTGTTGTATCTGGATTCTGATTCACTCCAGAAACTCTTTGCAGTTTTGTCTTTAATCGTACTTATACACAATCCATAATATGAATCAAAATATAAATCCCAATTAAACACTTTACTCTTATCCATTACCCTTGCAGGAATGAACAAATACTTTCCAACCGCCAATACTGGCAGTCCTTCTAAGTCAACTTCTTCGACTAACATCTCAGGTGCTTCTATTACTCCAACAGTATCTTCTGACTCTTCAGTAGTAGTTGCCTCTTTTTTGTCTGAAAGTTCTTGATAAGCTATTACTTTGACTCCTGATATAACTTCTAGTTTCATATCGTACCCATTATTCTTGGCCCAATTGTTACTAATTGTCTTTTGAGTCCCTTCCGTCTTAAGAAGTTTTAATGTGCGGCTTTCCCAGTCCATTTGTGCTTGAAATCCACAGATATTCCCCATATCTGTACTTAATGGAATGTAAGTCGTGTCTTTATAAAGGAAGAACGGATATTGTAGATTGTAATTTACAATCTCACTTCCATTTATAACGACTTTTTTGTTAAAAAAATCTCCTTGAACGTATTCGTCAGCATATATAGAAATTGATGAGAAAAGTACAATGGTCAATGAAAGCCACACAGATATAAGCTTCTTTGCCATACCTTGTTTCTCCTCTCTTTCTCTATGTCTTTTTTATAAGACATTATCATTATAACACTTTTTAACAAAAAGTATACTGTTTTGCTTATATTCAGAAAATTACAACCAGAGTAACCTTTTGCTAACTTGTGTATTTTTCAACGTCTATTTGTGATATGTTTGTTCAAAAAAACTTTGTTTTGGTACTTGACATTACAAATGTGCTCTTCCTTATCTGACAAAATATTCCTAAATATACCTTGTCAACATATTATTTATCGTCTCATTCCACTGTTCTTCGCTGCTATACGCAAGTACCATTTTTTGTAATTGATTTTTTTGAATTTCATGCATTTCATTTAAACTTTCTATGGAATCTGCACGACCCGATCTTCTAGAAATTTGGTACATTTTCCTATCTATTTCTGGCATTTCTAAATAGGCATCTATTTTGTTAAGCATGGAGGATTTATCCTTCTTAAAGCTGCCTTCCACATTTTGCAATAAATTTACGATGTGATCGCTTACTAATCTGCCTTCACAGTGTTCTACTGAATCAATCAGCATACGAATTTCTCTTATTTTATCATCATCGCTGCACAACTTCATCCGTCCACTTTTGTACTCATTCCAAAGTTCTGTACCTTCTTTTATCACAGCCGTTCTAATTCTCACATAGTCTGGATTGACCTCATCAACTACATGTGCCATCCCCAGTGCATTTTGCTCTGATAAAGCTTTTCCTCCAACTCCAGGCATAAAGTAAACAGACAATTGAATTCCTCCAGTCTTAATATTTCGTCCAGCTCTAATCAATTCCTCAACAGAAACTCCTTTGTTTATAAAATCAAGCACGTCCTGAGATCCAGACTCAAATCCAGAATGAATCCTATCTAACCCTGCACTTTTCAGTTGGGCATATTCTTCTGCTGTCACCTTTGCCAAAGTCTGCGCTCTGCCATAGGAAGTAACTCTTTCAATTTGAGGAAATACTTCTCTTAAATATTCCAAAACTTCCTTTAATCTTGATGCACTTAATGCCAAGGTATTTCCATCTTGCAGAAATACAGTTTTCCCTCCATTCACCATCCAGTTAAAAATCAAGTATGCGCAATCTGCCTCCTGCCGGGACATACTTTGCGACTTATTTTTTAGTTTCTCTAAGTCCCATTGCCCCATAGAGTCTTTACACTCCAGGATCATATCAGCATAATATTTCATGATATCAATATCTCGCTTAATGCTGTCTATAGAAAAAATTTCAAAAGGAGTCTGCCTATACATTTGGCAAAACTTGCACTTATTCCACGTGCATCCCTGAGTCACCTGCAAAAGCAGACTATTTGCCTCACTTGGTGGTCTAAAAAGTCCAATCCTAAACACCATTTGTTTTTTCATAACCATATCTCCATCCTTTCGTTTCCTTGACTTTTTGAAGGTTTTTCACTATACTGTTCGCATAAGCTAACTAGTGGGTATAAGCACAATATAAATATTATGTTATTATACTACAATTATAATTCGAGGTAATAAATGATTTTAACTTTAGATAAATTAAAACCCGGGAGCAGCGGGATTATAAGTGCAGTAGGAGGCGAAGGTGCCATTCGTCGAAGACTTTTTGATTTAGGACTGACTCCCAACACTTCAGTTTTAGTAAGAAAGGTCGCCCCTTTAGGTGACCCAATTGAAGTTTACCTTAGAGGTTTTGAGCTTACCTTAAGGAAAGAGGATGCAAGTCATATCCAAGTTAAAGAGGTGTCAATTAATGAATAAAAAGCATTTACATAAAATTAATATTGCTTTAATAGGGAACCCTAACTGCGGATTAACAACTGTTTTTAATCAGATGACTGGCGGGCAGCAGCATACTGGGCATTTCGCTACTCCACACAGAGCCACTAAAGAAGGTCCTGTACGAAGACATAAAGGTGTCAGCGTCATAGAACTACCGGGAACCTATTCTCTTTCAGCCTACACGGTAGATGATGTAGAAACAAGAGATATACTATTAAAAGGTAAGCCCGATGTAATTGTTAATATTATTGATTCTACTGCAATTGAGAGAACCTTATATTTAACACTACAGCTTATGGAGTTAGAAATACCTATGGTTCTAGCGCTTAACATGATGGATGAAGTTAAAAACAATAAAATTTCTATAGATATTCAAAAATTATCAGAAGAACTCACAATTCCTGTGATTCCGATCTCCGCAAGTAAAAATGATGGGATTCATGATTTAATTCATTACGCTATAGAAGCCGCACAGAAACACACTCTCCCTAAAAAAATCGACTTTTGCTCAGGCTATATCCATACTGCCATTCACTCTATCGCACATCTTATAAGTGACGATGTAGAAAGAGTTGGGCTTCCTTTACGGTTTTGCTGCACCAAAGTTGTAGAAGGTGATGAGCCTATGTTGAAAGAACTTCAGCTGCAGGGTCCTGAACTGGATATAATATGGCATATTGTAGAAGACATGGAAAATCATCTGCATACAGACCGAGAAGCGGCTATGGCAGATATGAGATATGCATTTATAGAAAAAATATGCGCTAAAGTAGTAATACGTATATCAGAAAGCACCAAGGAACACGCACGCTCCGTGAAAATAGATAAGATTCTGACTCACAGATTTTTTGCTATCCCTATATTTATGGGAATTATGTTTTTGGTCTTTTATTTTACTTTCAGCTCCATAGGTGCCTATCTTAGTGGGCAGCTTTCCAAACTCATAGAGATAGTAATTAGTCTTATAAGTTCTGGCCTTATAGGTGCAGGGGTAAGTCCTGTTCTATATGCTTTAATCATAGATGGAATTTGTGCCGGAGTAGGAAGTGTATTATCATTCCTGCCTATTATTGCCGTCCTTTTTTTCTTCTTGTCCATCTTAGAGGACAGCGGATATACTCCGCGAGTCGCCTTTGTAATGGATAAACTCTTAAGGAAGCTGGGGCTTTCAGGTCGTTCTATCGTCCCAATGCTTATCGGTTTCGGCTGTTCGGTTCCAGCAATTATGGCTACCCGGTCTCTTTCCAGTTCTAGAGACAGACATTTAACTATTGCATTAATTCCATTTATGTCTTGCAGTGCAAAACTTCCTATATATGCTATGTTTACTGCAGCATTTTTCAGCAGTAACAAAGCCCTTATTATGACTGCAATATATCTGACAGGAATTATAGTCGCAATAATATGTGCCTCGATTTTTAAAAGTACAATATTCAAAGGAAATCCAGTGCCATTTATAATGGTGCTTCCTCCTTACCGTGTGCCAGCAGTCAAAAGTGTCTGTCTGCGTATGTGGGAAAATGTAAAAGGCTTTATTAAAAAGGCCTTCACCGTAATATTTATAGCTACAATTATAATATGGTTCTTGCAGAGTTTTGACTATGGCCTAAATTTAGTAACAAGTAGTGAAGATAGCATTTTAGCTTCTCTAGGAAGAGCTGTTTCTCCCATATTTGAACCTCTGGGTTTTGGGGATTGGCGGGCCGCAACTGCACTTATCACCGGGCTTTCTGCAAAAGAGGCAGTAGTAAGCACTATGGCGGTTTTAACAGGAGCCTCAGAAGGGGGCTCTTTAACAACAATGCTTACACAGATTTTCACCCCCTTATCTGCATTTGCATTCTTAGCCTTCTGCCTCTTATATATGCCTTGTGTTGCTACACTAGCAACTATCAGAAGAGAAATGGGAGGCTGGCATTACGCTATACTAACGGTATGCTTCCAGACGGCAGTCGCATGGATAGTTGCTTTTATAATATATAATGTAGGAAGTTTATTTTTGTAATCATTTTTCATACACTAGCAAGAGAGGCTGTTGCAAATAAATTTTGTAACAACCTCTTTTATTATTTTCATTATATTAAATCTTATTGTATGGCGCATCTGAATCTCATATGTTTATCTCTTACTAATAGGCACATATTCACTTGATTCAGCCACATCTTTATAGGCTGGCCTTATAATTTTACCTGTATTAATCAACTCTTCAATTCTATGAGCACTCCATCCCGCCATTCTTGCTATTGCAAAAATAGGAGTATAAAGCTCTATCGGCAAGTCCAGCATGCTATACACAAACCCGCTGTAAAAGTCAATATTCGCACTAACGCCCTTATAGATTTTCCTTTCCTGGCAAATTATATCTGCAGCAATTTTTTCCACACTGGCATATAACTTATATTCTTTACCTCTTTCCTTTTCTACAGCCAGGCTTTCTACAAACTTCTTAAAGATTTCCGCCCTAGGATCAGATAAAGAATATACAGCATGCCCCATTCCATAGATCAGTCCGGATTTATCAAAGGCTTCTCCTCTTAATAGTTTTTGTAAATATTCTTTAATCTCATCTTCATCGTTCCAATCAGAAATACATGATTTCATATCATCAAACATCTGGACAACTTTAATATTTGCGCCGCCATGCTTAGGCCCTTTTAGAGATCCCAGAGCCGCAGCTATGGCAGAATACGTATCTGTCCCTGATGAAGAAACCACATGTGTAGTAAAAGTTGAATTATTACCGCCGCCATGTTCTGCGTGCAGAACTAATGCCAAATCTAGAATCTTAGCTTCAAGTTCTGTGTATTGGCTGTCAGGTCTGAGCATATGCAATATGTTCTCTGCTGTAGATAATTCCGGCTTAGGTATGTGTATATATAAGCTGTCCATATAATGATAATGTCTTGATGCCTGATATCCGTACACAGCTAATAGCGGAAAAACAGCCGTAAGCAGTAAACACTGTCTAAGTACATTTGGTATAGTCGTATCATTTGGATTCATATCATAAGAATGAAGGGTCAACACGCCTCTTGCCAAACTGTTCATCATATCTGTACTAGGTGCTTTCATAATGATATCTCTTACAAAACTTGGCGGCAACGTGCGATATTCCGCTAAAATCTTCTTAAAATTATTTAGCTGCTCATTGTTTGGCAGCTTCCCAAATATGAGCAGATACGCAGCTTCTTCAAAGCCAAAACGTTTCTCATTAACAAAGCCTCTCACTATATCATTTATATTAACTCCACGGTAATACAGCCTGCCAGGACAAGGAACCTTTTCTCCAGTATCCTTATCTATATCAAAAGCATATATGCCTGAAATCTCTGTAAGCCCCGTCAACACTCCATTTCCATTTAAATCTCTTAGTCCCCTGTTAACTTCATATTTTTTATATAAGGATGCGTCTATTGTGCTGTTCTCTATACATTTATTGGCTAGTGACTGTATTTCCGTAGTTATTCTAGAATATTTATCATCTAATTTATCTCCATACATATTTTGTACCCCCATTTTGTGTTTTAAAGCAAATTAATACATTTCTACTTCATTTAGTTATAGTAATATACTAGTAACGGATTTTAGTATACTACGTTTTCAACGTATTTTCAATAATGAAAAATATGTATTATTTTTTTATAGAGCAAATTAATTATATTTATTTATATTTTTATGACAATCAAGATAACAAACATACAAATAAAAGGATTACATCTGGCATAAACCAAATCTAACCCTTTAACTATGCTTTATCTATTATGTCACAATTCTTCATAAAATATCGCTCTGTCTTTGCCTAATTTTTTTGCCTTATACAAGGCCTCATCTGCCCTCTGATATAGTTCTTTAAAACTATATGTTTCATACCCAAACAAGGTAATTCCAATACTTACAGATATCGTACTCCATTTTTCGTCTTCTTTTGCAATTTGCCTGATAACTTTATGAATTTTCTCTTTCAACCGCTCTGCTTCGCTCATACCGGTAATATTCTTAAATAGAAATACAAATTCATCTCCACCTAATCTGCCTACCAAATTACCCTGGCCTGCAACCAATTCTAACTCCATGGCCACCTTCTTTAATAAAGTATCACCTTCAGGATGTCCATATCTGTCATTTATAATTTTAAATCCATCTAAATCAATAATCATCAGGCTGTGAATATCATAGTTGGGAAAGTTCGTACTCTGCAGACTCATTTGATTATCCACACTAATTTTTAATAAAAATTCCTTTAACTCCGATTCAATCTTTCTCCTATTGAATAAACCCGTAAGTGAGTCTGTCTCAGCTTCATTACGCAATGAATTTTCCATTCTGCTTTTCTCTACATTTAAAAATTCAATCATTTTCAGGTTTGTTGTATTCACTTTATTCTTTAACATTATTATGTAGATTAGAATTCCAATAGCAGCTGTAACTGCAAACACTACTAAACCCAAAAAGAATGTGGGGTTTGAATAGTACAGCTTTCTAAATTTTGGTTGTTCATAAACGACATAATTACTTAAAACTATATTTGACAAATCCATATCAGAAATACAGTGCAAGCCTTTGTTTAATATATTTAAAAGTTCAATATCTTCATCCTTAGAAACACCTAATGACAGATCTTCTGAATATCCAATCAGGTCCTGTCTAATGAGATTAACAAATTTAGGATTAGCCAGATAATAATTTGCTGCATACGCGTTGGCAATAGTAGCATCCGCCATGCCAGAGTTAACAGCTTCAAAACATTCCTCAACTGTTTCATATTCCTTTACATCATAATTTTCAAGAATATCTAAATAGTAGTCTTTTGGCATGGCAACCTGCTTTATTCCATCAAAATTCCTGTCTTTTGCAATTACACCTACAAGTGATGCATTAATACATATACTAGAAGTATATATCCCTCTCTTCTCTGATATACCATAGTCGTGGGAAACTAAACTTATCATGTCAGTTTTCCCAGTCTTTACATCATCTAATGCCTGGCTTAAATTTTCCGCTCTTACAAATTCAAATTTTAGGCCTGTATACTTTGACAATAAATCAAATAAATCCTTTGTTACACCTTTAATATCGCCTGTTTCCTCATCATAGTATTCGATTGGCTGCCACCCCTGATCATAAGAAACCTTTACAGTACCTTTCTCTTTAATATAGTTCAGTTCTCCAGCAGTAAATGAGGGTGCTGCAACATTACCTTTTATAAAATATTTATTTTGTATTTGCATGTCATAGGAGGGGTTACTATTTTTAATATTTTGCATAGATAGATTTAATTCTTCTAACAATACCTTATTGTTTTTATTTACACCATAGTATAATGGATGTTCATCCATCCTACCTATAACTTTATCATACCTCTTGTTTGATTCAACTGATGTAAAAATAGCTTGTATTTGATTCTCTTCTAAGGCAGTCTCCATGTCCTCCAATGTTTCATAATATTTTTTATTAAACCTAATGTGATTTTGACTTGAATACGCATCTAAGTATGCTTCCTTGTAATCGTTTTTCAGAATACCTACATAAATTCCATTCAGCTTAGAAAAATCGTCAAAATTCAGCTCAGTATTACTAGCTTTTGTATATAACTGGGTCTGTGAAACTCTATTAGAAAAATGAGAATATATAATCTTGTTGGATTTTAAGGTCTCCTGGTCTATACCTCCAACAATATCCACTTCACCATTTTCTAACATCTTAATGCACTCAGGAAAAGATGCAACTACAAACTCATAATCCCAGCCTGCAAATTGTGATATTTCTTTTAAATAATCATATCCATATCCTGAATATACACCATTTTCATCTGCTTCCTGATATCCTTCATATAAATAATATCCAACTTTCACAACCTTCTTTTCTTGTGAAATCTTAGATTCCCCAAATGCAAGTTGAGATTGCAAAGAAAAAAGCATCATAAAAAAAATCATAAAGCCACCAGAAATTCTAATCAATATCTGCAATAATTGCTGATTATCTTTCTTCATAATACTATTTCTCCCTGAAATTGAATTTATTAATATTATATATAAATTTTTGACAATTTTCTACATAATATTAGAATTTTCAAAAATTAATTCAGCATGAAAAAAAGGTGGATATTAAATCCACCTTTAATTACTTATCTTTTGCGTCTTGCGCCATTTTCTGCTAAATTCATTCTAGTAATCTGTTTTGCTAAGCTGATTTGCGCTTTAATAATCTGATTTTTATCGGTATTAGTCTCATCATGAGATTCAAGCCATTCCTCTACAGTCTTTTTCTTCTTTATGGCTCTTTCAACATCTATCTCCTCAACCCATTCAGCTGCGTCAGTATATATTACAAAGTTATCCCTTATATCAATATATCCTCCTGCAATAGATGCCGCTTTAAACTCATTAGCGCCTTCTTCCTTGATCCACATAACTCCTACATCTAGAAGTTTACATGCCCAAGTGTGCCCCGCCATAAATGCTTCTTCACCTGTTAAGGTTCTGACTATAACCATCTCAACCTTATCCTTATAGAATAGTTTTGAAGGTGTTATAACCTCAAGTAATATACTCTTAGCCATTTTCTTATCTTCCTTCCCGGCGAGAAAATTATTTTGACGCCTTAAACTTTTCTACAACTTCATCTATGCTACCTGCGAGCAAGAACATAGATTCCGGAATTTCGTCGTGTTTACCTTCAAGAATTTCTTTAAATCCGCGTACAGTTTCCTTTAATGAAAGATATTTACCTTCCATGCCTGTAAACTGCTCTGCAACACTAAATGGTTGTGAAAGGAATCTCTGGATTTTTCTTGCTCTGGAAACGATAAGCTTGTCAGAATCTGATAATTCATCCATACCCAGAATAGCAATAATATCCTGTAAATCCTTATATCTCTGAAGAACTTCCTGTACACCTCTAGCTGTTTCATAATGTTCTTCACCAACAATATTAGGGTCCATAATTCTTGAAGTAGATTCAAGCGGGTCAACTGCCGGATAAATACCAAGTGCACTAATTGAACGTGACAATACTGTTGTAGCGTCCAAATGCGCGAAAGTAGTAGCCGGCGCTGGGTCAGTCAAGTCATCAGCTGGTACATATATAGCCTGTACTGATGTAATAGAACCCTTCTTTGTAGAAGTAATTCTCTCCTGCAATGCACCCATTTCAGTTGCAAGTGTTGGTTGATAGCCTACCGCTGATGGTACACGTCCTAGTAGTGCCGATACCTCTGAACCCGCCTGTGTAAATCTAAATATGTTGTCAATAAACAGAAGTACATCCTGTCCTTCAACATCTCTAAAGTATTCTGCCATAGTTAAACCTGTTAGGGCTACTCTCATTCTAGCTCCCGGCGGTTCATTCATCTGACCAAACACCATAGCCGTTTTATCAATAACGCCTGATTCTATCATTTCATAGTACAGGTCGTTACCTTCTCTTGTTCTTTCGCCAACGCCTGCAAATACAGAAATACCGCCGTGTTCTCTTGCGATATTACTGATAAGTTCCTGAATAAGAACTGTTTTACCAACACCAGCACCTCCGAAAAGACCAACTTTTCCACCTCTGGTATATGGTGCGATTAAGTCAATAACTTTGATTCCCGTTTCGAAAATCACAGCACTTGTATCCTGTTCCTCAAAAGGTGGAGCCTCTCTATGAATAGAGTGCTTCTCCGCTGTAACAACAGGGCCTTTTTCGTCTATTGTCTCACCTATAACATTGAACAATCTGCCCAGTACTTCTTTACCTACAGGAACCTGAATTGGCGATCCTGTGCTAACAGCTTCCATACCTCTTGTCAATCCATCTGTAGCCGATAAAGCAACACATTTTACGATATCGTCTCCAACATGCTGTGCCACTTCTGCCACAATATCCTTACCTTCATGCTTAATAATTATAGCATCTAACAGTTCGGGCATATGTTCGGGTGAAAACTTTATATCAATAACCGGTCCGATAATCTGGTGAATAATACCTTTATTCTGTTCCATATTCCAAACCACCTCCCTACTTCTTTTGTAACAACTTATTTTTGGGCCTCTGACCCAGCAACAATTTCAATAATCTCATCTGTAATAGCTGCCTGTCTTGCTCTGTTATAGAACAAGGATAAACCATCCAGCATATCTCTGGCACTATCAGTGGCATTTTCCATAGCCATTCTTCTGGCAGCATGTTCACACGTAGCAGATTCAACAATAGCTCCGTATACCTTAATTTCAACATATTTAGGAACCAGATAGTTAAACACCGCCTCAACGGATGGTTCGTATTCAACCTGCTTCTCATGTTTTATTACTTCCGGATCATTTTCTATATCAAAAGGTAACAAAGTCTCGTATTTTACTTCCTGCTCCATAGAGTTCTTAAAAGAAGTATAAATAAGTACTACCTTATCAATCTGACCGGAATTATACATATCTATAACAGGGTTACTGATCTGCTTTGTTTGTAAGAAAGAAATATCTTCAGGAGGTGCTAAATATTCGCTATAAATATCATACCCTCTTTTCTCAAAATACTCCTTACCCTTTGATCCAACAGCAATAATTAGCGGCTTCTCATTATCTTCCTTAAACAGAGCTTGCGCCTGTTTAATAACATTTGAGTTAAAACCTCCACATAGTCCTCTGTTACTTGTTATAAGAATGTAACAAGTTGTCTTAGCTTCACTGTTTCCAACCAGATATTGCTGTGGAACATCATTGATATTGTTGAAAATATCCTCTATTGATTCTGTAATATAATGAAAATATTCAGTTGTTTTTTCGAAGGTGGCCTTAGCTCTTCTCAGCTTTGCAGCGGAAACAAGCTTCATCGCACTGGTTATGTGCTCTGTGCTGGTTACGCTCTTTATGCGGCGTTTTATGTCCTGCATATTATTTGAAGCCATATTCTCCTCCTATAACCTATCCCTACTTGTCTCGTACTTCTTTGTACTTATTAATTGCTTCTTTTAGAATTTCTTCTGTAGTCTCATCAAGCTTTCCAGTAGATTTAATATCTTTACCTACCTGTGGATATTGTGTATCCATAAACTCATAAAGACCCGTTTCAAATTCTTTGATTGTTTCTACCGGGATATCTGCAAGATAGTGGTTAATCGCAGCATAAATAATCATAACTTGATGCTCAACTGCAATTGGCTTATACTGCCCCTGCTTTAATATTTCCATTAAAATTAAGCCATGATCAAGTCTAGCTCTTGTGTCTTTATCAACATCTGAACCAAACTGTGAAAAACTTGCTAATTCTGTATACTGTGCCAGTTCAAGTTTAACCTTACTAGAAACCTGCTTCATCGCTTTTATCTGTGCATTACCACCTACACGGGATACAGAGATACCTGCGTTAACTGCTGGTCTTTGTCCTGTAAAGAACAATTCTGATTCCAGGAAGATCTGTCCATCAGTGATGGAAATAACGTTTGTAGGAATATATGCAGATACGTCTCCCGCCTGAGTTTCAATAATAGGTAACGCTGTAATTGAGCCTCCGCCTAATTTATCTGAAAGTCTTGCTGCTCTTTCAAGTAATCTACTGTGTAAATAGAAAACGTCTCCAGGATAAGCTTCTCTTCCAGGTGGTCTTCTAAGTAAAAGCGACATTGCTCTATATGCAACTGCATGCTTGGACAAATCATCATAAATAATTAAAACATCCTTACCTTGATACATAAAGTGCTCTGCTATAGCACAACCTGCATAAGGAGCCATGTATTGAAGTGGAGCAACGTCACTTGCTGTTGCGGAAACCACAATTGAATAATTCATAGCGCCCTTGCTTTCAAGAGTCTGTACCAACTGAGCTACTGTAGACTTCTTTTGCCCAATAGCAACGTAAATGCATATTACATCTGAATCCTTCTGGTTAAGAATAGTATCAATCGCAATAGCTGTTTTACCAGTCTGTCTATCTCCGATAATCAGTTCTCTCTGTCCTCTACCAATAGGTATCATAGAGTCAATAGCCTTGATACCAGTCTGTAAAGGCTGGTTAACTGATTTTCTTTGTAGTACTCCTGGTGCTGGATATTCAATCGGTCTGTGCGCTTCTGCTTTAATAGCACCTTTGCCATCAAGCGGTTGTCCTAATGCATTTACTACACGGCCAATTAAATCACTGCCTACTGGCACTTCAACTACCTTCCCAGTAGGTTTTACAATATCGCCTTCTTTTATGTGTTTGTCAGAACCAAGCATAACTGCACCAACGTTATCTTCTTCAAGATTTAACGCCATACCGTATACTTCACCTGGAAATTCAAGCAGCTCACCTGCCATACATTTCTCAAGTCCATAAATTCTGGAAATACCATCTCCGACCTGTATAACAGTACCGAAATCTGAGACTTCAAGTCTATTTTTATAATTCTTAATCTGCTCTTTTATTACGGCACTTATTTCTTCGGGTTTGAGGTTCATGTTAGCAACCCCCTCTCTATATAATAGTATTATTTAGGTCTTCAAGACGCCTTCTAATTGATGCGTCAATAACCTTGCCATCAATGAAAATTTTAATGCCGCCAATTAAATTAACGTCAATTTCATTTTCAAGTTTAACATTTTGTTTTAAAAGTTTTCCTGTTTCAGCTTCAAATTTTTCGAGCCTGTCCGGACTAAGTGTTTTAACAGAAAATATTTTTCCATATGAAACGCCCTCTTGTTTATCCAAAAGTCCTTTATAAACTTTTATGGCTCTTGCAAAATGCTTTGTTCTTCCCTTGTCTACTAAAACATATAGGAAGTTTAGAAGTTCAGCTGAAATGCGGTTCTCAAAGATAGACTTTAATACGTCTTTCTTCTCGCCAATAGAAATTACCGGAGTGTCTACAAAGGCACACAAATCAGGTTCTCGCTCTAATATTTCAAGTACCTGTGTTGCTTCCTCAAGAATCAGTTCTTTTTTGTTAAGCTCACAAGCTGCTTGAAACAAGGCATTACCATATGTCATTCCGATTGTTAATTCTGCCATTTCGCCGCACCTACCTGTTCAATGATATTATCAATGAGATGCTCCTGTCCTTCTAATTCTAAATCCTTTTCCAAGATTTTTTCTGCGGCAAGCAAAGCCATTGCTGCAACCTGAGATTTCATTTCAGCTAAAGCTCTCGTCCTCTGACGTTCGATTTCTTTTTCTGCATGTAGCTTTATCTCTATTGCTTTTGCGTTTGCGTGATCAATAATTTCACTAGCTTGTGTTTCTGCTTTTATTTTAGCATGTTTAATTATTTCTCTGCCTTCGCTTTCAAGCTCTGCAATTTGCTTCTCACAGGATTTCATTAACTTATCAGCTTCTAAATTTTTAGTCTCTGCACTATTAATAGTCTCAATTATTTCATTATTTCTACTTTCAATTGCATTATTCACTTTATCAAATAGTAACCACTTTAAAATTAATATAAGCACAATGAAATTGACTATTGTGGCAAAAATCGTAAATAAATTTCCTTCCATTATATCAGAAGCCTCCCTTCCGGTTTAATCTTTATAAAAGCCCCTGTTATAACTATTGCCATTTAACGAAAATTAACATAATTGATACAATCAAAGCATACAAAGATGTTACTTCTGCAAAAGCTATACCTAAAATCATGGTAGACATGATATCGCCTTTTGCTTCAGGCTGTCTTGCAATTGCTTCAACCGCTTTTCCAGAAACAGTACCTATACCGATACCTCCGCCGAAGCATCCAATTGCTGCTAATCCAGCACCTATAGCTAACATTCCATCTAAAAAGTATTTAGGATCAATATTCATTTTTTTCCTCCTTAAAACTATATATTTCTTCTTATGTTTTATATAATATCTAATGCTGCATATCTACGGCATTGATTATTACCAAATTAATGGTGTGATGCACTCGATTTAGTATATACCATTGTAAGCATCATAAATACAAACATCTGGATAAGACCATCAAATGCGTCAAAGAAAGCATGTAACGGAATAGGAACTATAAATGCAAAGTGTCCTAATCCACTATAAACCAAACCTAAAACAATTGTACCTATAAGCATATTGCAAAATAGTCTAAGTGTTAAAGAAAAAGGAATGGTTATTTTTTCAATTATATTTAGTGGCAGCATCGGAGCGTATGGTTGGATATATCCTTTGAGATACCCTCCCATTCCAGACTTCATAATTGCATTTCCATTAATGATAAAAAATGTTAGTAACGCAAATCCGAATGTAACATTTATATCTTTAGTAGAAGGCTCTATTCCCACTAAACCTGATAGGTTCAAAAAGCACAAAAATACACCTAATGTTCCTATATATGGTACAAAAAAACTTTTATACTCTTTTCCCATATTGGAAGAAACTAAATTATTAATTGTCATGACAAGCATTTCAAGAATACTTTGTTTCTTATTTGGAACCTTACTAATAGTATTGGTTAAAAACAGTGCCAAAATTATAATAATTGCCATGATTGCCCACTGTGTTACAATACTTGATGTAACATTAATTGTATGATTTAGAAAATTAAAACTAAATACGGTTTCAGGACTTAAGCTCATTTGATTACCTCCTTTCTTTTTGAGTTACTCGCGTTACTCCATAAAAAGTAACTGCAATATAGTGTAAACTATACCCTATTAAAAATGCCAGATAGCTGTTCATATCCTTTCCGCAAAGCAGAACCGCAATAATCGCTGTAACAAGAACCCTGCCTACAGCTGCTAAAATATAAAGCAAGTGTTGTCCCTTTACTTTAAGCATATAATTAGTAATCAAAGCATTTAACACAAAATTCGCCAGTGACATAATTACTGCAACAGCAATTATTATGGCATATTCTTTAAATTTAATCACAGATATTACAGTTACCAAAACCAGTATTATAAAATCGTATATCGTGACTTTCTTAAGCATTTGTTTTGTATCGTTATCCAAATAAGTTTCCCCCGAATAATATATTATAATCTTACTACTGATAATAATATAATCTTAATATTTTTCTCGACTAACTATAAATTTAGATTATTTTATCAGAGCTTTATTACACGAATGTAAATAACATAAAATAATTATTAAAATTTACCATTTTGGTTTCTAATAAATTAATGACTGCTTGGTATGCGTCATTTTAAAATCTTCTCACAAATCTATGGCAAAATAG
This sequence comes from uncultured Aminipila sp., assembly GCA_963524205.1. GTDB lineage: Bacteria > Bacillota > Clostridia > Peptostreptococcales > Anaerovoracaceae > Aminipila. Next base: position 198,346 of record CAURED010000003.1, read on the forward strand.
TTAAATCACTGATATAGCCTATAAACACAAACGAACAAAAATCATTTTTTTGCTTCTGACAAGATGCCCGTAAATTCCCTGTATTTTTACAAATTAAATTATATTATAGTCCTAAATTTTCAAATGTAAAGTATATGTTTTTTATTTAAATATTCTTTTTTGACCTTTTTTGTCGAAAAAGGCTCAAACCCCTTTAAATTAAAGGGTTATGTTTGTTGTTATTATTTATTTTTATCAGCCCATTCATAAAAGCTATTATAAGCAATTTAGTTATTTTTATCCTATTTTGAAGGTTTTCACACAACAACTTTGTGTAATGTGTAATTTTTCTAAATATTTTAATTTTGTTTTACAATTTCTGTAGAGATGGATGAAAAAAGACATAGGACCAGACTCTGTTTTATGATTAAAGCAACTAACTCAATCATAAAGGGAGCCTCCCTATGCCTAATTTTAATATTCTTCCTAGTATTTGCTAATTAAAGTTTTTTATAGCTTTTTCAGTCGCTGCTTTCTTTTCCAAAAGTGCTTCCTTAAGCATCATATCCTTAACTTTCATTAATCTAGTCTGATTTCCTCTTTCGTTTTCATCAAGTTTCATCTTAATGTAACGAATAGTCTCCTGCAATTGCGGTATTACAACATACTCTAGAGCATTTACACGTCTACGCGTTTTTTCGATTTCAACCGCTAGCAGCGCTGCTTTTTTTTCCATCGCTGCAAGCTCAAGCATTGTCGGAAATACCTCAGATAAATTTTTAACAGCACCATCTAGCTCTCCCGAGGTGGTTGCAAAACCGTAAGGATATATATTGGAAGTATCCTCAGCTGTATACTTGAAATCGAACACTGGAACATCTACAGACATGATGTTCTCGTTTTCTACCCCCACCTCTACGCTCTGTTTCGGAAACATCAAAGCCTCTTCTAAAATCTGAGAAGACATAACCGCACTAGCTATGGTAAAATTTCCATATACCTCTACAAGCTGCTCTTCTACTTTGTCTCTCAGCACCTTGTTTTCCCTAGCCAAATCAATAAACCGCTTCATCAGTTCGTCTCTTTTATCCTTCATCAATTTATGGCCGCGAGTTGCCGTCTTTAAACGTTTTTTTAAAGAGGAAAGTACCATTCTAGTAGGGTTTACATTTAACCGTGCCATTCCTGATTCCTCCTCACTTATTCAGCGTCGTTCTTTGGATAATACTTTTCAATATTTTCGTCCTTGATACGCTTTAGTTCTGACTTAGGAAGCATGCCCAGCAGTTTCCAGCCAATATCCAACGTTTCTAACACATCTCTATCCGCATTATAGCCCTGGGATATATATTCACTCTCAAATTTATCCGCAAACTTTGCATAAAGTAAATCCATATCAGTCAAGGCTGCTTCGCCTAAAATTGCCATTAGTTCCTTGCTGTTCTTACCACTTGAATAAGCCGCAAACAGTTGATTCATCGTATCTGAATGGTCTTCTCTAGTCTTACCCTTGCCAACACCCTTATCCTTTAATCTAGAAAGTGAAGGTAATACATCAATTGGTGGCGTAATTCCTTTTCTGTATAAGTCTCTTGATAAGATAATCTGTCCCTCTGTAATATATCCTGTTAAGTCCGGGATTGGATGTGTCTTATCATCCTCTGGCATTGTCAAAATTGGAATCATTGTAATAGATCCGTCATGGTCACGCTTTCTGCCGGCTCTTTCATACATGGTCGCAAGGTCCGTATATAAATACCCTGGATAACCTCTTCTACCTGGAACTTCTTTACGAGCTGCAGAAATTTCACGCAATGCCTCTGCATAGTTTGTAATATCCGTCATGATAACCAGCACATGCATGCCTCTTTCAAAAGCCAGATATTCAGCAGCAGTTAACGCCATACGCGGCGTTGAAATACGTTCAACAGCAGGGTCATTTGCCAAATTCATAAAGAGTACAGTTCTGTCTATAGCTCCTGTACGTTTAAAGTCTGACACAAAAAATTCCGCTTCTTCATAGGTGATACCAATTGCAGCAAATACTACCGCAAAGTTAGATTCCCCTCCTCGCACCTTTGCCTGACGAGCAATTTGCGCTGCAAGCTCTGCATGAGGAAGTCCTGATCCCGAGAATATGGGAAGCTTCTGCCCTCTTACCAGTGTATTTAATCCGTCAATGGCAGATATCCCAGTTTGTATAAATTCGTTTGGGTAGTCACGAGCTGCGGGGTTCATTGGCAATCCATTGATATCCAGCCTTTTTTCTGGTATAATCTCAGGTCCTCCATCTTTAGGTCTGCCCATTCCATCAAATACACGACCAAGCATGTCAGAAGATACTGCTAACTCGATCCCTTTTCCTAAAAACCTTACCTTAGAATCCTTTAAGTTTATACCAGCAGCGCTGTCAAACAACTGTACCATTGCATCAGAACCGTTGATTTCTAGAACCTTACACTGCCTTCGCTCACCGTTTGTCAGTTCTATTTCACCTAACTCATCATAGGTTACATTTTCAACACCCTTTACAAGCATTAGCGGGCCTGCAATTTCTGCAATCGTCTTATAATCTCTAATCATCCTGCTCCGCCCCCTCGCTAATTAAATTATGAATACTTTCTGATAATTTTAACATGATTTTTTTGAATGTCTCTGAACACTTTTCTTCTTCCACATATTTGAAACGGCCAATTTCCTCTCGTATAGGCAAATAAATTAAAGAATTAAAGTCTGCTCCCTGTTGGAGTCCTTCCATAGATTGCTTATAGTAACCCATAATTAGGTTTAGTAACATGTACTGCTTATCCATCGATGCATACGTATCAATTTCATGGAATGCATTCTGATGCAAATAATCTTCTCTTATTGACTTACAAGCCTCAAGCTTAATCCTGTCTGAAGGAGATAATGCATCTACACCAACTAATTGTACTATTTCGTTTAATTCTGCCTCTTCCTGAAGTAGCGCCATTACCTCTTGGCGTAATACTGGGAAATCACTTGCTACATTTTCTATAAACCATGAATTCAGGCTATCTATATAAAGAGAATAGCTATTTAGCCAGTTTATTGCTGGGAAGTGACGCTTGTAGGCAAGACCCGAGTCTAAACTCCAGAATACTTTTACTATACGTAGTGTAGCCTGTGATACTGGTTCGGAAATATCCCCTCCTGGAGGAGATACTGCTCCAATGGCTGACAATGTTCCTTCTCTGCCTTGTTTTCCTAAGCTAATTACTCTCCCTGCTCTTTCATAAAATTGAGCAAGTCGGGATCCCAGATACGCAGGATAGCCTTCCTCACCCGGCATTTCCTCCAGACGACCAGACATTTCACGTAAAGCTTCTGCCCATCGAGAAGTGGAGTCTGCCATCAAAGCAACAGAATAACCCATATCTCTAAAATATTCCGCAATGGTAATACCTGTATAGATAGACGCTTCACGAGCAGCTACCGGCATATCTGAAGTATTTGCAATCAATACAGTTCTTTTCATCAAGGTTTCACCCGTCTTAGGGTCAATCAGTTCAGGAAACTCCATCAATACATCGGTCATTTCGTTTCCACGTTCCCCACAGCCAATATAAACTACAATCTGCGCATCTGCCCATTTAGCTAGTGCATGTTGTACAACAGTCTTTCCTGAACCGAAAGGACCAGGTACCGCTGCAACACCACCTTTAGCAATAGGGAACATCGTATCAATAACTCTCTGCCCTGTGATTAAAGGCATATTGGGAACTAGTTTTTCTTTATATGGACGACCTTTTCTTACAGGCCACTTCTGCATTAGCGTTAATTCTTTCTTCTCGCCTTCAGCAGTTTTTAAAACACAAATAGTCTCCTCTACGGTATAGCTTCCGCTTCGGATACTTTCAATTACTCCGCTTATCCCATATGGAACCATAATTCTTTGTTCAATAAGTACTGTCTCCTGAACAGTTCCTATAATATCGCCAGCTTCTATTTGTTCGCCAACTTTCGCAGTAGCGACAAAATCCCATTTCTTTGTTCTATTTAATGAAGGAACTTGAATACCTCTTGTAATATTTGTTCCTACCATTGCACGCATTTCTTCAAGTGGTCTTTGAATACCATCGTACATGGTTTCAATCAGCCCAGGTCCCAACTCAACACTCAAGGGTGCACCTGTACTCACCACTGGAACTCCTGGACCAAGACCCGCAGTTTCTTCATATACTTGAATGGATGCCATGCCATCACGCATCTCAATTATTTCACCTATTAGACCTTGATCGCCTACACGAACAACGTCAAACATATTTGCTTCTTCCATGCCCTCAGCTATAACCAAAGGTCCTGAAACTTTTACTATTTTACCTTGGCTCAATTAATAGTCACCTACTTTCATTACCTAAATTAACATACCAATGATTTTATTGTCTATTGTCCGCCAAACAAAATGTCTGCGCCAACTGCCTTTTCTACTAACTTTTTCAAGTTTCCAAAGCCTACACCATAATTCCCGTCTACCCCCGGAATCGGGATAATAGCTGGTAATCGCATTTCTTTATAATTATCCATAGTGTCTTGCATATCTTTACACAAGCCTTCAGTAATAAATACAATTACATATTCTTCCTTTGCAATTTTATTAAGTGTTTTTTTAGCTTCCTCCGTATTGGCGCAAGGGAATACATCCAGTCCTACAGCCTTAAATCCTCTTACGCTCTCACGATCTCCTATAACGCCAATTTTATGCATATGTTTCCCTTAACCTTTCTCTAATCAACTCCGAAGAGAGTCCAGCAAGCTTTCCTGCCATAATAATTCTTGCGTTTCTTATTTCGTTTTCCTTAGCAACTAAAAAAGCTATCAATGGTTCAATTCCAGCATATACATATTTTGCGTTTTTCACATAATCTATCAGCTTATTGTCACAGCACTTTTCAAATACTGTAAACTTACCGGTATTCTTAAGAATAGTTCCACCTTCAGTCATAGCCTCCTGCATTCCGTAAGGAGTCAACCGTTCTGCAAACTGTACAAATGGTTCATCGTAGCCTTCTACAAAAATTTTCTCTGAGATATTTCCGCCATTAATGAAAACTCTTAAGAAAAAGTCCCACGGTTTTCCCATATTACGAAGTCTTACAAAAGTTTTTAAGTTTATAGTATCAATCAGTAGTTTTACATATCCTATCAAGAAATCATTTTCAGATTCTTCCGCTATAGCCCTCATGTCTGCATAGCATGCTTTGTCTAAAACCAAATCAATGGTTTGAGGATCATTGCTTCTTGAAAATAAATCTACAGCTTCATTAAACGCGTTTTTCATTTCTGATGTAAATGGCAAGAAATTTCTTTCTCGAACCAAAGCCTCCATCTTCATGGGCTCAATAGTTCCTACTGAACTTAAGCTTTCAGATGCATCAATATTTAAAAACTCTGCTTTAAGCAAGGTTTTTAAATTATGATAATCATTTGCATAAGCAAACATCAATAAATGAGTCTTCTCAGGCGCAATTGACATAATAAATTCATAAGTCTTCTTTTGCTCCCCAGCTAGTAAGCTTTCAAAATCCTCTGGTGCTACCTGTTCCTGACCCAACCCATATTCAAGTTCTAATAATATTTTTAAAGCGTCCGCCGGAGTTTTAGATTCCACCATTTTGTCCATCTGTTCCTTTGACATCAGGTTTTTTTCATTACCTCGAACTCTGGCACAAGCGAATATATAACTATTTTCTCCCAAAGCGCTCCCTCCTTTCAGTGCAGAATCCTGAGTTTATCAAAACAATATTTCTGCAATCTGACCTGTTGCGTCCTCTTTCAACGAATTTATTAAAGTTTCAAGAGTTGCATTAATCTCAATGGATCCCTTCTTTAAGATAAATCCACCTCTAGCGCTTATCCGATCCTCTGACAATTTCACTTGCTCCTTTTGAGAACCGTCATTAATTTTTGCCACCAGCTTTTCGCCAACTCTCTGTCTATCTTTTTCATTCAGGCATATTTCTCCGCCTTCAATTGTAACTTCTTCATACATTCCAACTAAAAAATCAATATATTTATCATCCTGAAAGTCTGCAATCTTGTCAATCGCTTTATCAAAAGCTATTGACACTGCTTTCTGTCTTGCCCCAAGCTTAATCTTTCTACTTTCAAGTTCTGCTACTGAGATTTTCCTACTCTTTATGATTTCAGCATCTGCCAGGCTTTTCTCTGTATAAGACTTTAAAATATTTTCCGCTTGTTTATTTGCATTTTCCAGGATAGAAGTCTCTTGACTCTTTACGTCAGCCATTACCTTCTCTGCATGTTCCTTCGCATCTTCTAATATTTTTTCAGTAATATTTTCTATACTCATATTCGATCTCCTATCCTTAACTTCGTTTTACGTTTACCATTACTGAATTAAACCGTAACGCTGTTAAGCATGATAATCGATACAAGAAGTGCTAGTACCGCATATGTTTCTACCATAGCTGCAAAAATCATACCTTTTGCGATTTCTCCCGGTCTCTTGGCAATTAGCATAATACCTGCTGCTGCCGCTTTACCCTGTGCAATACCTGAGAAAATGCCTACAATTCCAACTGGAAGAGAAGCCGCAAATATATATGCACCTGTCACACTATCAATTGTACCTACATCTCCGCCTCCGATAAATCCAATCTTCATTAATATTAAGAATGAAACCAATAATCCATATATTCCCTGGGTACCTGGCAAAGCTTGCATAATTAACGTTTTACCAAATTGAGAAGGATCCTCTGCAACAACTCCTGCTGCTGCCTGACCTGCAACTCCAACACCAATAGCACTTCCAACCCCAGCTAAACAAGCAACAGCTGCACCAACCATAGCGATTGAATTACCATTAAAAATCCAATTTAATACTTCCATTATTTCTTACCTCCGTTATTAATTATTTCAACATATTTCGTATTTTTCTTTAAAGGCTGAAAAGCTACTCCGCCGCCTTCAAAAAACTTTCCGAAAAATTCTACATACTGTAATCTGCAGGCATGAACAAATGCCCCTAATGCATTGATTGCAAAGTTAAAGGTATGACCAAAAATCACAACAATTATTAAAATTATAGCTCCAAGTATACCTCCTCCAGCAAGAGACCCCATCGTATTTACTACCGATGCAATTACTCCTGTTGCGAGCCCCAGTGCAAGTAATCTTGAGTAAGACAAAATATCTGAAAGATACCCTGTAATTCCATAAATTGACCCTAAACCTCCGGTTATCTTACCAATTCCTTTCTTATTTCTTCCACCCGTTAAAAGAATTGTTACTGCACCTATAACTGTCATTATCAATCCCACCGTTGATACCGTCGGATTTATTGAACCTCCTAGGTACCAAATAGGTAACCCCAGGATTAGCAAGTACCATGAAAAAACATCAAATATAGCATCCAAAGGACGCCCGTCCTTAAAGGACATATATGCACTAACACCCATACCAATAAATAAGTGAATTATGCCTAAACCTAAACAGAATGCCAATAAACTTATTGGGTCATCAAGTGGAACAAACACGCTTGGTACGGTGATTTCCTGATTGAAGAAGGTTGACCCAATTACTGTAATTAAGTCTCCAAAATAACCACCAAAGATGACTCCCCATATGGCTGTAGAGATCCCACAAAAGAAGAACATTTTAACCAATTTATATGGCATTCCTTCCAATCTGAATTTTTTCAAAGCAAATCCACACACAAGCATCATAATGAGCCCATATGCCGCATCACTAAACATCATCCCATAGAAAATAAAATACCATATGGCAAATATCGGCGTTGGGTCTATATTTTTTGAGTTAGGGACAGAATAAAGTGCTGTAACAGATTCAAATGGTGTAACAAATGAATTATTCCGTAATAATACAGGAAACTCCTCTTGTTTTTCCGGCTCCGTCACTTCGTAGTAGCATTTATACTTCCGAAACACGTTCTCAACATTACCCACGGCGTCCTCCGGCAACCATCCATCAGCATAAAAGGTATGCCCAGTTTTAAGCATTCTACCTCTAACCTTTTGCCGGTCCTTCTTAATGTTTAACTCATCATGTAAATATTCAATACTTTCTTTACAGCTAATCCTTTCAACCAACTTTAGTTGTATCTCTTCCACTTGATTAGCTATTTCATCAAGTTGATTGCGGCATAGAGCCAAGTTTTCAACAGCAGTGCCTTGCATGTCTTTAAACATTACTTTACTAAATCCATTTTGCCTAAGGCCTTCTAACACTTCTTCTTCTACTTCTTTATAGTACATGACTATCAAATAATGCAATTCTTCATCACTGCCAACCACCTCAATCTGACACAAATCAGTGATAGATTTTAGGTTATTCTCTAAACGTGTGATATCAGAAATACTCGGCATTACTCCCATGGTTACAATCGTACTCTTTGTTTCCCCAAGCTCTAACGGCACCGAATAAGATTCCCATGGCTTTAGGCTTCCCATTGTAGTTTCTACTTTATTGGCTCTGGTTTTAAGTATTCTTAGTTCATTGTTCAAAGAAATAACATCGTTCATATCTTCCTGGATTTTATCTCTGTGTAATAATACATCTGCAAATTGCTCGCTGGTTACTGCCTTTCTAGTTTTGAAAAGTGGTTTTTTACTAGTGTCAACTTCCTCGAGAACCTTTATTGCTAAATCTGCTCTTCCAAGCAATCCATCTAATTTTGCCACTTCATATTCATTTCCATCTTTTCTTACAAGGGCAGACCATTCCTTCTCAGCCATCTTTTCATCCTGACTATTCAATTCAGTTACTCCTAAATCCATAAGTTCAACAACCAAATTTTCTTTTACAGAATCAAGTGCAATGACTGAGAATTTTCTCATTTTAACTATTGCCACTTGTTTTCACTATCCTCCCTACAATTACTGAAACTGCCTCATCTAACTTTTCAACCGCAGTTGACAGTATAGTCTCACACTGTTTCTCCGCATCACTTATAATTTGGTTATAAGTGAGCTGCGCTTCAGTTTCAGCTTCAGAAATAACTTCTTTGTATGATAGTTCTCCTTTATTTTTCGCCGCCTGGATAATCTCGCCAGCCTTCTGATTGGCCCTCTGCAATAAGTGCTTGCTTTCCTCTACACTCTCCCTGCGAATTTTATCGGCGCTCTCTTCCGTATCTTTAATTATCTTGATTTGCTCAAGAGACATTTTATCACCTCCTAAAGTTTGTATGTAGCCATGATTAAAGCTTCAACTATGTTGGTATTTCTAGGTTTAAGAGTCATGTCAAACTCCTTCCCGCCTAATTATATATAGAAAAAACACCCATTTATGATTTATACCGGCCACAGATGGATCATACCCAACAGGTTATTTTTATCTATCGTCAGGAATTTATTCACTTAATTGAATATAAAGGTACGTTATTAAAGACAAATTAGTCATTACGATTGATGTTATAGAAATAGTAAAAAATTAAATCATTTTGTCTTAGAGCTGAAGCTGAACGCTATTATTTCCAGATTCAAACAGACATGCTGTAGAATTTTTATTGAAAATGTTAAAGTTCTTTATAAACTTGTTAATATATTGCATTATATAAAAAAAAAGATTAAAAGATTAACCGAAAATAAATTTACAAGAATATCCTTAATGTTAAGCAACTGGAAATCTAGTTCCTATAAAAACTATATATGGTAAATTAACGATTCTCCCCCAATATACAATTCATGAATATACTAATATTATACTTGTAATTTTCTGAATGTAAAGAATTGTTGATTAATTTTTTAATGTATATTGCATACTTTTGTCAAAATATATCTTATAATGCTTGCAATTATTGGATTATGACGACTTCAATAATTTATTTTTATTGAACCATATGCAAAAGCTATAGCAAGCAAATTAGTTCCTTTTATTTTGATTTACGTCGTTATCCACAACAAAATTGTAAAAGTGTAATTTCAATCATTTTTATTGTTACCCTTTTCACAAATAAAAAAACATAGTCTGCTGCATTATGGCAAACTATGTTTTTATTGTCCCACTATTTTTCTTCTAAAGGTATCTCTTATATATCATGAATCACATTCTTAGTCCATTTTTTAGATGAAAATCTTTTAACCAATATAAAAAACTTTATAAGATCCTCTGTCTTCACCAGTAATACTGCAAAATAAATTGGCAGATGCAGGACTAAAGTTGTTATAAAGGCCATAGGCACCGCATAAAGCCAGATAGAACCCATTTCAGTAACCATAGCGAAGATAGTATCTCCTCCAGACCTTAAAATACCAGTTATGCTGATTCCATTATACACTGCAAGCCACATAAATAGCCCATACACAGTCAAAACATAAAATGTATACTTCTGGCCTTCCGGAGTTAAATCAAACAAGCCTATAATAGGTTTTGCACAAATTATAAGTAACCCACCAAAAATGATACCTAAAATAACACCTACACGCAGTAGCTTCTTCCCAAGTTCATAAGCAAAATCCAGTCTTCCCTCTCCCAGTTTGTGTCCGACAAGAATCAGTGTAGCATCACCTATACTGAAAGCTGCCATTACGAACAGATTATTTATTACATTACTTGCCTGGACTGCTGCATATTCAGTAACACCCACACGGGCATAAGCCGCTGCATACATAGCAGTTCCTATTCCCCATAAAGTTTCATTCATAGTAGTTGGTATAGCATTTTTTACAATCCTGCTTACAAGGTCCCTTGTCCATCCAAAGTAATCAGAAAAATGTCCCGAAACAATATTTTTTCTTGCAAATACAACAAATAGGACTAAAGAAAGTTCAAAGCATCTTGCTATAAGCGTAGCCAGTGCTGCACCCACTACACCTAACTTTGGGGCTCCAAAATTACCAAATATAAAAAGATAATTTAAAAAAGTATTGGTAGTAAATACAAATATACTAATATAAAGAGGCAATTGTGTCTGTTGCGTTGTTCTAAGTGCTGCTGTAAACGGTACTGTAATACTTATAGTAAGAAATGTGAAAGCTCCTGTTCGAACATATCCGGTTCCTAATTCAATTAATTCTGGTATATCTGTGAACAAACGCATTACCATATGTGGAAAAAACATAGCAATAACAAAAAAAACTACACTAATGGAAAAGCATATGCATATTGCTAAACCTGTAGTTTTTTTTATATTTTTTGTATCCTTAACACCCCAGAACTGGGCCATATAGGTTGAAGCCCCACTGGTAAACCCAAACATAATCATCCAATGTATGAAATATACCTGAATAGATATGCCCACTGCTGCCAGTTCAGTTTCTCCAAGGCTCCCAACCATTAAATTATCTACCAGACTTAATGAAGAAGCAATTAAGCTCTGCACCGCTATGGGCAGAGCTATAACCGCTAATTTCTTAAATAAATATTTATTTCCAATCGTTACTAAAGTTTCTTCTTTAATATGTCAACAATCCTTTCACATGCGTGTCCGTCCCCATAAGGATTTGCAGCGTGGGCCATAGCTTCATAAGCGGATTTGTCTGTCAGAAGCTGCTTAGACATGTTGTAGATGGTTTCCATTTCAACACCCGCTAACTTTACTGTACCGGCTTCAACCGCTTCTGGTCTTTCCGTTTCTCTTCTAACTACAAGTACCGGTTTTCCCAATGATGGAGCTTCCTCCTGCATTCCGCCTGAATCTGTTATAATAAAATATGATTTTGCCATAAGATTTACAAAAGGCTGGTACTGCAATGGATCAATTAAATGCACTCTTTCCATTCCATTTAAAATCTTGTTTGCTGTCTCTCTGACTTTCGGATTCATGTGCATTGGGTAAATAATCTCAACGTCATGGAACTCTTCTGCAATTTTTCTAATTGCACCAAAAATATGTTCCATGTTTTCCCCTAAATTCTCTCTTCTGTGGCAAGTTACTGTAATAACACGTCTTCCATTAAAATCAATATTTTTAAGGGTTTCATCCTCAAATTCATAAGGCTTGTCTACGACCTCTAGAAGCGCATCTATTACAGTATTTCCTGTTATGTAAATATTGTCGTCATCAATTGCTTCCTTTAAAAGGTTAACTCTGTTTCTTTCTGTAGGTGAAAAATGAAAATCTGCAATATGCCCAGTCAATACCCTGTTCATTTCTTCAGGGTAAGGAGAATACTTGTCATAAGTTCTAAGTCCTGCTTCCACATGACCAACTTTTATCTGCTGATAAAAACTTGCGAGTCCTGCTGCAAAAGTTGTTGTTGTATCTCCATGTACTAAAACTACATCTGGTTTTTCTTTTTTTAAAACCTCTTCAAGCCCTATTAATACATTTGAAGTAATCTGGCTGATTGTTTGGTTTTGCTTCATTATATTTAAATCATAATCAGGGGTCAATTGGAATAGTTCCAATACCTGATCCAGCATTTCTCTATGCTGTGCTGTTACGCAAAGTACCGATTCTATTCCAGCGGCTTCATTTAGCTTTTTTACTAAAGGCGCCATCTTTATGGCTTCTGGTCTTGTCCCAAAGACAGTCATTACTTTCATTGTTACACACTCCTATTCCTTTGACACATCTTCCTGTGATACATCTTCTTTAGACTCATTTTCTTTGCATTCATCTTCTTTAGACTCATCTTCTTTAGACTCATCTTCTTTGCATTCATCTTCTTTAGATTCATCTTCCTTAGATTCATCTTCTTTGCATTCATCTTTTGATATATCTTCTTTTATATTTATAGTTTTTGATTTCTTTTCCATTTTTTTCTGCTGCTTTTCTTCGTGAGCAATATTTACTGCTTTTATCTGCAGTCTCCAGTTATTTGCATCCGTTAAAAATACATAGATATACATAGCCGCTATACCAAGAAGACCTGCTGTTTCTACAAACAAGTCTCTGCTAAAAAGAACTGCTGCTACACCCATTACACCACTTATACCATATAGAGTAAGAACGGTTCTTCTCTGCCCCAGGCCTGCTGCCATAAGTCTGTGATGAAGATGTCCTTTATCTGCCTCCATAATAGGTCTATGGTTCACTAATCTCCTAAAGATGGCAAAAGCAGTATCAAAAATCGGCAGTCCAAGAACAAGTACTGGAATTATTTCAGCCATGATAGTCGCGCCTTTTACTGGACCTACTATAGAAAGGGTCGCTAACATAAATCCCAAGAATAATGAACCTCCATCCCCCATAAAAATCTTAGCAGGATGAAAATTATAAGGTAAAAATCCTAGCGCCCCCCCTGCCAAAGCAAGCATCGCAAGCGCTGGTAAATATGAACCGTGAATGTATGCTGTATACGCAAGGCATAAAGAAGAAATAGCTGCTACGCCGGAAGCCAGTCCATCTAAACCATCAATTAAGTTCACCGTATTGGTAATACCTACAATCCAGATTATAGTTATAAAAAAGCACAAGGCCCCTGCAAAATAGCTATGTGTATCCCCAAAACTCGAACCAAAATGATTTGTTACAAATTGGATTCTTACTCCAAAAGCATAAGGAACACAAGCAATAAGAGCCTGTCCTAGAAATTTCACCTTTGCAGGCATTCCTTTCAAATCATCTATAACACCTAATATATATATCAATGTACCGCCTAAAAGTGCTCCTAGCATATGTCTTGTAGGCTGTTCTAATATAATCGCTCCCATTTGTTGAAATTGTTGTTCCAGTATCGGCCAACCATACCATGTTACCCATGATATAGATACCATTGCACCTATAAATATAGCCAACCCACCAAATCTAGGCATTGGCTTTGTATGCATACGCCTTGAATCCTTTGGTATATCCACTGCACCAATCATAGGTGCCAGTTTAATCGCCATAGGCGTACAAATAATTGACAGCACAAAAGCTGTTAAAAATGCTATCCAAAAAACCATGATTAATCTAATCCCCTATCTTTTCTATTTTAAGTCCCGCTTCTTTAAGTATTTCTATTGATAATTCGTCAGGGTACCCCTCTTTAACAACAATTCTCTCAATTCCAGCATTAATAATCATCTTTGCACAAATAACGCAAGGCTGATGTGTAATATATATAGTCGCACCTTCAATACTTTGTCCAAGAGTTGCTGCTTGAATTATAGCGTTTTGTTCTGCATGAAGTGCCATACACAGTTCATGTCTTTCCCCCGACGGAATACTCAGCTTCTGTCTTAGACATCCGCCTCTTTCTTCGCAATGCTTTATTCCTCTAGGGGCACCATTATATCCTGTAGCCACAATATGTTTGTCACATACGATTGCAGCACCTACCTGCCTTCTTAAACAAGTTGAGCGCTGTGCAGTTAAAGCTGCTATTCCCATAAAATACTCGTCCCAACTAGGTCTTTCCATCTTTATTCCTCCAGAATTCTGCTATTCTTAGAAAAGCATTTTTATCTTAACCTATCTATTGTATCAAAGACAAATCAAATCTTCAAGGTTATAGTAAACTTTTGCCAAATACAGGCCTTGCGGTGGCGCAGTATGACCTGCCCTTTTCCTTTCCTTGGATTCAATGATTTCTGGTAAGGTTTCAGGATTAATCTTTCCTAAGCCCACATCCACCAGGGTTCCTGTAATAATTCTAACCATATTATATAAGAATCCATCACCCTTAACCTCTAATAAAAGCGTCCTTTGACCTGTCTCTGTTTTTCCTTCATTAATATTAAGACTGTATATAGTTCTAACTGTAGTCTTTTTTTCTTCGCCGCCCGCCGCTTGAAAACATTTAAAGTCATGAGTTCCTACAATATAGGCTGCGGCTTGCTTCATAGCCTCTGCATCTAGATTTTTTCTCACTTGATAGTATAGATTTCTGCTAAAAATTTGCGTTTCTTGACAATTTAAGATTTTATAGACATATTTTTTCCCTTTTGCATCAAATCTAGCGTGGAAGTTCTCTGGCATATCCTTTGCAGAAGTAATTCTTAAGTCTCCTATTTTGCCAATAGAATTCATACCTCCAGCTAATATATTATTAGCTGCAAGCATAAGTCTGTCCGTAGGGATACCAAAATCTCCTTTAAAGCTGGCTCTCTGCCCTAAAGCATGAACACCTGCATCAGTCCGGCTTGTTCCATTTACTTGAACAGAACAGTTGCATAGTATGCTAAGCACTCGTTCTAATTCTCCTTGAACCGTTCTTTTTCCAGGCTGTCTCTGCCATCCAGCAAAAGAAGTCCCATCATATTCTATTGTCAGTAATATATTTTTCATAAGCTATACCACTATTTTTTAGCTTTAGGAAGTTCTATCTGCTTATTTTCTTTTGATTCTCGATAAAGAGTAAACTTCTTTCCAATAGCTTGTACAAATTCTGCTCCTAGCTGCTCTGCAATTTGGTTTGCAACATCTTTAGGCTCAAGGATACAGCCCTCCTGAAGTTTCACTTTTACTAGTTCTCTAGCCTCAAGATTAACATCTACCTCTTTAATAACGTTATCTGTAAGTCCGCTTTTGCCTAAATATACAGATGGTTCTAGGCTATGAGCCAAACTTCTTAGATAACTTCTTTGTTTACTTGTAATCATTCTTTATTTTCCCTTTCAAAATGCATTATTGATTAGTATTATACATCATTTTCAAAAATAAAAGTAGTAGTAAATTGTCTGCTTTTGTCGAACCTATTTACATTTATTTTTCGACATATTACAATGCATTTGTAAATGTATTTTGACATAAGAAAGGAGGAATCCGGTATGCTGCACAAACTAAAATATATTTTAGTGACAATTACTATATTGTCTCTAATTTTTGTATGTTGCATGGTATGTTATGTATCAGCAAATAGCCAGCTTATTAATTACGAAAAGAGTAAAAATAGCCTTTTAAGTTTTAACAATACCTATGATAAAGTATTTAACGGATTAATTGCAGAAGCAAAAGATTATATATCTACTGGTGATGCCTCTGCGAAATATAAATTCACCAATTATGCAAACAACTTTATAAGTTGTAACAACGTAAACACTAATTACCTTCGATTTTCTGACAGTGGGGAACTTAGTGATTTTGAAATTCCTAACGACCATAACAAATCAGCAGATAATACACATACAAACTTTTCTTTGGATTCCAAGGAACAAGATTTGCTTTTATCCAATCTGGCTTGTTATAACCAGTTGTTAGACATTATTTTATCAGCCGTAGATCAGAAAAATACATCATATATATATAACAATACTTTTGTTGATCTATATTCTACAAAAACTAACCTGGCTAATGACTATACTTCACATTACATGGAGCGTATTAAAGAGAAAGAAGCTCACTTACAATATCTTCTTCATATTATATCGACTTTCTCAATTTTTATTGGTACAGTATTGGCTTTATGTGCCTCAAGAGCAGTATCACTATATTTAAAAGCCAACCAGTATAATGCATACTTTAATCAGCTTTACAGTAAAGCAATTGAAAACGCCGATGTAGGTATGGCCATAGTGGACAAGCATTATAAATATGAATATATGAATGCAACTTATAAGCAGCTATTAAATATCCAGTCACCCAATCCACTTGGTCAGACATCTTTTGCTATACTTCCAGAAGAAATAGCAACAACATTACCATCACATTCTTTTGCAGAGAACCAGAAAAACATTTTACTTTCATATACCCATGAAGGTGAGATACGCTGCATTAACTACAATTGCTTTGCTATATTCGATGATAAAGATGAGCCAAAGTTTGTTAGTTTGATACAAGATTGTACCGAAAGTAAAAGAAAAGACAATGAATTAAAGCAGCAATTAAAAGAAATTGAGTTTTTTGCAAATGCAAAATCTTCGTTTATAGCGAATGTATCTCACGAAATAAAAACGCCATTAAATGTAATCAGTGGCATGGTTCATATTTTAAAGGGTACTGAACTAACGAATAAGCAAAATGATATTCTATCCAAAATACATATTTCTTCAGAGCTTCTTCTAAATATCATTAATGATGTTTTAGATATTTCAAAGATACAAAAATCAAATTTTGTTTTATATCCTTCGGATTTTAATCTGCTAAACATGCTTGATGAATATGAAGAGATTTTTAGACCAATTATATATAGCAAAGGTCTTGAATTCATTAAAGACTTTAAATTCCCCGCTGATCTATGCTTATCTATGGATAAGACAAGGCTTGCACAAGTTCTTCTTAATCTAGTAAATAATGCCTGCAAATTTACAAATTCCGGGCATATCCGCCTAATTATTGAACAGCTTGGAGGACAGGCAAACTCTATTTTATTAAAGTTCACTATTGAGGATACTGGATTGGGCATAGAAGAAACCGATGTATCAAAAGTCTTTCAGGAATTTGAGCAATTAGAAAACCATCTGACCAAGCAGCACCAGGGAACTGGTCTTGGCCTTGCCATTTGCAAACATGTAGTAAATGCTATGGGCGGAGATATCTGGGTAGAAAGCCAGAAAGGTGTTGGCAGCAAGTTCCAATTTACAATTTGGACACGTACTGCGGACCCAGCTGTATGCGCTGTTTCAAGCGGGGCTTCAAATTCCCTCCCACTTCTTGATGGAAAAGGTCACAGAGTATTAGTAGTTGAAGATACTGAATTAAATTATGAGGTCACTCAGAATATGTTAGCTGATTCCCAAATTATTTGTGAGCATGCATGTGACGGTCAGGAAGCTATCGATATGTGCATTAAAGTTCCTGAAAATTACTATACTGTAATCCTTATGGACATACACATGCCAAATATGGATGGTTATACTGCTGCTGAAATCTTAAAAACAGAAATTGGTATTACTTGCCCTATTATTGCCTTAACTGCAACAAATATAGATACTGAAACCAAAAACAGATACAAAGGAATTATGGATGGCTTTATAAGCAAGCCGTTCCGCTACCAAGATTTTCACCGAACTCTGCTGCCATACTTTGGTGGGTGTAAGGATTCAAAACCGATTCCAGTGCCTTCTGATTTGGCATTGGAAAATGAGTGTACCTCTGATTTGAATTTAGCGGAAGCGGCTAAGAACTTAGGATGTTCAGAGAAACAATACATAAAACACTTAACAAAATTCAAAACGTCTTATGCTCATGTTGATAATGATATTCAAGAGTTGCTTTTAGACAAGAACTATACAGAGGCACATAGAATAGCTCATTCTGTAAAAGGTCTTGCCGGTACTTTAGGTCTACTTCCTTTACAAGAAGTAGCGGCTGAGTTAGAGGCGGCCCTTAAAGAAGAGTCTGAAAAAGCAACAACACTTCTTCCTATATTTAGAGATAAGCTTGACGGAGTATGCAAAAAAAGCTCTGGTTGTAATTAAAAAAGGAGCGCAGCATACTTAAGTATACTTTTGCGCTCCCAAGCTTTTTAATTTATTTCCAAGTACCAGCAACTGCAGCTGCCACTGTGTCAGCAACCCCCTCAGTAAATGGGCTTGGAATAATATAATCTTCATTTAACTCATCTTCTTTAACCAGGTTGGCCAAAGCAAAAGCTGCAGCGACCTTCATCTCTTCCGTAATCCTTGAAGCTCTTACAGATAACGCCCCTTTAAAAATTCCAGGGAAAGCAAGTACATTGTTTATCTGATTTGGGAAATCTGATCTTCCTGTTC
This sequence comes from uncultured Aminipila sp., assembly GCA_963524205.1. GTDB lineage: Bacteria > Bacillota > Clostridia > Peptostreptococcales > Anaerovoracaceae > Aminipila. Next base: position 216,850 of record CAURED010000003.1, read on the forward strand.
CTATAACCCTAGCTCCTGCTTTTTTTGCTAACTCAGGCATAATTTCAGGCTCAGGATTTGCCATAGGAAAAACGATAGGATCTTTAGCCATGCTCCTGACCATTTCTTCCGTCAGACTCTTTGGTGCTGACACCCCAACAAACATATCTGCTGCTGCTAGAACATCCTTTAAAGTGCCAGTTTCTAAGTTTCCATTTGTAATCATTGCAAGTTCCATTTTTGCTGGTGGCAGCTTTTCATTTGTTCTGCAAATAGCACCGGTTCTATCACATACTATAACATTTTTTACACCTAAGTTTAAAAACATCTTAGCAATGGCAGTACCTGCCGCACCGGCACCATTTATTACAACTTTTATTTCTTCCAGTGTTTTTCCTACGATTTTTAACGCATTAATAGCTGCTGCGGAAACAACTACAGCCGTACCATGCTGATCATCATGGAATACCGGAATATCCACAAGTTCCTGCAATCTGCGTTCTATTTCAAAACATCTAGGTGCCGAAATATCTTCCAGATTAATACCTCCAAATGTTGGGACAAGATTTTTTACAATGTTTATTATCTCCTCTGTATCCTGAGTTTCAAGACAGATAGGAATGGCATCTACATCTGCAAATTCTTTGAACAGTACAGCTTTTCCTTCCATTACAGGAATGGCTGCCTTCGCTCCTATGTTCCCCAATCCTAATACAGCAGACCCATCACTTACTACTGCTACCATGTTTCCTTTAGCTGTGTATTTATATACTTCTTCAGGATTTTCATGTATTTTTCTGCAAGGTTCCGCAACACCTGGTGTATATGCAATAGAAAGTTCATCTCTGTTTGTAACTTTGAGCTTACTTCTTACTGCTAATTTTCCTTTATTCTCTTCATGTACCTGTAATGACTTTTCATAATAGTTCATATCTGTTTCACCTTTCAAATTATTATAAAAGGCTGATAAGTTTCAGCTTTTGCCAAAACCCACCAGCCTGCGTTTAAATTTTCTTATTTCTTCCAAGAACTCTTTAAGTCTACAATTCTATTAAATACTTTCTCCGTATCATTTGAAAGTTTTGTATCGGCAATATAATAGCCGTGTCTAAAGAACTGGAAGCGTTCGCCCGGTTTTGCTTCTGCAATCGCAGGTTCTGCATAAGCCTCAATTTCCTTTAATGAATCAGGGTTCATAACATTTTCGCCATTTTCATCTTCTACCATCAGGTATCCATATTGACGAATCCTAATTTTAACTGCAGTTTTAGCATCTACCCAATGGATCGTGCCTTTTACCTTACGCCCTTCGAAGCCACTTCCGCTTTTGGTTTCTGGATCATAAGTACAGTGAAGTTCTTTTATGCTGCCATCTTCATTCTTAATAACTTCATTACAAGTAATAAAGTATGCTCCCTTAAATCGAACTTCGTTACCTGGAAATAACCTAAAGTACTTCTTAACAGGAATTTCCATAAAGTCTTCACCATCTACATAAAGCTCTCTTGAGAAGGCCACCATTCGGTTACCCATCTCTGGAACTTCTTTGTTGTTTTCAAGTTCCACTTCTTCCGTCTGCTCTTCAGGGTAGTTTGTTATAACAATCTTAATTGGATTCTCCACAACATTTCTGCTCAAAACCTTATTCTTAAGATCTTCTCTAACACAGTGTTCAAGTAATGCGATATCTACCAGGCTATTTGCCTTTGACACACCAATTCTTTCACAGAAATCTCTTACAGCTTCCGGTGTATATCCTCTTCTTCTTAAACCTGCAATAGTAGGCATACGAGGGTCATCCCAGCCTTCAACAACTGCGTCATCAACCATAGCTTTTAAATATCTCTTAGACATCACAGTATTTGTAATATTTAATCTTGCAAACTCAATCTGTTGTGGAGGAGCCTGCCACCATCCAAGCTCATTAAGCACCCACTCGTACAGTGGTCTGTGATCCTCAAATTCAAGTGTACATATTGAATGTGTGATTCCTTCAATAGCGTCCTCAATTGGATGTGCAAAATCATACATAGGATAAATGCACCATTTATCACCTGTATTATGATGAGTAGTATGAGCTATTCTGTAAATAACTGGATCTCTTAAATTAATATTAGGAGAAGCCATGTCTATTTTAGCTCGAAGGACCTTTTCTCCATCAGTATACTTGCCTTCTCGCATTTCCTCAAAAAGCGCAAGATTTTCTTCTATACTTCTATTTCTATATGGACTTTCCTTACCAGGTTCTCTTAAAGTCCCTCTATATTCTCTAATTTGTTCTGCATTTAAGTCACATACAAAAGCCCTGCCCTTTTTTATAAGTTCAATAGCTGCTTCGTACATTTTATCAAAATACTCGGATGCCCAAAGTCTTTTATCCCATTGGAATCCAAGCCATTTTACATCTTGTTCAATGGAATCTACATATTCCACATCCTCTTTTACGGGATTTGTATCATCATATCTTAAATTGCACATTCCACCATATTTTTGTGCAGTTGAAAAATTTAAGCATATTGATTTAGCATGTCCTATATGAAGATAACCATTTGGTTCCGGAGGAAATCTGGTGTATACCTTATCTCCATATTTTTGAGTTTCCAAATCTTTATCGATAATATTATGAATAAAATTGGAAGCTGCCTGTGTTTCTGTCACTTCAGAATTAACGTCCTTGTTAATGTCAGCCATTATCCTTCCCCCTAATTTTCTTTTTCAATGTTGAGATTTTTTACGGCAAAGCCATTACTATCTAAATCTCATTCTAAATAAACATTATAACATTCTAGTTGCTTTTCGTGCAATAAGTATTTAAAATAATGGTATGTCCGCCACAAACATTTTGTGGCTATATACAATTTATAAAATAAATCGATTTAGAAAGGTAACTTCATTATGTTAACAGGAAAAACCGTTGTACTGGGAATAACAGGCAGTATTGCTGCTTATAAAACCGCGTATTTAGCAAGTGCCTTAAAGAAGCAGCATTGTGATGTACATGTAATAATGACTAAGAATGCCTGTGAATTTATAACACCGCTTACTTTTGAAACACTAACAGGTAACAAATGCCTTGTTGATACATTTGATAGAGATTTTAAATTTGATGTGACACATATCTCAATTGCCAAAAAAGCTGATTTAATTATGATTGCACCTGCTAGTGCAAATGTTATCGCTAAACTTGCAAACGGAATTGCAGATGATATGCTTACGACCACTGTTTTAGCCTCTAAAGCTATAAAACTAGTATCTCCTGCCATGAATACCAATATGTATCAAAATCCTATTACACAGGATAATTTAAAGAAATTAGGTGATTATGGATTTGAAATCATCACCCCCGCTACAGGCTTACTTGCTTGCAACGATGTAGGCGAAGGAAAAATGCCTGAGCCCCAAATATTATTTGAATGTATTCTAAAACATCTGGCTATGGAAAAAGACCTGACCGGGAAAAAGGTTATTGTGACTGCTGGACCTACTCAAGAGGCTATCGATCCTGTCAGATATATTACTAACCATTCTACCGGAAAAATGGGATATGCCATAGCAAAAGCCTGCATGCTCCGTGGTGCACAAGTTACATTAGTCACAGGGAAAACAGCTATTGAACCACCTATGTTTGTTGACATTGTATCCGTCACTTCTGCCAAAGATATGTATGATGCTATATGCGAAAGATCTGACTCTGCTGACATGGTATTTAAAGCTGCCGCCGTTGCGGATTATACACCATCTGTTACCTATAACAATAAAGTAAAAAAGAAAGATGACGATTTAGCTATTCCTTTAAAAAGAACAGAAGATATCCTAAAACATTTAGGCTCTATAAAAAAGCAAACACAAATTCTATGTGGTTTCTCTATGGAGACAGAAAACATGCTGGAGAATTCACAAGCAAAACTTGCGAAAAAAAATGTAGATATGATTGTCGCCAATAACTTGAAAGTTGCAGGTGCCGGATTTGGAACAGACACCAATATAGTAACTATTATCACCAAAGACGGCTATAATGAACTTCCAATCATGTCAAAATTTGATACAGCTAATACCATTATAGATGGAGCATTAAAATGCTATGAAAATAAAAATGTATAAAATCACATTTCATACACTGTAGACAACATTTCATGCAAAAATGGTTGACTTTATTAATGAAATCCGATATATAAGCCATAGGGAATCAAATATATATTTAGAAATTGTGGGTGATAGTATTGGATAATAAAAAAGGATTATCTCTGAATCAAAGTAAGAGAAAAATAATAATTGTATTTTTAATATTGTTGTTGTGTTTGTTAGCAGTGCTATATGTAATAAATATGAAACCTAAAGACTTTTCCAAGCAGCCAGGATATAACCAGTTACTAGAAAATGCGATTATAGCAAAAAACGCAGAAATGCAAAAGGATAGAGAAAAAGCAAAAGCTGAAGGTAGTGATTGGTTTATGGTTCCAAAGGAAATGGATAAAGATCCTAGATATCATAATAGTGATGGCACCTTAAATATGGACATGGTTTGTGAAGAACTCGGAATCTCCGCAGATTCTCCCCAGGGAGCAACAAAGGAAACTCAGTTGTCATCAGAAGATAAAGCTATTAAGCCTCATGTTTTAGAAGGCACAGAGATAGCTATCTATTCTGACGAAAATAAAAAATTATGGAGATTAAATAAGGGTGATGTCATTAAATTCCATGTATTTGTGGATACAGAGTATTATAACAACGTTGGAGCTCTTTATTTTGGAGCACTAAAAGACGAAGAGCCTTTTTTGATAGATAATCTTGATATTGATAATAGTGTAGACGTTACTTCAGAGCATGAATTTGAATATACAGCAACTGAATCGGGTAACTACCATTTTTATCTATTTAGGGGTTCAAATGAGCCAATTATAATAAAATGGATTGACATTTCAAGAAGTTGATTATAAAAATAAAAAACAATGTAAATTATTTAAGGGAATGAATAATTCACATTGTTTTTTTATGACTTATATACAAGGATAACTGCAAGATATAACTAAATCTAGAAGTTTTAGATATCTCTTATTCAGTTACCTTCTTTGCAGGGTAGTTTATCCCATCAATTTGTATCCCCAAATAGTCGTTTCCTTTCGTCTGAATCCCTTGACACAGGGTCATCTCCTTTTTTCTGTGGCATATTAAAAAACCCCATGAACGATGTATTGATTTTACACCATTCAAGAGGTAATTTACATTTATCTTAATACGGAGCTTAAAAAATCTTTCAATCTCTCACTTTTGGGATTCTGGAATATTTCATCCGCGGTTCCTTCTTCAACAATCCTTCCAGCATCCATAAAAATTACACGGTCTGCAACTTCTCTAGCAAATCCCATTTCATGAGTCACGATGACCATAGTGGTATGTTCCTCTGACAGTCGTCTCATAACATTTAAAACTTCACCAGTTATTTCAGGATCAAGGGCACTGGTAGGCTCGTCAAACAGCATGATCTCAGGATTCATAGCAAGGCCTCTAGCGATAGCAACTCTTTGCTTCTGACCACCAGAAAGCTGTGCTGGATAAGCCGCTGCCTTATAATCTAATCCTACCATTTCCAATAATTTACGGCCCCTTTTTTCTGCTTCTGCTCTGCTTTGTTTTTTTACCTTTATAGGTGCATAGCATACATTTTCCAGGCAAGTCATGTGAGGAAATAAATTAAAGTGCTGAAAAATCATTCCTGTCTCTGCACATATATTTTTAAGTTCCTTGTCTGAAAGATAAGTTGCCTTCTGCCCTGATTTTGTTTCAACAAAAGTATCTCCGTTCAATGTAATGCTGCCACTGGTAATTCTCTCTAGACAGTTAATACATCTTAAAAGCGTGCTTTTGCCTGAGCCTGATGGACCTATAATAGCCACTGTTTCTCCTTTGTTCATGGCGAAATTCACGTTATCAAGAGCGAGACAGCCCGAAAACTGCTTTACAATATTTTTCATATCCAGAATAACGGATTCCATCTGTCACCCCTCCTTGGTTTATTCTTAACTAACACTTCTTTACCTTCATACTTTGAATAACGTTTTTCAAGATAACTTGATAATAATGTCAATATAAAGGTAAATAGTAAGTAAATTAATGCTGCTATGACAAATGCCGTAGCGTTTACATCTCTGTTTACTGCACCCCTTGATGCTTTAAATAATTCGGCTACAGAAAGTACTGAAACTAATGCCGTATCCTTTATAAGTGTAATTGCTTCATTAGATACTGCTGGCAATACCCTCTTTACAATCTGAGGCAGTATAATGCCCGACATTGTTTGTCTTTTATCTAAGCCAAGGGATTGAGCCGCTTCATACTGCCCCCTATCAATACTTTCTATTCCGCCTCTGTAGATTTCCGCTAAATACGCAGCATAATTTAGTACAAAGGTTATAACAGCAGTTGTAAAAGCATCTAGCCTTAAGTCCGTTGCAATGGGTATATAAAAATAGAAGAAAAATAATTGAAGCATCAGAGGGGTCCCTCTGAATATCCAAATATAAACTTTTGAAATCCACCTGAAAAGCATGAATTTACTATTACTGCCTAACGCAATAGGCAAGCCTAATGGCACAGACAATACTAATGTAAAAGTAAAGAGCTTGACGGTTACCCAAGCTCCCTCTAATAAGGACGGCATTAGCACGCCCACATAGTTCATAGTCTCTGCCAGCTGTGAAAAAATCTGATTCACTGTACTATTACTCCTTATTTATCATATCCCTCAAGTATAACAATATTACGGCCAAACCACTTATTACTGATTTCTTCGGCCTTTCCACTTTTTATCACAGCCGCAATAGCCTCTGTTATCTTAGCTGCTACATCAGTATCTTCTACACGACATCCGATAGCGTAGAAATCATCACCAAAGCCATAATCGCATACTACCATCTTCTTATCTAATTTCGTATTCTTATATTCGCCTAATACCTGGTCAACTGCAATGCAGTCAATCCTGCCTGCCTGCAAATCCATAATGGCTTCATCATAAGTCTTGTATTCAGAAATTTTATCAGCATATGTATCATACGCTTCATTTGACTTTAGCACTTCAAGGGCAGAAGAATCAGCCTGTGTTCCTACATTATATTTAGCTAAATCCTCAGCTTTCTCTACTTTAACTGTGTTGTCTTTGGCCATTATAATAATGCTGTTGTTTATATACTTGTCAGTCAAAGCCATTTTCTTCATTCTTTCATCCGTTACAGACATGCCGTTCCAAATGCAGTCAATTCTTTTGGATGTTAATTCCATTTCTTTGGCATCCCAGTCAATCGGTTGAAAAGTAATTTTAACACCAAGCTGTTCTCCTACTGCATTTGCAAGATCGATATCAAATCCTGCTAAATTTCCAGATTCATCACGAAATCCCATGGGTGCAAAAGTATCATCTAATCCGATAACTAATTCTCCTTTATCTTCTATGTATGCCCACCCTGTCAGTTCAGCGTTATCTTTATCTGCAGCCTGGTTAGTATTTCCGCACCCAACCATTGCAGCCATACCAAACACTAAAGATATTGTAAGTAAAACCGTTAATATTTTTTTCATTTTGCCATCCTCCTAGCTAAATCATTTTTGTTTATTCTTTCCTATTGATTTTTGTTGTTTTCACTTTAATTCTCTAAAGCGTTATAACATTATGGTAGCATAGGTTTACAGCGCTGTCAATAAATAATTAAAAGATGTGGCTTCGCCACTCCGTTAGGGAACCTCATGGTTCCCCTCTACACTTCCTTTTTTATATAATAGGAAAATCTATCGATATTTCCTATTATATAAAAAAAGACGGTTGGAAAACCAACCGTCAATTTTTTAATTACATATATATGTAATTGAGACTATCTTTCAACGATAAGAGCAGTACCCTGTCCGCCACCGATACAAAGTGTAGCAAGACCTGTCTTAGCGTCTCTCTTCATCATTTCAAAGATAAGTGAGATAAGAATTCTTGTTCCGGAAGCTCCGATTGGGTGACCAATTGCAATAGCTCCGCCGTTTACGTTTGTCTTTTCAGGATCAAGTCCAAGATCCTTTCTAACTGCTAATGACTGAGCAGCAAAAGCTTCGTTAGCTTCTACTAAATCAATCTGGTCAATTGTTAATCCAGCCTTTTCAAGAGCTTTCTTTGATGAAGGAACTGGTCCGATACCCATGATAGTTGGATCAACACCAGCTGAAGCGTATGACTTAATAGTGCAAAGAGGCTTAAGTCCTAATTCGTCAGCCTTTTCCTTTGACATAACTACTACTGCTGCGCCAGCATCATTAATACCTGAAGCATTAGCTGCTGTAACAACGCCATCTTTCTTGAATGCAGGCTTTAATTTTGCAACTTTATCAATAGTTGTTCCAAATTTAGGGAACTCATCAGTATCAAATACGATTGGATCGCCTTTTCTCTGAGGGATTTCTACTGGAACGATTTCATCTTTGAACTTACCAGCCTTGATAGCTGCTTCTGCTCTGTTCTGTGAAGTTACTGAGAATTCATCTAATTCTTGTCTTGTAATGCCCCACTGTTCAGCAATATTTTCAGCAGTGATACCCATGTGGTAATTATTAAATGCGTCAGTAAGACCATCGTTTACCATCATATCAATCAACTGAGTATTATTCATTCTAGCTCCATATCTAGCTGCTGGCATAGCATAAGCTGTCTTTGACATGTTTTCTGCACCACCTGCAACAACGATATCAGCATCTCCTGCCTTAATAAGCTGTGCTGCTAAAGATACAGCTCTAAGTCCTGAACCGCATACTTTATTTATAGTCATTGCTGGAACTTCTTTAGGAAGTCCTGCATCAAGACAAATCTGTCTTGCTACGTTCTGTCCAAGTCCACCCTGTAATACACAACCCATAACAACTTCGTCAACCTGTTCAGGCTTGATTCCAGCTCTTTCGATAGCGCTTTTAACTGCGATAGCGCCAAGAGTTCTTGTAGGAATATCCTTTAAAGCTCCTCCAAAGCTGCCAAGAGGTGTTCTAGCTGCACTTACAATTACTACTTCTCTCATTTTTTTAGTCCTCCTTAAAACCACTTGCAAATAAAATGTGTTATAAATAAATTATGAATTTAATTTAAGAGTATTTTCTTAAAAATTAACATAACATAATTAACCTAGTTATTTTTGATGGACAAATATAACATATTGCCCTCATTATATTATATCATATCACAATTTCTACTAAATGCAATACACTTGCAAGACAAAATCTTACATAATCGTTATATATTTCACAATATATATTACATTTTAATCCTTGTTTATCTTATTGTCAATATATCTTACGTCCATTTTGTTACTTTATTAACAAAATATTTATACTAAAAAGTCCTCTTCTGTGAGCTTTTATTTCCTATTAAATAAAAAACCTGATGCAGCTTTAAAGCATCAGGCTATTATATTTTTTATTACCCTACTTGTAGAAATTTATTTTGTAAATTTAACTATATACTTTTCTACTAATTCAATAGGCTTATATGAAAGTTTTGCCTTTCTCAAGTTAGTTATCCCCATATCCTCTTCACGGTTTACATAAGTTATGGATTCATCTAAATGTTTACAAAACTCGTTATTTATAGCTGGATATAGTCCTCTGATATTGCTGTTTGCCTTTTCAACATGCACTGTAACAGTCTTTTCTCCTAATCTGCCGCCTATACTAAAGGCCTCCACTTTACCATCTATTACAATAGCTCCTGCAATATAATTCAGTTTATCAAGATTTGTCACCACATCACGCATAGCATCAGTTTCCATAAGAAGCCATTTCATTTCATGAGGCTCTATATTTTTCCGTGCATTAAACTCTTCTAGAAATACCATAACTGTATTTAACATGTCAGGTGTCAGGCTGACATACTCATATTTGTAATTATTTAAAAAGTAGTTTAGGTGATTTTTCTTTGCATGATAAGCCCTGCCTTTTAAATCAATCAAATCCTGTTTTAAATATAAATAGTCATAATTAGGCCTATCTGAGAGAAATTCAACTTCACCTGGGAAAGCCTCCTCAACTATTTTTTTCATATGTACAGGCAGCAACCTAATTGTAAAGCTAGAACCCTTTTCCTGAAGTCTTTGTTTGGCAATATATAAAGTTTCCCTAAGGCTCTCTGGATTATAAACACCATTCTTAGCCAACGGTGGAAATAAAAAATATTCATGCTTTTCTATTTCTAAATGACTCAACCCTGCTATTACAAGGTAATCGCCTATGATTTCCCATGAAAATTCATTCTGATCTCTCCACATGTATAATGAAGAGAAAGACAATCCTGAAGTCCTGTATTCAAACGCTGATAAATACTCGTCTAAAATCTCCCTGCTTTCTATAGTTATTTCATTTTTAAATATACTCATTTACTACTCTTTCCTTTTATCATTCAATACCCCAGCTTTTTACTTCATCAACTAGTTCATAATTTGTAAAATCATAATGCAATGGAGTAATTGAAGCGAATCCATCCTGTACAGCTATTACATCATAATGCTCTGGCAGATTATCATATACCACAGGCTTACCGCTATACCAGTATTGGAGTTCTCCGCCTTCTTCCGCTGGTTTGTTCTGAAACCATCCATCATATTCTCTAGGTCCTAAAGTTGTTACTTTTACGCCTTTAAGCTCATTCCTAGATACATCAGGCACATTTATATTTAATACAGTCTTGCCATCAAGTCTCCCTGCCGACTTCTGTAAGGTCTCCACAGCTAGTTCTGCAGCCACTTCAAAATGCTTTGGCTTGTGGCCATCTACAGAAACCGCAACTGATGGAATTCCACAAATACATCCTTCAATAGCTGCTGAGACCGTACCCGAATAATGGGTATCCGTACCCAGATTTCCTCCGTGGTTTATTCCGGAAAAAACCATATCTACGTTTATACCCCTTTCTTGCAGAATCAAAACACCCAATTTTACGCAATCTGCTGGAGTTCCATTTATTTCAAGGGCAAGTTTAGCATTTTCATAGGGAACTTCTTTTGCCTCAAGTCCTTGTCTTACAGTAATACTGTGTCCTGCCGCACTTCTCTCTACATGGGGTGCACACACATAGACATCTGCAGCTGTAGATAGAGCTTTTACAAGTTCAAAAATGCCTTTTGCTTTTATCCCATCATCATTGGCAACTAAAATATTCATAAATATTATCTTTCTCCTTTTTAATCCGATTACTATTAATACTATCACCAATATCCTATTTTATCCATGAAAAAATGCAGCAGACACACACAGTTTTTAATACCATCTAGTCATAGGCAGTTCATTATTTACACCCTTTGAAATTAAAATCTGATGTAATCCTATAACACCTCTATTAAAGGTTGCTGCGCAGGCACAAAGGTATAAGTCCCACATGCGCGTAAATTCTATCCCCATTTTCTCTTCAATTTCTGCTCTATGATCATTAAAGTTCTTATCCCATCGTAGTAAGGTTTCTGTATAATGTCTCCTTAAGCTTTCTACATCAAGTGTATAGAAATTGTAATCTGCACATAAATTTATAATTTCTCTTAAGCTTGGGCACATTCCTCCTGGAAATATATATTTTCTCATCCATGCATCACCAGGATGTTCCTTCATGCCACTTATATAGTGCAATAAAAATAAGCCAGAAGGCTTTAACACTTTATCCACACTAGATATAAACAGATTATAATTGTCTCTACCCACATGTTCTATCATTCCTACGCTTACTATCCTGTCAAAAGAAGTTTTTAGCTTTGGCAAATCACGGTAATCCATAATTTCTACTGTAAGGTAGTCTTCTAATGCCTCTTCTTTTATTCTTTCGTTAAATTTTTTATATTGTTCTTCACTTAAAGTAATTCCTAATCCCTTAATCTTATATTTTTTAGCCGCTTCAATCAGCAGCTGGCCCCAGCCACAACCAATGTCTAATAAGTGCATTCCTTCTTTCAAGCTAAGTTTATCTAAAATGTGATGAATTTTATTCATCTGAGCTTCATAAAGGGTATCTCTCTTCTTTTTAAAATAACCACATGAGTAGCTCATGGACTCGTCGAGCCACAATTCATAAAAGTCATTACCGATGTCATAATGCGAAGATACTTCTTTCTTTTGATTCTTCTTCCCTTTTGAGGTGAGCATCAGCTTCTTTAAAGCCTTAGTATCTGTAGAGAACTTCCCTAGCTGCCCAAGGAAATTATTTAGTGCAGTATACAAGTCTCCTTCAATTTCAAGGTCACCTCTCATGTAGGCCTCACCCAATGCAATAGAGGTGCTTATAGTCAGCTCTTTTATATCTATAAGCTTATTTACTTTTACTGTAAACGTTGGTTCTCCTTTGCCTATCAGATGTTTTTCTCCTCCCACTTCAATGGTGAATGGATGCTCATCAAACTGACTAATAAAGTCAATCAGTAACTCTTGTTTCTTTTTCATAATAGATTTCCTCCCTTTAATAATCTGGCCTTATTTTGTACAAACTACATTTGGTCAGGTTTCTATTGGTTAAACAATAATTAACTTAGTTTTATCCATCTTTTATATTTTAATACTTTCATTTTAATTAATCCACCCTAGTTGCACTTTTTATTCCACACTCCGCAATTTTATTAAAAAGTTGTCTTCTACTCATTCCCATTCTTTCAGCAGCATGTGTAATATTTCCATCGCACGCAGCTATCATACCTGTTATGTATTGCTTTTCAAATTCCTGTTTTGCCTCCTTATAGGATAAAGTAGTCACCCCATGGGAAGATTCCCGTACATATTGGCTTGTATTTATACCATAAGCTTTCTTATTGTCAAGAGTCAGTATTCCTTCATTAGAAAGAATAATCATTCTTTCTATAATATTTTTAAGTTCTCGTACATTTCCAGGATACTTATATTTCATTAATATTGCCTTTGATTCCGGTTCAATGGCAATAATATTTTTCCCCGTCTGTTTTGCAAACTTTGCTATGAAAAAGTCTATTAAATCCTCAATATCCTCAGGTCTTTCCCTAAGTGGAGGTACATCAATTTCAATAGTATTTATTCTATACAAGAAATCTTTTCTAAACATTCCCTCTTCAACCGCTGCATAAATATCTCTATTAGTTGCTGAAACCAGTCTGAAATCTACTGTAATTAAACGGTTTGAGCCAATTCTCTCAATTACATGATTCTCTAGCACTCGTAAAAGCTTTACTTGGGTACCTAAATCCATTTCTCCAATTTCATCAAGAAATATAGTTCCTCCGTTAGTTTCCTCCAACTTTCCAAGACGTCTTGCAACGGCACCCGTGAACGCTCCTTTCTCATGCCCAAATAATTCTGATTCAATTAATTTATCAGGATAATGCTGACAGTTAATAGGAACAAAAGGCTTATTCCTTCTTGAACTTGCGGTATGAATCTTATTGGCAATGATTTCTTTGCCCACACCCGACTCCCCTGTTATGAGAATGTTTGCATTTGACTCAGCTACTTTGTCTACTAGATTCCAAACTTTTTGCATTTTTATATTTTTACTATTAACTAAATAACTTTGTTCTCTACTCTCTCTATGTAAGTTGTTTAATCTTTTTAAATCAATAACTTCTTTAGCTTTCTCTATTTCCAAAATCAATTCTTCTGGGTTATGGCTTTTAATGAAATAACCAAAGGCTCCCATTTTCATAGTTTGTACAGCAGTTTCCACACTTCCATATCCTGTTACCATAATTACTTCTACATTCTGCTTATAAATACTTTTTACCTTCTGTAAAAACTCCATTCCGTTAAGTCCACCCATTCTAATATCCGTAATTATAAGGGGGTAATATTCAATCTCCATAATTTTTAGCGCCTCAGTTCCAGAATCTGCAGTTTCTACCCTGTAACCAAATTCTTCAAGCAGCATTTTTGAAGTTTCTCTATAATCCTCTTCATCGTCCACTATCAATATTTTAAACAAATTATTATTTACTTCCATTATTGTTCCTTTCGTCCCGCAGGTATTCTTATAATAAATGTTGTCCCATTTCCCATAGAACTTTTTACCTCAATGGTCCCTGATAACTTCTCCACTTCCGAATATACAATAAATAATCCCAGCCCCGTCCCTTTCCCTGGGTCTTTAGTGGTAAAAAAGGGGTTAAAAATATTTTCTAAATCTTTCTCCTCTATACCAGTGCCTGAATCTTGACATTCAATTATTACTTCTCTTTGTCTGGCATAACCTTTTATATAGAGAGCGCCCTCCCTTTGCATGGCATCAACTGCATTTGAAGTAAGATTTATAAGTATATGTTTCAGGGTTTCACCATTACTATATATATTTATATCCTTATCACAATCCACAGAAACTTGAATTTTCTTCTTTTTTATATACTCATTCTGTAGTTCCAATATGTTTTGAATGTTTTCATATAAATTTACTTCTTCAACACTATCATCACTTTCTCTCCAGAAATTCATGACATTATCAATAATTTTTCCAGTTCTACGAACACTTTCATCTATAAATTCCAATGATTTTTGTGCATTTGCTGGCAGCTCCTTATTTTTTTGCAGCAAAAAGCTTTGAGTTCGGATTATACCTAAAGGATTCCTAATTTCATGTGCCATACCTGCTGCAAGCTGACCCACAGCCATCATCTTTCTAGATTGCAATAGCTGTCTTCTCTTTATTACGTCAACAGTAACATTTCTGAACATTACAAGAGTGCCTTCTGCGGCCTCTAAAGGATAGGCTATCATTTCATAGATTTCTCCGTTATAAGACACTTCTCTTTTTGCCTCTTTATTCTCCTCTATACATTGGTCAACAATGCAGTTATGGCACTCTCCACAAAATCCATGAATAATATATTCACATGACTTTGCACTTATATTTTCACTTTTTAACCCTAAATAACTTAATAATCCCTGATTGGCATTCGTAACTTTTTTATTTCCTGACAATACAACAATAAATTCAGGTATTCCATCGAAAATAATTTGTAGTTCATTTCTGCTGCTTTCCAATTCATGAGTTCGCTCTTTTACCAGCTTCTTTAGGTTTTTATTATTATGCAGCATTAGAAGCAGCCAGATTACAGCTACAACAATGCATGCAGTAAGAATTTTCAACCATAGTATATTTCCAGTAGTTCTCAATAATGGAGTAGATATTCCAAACCACTTTTGCTGTATTTTTTCAAGGAGCCCTTTTCTATTAATTTGTTTAATGGCTTCATTTACTATAGGTACAATTTCCACCTTAGACTTTGGAAGTGCTAATACAACTGGTTTTTCGTATAAAGCCGTATTAATCATCTGAAACTGACTGCCTTCCTTTTGTTTCTCTATATAATAATAAACAACTGGCTCATCACCAATAACTGCATCTACTTTTTTGTCGGTTAAAAGCTTTAATCCTTCTGCCACATCCTCTACAAGTACAAGTTTTGCTTCTGGATAATTCTTTGCTAAATATCCAATTGCATAATCGCCTTTTTGTGTAGCAATGACCATATTTTTTACATCAGCCAGAGTGTATTCTTCCCCCACTCTGACCGCAAGAACTGTACGAAGATTGTAAATGGGGTCTGTAAATACAAAATACTTGGCGCGTTCTGAATTTATAAACATATCCGCAAAATCGGTATCTCCGTTCTTTAGTGCTTCTTGCGCCCCCTGCCATTGATAGGGCACGGTCTTTATTTCTACTCCCAATTCCAATGATAACTGATTCATATAATCAACTACTACACCTTTATATGTACCATCCTCATCAATAAATCGCAATGGAGGTGCACTTTTATCTGCCCCGTAAATAAGCACTCCCTCTCGTAAATACTTTTTTAAAACTTCTTGATTCCTTTGCTTGTTAATCTGTTCCTGTGACATACAAAAAAAGAATCCTGCGATCAGAAGGCAGGCTAAAGCAATACTAATAAAACCCAGCCTTCTTCTTTTCCCTTTTTCTGTAGTCTGACGATCTAATCTAAATATGTGATGTTGCATTTGCCATACTCCTAATTACTTTTTTTCTTATCTAACTAATACCCCCATTATATTGGCTTTTTATATGTATTTCAAGGTGTCTTCAAATCATATTGGGCAAAAACGGCTAGGCATTTTTTTGCCACATGGAAATTTTTTTCATAGTAATTTTTCTCCTATATTTACTTTCTAGTACTAATTTTTCGAAAAAACGTGCAATTCAGACAAAATAGTGCTGTTACTTTTTTGGCATAAAATTTGCTTTTAATACTTGTATAGTTATATTTTTAAATTTGATAAGGAGGTTCTAATATGGAACAGAAAAAACGCCTAGAATTTTATGGTGGCCCATGGATATCATTTTTACCCTTTATTGTTTTTTTAGTACTAATTATTCTTACTACTTTCATATGGGGTTCTATTTCTGACGGAGCACTTTGGGTTCCTGCTTTTAGTGCATTACTTATTCCTTTTTTTCTAGCTAAGGATAAGCGACACTACGCAAGTGCAATTATAGACGGTATGGCTAGTAAAGAAGCAATCATTCCTGTAGTCTGCTGGATTTTCGCCGGAGTATTTTCCAGAATTCTTCGTATGTCCGGATTAGCCAGTGGTGTTGCAGGTATTGCCGCAAACCTTGGTGTTGACAGTACAGTTTTTGCTGTTATTGTTTTTATTGCCTCCGCCATATTTGCAACAGCCTCCGGTACTGGATTTGGTACAATAGCTGCAGGGATGGGAGTTCTTTATCCTGCCGGTATAGCTTTAGGGGCAAATCCTGGGCTAATTGCAGGGGCAATCATCTCAGGGGCAGCCTTTGGAGATAATCTTGCTCCAGTTTCAGATACAACTATTTGTTCTGCAACTTCCCAGGGGGTAGATGTTCCCGGAGTTGTACGTTCCCGTTTAAAATATTCTATAGCTGCTGCTATACTTACGATTATCTGCATTATTGTTGCTGGAGTCATGACTGGAAGTGGAGGCGCTGTAACTTCTATTTATGAATATAATCCTATGGTTTTAACTATGTTTTTCCCTGTTGTCCTTACTATTTATATTGCGATCAAAACAGGAGATATTATTATTGCAACTACAATTGGTACGGTTGTAGGGATCGTTGTAGCCTGTGCTTTCGGCTTGTTTGATTTTATTCAGATTGATGTGGCTAATCCTCAGATTCCAGCAGTTATCTCAGTTTCAGGAGAAGGTCTTGACCGAACTGTAGATGGTGTTATTTATAATGGAATAGCAAGCATGCTTCAGGTCTGTATCCTGGCACTGTTATTATTTGGTGCAATAGCTATTATGAGACAAGGAGAAGGGGATATTTGTTTACTTAAAGCATTAGGAAAGGTTGCAAAAAATGCATTTAGCGCAGAAATTACCATTTCTCTTATGATTATTGCGCTTTCCTCTTTAATGGGATTAAATGCGCCTGCAATACTTGCTGTTGGAGCTTCCTTTGCAAAACCTCTTTCAAAGAAGCATGGTATCAGTCCTTACAGAACTGCAAATCTTATGGATGGTCAATCCAATACTTTTGTATATTGTCTGCCTTGGACACCAGCAATGGTATACACCCTTGGTTTTGCAGCAGACAGTTCAAATCCAATTACCGCTTTTGATGTTATGCCGTTTGCGTTTTATTGCTACACCATGCTTGCTGTAATGATTGTTTCCATATTCTTTGGTATCGGCAGAAGAGATCTTATGGATCAACTTTCACCTGAACAGAGAGCAGAATACAACAATTAATTACATATGTTCTATTAATAAAAAGGGCTTGTTCAATCACACGATTACTTCTAAGTCATGTGGCGAATAAGCCCTTTCATTATTCAAATTTTAAAATTCGACTTCTATTATTGTTCCTTTCCCGGATTCACTTTCTAAGCTAATACTTGCATTCAGCTGCTTTATGATATGCTTCACAATAGAAAGTCCAAGACCTGTACCGCCCGTCTCTTTTGAATGGCTTTTATCCACTCGGTAAAATCTTTCAAAAATCCGGCTTTGGTTTTCTTGTGCAATACCGATACCCGTATCCGCGACCACAAGTTTTACAGGATGATTCGTTAACTTAACAATTACTTTTCCGCCTTTATTATTATACTTTATAGCATTCTCACATAAATTAAATACTAATTCATCCAACATTGCTTTTACACCTATTACATTAACCCCGGATGCTCCTTGGAATTCAATGGAAACTTGTGCATTTTGGGCTTTATCTTTAAGTCTTTCTATAACATCCTGGCAAATCATTTGTAAATCTACTGTGTCAGCAGGTAATTCCATAACACCTTCATCTAGTTTAGACAGCTTCATAATATCTTCAACCAAAGATATCATTCTTTTAGCTTCATTGTATATCTTTTCCGAAAAGTCTTTTATGTCTTCAGGCTTAGCTATACCCTCTTTAATGATTTCAGCATACCCTGAGATAGATGTTAATGGTGTTCTTAGCTCATGGGATACATTAGCAGAGAACTCCCTCCTGATTTGCTCTGTTTCTTCTTTTTCTGTAATATCCAGTGCAAGTACCACGACACCTTCCGTTTTTCCATTTTTATTAGCTTCAGAAAATGTAGGGGTTGCCATTAAGTGGTATAGTCTTCCATCCTGTTTTAATCTGCTTTCCGCCGCTACACCATTCAGAGCTTTTTCAGCCACTTCTCTAAATTCAGCACTTCTGTTTAGAGTAAGATAATGTCCTTCCACTATTTTCCCAAAGATTTCAGCAGCTCTCTGGTTTACAATTAACATTTCTCCAACAGAATTTAATACGATCAAACCCTCATTCATATTCTGCGTTATAGATTTAAATTCTTCTCTTTCCTTATTTAGTATGGAAAAGGTTTGTTCTATAAGCTTATTTTGTTGTTCAAGCTTTCTAAGTAATGGTGAAAATTCAGCATAAACTTCATTGGATAAAGGATCATCTAAATCTAAATTATTTATAGGTGCAACAATTGAGGAAGTCTGTCGCTTGGCTAAAATTAAAATGATTGTCAGCATGACAATGCAGATAATAATCACATAAGGAATGTTTTCAGCTTCCATTGTATATACATTTGAAGTTGTATTGGCTACTCGAATGATATTTCCATTGTTCAGCCTTATTGCACAATAAAAAGTCTGCTGTCCTATTGTGTTAGACATTCTAACACTTTCTCCTGTACCATTTTTACTGGCTGCTGCGACTTCTGGCCGTTCTAAATGATTTTCCATATGTTCAGGATTTTGTCTATTATCAAATAGGACTACTCCTTCAGAATCAATAAGTGTTATACGGTCACCTTTCATGTTTTTAATTTCTTGTAAATAACTTTCATTGTTTAAATTTACTGCTGCCGCAATATACTTTGCATCCTGCTCTACCCCAACCTGCATATCTTTATAAAAGCCTTTGTACATAACAAAAGAAATCATCACTGTTGTTATGATGATGGCAATCGCTGAAAGGAAAAAAAAGTTTTTATATATTTTTGTTTTCATTGTAAATACTCCTTTTAATTTTCCTTAACTAAATAACCGACTCCCCGAATGGTTTCTATAATCTGCCCACTCTCTCCCAGCTTCTGTCTTAGGGTTCTTACATGAACATCAACCGTACGCGTCTCACCATCAAAATCATAACCCCAGATACGTTCCAAAAGAATATCTCTGGATAAAACCAAACCCTTATTTTCCATTAAAAAACGTAATACTTCAAACTCCTTAAGAGTCAATAGGATTTGTACATCTGCTGCAGTAACCAAATGTTTTTCTACATTAAGAATAACATCCCCACAGGACAACTGACCACTGTACTCCTTTGGCTGTACTCTCCGTAAAACAGCTTTAACTCGGGATATTAACTCCATCATTCCAAAGGGTTTCGTTACATAGTCATCGGCGCCATTATCTAACCCAATGACCTTATCATACTCTGTGCCTTTCGCTGTAAGCATTATAACCGGAATATCTTTTGTTGTTTTGTTGCTTTTCAGTCTTTTTAATATCTCAATACCATCCATGCCAGGAAGCATTATATCCAGCAGTATCAATTCAGGCATTGGATTAGACAGAGCTAAAAACATTTCCGTACCTTCTGTAAATCCTTCTGCCTCAAAGCCTGTATTTCTTAAAGTATATACAACTAATTCCCTTATACTGCTGTCATCTTCAACACAAAATATCATACTTACTCCTTAATGACCTATCCCAATTTGTGGAACAAATTGTAGGAAGGTCAGATGCTAAAAAATCACAAATTTTAATTTGTAGATTTTTATCGTACTATGACTTATCCTCATTATCTATATGTGTTCCTGTAATGGAAAACTCTACCCACTCTGCTATGTTAGTAGCGTGGTCTCCTATACGTTCAAAATATTTTGCTATCATTAAAATGTCTATTACATCAGTTCCCATCTTATTTTGTTCTTCTTTTGATTGCTTAGGCATATCCGCAATAATGTCTATCACTTCATTCTTTATAACATCGAAAAGATTATCTACTACATCATCATAAGCAATTACTTCTTTGGCAAGAACTAAATCTCTCTGTACAAAAGCCTCCACACTTTCAGTTACCATTTTAATAGTTGCTTCTGCCATTAGTTTTATGTCCTTGAAATCTCTTGGAAGAGATAAATCTGCAATTAAAACTATATCTGCAATATCTGATGCCTGATCACCTATTCTTTCCATATCCGTAATCATTTTTAAAGCTGCTGAAATAAGTCTTAAATCTCTTGCTACTGGCTGCTGTTGTAATAAAAGCTTCAAACATAAAGCTTCTATATCTTTTTCCTTTTGGTCAATCTGCTTTTCTGTCTCAATTGTTTTCTTTGCCAGTTCTTTATCATTCTCAATAAGAGCCTTAACCGCATCGCTAATAGTCGCTTCACACAAAGCTCCCATTTCAATTATTTCTGTATTTAATAAACTAAGCTGCGTATCAAATCTATTCCGCACCATTGCTCCTCCTTATATTTTATCATATTACAATCTTTAATAAAAGAAATCATCCAAATCTTCCGGTAATATAATCCTCTGTCCTCTTATCCTTCGGAACTGAGAATAAGCCTTGCGTATCTCCAAATTCAATTATTTCACCTAAGAGAAAAAAGGCTGTTTTATCAGAAATACGTGCTGCCTGCTGCATATTATGGGTAACCATTATAATCGTATATTTTCTTTTCAGCTCCATGGCTAGATCTTCAATTTTAGATGTAGATATAGGATCTAGAGCTGAAGTAGGTTCATCCATTAAAAGCACCTCTGGCTCAACTGCCAGTGCTCTTGCTATACAAAGCCTCTGCTGCTGGCCCCCTGACATTCCCAATGCACTCTTCTTCAGTCTGTCTTTAACCTCATCCCAGATAGCTGCATCTCTCAAGGATTTTTCTACTATATCATCCAGCTTACTCTTGGACTTTATTCCATGGGTTCTAGGTCCGAAAGCTATGTTATCATATATACTCATTGGAAATGGATTTGGTTTTTGAAATACCATTCCAACCCGTTTCCTAAGCAGATTTATATCCATGCTTCCATATATGTCCTGATTATCAAGAAGCACCTCTCCTGTTATCTTGCAGCCTTCCACTAAGTCGTTCATACGATTCAGGGATTTAAGTAATGTTGATTTTCCGCACCCGCTAGGGCCTATAAATGCTGTTATTTCCTTTTCTGGTAATGCCAGATTTACGTTCTTTAAAGCTTTAAAATCTCCATAATATAATTCTAAATTATTAACTTTAATTTTATCCATAATTTATCCTTTTCTCTACCTCTTAACGCGCAGCAATTCTTTTTGCAATAAACCCTGAAAGCGTATTTATCACTACCACTATTATTAGCAATACTACAGCTGTAGCATATGCCTGATCCATATATAAACCTTCACTTGATAGGGAATACATATGCACTGCTAAAGTTCTTCCCGAACTCATTAAGTTTTCTGGAATATCTGGAGCAGTCCCTGCTGTATAAATTAATGCTGCTGTTTCCCCCACTATACGACCTATTCCAAGTATTACTCCTGCCAAAATTCCAGGCACTGCTGTAGGAAGAACGATTACAAACACAGTACGGAGTTTACCTGCTCCCAATCCAAAGCTCCCTTCCCTAAAGGTGTCAGGTACAGCTTTAAGTGCCTCTTCAGTCGTACGCATGATTAAAGGCAATATCATTATAGCAAGAGTGAATGCTCCCGCCATAATAGAGTAGCTCCAATGAAGTGCTGTTACAAAGAATAGCATCCCGAATAATCCATATACGATGGAAGGTATTCCTGCTAATGTTTCTGCTGTAATTCTAATCAAATTTATAAATTTATTACCTCTCTTCGCATACTCTACCAAGTAAATTGCAGAAAAGATGCCTAAAGGCGCTGCTATCAATAAGGAGAAAAATGTCATTATGATTGTATTTATAAGCGCTGGCATCAGTGATACATTTTCGGTGTTGTACTTGAAGGCAAACAAACTTGGTGTTAAATGAGGTATACCCTTTATAAGAATATATCCAATTAAGAAAATTAGTACCACAAAGGTTATAATTGCTGCTGCCACAACTAGTAAGAATAGCCCCAATGAAACAGGATTTCTTAAATAGGCCTTTATTTTTTCTTTTATTCCCACCTTATTGATTGGGTTTATGTGCTGCCTAATTGCCTCCATTTAGATTCCTCCTGTTCAAAAGTGACACGGATAAATTTATAATAAGTATAAAAACAAACAAAACTACTGCGGTGGCAATAAGGGCTTCTCGATGAAGCTCTGCTGCATATCCCATTTCTATAACTATGTTTGTTGTCATAGTTCGTACACCTTTAAACAGTCCCGCTGGCATTCTTGCTTGATTTCCCGCTACCATCATTACGGCCATGGTTTCACCAATAGCACGTCCTATCCCTAGTACTACTCCAGCAATAACTCCTGATTTTGCTGCTGGGAGCACTACATAGAAAATACTTCTTTCATGAGTAGCACCCAATGCTAAAGCCCCTTCATAGTAATGTTCTGGCACTGTACGGATGGCAGATTCACTTACTCCAATGATAGTTGGAAGAATCATAATTCCAAGTAGAATAGATGCAGTAAAAATGCTGCTGCCATTGCCATCAAAGTTTGCTCTTATAAAAGGAACTAATACGACTAATCCAAAGAAACCATATACGATGGAGGGTATTCCAGCCAGCAATTCTGTTGCTGCTTTAAGAGGCTTATATATTGCTTTTGGGCAAAACTTTGCCATAAATACCGCTGTAAGCAGTCCTATAGGTACTCCTATAATGATGGCTCCTGCTGTTACATATATGCTTCCTAATATCATAGGAAGGATGCCGTAAATATCATTAGACGGCTTCCACTTCTGTCCCAAAAGAAAATCAAATACTCCTATTTCTTTCATAGCCGGTACGCCATTTGCGAACAGAAAGATGCATATCAATGCAACTGCCAGCACCGAAGTGCAAGCAGCTGCAAAGAATATGCATTTCATAAAGAATTCTTTAAAAGTATTCATACTATTTTATAACCTCTGACCAATTTGTTACTTCACCTGTAAAGATTGATTTTACTTGTTCTGTAGTTAAATCGTCTACTATAAAGTCCTTATTTACTATTACTGCAATACCATCCATTGCAATTACAGTTGCTTTTAATCCACCCTTAATTTCAGTGTCTTTCAGTTCTCTTGAAGCCATACCAATGTCACAAATACCATCTATTGCTGATGTCATACCTGTTGTTGAATCACTCTGCTGAATTTCAATGGTTGCATTTGGGTTAACTGCTAAGTACGCTTCCTTTAATTTTTCCATAACAGGAGTTACTGATGAAGAGCCTGCAACTACAATTTTCCCCTTTGGCATAGTTCCAGCAAAAGCAGCTGGCTGACCAGTTGAAATATATCCATTATCTTCAACTACTGCCTGACCTTCAGCACTCATGATATAATTAACAAAATCCTGTGCCACTCCACTCAGCCCAGCTTTCGTTGCAATGTTAAATGGTCTTGCAATTTTATACGTTCCATCTTTAATTGCTTCTACACTAGGGGCTACTCCATCAATTTTAACAGCTTTCACTGTATCATTTAATGAACCTAGTGAGATATAACCAATGGCATACGTATCTCCCGCTACATTGGTCATCATTACGGAGGTGCTATTTGTAATGCTTGCTTCTTCTGTCGTATTGTCTATTTTTTCTCCTGCATCATTCTTTTCTTCAATTCCAAACAGCTCTATAAATGCGCCTCTTGTCCCAGAACCATCTTCTCTTGATACAACTGAAATATCATTATCTGCTAGCACTTTATCCGGTTCATCAGAATTACCCTTGTCGCCGCAGGCTGTTAAACTTGTTACTATAAGGGCTGTTACTGCTGCAAGTGCTAAAAACTTCTTTAATCCTTTTTTCATTTCATTTTTCTCCTTTACCTCGCGCCATTTCTATGGCATTGATTACATCCTTATTTTGTCTACATTCACATAGTATATTCACAATGTTAAATTAAAAAGCGGATAAGAGTAAAAGCTTTGTAAAGGAATGTTAAATCTATGTAAAAAAGTATTGAAAGGCCGCAATAACTAAGATAAGCTATAATTAAAAGATACCTACTATTTCTAAATTTTATGATACAACTGTTGTTTAAGAGGTTTATGCGAAATGTTTACAAAACAGCTAGAATTTATGTCAAATATATATGATCACCTAGATGCCCTTCTTATTACTAATAATTTAGGGATTATTGAATACTCTTCTAGGTTTGATTCAAAAGATAACAGCATTAAAAACGAAGGCTATTCCGGTAAACATATTTTAGTCGTTTACCCTTCTCTTACGGAAGAAACTAGCAGCCATTTTCGCGTTATAAAAACAGGTGAACCCATCTTAGATGAAAAGCAGACGCTAATTGACTTGAATGGACATTCCTTCACTTTTCTTAGTTCCACATATCCAATCGAGTATAATAACGAAATCATAGGTGCTATTGAGGGGTCCATGTTACTGTCAATGGATGGTGTACATTATAATAAAGGGAATATAATGCACAAGAAAACGTCCAAACAAGGATTGTTCAGCTTGGATGATATCATCACAAATAATAGCGAAATGAAAGCACTTAAAGAAAAGGTTAGGAAAGTTGCAAAGGGACAATCTTCAGTAATGATTATTGGTGAAACAGGAACTGGCAAAGAATTGATTGCACAGTCACTGCATACACACAGCACGAGGAATAAGGGTCCTTTTATTTCTCAGAATTGTTCTGCAATTCCAGTAAATCTTTTGGAAAGCATATTATTCGGAACAGTGAAGGGTGGTTTTACTGGTGCAGAGGATCGCAAGGGCCTATTTGAAATGGCAGATCAAGGGACACTATTTCTGGATGAACTTAATTCCATGGATATTTCTTTGCAGGGCAAAATATTAAAGGTGCTGGAAGACAAGCACTTTCGGCGAATAGGTAGTGATATAGAAAAAAGCGTTGATGTGAGGATTATATCCGCTATGAATCAGGACCCCATCCAGTTGATTAATAAAAATGAACTTCGAAAAGACCTGTTTTATCGCCTGGGGGTTGTACAGGTGTGGATCCCAATGTTGCGTAAACGTAGAGAAGATATCCCTATACTTACAGAATATTTTATCAATCACTTTAACCAAAACAGTGGCGGTAAGGTTTCGGGCGTAAGTGAAATAGTAGAAAAAACATTTGTAAATTATGATTGGCCTGGCAATGTGAGAGAGCTGCGAAATGCAATCGAATATGCTTTTAATGTTATGTCAGGTACGACAATCACTTTAGATGACATTCCAGAAAACATCTTATATTATGATAGACCTTTTAATGAGGATCACGTTGAACCATTTATTCATAAAGAATTGTTGGGAAATAAACCGTTGCCCCAGATGTTGGAAGAATACGAAAAATTGCTAATTAAACAGGCTCTTGAGGTAGCAGGTACTGTTACAAATGCCTCAAAACTACTTGGTACCAGCAGACAAGCTTTGCAGTACAAAGTAATGAAGTATCGGTTTGTAACTCATAATTCACGTAAAAAAGAAAAGTTTTAATAGTCCATAAGCAAAAAAATTTGTTTTTCTAGGCAAATTTTTTTGCTTTTTGTTTTTTGTCCAAAATAATTTTCTGCAGTCTATATACATGCAAATTATATAAGCCCTTCGGTTTCTAATCATATTAGCAATATTTCGTTATTTGTATCATGAAATCCAAACATTGGCATACATGTTGCATTATCATATCTATGTGCGTACACAGTAAACCGCCAATAATTATTACCATTGCTGTGTATTTTCTAATGACAGGCTTATTATATGGAGGAAAAGAAATGTTAAATAAAGATAAATTCGCAAAAGATAGTGGTGCATGGTGTAACTTAAATAATCCGGAATTGTCCGAGAAAGAAGTAGACGTTGTGGTCTTTGGAATACCTTTTGATGAAGGAGTCAGCTACCGTTCTGGTGCGTCTGCTGCGCCTTCAACCTTACGTGAAAACACATTTGCTTCTACCCCATACACTGAACATTTTGAAAGTATGGAGCAGTTAAAGGTTCATGATGCTGGAGATTTTAAAAGCCAAAATAGAGATGTACTATTTTCTGAAATAACGGATTATGTATGTGAACTTGTAAAAAATAATGTCTTTTTTACTGCCGTTGGCGGGGATCACTCAGTAACCATTCCAATTGAGGCTGGTATTGATAAGGCCTTAGATGAACAATTTGGTATTATTCATATTGATGCACATTTTGATTTATGTGATACCCTTTGCGATGACCCTCTTTCCCATGGTTCTGTTCAAAGGAGAGCGTTAGATTTAAAAAATGTTAGTGGAACAGATAATTTATATTTTGTTGGCATCCGTTCTATCGAGCCAGACGAATTTGAATTTAAGAAAAACAATAATATTAATGTGCATAATGCATATAGCTGTCATAAAATAGGTATGGAGAAAGTTGCTGAAGATGTTGTAGGCAAAATGAGCAAGTTTAATAAAGTATACATTACACTGGATATTGACTGTCTTGATCCTGGTTTTGCAGCAGGCACGGGCACTCCACAATTTGGCGGACTGTACAGCCGGCAGGTTCTTGAATTACTTGAAATTCTATTTAAAAGGCTAAACATTATAGCATTCGATGTAGTAGAGGTGGCTCCAGCATTAGACCCTTCTTTAACATCTATGTTTGCCGCTCGTAGAATTATTACAGAGAGTTGGGGACATTTAGCTCGAAAAATAGGTAAGTTAAGTAAATAACAAATATCTTACTAATAAAACAGCTGCAAAAATCTACTATTTTGCAGCTGTTTGTTTTTTATGAACTAAACAAGGCACTAAAATATTTTTCTGCAGCTTTATACCCTTGTTCATATAAAAAATTATAGGTTTCATCTCCAGTTTTTACATTAAAGTCTAAAGAAGAGATGTTCCCAGTAAAGATTTGTATACTCCGTTTCATGTTTGCTGGAGTGTTATAAGAAATCTGTGTTTGGATAGATGCAGTACAAGAAATTAGATTTACAATAAAATCCACTAAGTGGTGGATCTGTGCCGGTGGGACACTACTATTGAATAATGCTCCTAATGTTTCATTTGAAGGGCAATCCTTATCAAAAAGGGTAATCGGATAATTATACATAATTCCTCCATCTGAATAAACCCTAGGCATGTCTACTAAGCCTTCTGTGCTTTGAAAACTCTTAACCGCTTCAAAAAAAAGAGGAACTGACATAGAAATACGAACAGCTTCTGCTACTTCCATATGAGGGGTATCTACTGCAGAAAAAACGGTAGATGTTTTATTTGAAATATCCGTCCCTATGATATAAAGTTCTTTGAAGCTGCGGCCATCTTTATGAATGTCGGGATTCATAAAATCTGTAAAAGTATAAGGTGGAATCTTTTTTGCAGCATCAAACTGATTGGCTATTTGATGCCTAATCCAACCGTAAAAATAAGTAGAAGAGTACCAGCCATACCTCTTTATAAGCCTGTAAACACATTCTATATTTCCAAATACTTTATTTAATTGCGTTTCTTCAGATTTAGAAAAATTTTTTGGTTCATGAGGGTCACTGGTTGATGGAACTTTACTATAATCAAGAGAGTCTGCCATTGCTTTGGTTTCTTCGAAGGAAAGATTGAATGATGTAATGCAAGCTGCAATTGCCCCTGCTGAAGACCCTGCTACCCGTTGAATATCTGGTACAAATTTAATTCTGTACAGATAATCTAACATGCCCATATAAGCAATACCTAATATTCCTCCCCCTGAAAAAACTAAATTTTCATGTTGATAATTCATAAAAACACATCCTTTAAATAGTTAGCTAACATAAATCAGATACATTCAATAATATATTTTACTTTTTCTGTCTTTATGTCATAATAGAGTTAATATGTACTACGATAAAAATCTACAAATTTTTAATTTGAATTTTTCAGTATCTGACCTTCCATCAATTTGTTTCACAAATTGATGAAAGGTTATTATAGGAGATGTTTTTATGAATAAAGAAATAGAACAATTAATGGAAATTATAAATGACAGTGAAAATATAGTTTTCTTCGGAGGCGCAGGGGTTTCCACTGAAAGTAATATACCCGACTTTCGGTCCGAAAGCGGTC
This sequence comes from uncultured Aminipila sp., assembly GCA_963524205.1. Lineage (GTDB taxonomy): Bacteria > Bacillota > Clostridia > Peptostreptococcales > Anaerovoracaceae > Aminipila. The sequence goes on from CAURED010000003.1 coordinate 245,432, forward strand.
TTTACAATGCTGTACAGAAATACGGTCAATCACCTGAGACTATGCTTTCTCACAGTTTTTTTAATAATCATTTAGAGACTTTCTATGACTACTATAAAAATAATTTGATTTATACAGATGCCAAACCTAACAAGGCCCATCTTGCACTTGCAAAACTGGAAGGTGAAGGTAAACTAAAGGCCATAGTTACTCAGAACATAGACGGACTACATCAGCTGGCTGGCAGTAAAGTGGTATATGAGCTACACGGCTCTGTACTTAGGAACAACTGCATGAGATGTAATGAATTTTATGACTTAGAATATGTAATGCAGCCTGAAAACTGCAAAGATAAAGAAGGCTTAAAGACTCTTGTTCCGATATGTAAAAAATGTGGCGGCATCGTTAAACCCGACGTAGTTCTTTATGAAGAATGTCTAAACGATGATGTAGTTCAGGGCGCAGTTGATGCTATCTTAAAAGCCGATACTTTGATTGTAGGCGGTACATCTCTAGTGGTTTATCCTGCCGCAGGTCTTATCAACTACTTCCATGGCAAAAATCTAATCCTGATTAACAAATCACAAACTCAGTACGATCACAAAGCGAACCTGGTTATCTATGATTCTATCGGTGAAGTGCTTGGGGAAGTGTGTGGAATCTAACGAAATAAAGGAGTGATTCTATGAAGAAATGCATTGTAATAATGGGATAATCAAAAATAACATAATACAAAGGAGAGAGTTAAACATGATTATTCCAGATTCAAATAAAATATATCCAAGAAGTAATGATTACCAAACTATATATCTTAAAAA
>CAURED010000004.1:0-234816 GCA_963524205.1 uncultured Aminipila sp.
ATGAAGTTTTCAAAGTTCATGCGCTTCTGCGGCTAAGCCGTCAGCGCCGTTCCGTGTTTTACAGAACTTTTATATCTTACTATCTTTCCGCAAGCTTGTCAACATCTTTTTTCAAATTTCTACAATTTGTTTCTGCTAACATCATCATTTAATTTAACTCGCGTGACAGCTTTATTAGATTACCAAAATTGAATTAATATGTCAATATGTTTTTTACATTTTTATTTGGTTTTTTATATTAATTTATATTTCTAACCTTATATTAGCTCATTGCAAGTATAACTGATTTAAATTATGTACACAATACGAATGTAATGTTTAAACTTAACTTTCAAAATCAGGAGGTATTTTAATTGACAATTATTTTAATTAGAACCGTCATTTTATATTTAATGGTTTTATTTGCTATTCGTATTATGGGAAAATCCGAGTTATCTAAGCTTTCCCCATTTCAGCTGGTGGTACTTTTTATGATTGCTGAATTGGCTTCATTACCTATTGAAGATACCAACTTATCTTTAATCAACGGTACTACTGCAATTTTCACTTTATTATTTCTTCAGGTTGCAATCTCATATTTATCACTAAAATGTGAATGGTTCAAGAACTTTATCAGTGGCAAACCAAGCATTCTAATAGAAGACGGAGTAATTAATGAACTAGAATTAAAAAGACTGCGTATAAACATTAATGATTTAACAGAACAACTCAGATTAAAAAACTCTCCTTCTCTATCAGATGTAGCTTATGCTGTAATCGAATCTAATGGAGATCTCTCTGTTATTCCAAAACCTGATAAAAAACCGCTTACCCCTAGTGACATGGGAATAGTAAAGCCCAAAGAAATCATGCCGTTAATCTTAGTATGTGATGGGGTTTTATATAATAATAACCTTCACAAAATAGGCTGGGATGAAGAGTATTTAAAATCGCTTTTACTTCCTATGAAAATTTTCTCCTATAAGGAAATTCTCATGGCTTTTTGTGATGAGCAGAAACAATTGCATGTATACCAACCTTCAGGGGATGGGCGAATCTCGGTGGAGGTGATTGTATGAGGTCTTTTTTTATTTCTTTATTCTGTCTCCTTCTGTTAATAGGTACATGGTCAGCCTATACAAATTATTCCGATAAAGAAATTCATAAATTTATAAACAGCATAGATGACAGTATTTTAATAGAAGTCCAAGACGGTAATTGGGAGCAGGCGACAAATAATTTTAAAGAGCTTAAAGATAGTTGGCATAATTACAAAAAAACTGCCTGCTTCTTTTTTAGTACAGATAAAATTAACGAAGCCGACTATTCCATTGCCAGAACGGAATATTACATCAGATGCAAAGATGATTCTAACTCCTCTGGTGAATTATCCTGTTTAAAAGAACAGTTAAAATTTCTTCATGAAAATGAAAGCATTTCATTTTCAAATCTTCTGTAAAAATATGATTTAAAATTGTATATTCATTGCACGCTTAGAAGAAATATGCTATATTGTCCTTACAAAAGTAGAGTAAATATTGTGCGTCAAGTGTCATAAGATGGGATGTTGCTTATGAACGAAAAACAACGTTAAGTTGGTTTGCGGTACAATATTGCGTCCGCTACTACATAAAGAGACTTTTACTCTTTTCTCTTTAATGTAGTTAACTACTTAATAATGAGAAAGGAGTTTTTTTATGCGAAATGACTCGAGAATCAGACGGCTGATTATTATTGGTCTGTTTATTGCATTGGAAGTTATCTTAACTCGCTTCTGCTCCATAAACACACCAGTAATAAGAATTGGTTTTGGTTTCCTGCCAGTAGCGATGCTTGCCATTATGTATGGCCCTCTTTGGGCTGGAATCGCCTATGCTTTAGGAGATCTTATCGGAATGATGATTTTTCCTACTGGTGCATATTTCCCAGGTTTTACTCTTACCGCTTTTCTAACAGGTTTCACCTTTGGTATTGTACTGCACAAAAAAAGTATTACATATAAGCGGGCTTTCATTGCAGCATTCTTTGTATGCTGTCTATGGAATTTATGCCTTGATACCTATTGGTTGTACATATTGACAGGCAAAGGAATTCTGGCATTATTACCTGCAAGACTTTTTAAAATAGCTTTTGCTATACCAATTCAGACATTACTAATCCCTTTAATATGGAACAAATGCCTAAAAAAAATTGCTTAATGTAAGCAAAAGCGTGTATCAACTGATACACGCTTTTAATTTTCTTCTATTAGTTTACTTTTATATATTACTGTATAATCTCATACATAGTTGCAGCGTCTTCTTTTTTACAGGATTCTGACAGCACAAGGACCCTCGCTTTTATAGAACTGTTTCCAAACTGAATATGAATAATATCACCAGGTTTCACTTCACTTCCCGCTTTTGCTATTTTATCATTAACAGTAATTCGTTCTTGATCGCAAGCTTCTTTAGCAATAGTCCTTCTCTTAATTAGTCTGGAATTTTTTAAAAACTTGTCAATTCTCATTTGCCCTTTTCCCCTCTATAAAATATAAATATAATAGAAAAAAGGTAACCATAAGGCTACCTTTAATTACTATATCTAAGCTTATTTGTTTACAGCGTCCTTTAGAGCTTTACCAGCTTTAAATACAGGAGCTTTTGCAGCAGCGATTTCAATAGTTTCTCCAGGCTTTCTAGGATTTCTTCCTTGTCTTGCCTTTCTCTGACGAGTTTCAAAAGTACCAAATCCAATTAACTGTACCTTTTCATCCTTAACTAATGCTTCTTCAACACTTGCAACAAACGCATTTACTGCTGTTTCTGCATCCTTCTTTGTAAAACCTGTCTTTTCTGCTACGCTAGCAACTAACTCAGCCTTGTTCATGAATAAAAACCTCCTTAAAATATAAAACGTGACTAAAGTAACTCGAAATCAATCATCATTAAGCTTTCTTTTCCAACTTTTTTGCCATATCCCACAACTCGTCCATCTCTTTTAAAGACATGTCCTCAAGTGAAATCTTACGAGCTTTGGCTGTGTCTTCAATAAAGCTAAACCTCCTAATAAACTTATCGGAAGTAAGATTTAACGCCTCTTCCGGGTCTACCTTTAGAAATCGAGCAACATTAACAACGGAAAAAAGCAAATCACCCAATTCCTCAGCAATGCTGTTCTTATCATCCCTGATATAAACCTCTAATAGCTCTTCAGTCTCTTCTCTTATTTTGTGAAAAGCGCATTCCACATCATCCCAGTCAAAACCAACCTCTGCAGCCTTAGCTTGGACTTTATAACTTCTCATCAAAGCAGGTAATGCTCTAGGCACATTTTCAAGCCTTGATGTGCAGTCTGTGGTTCCCTTCTCATTTCTTTTCACATTTTCCCATTTTTCAAGGGCTTTGTCAATAGTTTTAATTGTTTCTTTCAAAAAAACATGTGGATGTCTCCTTAGCATTTTCTCACATTCTCTATTGACTACCGTCATAAAGTCAAATTTGTCATTTTCCTCAGCTAAACTGCTATGAAAAACAACTTGAAGAAGAACATCTCCCAGTTCTTCTTCTAGGTTATCCAAATCTTCATTATTTATAGCTTCAACCGTCTCATAAGCCTCTTCAATCATACATTTTCTAAGGCTTTCATGAGTTTGTTCTTTATCCCAGGGGCATTCTTCCCTGAGTATCTTAATAATTTCAATTAAACGTGTTATAGATTCGCCTGCAGTCCCTGCTGTTTGATATAAATGTTTATATTCTTCTAAGATTTCTTGCTTCTGTTCCATCTTTGATCTCCAAGTATACTTATTTTTTAAATTTATCTGCAATTTTAACTAAAGTCTTCCCTTTTGGCAGGTTAAGAATTTCTTCTCTCTTGATTGATTTTGTAACAAATAACATAATACAATAAACTCCTCCGGCCACACATACTGCAATCATAGTCGCTAAAGCATTACCTGTAATGCCAAATAACACTCGATGAACAAATACAGCTGCTCCTGCCATAAACAAAGTAGCTATTACTGGCTTTATATACGTAAGAGTAAAATCGAACCTAGCTCCTGTATATTTTTTAACAGCCATTATATTTAGTGTTGCTGCGATCATATATGCCGCAACTGTACCTATGGCTGCTCCCTTTATATTTATTGCTTCAACACCTGTTAAAGTATAGGTAATAATCACTTTAGCTACAGCACCTATCATTAAATTCCTTACCGGGATCATTTGCTTTCCTACGCCTTGTAATACACCTGTCAAAGTCTGTACGGTAGATAAAAAAATAACTCCAAATGCCATTATAAACAAACATGGAGCTGCACTCATAGCGCTTGCTCTCTGCATCGGGTAAAGTAACAGCATAATAGGTTCAGATAATGCCATCAGACCAAAGGCACATGGCAATCCTATAATAATTGCTGTTCTAAGACCCATTTGAACATTTTCGCGGAGGAAATGCATGTCTTTCTGCTTATATGCTGCTGCAACAGCTGGAACTAAACTCATAGCTACAGCCTGTGTAAGAACCTGTGGAAAATTAATAAGCGGTCCAGCCATTCCTGTTAGCTGGCCATACATACTATTTGCAGCCACATAAGTCCAACCTGTCTCTTGTAGCCTACGCATTACAATGGCCACATCTATAGCATTCATTATTGGCATGATAGCTGCACCAATAGTAACAGGTATAGCAATTACGAAAATCTTTGCTAAAATTCTACTGCTCTTTTCGCTTTTGCGCCCTTTTGTCCTTTGAATATTATGTTCTAAAGAGCCTCTTTTATATAAGTATATTACTATTACAGTAAGAAGTCCGCCAATAGCACCTGCTGTAGCTCCAAATGAAGCCCCAGCAGCGGCATACTGCCTGCCAAATTTCACAAGAAAATAAGCTAAAAACAGACCTGCTGCAACTCTAAAGAATTGTTCTGTTACTTGTGAAACTGCTGTAGGCTTCATATCCTGCATTCCTTGAAAATATCCGCGGTATGCAGCCTGCATAGGAACAAATAATAGGGCCGGCGCTATTGCCATCATAGCAAACTTTGCTCCTGGATTTCCCATTGCTCCAACAAGCTGCCCAGCTCCAAAAAAGCATATTGCGGCTGAAGTAATTCCTATGCAAAACAGAAGTATAAAAGAAACTCTAAAAACTTTATGAGCTTCAAAATAATCATCTACAGCAATTCGTTCTGAAACCATTCTTGAAATTGCTATAGGTATACCCGCAGTTGCCAGCGTTAAAAATAAAACATATATTGGGTATGCGGTTTGGTAATACCCCATACCTTCTGATCCAATTAAATTTGCTAAAGGGATTCTAAAAAATGCCCCCAGCACCTTAATTATTATACCCGCAATACCAAGTATTACGGCTCCTTGAATAAAGGACTTTCTTGCCATTGTGTAAACTCCTTTTATAGCTGACTTAAAATCTCCGTAGTAGCTCTATTAGTTTCGAAAATTGTCTTTTCAATATCAATAGTTGTATATATTCCATCTTTATAAAGTACTTTTCCATCAACCATTGTCATTACTATATCTCCCCCACAGGCAGAATATACAATATTATTTGTCATATTATGAACTGGTACAAAATTAGGTCTCATAATATCAAGTACAATGAGATCTGCCTTATATCCAACTGCCATCTTACCACAGTCATCTCGCCCCTGTGAGAGTGCACCTGCTCTAGTTGCCGCATAAATCGTTTCAACTGGAGTAACTGCCGTTGGATCTTGATATTTTTCCTTTGAGGCAATAGCGAAAACTTTCATCTCTTCAATAAAATTCAGACTATTATTACTAGATACACTATCTGTACCTATAGTAACATTAATTCCTCTTCTAAGTAATTCCGGAACATTACAAACCCCACTAGATAATTTTAAATTACTAATCGGGTTGCTTGCTACCGTAACGCCTTTTTCTTTCATTATTTCCATGTCTTTTGGCTCTACCCATACGCAATGTGCAGCTGTAGTTTTTGAATCTAATAATCCCATATCATTAAAATACTGTATAGGGGTCATTCCATTGTGCCTTGCTTTACATTCTTCATGTTCTAATTTTGTTTCTGAAACATGAACATGCATATTAGCTCCAATAGCTTTTGTGTACGCTGCCATTTGCTGAACTGTTCTAGGGTTTGAAGTATATTCAGCATGAAGACTCATATCAATTTTTATTTTGCCATTTGCTGCATTATGGTAATTCCCATATAATGCTTTCATTTCAGAAAAGCTTTCTAAATCATACAAATCTGAATCTGAAAAATTTGTTACGCCTCTGCCTACGTTATCTTTTGTTCCTGCCTGCTCTATGGCTTTAACCATGTCTTCACAGAAATAATACATATCAGTAGTAGAAACTATACCGTATCTAAGAGATTCTGCCATAGCCAGCATAGTTCCCCAGTAAACAGCATTTCCATCAAGTTTTGCTTCAAAGGGAAAAATTCTTTCATTAAGCCATGCCTGTAATGCTAAATTTTCACCATATCCTCTAAGAAGCGTCATTGGAGAATGAGCGTGCGTATTATAAAATCCACTCATTAACAGTTTTCCCTTACCGTTATAGCCTTCCCCGTAATCATCAAATGGCATCTCCTTACCAATATAATCGATTTTCTCATTTTTTATTCCTACATACATATTTTCTTGCAATTCCATGTTTTCATCTAAAATTGATATATTTTTAAAAATCATTTGAAACCTCCTAAATTCCAACTAATATTATTACATTGACATTATATTATATCACACAGGTATGTATATTTCATCATTTTTGTCACATCGCCGTAAAATTGCTACCAACTTTTGTTAGTATCATTTTTTCTTAATCTTAAGTATAAATTTTCCTCAATTACAAACAATATGAATGAAAATTTAGCAAGATTTAAAAAGAACTTGCATTTTAATCCATAAGTATATAGGAGGAATCATTTATGAAAGCAACAGGCATAGTTAGAAGGATAGACGACCTCGGCAGAGTTGTTATACCAAAAGAAATAAGAAGAGTCCTCAGAATCCGGGAGGGAGACCCTCTTGAAATTTATACTAGCAAAGACGGCGAAGTTATATTGAAGAAATATTCTCCTATTAATGAGCTTAGCCAATTTGCAGGTGAATATGCAGAAACAGCATCTAGTGTTTTGGGGAGTACCGTTTTAGTATCAGATACAGATCAGATTATTGCTGTATCCGGTGGAATGAAAAAAGATTTATTGGATAAAAAAATAGACCACGAGTTAGATCGACTTATTCAAAGTAAAAATAGACTAACAGAACAACATAGAATAGTGGTACCTATTATCTCACAAGGAGATTCCATTGGTTCCATTACAATCTTACCAAAGGATGACGATAAAATTTTAGGTGATGCGGAACTGAAAGCTGCCGAAATCGGGGCAACCTTCCTTGCACGTCAAATGGAAAATTGAGTAAAAAAAACCTGGCTTTAAATAAAATCAGCCAGGTTTTTTAATATCTTATTTCTCTTTCATAACCTCAAGAACTTTAATGGTTTCTTCCAGCTTATTGTTTTTTTCCATAGTATATCTAACCATAGGTTTTACACCTCCATGGATAAAGATTCTCATACCAAAGTTTCCTGATAATCTCGCATAAGCTTGTGCTTTAAGTGGATTATCTGGCGCAAAATCAAAAATAATTTTGTTTCCATCCTCATGTATCCTTGTAATGCACAATTTTTCTGCCATGGAACGTATTCTTGAAACCCTTACTAAATTCATAGTTTCTTTTGGAATTTCGCCAAATCGATCAATTAATTCATCAATAATCTCTTCTTCTCCATCTGCACTATCTATAGCTGCAATTTTTTTGTACATTTGAAGTTTAAGAACTTCATCTGCAATATATCTATCAGGTATATAAGCTGTAACCTGAAGTTCTATTGAAGCTTCTTCCCTATCAGGATTTACAATTTCCCCGCCTAAAGCTCTCACCGCATCATCTACTAATTTGCAATAAAGCTCATAGCCAATCATCATCATATGCCCATGTTGTTCCATACCTAAGAGATTCCCTGCACCTCTTATTTCAAGGTCTCTCATGGCCACTTTAAATCCAGCGCCAAACTCTGTAAATTCCTTTATTGCACGTAGTCTTTTCTCCGCTACTTCTGAAAGCACTTTATCCTTTTGAAACATTAGGTACGCATAAGAAAGTCGTGTACTTCTTCCAACCCTTCCTCTTAACTGGTAAAGCTGTGATAGACCTAATCTGTCAGCATCAAGCATAATTATAGTATTTGCATTAGGAATGTCTATACCTGACTCCACAATAGTAGTAGCCACAAGAACATTACTTTCATTATTTATAAAGCGAATCATAATATCTTCCAGCTCATGCTCATTCATTTGCCCATGTGCAACTTCCACCTTTGCTTCTGGTACAAGCCGGTTAATCTGTGCCGCAATCTTATTTATTCCAAGCACTCTGTTAAATATCACATATACCTGTCCATCTCGTGCAATTTCTCTTTCAATTGCAGTTCTGATTAATTCATCTTCCTGCTCAAGCACATAAGTCTGCACCGGATATCTCTCCTCAGGTGGTTCTTCTATAAGGCTCATATCTTTAATTCCAACTAACGACATATGAAGAGTTCTTGGAATAGGTGTTGCAGACATAGTTAAAACATCAACATTTTTTCTAAGCTGTTTTATTGCCTCCTTATGCTGAACTCCAAATCGTTGTTCTTCATCTATAACCAACAAACCTAAATCTTTAAAGTTCACATCCTTGGAAAGCATTCTATGAGTACCAATAACCAAATCTACTGTACCCTTTTCTATTTCAGTTACAATCTCATCCTGTTGCCTGTCACTTCTAAATCTACAGAGCATTTCTACCTTAAAAGGGAATTTTTCAAATCTGTCTTTTAAAGTCATGTAATGCTGATTAGCCAATATAGTAGTAGGTACTAAAACAGCCGCCTGCTTTCCTTCTGCGACACATTTAAATAAAGCTCTCGCTGCAACCTCTGTTTTACCATACCCAACATCTCCACAAAGAAGTCTGTCCATTGCTATAGGATGTTCCATATCTGACTTTATTTCACGAATTGATCTTAACTGATCTGAAGTTTCCTGATATGGAAAACTATCTTCAAATTCCTTCTGCCAGACAGTATCTTCTGAAAACGCATACCCCTTTTCAATCTGTCTTGCTGCAGAAAGTTCAAGCAGTTCTTTTGCCATATTAGCGATAGCAGCCTTAGCCTTAGCTTTAGTTTTTTTCCATTCACTGCCTGACAGTTTATTTATTTTTGGTGTTGCTCCATCTGCGCTTACATACTTTTGAATTAAATCCATCTGCTCTACAGGCACATAAAGCATATCTTCTCCAGCATATTTTATCTTTAAGTAGTCTTTTTTAATTTTTTGTACAACAAGTTGCTCAATGCCCAGGAATTTACCAATACCATGATTTTCATGAACTACAAAATCCCCTTTATGCATATCCGAAAAGCTTTGTATCGCCTTCCCTTTTGCTTTAGTACTTTTACCTCTGCTCTTACCTTGCTTTTGATTGGTGAAAATATCACCGTCCCAAATGTAGCATATTTTTTCTTCAGGAAATTCCATTCCTCCCGTAATACTGCCCTTTTTGAGAGTAATTTTTCCAATCAATTGGTTTCGCTCTATAAATTCTGTAAGATTTTCAACTCTTTCATCTGTAGAGCATACAATTGTAACTCTGTAATTTTCTTTAATATATCTTTTTAGTGCTTCTGCAAGCAGATCCATTCTCCCATTAAAAACAGGCCCCTGCTTACTGATCACATTATGGAGTTCTGAAAGTTTAATATCGCCCTTTATTCTTTTTGGGAAAGGGGTAAACAAATATACTTCTGGCTGCTCATATAATTTATAATAATCCTTTTCATCTGAAAAAGATTTAAAATCTTTTGGTATTACATATCCAGTTTCCAGTAGTACTTCAAAATCCAATTTAAATTCTTTTATTCGTGATTCTAATGCTTCAATTATCCTATCTGGATCGTCAATCATTACCAAGGAGTCTTTCCCCAGATACTCCCATAAATATGCCGTTTCATCGTAAAAGTAGTGAATATAATTTTCCAATAATTGAATATTTGTATTATTCTCTACATATTCCAGCAATTCATTTTTTCTTTTTTCAAGTTGCTGTAGTTTGTGAATTTCTTCTTTACTTTTTTCTTCTTTATTATCTAAGCGTTTTATATACGCAGAATATTCTTTGTTGATTTTGTTTGCAGCTTTTGCAAAAATCTCTCCGTCATTTTGTAAGAGTTCTGCCGGAAAAATCCCTATGCTTTTTAAATTCTTCAATGCCCGTTGAGTATCTAAATCAAAAGCCCTTATGGAGTCTACCTCTATGTCAAAAAGCTCTATTCTATATGGATTTTCAGCATCAGGAGTAAAAACATCTATTATACTCCCACGAATACTAAACTGTCCTTTTGCATCCACCATAGGAACTCTTTCATACCCCATAGAGGACAATCTCTGTTTGAGTTCATCTAAATTTATTTCGTCTCCAACATCTAACTTTATAGCATTTTCTTTAAAATAAGCTACAGGCGCCATCTTTTTTAATACAGCAGCAATTGGTGCAACAATAAAACAATCTTCCTTAGTTGCCATTGCTTTTAATATCTTTAAGCGTTCTAGAAGATCATGGTGTGTCTTTGCCTCATACCTAAGAAAAATCTCTCCCGCATCAGGCATTACATAGACATTTTTATGTGCAAAAAAAGACAGGTCCTCCCCTAGCCTCTTTGCTTTAATTACAGAGGATGTTACGACTAAAGTAGGTCCAACATTTTTCCCTGCAATATAAGCACAGGCAGGTGCTACCCGTCCTTCCGATATTCCGGATATATTTATGATTCTATTATCATTCATTACCCTTCTCTTCTCCTACGACTCCTTTTGTATTGTATTCATTCATAGCCTTATCTATGCCAAATTGTAAAAAACACTCTATGGCATCAGCTGTATGAACAACAGCTCTTTCAAAAATCTCTTTTTCTCCTTTGGAGAAGCCGCCAACAACAAAATCCTTTAAATCTGCACCTCTATTATTACCCATGCCGATTCTTATTCTCGGGAATTGATCTGATTGTAAATCATATACCACAGATCTCATACCATTATGAGTACCTGCACTTCCTTTTTTCCGAATTCTTACACTTCCCGTTGGTATATCAATATCATCATAAATTACCAATAAATTCTCAATATCTACTTTATAATATTCCATAACTTCATGCACAGAATTACCACTGAGATTCATATAAGTCTGTGGCTTCACTAATAAAACTTTTTGGCCGGAGATATTTCCTTCTCCGACCAAAGCTTTATGTTTTATTTTTGTAATTTTAATTCCATGCCTGTCAGCTAGATAATCCAAGGTAATAAACCCGATATTGTGTCTTGTATTTTCATACTTTTTTCCTGGATTCCCAAGTCCAACAATTACATACATATTTTTATACTATCCCTTTATATATATTATTAATCAAAAAGCTTACTGATTGAATCATTTGTAAATATTCTCATCATAGCTTCAGCAAATAATGGTGCTACCGAAAGAACTTTAATTTTATCAATTATTTTTTCTTCAGGAATAGGTGTAGTATTTAGAAGAACAAGTTCTTTTATAGCGGAATCAGCAATTCTTTCTATAGCCGGCCCAGAAAGAATAGGATGTGTAGCACACGCATATACTTCTTTTGCCCCAAGGTCTTTTAATGCATTTGCAGCATTTGCGATGGTACCTGCTGTATCAATCATGTCATCTACAAGAATTGCAGTTTTTCCTTCAATATCACCAATAATGTTCATAATTTCTGACTTATTTGGTTCAGGTCTTCTCTTATCAACTATTGCAATCGGTGCATTTAAAGGCTGCGCCATATTTCTTGCTCTTGTAACACTTCCATGATCTGGAGAAACAATAACCAAATCTTCAAGATTCTTACCTTGAAAATACTTAACTAAAATAGGCATGCCAACTAAATGATCAACAGGAATATTAAAATAACCCTGAATCTGTGCAGCATGTAAATCCATGGTAACGACTCTATCAGCTCCTGCAGCTACAAGAAGGTCTGCTACCAGCTTTGCTGTAATTGGGTCTCTTGCCTTTGCTTTTCTATCCTGACGAGCATAACCATAATAAGGAATAACTGCATTAATTCTTCCTGCTGATGCTCTCTTCATAGCATCTATCATAATTAATACTTCCATAAGGCTATTATTTACAGGTCCACAAGTTGGCTGAACAATGTAAGTGTCAATACCTCTTACTGTTTCCCATAGATTTACTGAGATTTCTCCATCACTAAAGGTACTCACTGTAGCCTTACCTAATGGTTTTCCCATAATCTTGGCAATTTCTTCCGCTAATGCTGGATGTGAATTACCTGTAAAAATTTTAAAATCTGAAAATGCTCCGCTCTTCATTTGTTTACTACACCTCTTTCTGTTTTAATCAATAGCTTCTTTGTAATAATATATTTAATTCCTAAATAGAATATAAAACTTCGTTTTCATCCATATCAAAATTATTTGTCTTTTTTCTTTAATAATCCTCTACGTTCTACCCAGCCTTCAATTATTTTTTCTTTAGCACGGGCTACATAAAGTGAACCTTTGGGAACATTTTTAGTAACCGTACTTCCTGCTGCAACATATGCACCTTCCTCAACCGTTACAGGTGAAATAAGATTAGTATTACAGCCAATAAAAGCTCCATCTCCTATAACTGAACGATGTTTGTTTTTTCCATCATAATTTACAAATACCACGCCACATCCAAGATTCACATCTTTACCCACATCAGAATCCCCAATGTAAGTTAAGTGGGAAGCTTTTGCGCCATCACCCATACTTGAGTTTTTAACTTCAACAAAATCTCCAACTTTACAATGGCTGCCAATATTGCTATTTGGTCTAAGATAAGCAAAAGGTCCTACCTTAGTGTCGTTTCCAACAGAACTTTCTGTAATAAGAGAAGTCTGAATATCAGTGCGATCTCCGATCGTAGAATCTACAATTCTAGAATTTTGTCCAATGACACAGTCAACACCGATTATAACTCTACCTTCCAGTGTAACGCAAGGATAAATTACAGTTCCTTTTCCAATGCTTACTTCTGGCCCTATGTAGGCATTTCTTATATCTACAAATTCCACTCCATTTTCCAAGTGTTTTTTATTAATTTCTAGTCTTTCCGTTTCTAACTTTAGACATTCATCCATTGTCATGATTTTAACATTATCTCCTTCTGTCTTTTTCTAAAATAATTTCTGCAACTTTATAAATATCGCCTGCGCCCATTGTAATAACTAAATCACCACTCTGAGCATTATTTATTACAAAATTAGCAATTTCATCAAAATCACTGAAATAATAAACGTCTTTAGCCGGATTAGCTCTTTTTATTTCATTTACTAATTCCTTTGAACTTATTTTATATACGTTTTTCTCTCTGGCTGCATAAATTTCAGTCATTACTATTTTATCTGCTTTTTCAAAAGACTCTGCAAACTCATCAAATAAAGCTAGTGTCCTGGTATACGTATGCGGTTGGAATAAACACCACAAATCATTATGCGGGATGTTTTGAGCCGCCGAAAGTGTTGCTTTAATTTCTGTTGGATGATGCGCATAGTCATCTACAATCTGAATATTGTCTGAAGTAATACCTATAACATCAAATCTACGTTGAGTACCAGTATAACTTTCTAATGTTGATACAATATCATCAATATCTACTCCTAGCGAATGACAGCACGCAAAAGAAGCAAGCGCATTCAAAATATTGTGCTCGCCTGGTATTGATAACTGAATTGTACATAATCTGTTTCCATTGCTATTAACATAGAACTGCGGCATTCCAAAAGAATTAAATATTATCTCTGTAACGTAATACGTACAGTTTTCATTAAATCCAAAAGTTACAGCATTTGGTAAATCTTTTATAATGCCATTTACGAAAGGATTTGCTTCATAGGCGATTATCTTGCCGTCTTCACCTATAAGATCAGCAAATTTTTTAAAGGAACTTACTATATGGTCTATATCTTTAAAATAATCCAAATGATCTGAATCTATATTAAGTATAATCTCAATTTTTGGTCTTAAATTCAGGAAACTATCCATGTATTCACAAGCTTCCGTAATAAAAAATTCACTCTGCCCTACTTTTACATTTCCACCAATCTCAGATAAATTCCCGCCTACCAAGATAGTAGGATCCTTTTGTGCTTTTTCTAAAATCAATGAAATCATAGAAGTTGTAGTTGTTTTACCATGAGTTCCGGATACTGCAATGCTATTTTTATACTCTGACATAAGTACCCCTAATATAGTTGCCCTTGTTACTGCCGGAATATTTAACTCTGCTGCTCTTAACATTTCAGGATTATCCTGTGTTACAGCTGCAGAATATACCACTAAATCCGCCCCATCAACGTTCTTTTCTCTTTGTCCCAAAAAAATATGGGCACCCTTTGCAATCAGTCTATCTGTTATTTCACTCTCTTTCATATCAGATCCTGAAACAGTATACCCTCTATCAAGTAAAATCTCAGCAATGGCACTAAGTCCTATGCCTCCGATTCCTATGCAGTGTATATGATTATAATCGGATAAATTTATCACAGTTTATGCCTCCAATATATATATTTAATTTTGATTAGGCCCTACTTAACCCATCATGGTTCATTATACCATAAATTGCCCAAAAAAATCCCACATTTTATTAAAATATTATATGATTTTATTCGTTTATGGTATAATAAGAAATATATATACTTTACTATTTAGGAGGACTTTCATGAAAAGAGCTGAACGTGTTGCTGCAATAATTAAAATTTTATCCGAAACTCCAAACAAATCATATAGTCTAAACTACTTTTGCAATCTATTTGGAGCCGCAAAATCAAGTATAAGCGAAGATTTACAAACTGCAAGACAAACGCTTCAGTCCGTAAACCTAGGAATTATACAAACTACTTCCGGAGCTGGTGGTGGTGTAAAATATATTCCTTATATCTCTGATGAAGACTGCAAACTGCTTCAAGAAGAATTATGTGAAAAACTCAGAGATGGCAGTAGAATTTTGGGCGGTGGTTTTTTGTATACTTCTGATATTATGTTTGATTCCAATTTAGTTAGACAGGTAGCTACTGTATTTGCAAGAAAATTTCAGGATTACAAGGCAGAATATATTGCAACTATAGAAACCAAAGGGATTCCTATTGCAACTATGACAGCACATATGCTAAACCTTCCGATGATAGTTACCAGACGCGAAAGCAAAATATCTGAAGGTTCTACTTTAAGTATAAATTATTTTTCAGGTTCATCTGATCGAGTACAAAAAATGTCAGTATCTAAACGAGCTGTAGTTCCTGGTTCAAAAGCGATCATCATTGACGACTTCATGCGTGCAGGAGGCAGTGTAAAAGGAATTAAGGATATATTAGGTGAGTTTGATGTAGAAATTGTTGGAACAGGTATAGTCATTGCATCAACAGAGCCTGAGAAAAAAAAGATACAGGATTATTGCACATTATTGTATCTAGGCAACGTGGATGAAAACACTAAGGAAATTGAGGTTTATAGTAATTGTCAGATTTTTTAAAAAATACATATTTTTTAGTCAAAACCCCTTGTATTTTTTTGGTTGTTATTGTATAATACTGGCAAATATCTATTTTTCAAAAAATGCGCAGCATAATGTTTTGTGGCATGAAAGGATGGTGACCAGATTTGAATATTACTGATGTAAGGGTTCGTAAGGTTAATGATGATGGTAAGATGAAGGCTGTTGTTTCAGTTACTTTTGATGATGAGTTTGTCGTACACGATATAAAAATCATTGAGGGTCAAAATGGATTGTTTATTGCAATGCCTAGTAGAAAGATGGGTGAAGGAGACTTTAGGGATATCGCTCATCCACTTATCTCTGAAACAAGAAATAAAATTAAAGATGCAATCTTCGCTGAATATGAAAAAGTTTTGGAAGAAAAGATTGACATTGCACCGGCTGAGTAATATTGCAGTATAGGTTACATAGTTATTATAATGTTTTTAAATTATAGAGGAGCATTTTTATATTTGCCTCCTCTTTTTCTTTATGTCAATTTTAATCATAAAAACAGATACCAAAAGAGCCGGCATAATCCGGCTCTTTTAGCTTTATCATTTATTTTTTATAACTTTGAGGAAGTTAACCATTTAATAACGCATTTGCGTTACATTTCGCTATTTTCTATTTATATAGCTATTTTAAGTTACATTCTTATAATGTCAGTATCTTTATTCTGCATGCCTTTTAACAGACTATACTGTTCAGTAATATAATCAGCAACATCATCCTTTTCAGCATTTACGCCACAATCTTCTAAGTCCTTACACATTAAATCTGCATATGTGTTTAAAACCTCTTGAAGTGTCATCAGTGTTGTTACTCCTGAAACACATATATGAGCGAAACAGTGTTTATAAGCTTCGTTTATTCTCTTTGTCATTTTAATTACCTCCATCTATTCATTTATTTTTATCTTTTTATGTATTAATAATAACTGTCATATTCTTTGCCAATATATATAGCAATTATTGTGCCAACCCTTTTATAATTATTTTCCTATTATTTTATAAACTTTATTAAAACCTTGTAATTAAGCCATTTTATTCTTAATAAATCCTTTATTAAAATTATTTTATTTAATCTTGTTAAAATTGGTAAATACTTTTATGGAATCCAAACGAATAATTTTTCATATTTTTATGGTTTTTGATTCGGAATCGATTCGTTATTTTTGATTTTGATTCGAAATCGATTCGAACAACTTTATTATTTTGCTTTATATATAAATTTTATATAAATTTTATTGCTTTTTTGAAGATTTTATGGTATTTTTGATTCGAAATCGATTCGCAAGGTGGCGATCTATTCCGCAAGTTAGTATTAAACAATACGCAAACTAATTTTTACTTTTCTGCATTGAAGTGAAGGAGGCTGTCTTATGAAAGATACTTTTGGCATAAGCCGAGTTATTGAGCCCAAAGGTGCTATTCCTGTTACCGCATGGAAAATTGACAATAGACGAGAAATTAATGAACGAGAAATCAGAATTAATACCAGGCTGGTTCATATGGAAAAAAGCAGTTTTGAACAAGTCTGTTATGAATGTGGTTATGATGAAGATCGAATAAAAGCTAAAATTATTGATATTATTCAGAAGCGTGGTAAATTGCATAACCCTTTTACCGATAGTGGCGGTATGGTTTACGGTAAAATTGAAGAAATAGGTAAAGTTTTTAAAGAAAACAGGCCCTGGTACAATGTAGGTGATGAAGTCCTTTGCAACACTACTATCACATCCGTACCACTTTTTATAGAAAAAATTGAAGCTATAGATTACAATTATGGTGAACTTATTATAAAAGGCTATACTATTTTATTTGAAAATTCACCTATGTTTATTAAACCAGAAGGACTAGCCCTAAACTACACTATGACCACACTTGATGAAGCCGGTTCCATTCATACAATAAATACAATGGTTAACCCAGGGATGAGAGTTTTAATAATAGGAAAAGACCTTGTTTCTACAATGGTTTACATTGGTTCTGTAAAAAAAGCTTTAGGTGATAATTGCTATATACTCACAATTATGGACAATGAAGCCTGTGGCAGCCTTACCTATAAGCAAGTGGAAACTGTAATTTTAAAATATGCTGATCGCTTCAGAATTGTTGATGTAACCAATCCAATTGAAGCTGTCGAAGAAATCATGCAGGAAGATTCTCATCTTATGGATTTTACTATAAACTGTGAGGATTTATCAGGTTCTGAAGTTTTTAGTGTATTAATGACTAAAGAAAAAGGTTCTTTATACTTTACAAATTTAAGGAATGGGTACAGCAAAGCAATTCTTATTGCTGAGAGCATGGGTAAAGAAATAACAACATATTCTTTAGACCAATATTATGAGGGCTATGACAATTTTACAATTCAATTACTGACCGAAATGCGTAACGATTTAGATGAAATCAATAATATGTACGAAAGTAATAAAAATGCCCACACTTTTGGTGATAAAGCTACTGCTCAAAGAAATTTAAATAAAACAAATCGTATTGATGATTTCGTTTTTGCCAGTCCTGTAACCAAAACCTTAGCCGATCAGGTAATCAATATAGCGAACTATGACTGCAATGTTATCATTCAAGGAGAAACTGGTGTTGGTAAAGAAAAAATATTGGAGCTTATACATAAAAACAGCAATAGGAAATCAAATTCCTGCATCAAGATAAACTGTGCTACCATACAAGAAAATCTAGCTGAATCAGAGTTTTTCGGCTACGAAGCTGGGGCATTTACAGGTGCTCAGGCAGGTGGTAAAAAAGGTTATTTTGAATTAGCAAACAATGGAATACTATTTCTTGATGAAATAGGTCAATTATCTCCAGCTCTACAATCAAAACTTTTAAGAGTAATTCAGGAAGGAAGTTTTTATAGAATTGGCGGTACTAAACAAATAAATGTAAATGTCCGCGTAATATGTGCTAATAACATACCTATACATAAATTAGTGGAAGAAGGTAAATTTAGAGAAGATTTATATTACAGACTAAATATATGCAGTATTGATGTTCCCCCACTTAGAGAGCGTAGAGAAGATATATACTGTCTTGCGGAATCATTCCTGGCTAAATATAACAAGCAGTATGGCATTTACAAAGAATTAACTGGTGATGCACTTAAAAGACTCGCTAGTTATGACTGGCCCGGTAATGTCCGTGAACTTGAAAATAAAATGCACAGAATTATTATAAATACCAGTACAAATCGAATTGATATAGCAGATGTGGATATGATTATAAATGAAAGCATATATTCTGATATAGCTTTTGATTTAAAAACTTCTTTCAGCAGCTCAACCGGAATAAATTTTGCTGAAATAATGGAAAGTCAGGAGAAAAAACTTTTAGAATATGCACTAAAACAAGAAGGGACCACTAGAAAAGCTGCATCCTATTTAAATATGACTCAGGCTCAATTAATGAGAAAAAAGCAAAAGTACGGCTTGTAAGCTGTGCTTTTCAATTTTTAAGTTCAATAGAATTATTTTTTTAATTAAAGAATATTATAAAATATTTTTAGAAAAATAACAATGTAATTGAAACCTTAAGTTGTTTTATGGTTTAATATGGTTATAATTTAAAATTTTACGGGTAAATATTATATTAGTTTTAGTAGAAAGGATTAGGCTTATTATGAAAAAGGTAATAATTATAGGCAATGGACCTGCTGGTATTTCGGCTGCATTATATACAATCAGAGCCGGAATTAAAACAATTGTTATAGGCAACGGGCTCGGTTCCTTAGGTAAAGCTGATAAAATCGAGAACTTCTATGGATTTGAGTTTCCTATACCTGGGTCTAAATTAGTAGAAACAGGTATTGCACAGGCCAAACGATTAGGTGCAGAAATTATAAGTGAAGAAGTTGTAGGAATAAGCACCATTGATAACCATTCAGAATCCACAGAATCAAAAAGTACTTTTTCTGTGAGAACTGACAAAAACGAATATGTATCTGATGCTGTCATTCTGGCCACAGGGGCTTCCCGAACCGCACCTCCTATTAAAGGGCTTAAGGAGTTAGAAGGGCAAGGAGTTAGTTATTGCGCAATCTGCGATGCTTTTTTTTATAGAAATAAAGATGTAGCAGTCTTAGGCAGTGGTGAATATGCACTAAATGAGGCAAAAGAACTTCTTCCTATCGTAAATTCTGTAACCTTACTTACAAATGGTTCAGAACCTACTGTTTGCTTTCCAAAAGAAATTAATATTGAAAAACATGCAATTTCCAGCTTAAATCCAGGTGCTCCAAACCCATTATTAGGCGGCATCGGTTCTCTTGAATCGGTTACCCTTAACTACCAAAATAAAATTAAATTAGACGGTATTTTTGTAGCTTACGGAACAGCCGGCAGTTCTGCCTTAGCAAAAAAGGTAGGAGCCTTTATAGAAGGAAACAAAATTATAGTAAACTCTGAAATGTCCACAAATGTTCCTGGATTATATGCTGCTGGTGATTGCATTGGTGGATTATTACAAATATCTAAAGCTGTAAGCGATGGGGCCATTGCAGGGACATCTGTAGTTAAATATCTTCGTAAATAAACTATTTAGTTAAATTTGGTGATAAAGTCACGGAATATGGGTATAAAATATACTATAATCACAACATAAACCAACACATTTTGATCGTATTAAAAATATAGTAAGGAGAAAAAATATGTCAGTATTAACAGTAACAAAAGACAATTTTCAAACAGAAGTTATGGAGTCTGATAAGCCAGTACTAATTGATTTTTGGGCATCTTGGTGTGGTCCATGTAAAATGGTTTCACCTATTGTAGATGAAATTGCAAGCGAAGTATCAACTGCTAAGGTTTGCAAGGTAAACATCGATGAACAACCAGAACTTGCAAGCGCTTTTAATGTAATGAGTATCCCAACTTTAGCCGTTATAAAAGAGGGCAAAGTTGTAAATGTGGCAGTGGGTGCTCGTCCAAAAAACGATATTGTTTCCATGTTAAACGAATAATCCAACTACGAAATCATTAAAAAAGAAGCATTCAATTAGTAAAATGCTTCTTTTTTATTACTTATTTTGTATAATTATCAAAATAACCCTGAATATAAACAATCGGGGTTCCCTTATCACCACTTCCAGAAGTCAAGTCACAGAGCGAACCAATTAAATCTGTTAGTCTTCTTGGGGTTGTTCCCTGTGCTACCATTGAATCTCCCAGATTATTATCCTTATTCTTAATGTATTCAGAAATAGCATCCTTAAGTGCATCGCCACTCAAGTCTGCAAAGTCGTTGTCAGCAAGATACTTAATCTTAACTTCATTTGGTGTTCCTTCAAGTCCTTCTGTATATCCAGGTGAAACTACTGGATCTGCAAGTTCCCAAATCTTTCCTACAGGATCCTTAAAAGCACCATCACCATAAACCATAACTTCAATTACTTTTCCTGTCTTTTCCTTAACTTCTGCCTGAATACTTTTTACAAACTCAGTACAATCATTTGGAAATAGCTTTACTGTTTCTTCGGTTGCTTTATTGGAGCCAAGTATACCATATTTTGTATTGAACCCACTTCCAGAAACACTGTCAGTAAGTAAATCGTCTAGCCCTAATACAATATCTGCACCGGCCTTCTTTAGTATTTTCTTCGTTCTAGCTCTAGTATGAATATCACAAGTTAAAACATTCTTAGTATAATCAAGAATAATCTTTGGATTATTAGCAAAAATAATTTCCGCCTCTGCTCCCTCTTCTTCAATTAACTGCTTGTAATAATTTACATAATCCATACCTGTGAAAGTATGCTTTGACTTTCCAAAAATGTTTTCAAATTGCTCCTGACTTAATACGTCAGTATATGGATTAATATTTTTTGCATCAAGTAAATCAACATCTACCAAATGATTCCCTACTTCATCGCTTGGGTAGCTAAGCATTAATACAATTTTTTTAGCTCCCTTAGCAATACCTCTTAGGCAAATAGCAAATCTGTTACGGCTTAAGATTGGAAATATAACTCCAATTGTATCTCCGCCTAGTTTAGCCCTGACATCCTCTGCAAGCTGTGATTTTGTAGCATAATTACCTTGAGCTCTTGCCACAACAGCTTCAGTAATCGCTAGTATGTCTTTATCCTGAATTTGAAATTCGCCAGTACTAGCAGCGCCTAATAGTACATCTACTACTATTTTCTTTAAATCATCGCCCTCTCTGATTATCGGTGCTCTTAATCCCCTAGAAACCGTTCCAACTCTTCTTTCCATCAATAACACCCTCTCTTTCGAACATTTTTCAAATGTTTATATTTCTATTTATTCTATAATTGATTTAAAGAATAAAGTAATTCATTTAAACCTGTATCATAATTTTCATCTTCATCTTCAGATAAGCTCCCTGATGCAAATAACTCCTGCATATCTAATTGATGACGTAATATTTGTAATCTAGCTGCATAATAAGCCTTTTCAGTTCCCATCTCAGAATACGAATTAGTTCCTGATAACAATTTATCTAACACTGAATTTGAACTATCTTTCGTTCTAGTGACTTGTTCTGGTAATTCAATGTCTTCTCCCATATATCCGAGAATCTTCTTTATATAATTTTGAGTTTCTGCAAAAGGAGGTACACCTCCATATTTGGCTACATTTCCTGATCCGGCATTGTAAGCCGCCAAAGCTAAAGTAATGTCTCCATCATAAGCCTTTAGTTTTTGGGATATATAGTTTGCTCCACCCATAATATTTTGTTCAGGATCATACGCATCAACTACTCCTAATGCTTTGGCTGTAGCTGGCATTAATTGCATAACACCCATTGCACCACACTTGGATACCGCATTTGGATTAAATCCAGACTCTGCCTTTGCTACTGCTTTCAATAATTCTTCTGGAACATCATAAGTTTCAGCTGCTTTTGCAAATATTTCATCTAATTCGGTGTTTGTAGTTATATTATTTTTATTGTCAGATGAATATATAGCATTCGAAAGTGATCCAAGTCCTTGATTTCCAGAAACAATTTTGTTCAAAGTCTGTTCAAAATTATTTTTCTTTTCACTAGGTGCAGCAATAGCAACTGTTCCCTGATTTATTCCTTGAACATATTGATTTATTAAATTCACTTTATCAATACTCATACTAAGCTCCCATCATTGCCTTATAAATAGCATATACTTCATTGTACCACAATTCCTAAATATCTCCAAATAAAAAAGTTAAAACTAGATAATCATTGTAATAATTCTAAGAGTAAACAATACACTACTAATCCACATTATAGCTGGTATATCTTTAACCTTTCCCGAGCATAGTTTTAAAATTACCCAGCTTAATATGCCAAACATAATACCATTTGCAATTGAATAAGTGAATGGCATCATTACGATTGCTACAAAACCACCTATGGAGTCCGCAATATCACCATCAAATTTCATCTTTTTGACAGAGTTCATCATAAGCCATCCTACAAATATCAAAGCTGGTGCAGTAGCAAAACTAGGTATTGCTAAAAAAATTGGGGAGAAAAATAAGGCAATAATAAAAAACACTGCAGTAGAAACTGATGTTAATCCAGTTCTTCCCCCTTGCCCTACACCTGCACAACTTTCCATATATGTTGTAACCGTAGAAGTACCCATGCATGCACCTACAACTGTCCCGATAGCATCTGAAAGCAATGCTCCACTGGCTCTTGGCAATTTTCCATCTTCATCTAATAGATCCGCTTTGTCTGCAATTCCAATTAATCCACCAACTGTATCAAATAAATCCACAAATAAAAATGAAAATACAATTACGGCAAATTGCATGAAATTATCTGCAACAAATCCAAAGTCAAATGCAAAAAGTGAAGGCATTGATGGTGTAAAGCTTACTCCTTGTAAATTTGGAAATACAGGATAATGACCTAGTTCAAAATCCACTTTATACCATCCAATGTATTGTGCAATCATTCCTAATCCCCAGGTGGCTAAAATCCCCCATAATATGGGGCAAATTACCTTATGGTGATTCAAGATACAAATAATTAGAAATCCTAAAAATGCTAATGCAAAAGGTGCTGAAGGAACGGTTCCTAAGTCTACTAAAGTTGAACTGCTTGCTATAACAATCCCCGCATTACTAAGCCCTATTAAAGTTATAAATAATCCAATTCCCACAGTAATACCATACTTTAAGTTCCTAGGAACATCATTTATAAGCGTTTCTCTAAACTTACAGATTGATAGTAGAATAAATATTATTCCTTCAACTAATACAGCTGTTAACGCGATCTTCCATGGATCATTTATTCCCTGCTGAGCTAATGGTATACATACGGAATAAGTAAAATACGCATTTAAGCCCATACCTGATGCAAGAGCCACCGGATAGTTAGAAAAGAAGGCCATTATTAACGTAGCAATTGCTGCTGATATAGCCGTAGCCGTAAAAACTCCCCCACTATCCATACCTGCTTCAGCCAGCATATTGGGATTAACAGCCAATATGTACGCCATAGATAAAAATGTAGTAGCACCTGCAATAATTTCTGTTTTTACGTCAGTATTATTTTCTTTTAATTTAAAAAATTTGTCCATTGTATTTTCCTTTCAACTAGATTAGTTCTTTTTCAACATGCTATTACCGATTTTGCATGAAATCAT
This sequence comes from uncultured Aminipila sp., assembly GCA_963524205.1. Lineage (GTDB taxonomy): Bacteria > Bacillota > Clostridia > Peptostreptococcales > Anaerovoracaceae > Aminipila. Next base: position 24,245 of record CAURED010000004.1, read on the forward strand.
TAAATTTGTCAATACAATAACTTGTCTTCATATGGTATACTATTAAGTTAGTATATGATTATATATAATAGGAGGTTATAAGTTGTCCGACTTTATGAATAATATTGGCGAAGTGCTTTCAGATTTTGCCGCACGCACTTGGGAAATAACTCAATATTCCTTTCAATGGATTACAGAGAATCCCACAACAGTTGCAGACTGGTATGGTGGAATAGTACGATGGATTTTCCCCGTGCTTGCACTGGGCATTCTTTTATCTGTACTTCATGACATGCTTAGAGTAAAAAATCCAGAAGAAACTTGGGGTTATTTGGTATCGCCTGAGCTTGGAAAATTTCCTATACATCACTGGGAGTGTACTGTTGGTCGTGCCAGACACTGTGACGTAGTTATAAATTTTCCTACAATTTCTCGAACTCAATGTTCACTAATACGTGATGATAATGGCAATTGGAAGGTCTACAGCCTTTCAGAAAAAAATCCAACCATATGTAATGGTCATCAAATAGAAGAATCCGCCTCAGTAAAACCTGGGGAAACCATTATGTTGGGTGGTGTAATTCTTACTTTAGAGACAATTTCAGAGCTAGAACATGAGGAACAGCAGCGAAACAGAATATCTCAAAGCCGTCCAACTCCACCCTGGGCTTCATTTGTCATGCTGACAATTTTTCAAATATTAACAGTATTTCAGCTAATAATTACACGTCCCGATTATTCCAACACTATTGTGTTATGCTATGGAGCTCTTCTAGGGGTTATGTGGGGCTACGTAATGCTTTCAAAATTAGCTAAACGAACAGGCTTTGAACCAGAAATACTGGCTTTTTTTGCCTGTACCTTAAACCTTGCAATATCAGCTTCCTCTGCTCCAGATTCCCTTCTAAAACAAACCTTTACTATCATATTAGGTATTGCAGTATTTTTAGTTTTAGGATGGTACCTGAGAGATTTGAATCGAGTTATTAAAACCAGACATTTTATGGCCTTGGCTACAATTGGTCTTCTTTTAATTAACCTTGTATTTGGTTCTGTTATACATGGAGCACAAAATTGGATTTCCATTGCCGGAATTTCTGTTCAGCCTTCTGAATTAGCTAAGGTATGCTTTATCTTTGCTGGTTCAGCAACCTTAGATAGGCTTTTTGTTAAAAGAAATTTATGGGGTTTCATGCTATTATCCGGATTTTGTTTATGCGCCCTTGCTATAATGAGTGACTTTGGAACTGCTGCAATTTTCTTCGTAGTATTCCTTGTAATCGCCTTTCTTCGTTCTGGGGATTTTGCCACTTTATCATTAATTTGTGGAGGTGCTGTAGCTGGTGGCGGATTAGTTTTGAGGTTTAAGCCTTATATTGCTTCCCGTTTTTCAGTATGGGGGCACGCTTGGCAGAATGCTACTGGCTCTGGCTATCAACAAGTCCGCACCATGTCTGCTGCTGCCAGTGGAGGTCTGATTGGTGTAGGTGCTGGTAACGGATGGTTACATAATATCGCTGCTGCAAATACCGATTTAGTCTTTGGAATGTTATGTGAAGAATGGGGTCTTATAATAGCATTATTAGCAGTAGCAAGTATTGTCACTTTATCTATATTTGCATATAGGGTTACTAAAACAGGTCGTTCCGCATTCTACACTACCGCAGCATGTGCAGCAACCTCACTTTTAGTATTCCAAACTATTTTAAATGTATTTGGCTCTGTCGATTTACTTCCCCTAACTGGTGTTACGTTTCCCTTTATCTCTTGCGGTGGCTCCAGTATGATAAGTTCCTGGGGTTTGTTAGCCTTCTTAAAGGCCGCAGATACAAGACAGAATGCAAGTTTTGCTGTTCGAAGTCTTCCTAGTTTAGGTGACGAAACGGCTTATTACGATAATGAAGAAATGGCGGAATATCCGTACGAATATGAGGATTCCGAAAAATTTAATGTTGAAGATAAAGATGAAACTGACGATGAAATTGATTCTTTTTTAAAGAAATTTCAAAATATGAATATTGAGCAAACAGATTATGATGCTAAACAAAATCAAATTAATAATTTTTTAAATAAATTTGACCAGCTAGATGACGAAGAGGAGGAAAATAAATGAAAAAGATAACCTCTCGCACAATAGTATGCTTTTTTCTTGCTCTTGTATTAGTCGTAGGCACAGGAATTTTCACTTTTAAATTTTTTATGGATGGTGATACCTGGTCGGCCTTTTCTGCCAACCGGCATTTATATACTAACAATGTATTAAATACTGGAAGAATACTAGATGAAACCGGAAAAGTGCTTGCTGATTATAACGATACGAATGCTAAATGGGAGTATTCCAGCAACGCTTATATTCGTAAAGCTACACTTCATGCGGTTGGTGAACCAACAGGAATGATAGGAACTGGTGCATTGACACGTTTTGCCGATAAACTAACCGGTTACAATGTTATTACAGGGGCCAAACCTATTTTCCCTGGTGGCAGAGACCTTTACCTGACCTTAAACGCTGAGGTGTGTGAGGCCGCTTACAAGGCACTAAACGGGCACAAAGGTACTGTAGGTGTGTATAATTACAAAACTGGAGAAATTATCTGTATGGTAAGTGCTCCAACCTATGATCCTGCCTCACCTCCTACAATTAAAGATGGGGATGACGAGTATGAAGGAGTTTATATAAACCGACTCCTTTCTGCCACCTTTATACCTGGTTCTACATTTAAGCTTATTACAGCTACAGCAGCTCTTGAAACCCTTGATGGCGTGAAGAACAGGACTTTTCACTGTGACGGCGAAACTACCATTGGCAACCAGCTTATTACATGTCCACGTGCACATGGAGATTTAACTATGGAACAGGCCTTGGCTGTATCTTGTAACTGTGTTTTTGGTCAGCTTGCTACTGAAATCGGCAGCAGTGAAATGCAAAAGTATGCTGAGAAAGCCGGACTTACTGATAGTCTTTCCATAAATGGTATTACAACAGCAAAATCTTCTTTTGATTTTACTTCTGGCGGCAAAGGTGGTTTAGCCTGGTCAGGAATTGGCCAAGGTAAGGATCTTGTAAATCCGTGCGCCTTAATGGTTTATTCAGGAGCAATAGCCAATGGAGGATCTGCTGCTAAACCTCAAATCATATCACATACTGCGTTTACGGAAGGTGTTCGGACCAGTTTATATTTAAGACATCACACCAAGAATTTAATTAATGAAAACACTGCAACGACCTTAGCTGCCATGATGAGAAATAACGTCCTGAACAATTATGGTCAGGGGAATTTCCCAGGGTTGGAGATAGGTGCGAAATCCGGAACTGCACAAAATGATACTTCTGACTCTGACAATGCCTGGTTTACAGGTTTTCTTCAAGATCAGGACCATCCCTATGCCTTTGTTGTATTAGTTGAAGGTGGCGGTAGTGGCAGTAAGGTAGCTGGTAAAGTCGCAAACACTGTCTTGCAGGCGGCCGTAAAATCCAATTAAGCAGTGTGTGTTTAATTATAAAAACGGCTCCATTTCAATAATGGAGCCGTTTTTCTTTCAGGCTACTTTACGCAGTATCTAGTTAAATATTCTTCCATTCTCTCTTTCATTGCATCATCAATTACAATCTTACCATCTATCTCTGTATTGTGCATTGCATCTATTATTTCTCTAACTGTAACAATTGGGTATGTTTTAATTCCAAACTCCTCTTCAATCTCCTGAATTGCAGTCCTCTCACCCTGTCCCCTTTCCATACGATCTACAGAGATAATCAGACCTTCAATTTTTACCTTTGCAGCTGCCATAAGCTGTGGAAGTGTTTCTCTAACGGCAGTTCCGGCTGTAATAACATCCTCGACCATTAAAATTGAATCTCCATCCTGAAGTTTGTAGCCTACCATCTTTCCACCTTCGCCATGGTCTTTTTCTTCTTTTCTGTTAAAACAGTAATTAATATCTCTATCAAAATCTCTGGACATAGCAATAGCAGTTGCTACTGAAATAGGGATGCCTTTATAAGCTGGTCCAAATAATGCTGCTACATCTCCTTTTATATTTCCGTTTTTCAAATTTTCCACGATGCAGCTTGCATAAAAATGTCCCAGTTTGTCTGCCTGGGATCCGGTCTTATAATTACCTGTATTTACAAAGTAAGGTGTTTTTCTCCCACTTTTTGTTGTGAAATCACCAAAAGTTAACACACCCGCTCTAACCATAAATTCAATAAATTGTTCCTTATAGTTCATGTCCATCTCCTTAATATCTAATATTAATATAAACTTATATAATTTAAAAAAGTATTTCTATTATTATACCAAAAAAAATAAGTCCTGTTTAGGACTTATTTTAAATTTATGCTATTTTGTGATTTCAAATTCCTGTATACCCATATAACCTGGCGCAATTTCATACTTATTGAATACTATTACAGGATTACCTGCTTCGTTTACATAGAACTGCTGGTTCTCTGTAATGGTTTTAAAGCCTTCCTCTTCCATATCCTCACAAGTATCCCAATACATGCTATCTGGATTCTTTGAACGTTCTGCAATCTGCTCTTTTATCTGTTTGTTAGCAATTTCTATATAATTACTACCTAATAAATCTCTAAGGGAAAGTGGCTGACTAGTTGTTAAATCATAGTTATAATAAAACATATCAAAATATGCACTTGCTAAAGTTTCAGTTTTATATACAGAGAAAGATAAAATTTTATCATTTAAGCACTTAACATCATAATCAACACTTATTTCCTGCTGCATAAAATCTTCTTCCTTACCGCCAGTTTCTAAAAATGCCTTTTTATAATCTTGCATTGTAACTTTAGTTTCGTCAACTGCAGCCGTTACCTGATTGTGTACCAACTCGTTAATCCTCTTCTGCAGTTTTTCATCCTTAAGACCTTCAATTCCAGGGATTTTCATGTCAGCTACATAGGAATCCGTTTCTTCATGAACCTGCTCTATTGTAAAAACTTTTGCCAGACTTCCTAGAACTGGGATCTGAGATACAGAGTCTGCAAATGCTTCATTCGTGTTTACCCCTATACCAAACGCCCCTATTACTATAACAATTGCTGCTGCAATACTTCCAATTTGTTTTTTCATTTTTTTACCCCTTTGTGCTTTTTCTTTTTTTATATCTTCCTGTAATAATTCTGTTTGTGCACGATTTATAGTATCCTGAACGATTTGAGTTAGCTGGCTAGGAATTTCTACATCTTCATATCCTTTTTTCAGGTTTAAAAATTTTTCATCATTCAGCATCACCAAATTCCTCCTCTTTCATTTGAATTTTCAATGAATGCAAACCTCTATAAAGTCTGCTTTTCACAGAGTTAATATTCTCTTCAAGCACTCTTGCTATCTCTGTTAATTTCATATCTTCAAAATACCTTAATACAATAACAGTTTTTGTTTCTGGGTCAAGATCTTCAAGCGCTTTATGTAACACCATATAATCAGCCTTCATAGATAAAATATCCTCTACTTCTTCTGGAAGTTCTTCCGGTGCTGTTGTAATTATACGTTTGGTTCTTCTGAGTTCATCCATGCATGTATTTACCAATATTTTATAAAACCATGGCTTTACACTACTTGCTTCCTGGATTTTATCATAAGCTTTGATTGCCTTGTAAATTGACTCTTGAACCATGTCAAGCGCTGTATCCTGACTTTTTACATAACTGTAAGCAAGCCGATATATGCTATCTTGATTTTTTTCAATAAATTCAATTAAAGCTGTATATATTTGAGTTTCTAATGTCGACATTGTTTTTCTCCGCCTCCTTACACTATTATAACGGTGCAGCTTAGCAAAAAGTTTCATAAGTTTATAAAAACATTCTAATTTGTTTAATTATTTTATAAGAAGTGCATTTAAGAACCAACAATTTTAAATTGCATATATTAAATCTAAAAGAGAAGATATAGAAGAGAGGTTTTTTTATGTCACAATGTTTTAATAATCCAAAATTAAGAATATCTGAAATAAGAGCTAACTTAAAATCTGAAAAGGCCGGTACGCTGAGTAATATACCCCAAAGCCCTTTTTTAACTAAAGAAAATGCGGAAATCCTTAATTATAATGATTTGCAAAATGTTAATGAATTTTTCCGCACACAGATAGGTCATTATGTACAAGTTGATTGTTTTATTGGCGCAGGTGAAATTATTTCAAAATATGGTTATCTTATCAAAGTCGGTTTAGATTACATAATATTGCAGGATACAGAGGCAAAATATATAACTTCAATAGATTTTTGGACCATCAAATTTATGTATGTTTATTATGATGTTGAAACTTTAGAAAAGTTTATGCCATTTGTACAATAGTATTAAAAATGTGGCTTCGCCACTCCGTTAGGAAACCCCATGGTTCCCTTCGGCGCTCATTTTATTCGCTGAACACCTTCCTTTATAGGCAAAGAGGCTCCCGCCCCTCTGCACTTCCTTTTTTATATAATAGGAAAATCTATCGATATTTCCTATTATATAAAAAAAAGTAAGGAGACACTTCATTTTAAAGTACTCCTTACTTTTTAATATGCCTTATTATTTTTCTTCATTTTACTGCTGTTTAAAGCACCAGTACCAATCATTACAAATTAGTCCTAGCTCTTCCGCATTATTTTTTCTTTCTGTTAACTGTTCATATGTATTAGGCGGCGGTACTAAAACAGGATTGCCAGGTTTCCAGTTGGCCGGAGTAAGTACATGTTCCGCATCCGTAGTCTGAAGTGCTGTTACTAACCTGAATATTTCAGGTATATTTCTACCATTTGTAATCGGATATGTTAATATTGCTCTTATTTTCTGATCGGGATCAATAATAAATACGCTCCTGACAGTTGATGTATTACTTACATCTGGAGCAATCATACCATATTCACGGGCAATATCTCCAATACGGTCAGCAACAATTGGAAACGGTATTTCAATACCTGATACTTCATATATAGAGTTAACCCATGCAAGATGTGATGGATTGCTGTCTATGCTTAACCCTAGAAGTTCTGTGTTTATGTCTTTAAACTGCTGATATACCTGAGCAAATGCTATAAATTCTGATGTGCAGACCGGTGTAAAATCTCCAGGATGGCTGAAAAAGACAAGCCACTTCCCTTTATAGTCTGATAGTTTTACTGGTCCAAAAGTTGAATTTGCAGTAAAATCAGGTGCAGTCATTCCAAGAGTCAGATTATTTTCCATTATATATTTATAACCTCCTTATGTCATATGAGTAATATCTATAATACTTTCATATGCGCCCAAAGTCGTTGCTATTACACTTAGAGCTTAATACCTATAAAATTATTAAATTTTTATTAAATACTCTTTTAAAATGATTTTTATTGTAAAAAATGGTATACTGTCCAAAGCTTATTTAGCAAAATATCCAGTAAGAGGGGAATTACAAATGAATTTAGAGTACAAATGTTTAAACAAAAAAGCCAAAAACTGTATGAGGCTTTCGTCTATTATCGGGAATGTCATACTGTTAACCATATTGGGGATTATTAGGGCATTCTGCTATTTCGGAGATGTGTTAGTACCTGGATGGGTGGATATTATATTTGCTGTTATAATCCTACTTTCTATTTTACAGGTTATATTTGCTCCAATCATTCGATATAAAAGATATAAATATTATATTGATGACCAAAAGCTTATCGTTATAGAGGGCCTTTGGTTTATTACTAAAACTACTGCTCCAATTGAGCGTGTTCATCAAATTGCTATTGAACGAGGTCCAATTGATCGAATGTATGGCCTTAGCAAAGTAGTTGCTACCACCGCCGGTGGTAATGTTGATATAAAATTTTTGGAGAACCAGATTGCAGAAGAAATTGCAGAGAATCTTGGAATTAGAATTGGTACTATAGTAAAAGCACAAAGGAGTGATCAGAATGCCTAAAGTCAGATGTCACTTCTTTTCAGTAATAATGAATACCTTTAAAGCTATTTGGTATATTATAGCCATGTTTATTTTTCAATTTATGGATGCATTAAAAGACATGCGAATGCAATCTCTTCCTTCAAAATCTGTAGTATTTGGTCTAATAGGAATTTTTGCAGTTATTATGGTGTTTTTCATTTTTAACTTATTGCGATGGTGGAAGACAAAAATATGTATTGAAGGAGACACCTTTATTCTGGAACGCAATCAGCTTTCTCAAAGTAAAACTACAGTAAAGCTTTCCAGTATTTCTACGGTTAACTTACAGCAGAACTTATTTGAAAAAATATTTGATGTTTATACACTTCAGCTAGATATAAACTCATCTGTTACTGCTAATAAAACGGACTTTAATTTAGTCTTTGATGATAAAACTGCATTTGCTTTCAGAGATTACATACTTTCATATATAGATGGTAAAGCTTACGATGAAAGTATTCCTACAGGTCAAGTTTCAATGAATTCTCTTAACCAAAGAAATAATTCTGAACCAATTATCACTTTTAGTTTTAAAGAAGTCATTAGGCATTGCATATTGAGTTTTTCATTTCTAGGTGGAATCTATGCCATGGGCGTTGTATTTGCCGCAATATGGGCATTCTGCACTTCAGACAAAGAAATGCATCAGGTAGTTATGCCTGCAATTTTATCTCTGCTTATTGCTGTAGTACCATTTTTATACAAGAGTCTTACTGCTTTTCTCTTATATCATAATTTTGTATTAGAAAAAAATGGAGATAAAATAATGGTCTCATACGGTTTATTTACACGAAAGCAATTTACCTTACCTTTAGATAAAACAAATGCATTAGTAGTAAAACAACCCTTTCAGGCAAGATTTTTTAATTTATGTTATGGAGAAATTATCAATGTAGGCATGGGCGATGCTGCTGAAAATCAATCTCCTATCTTTTGTCTGCTAGTTAAACCGGACGTTCTTCAATCCATAATTAGACAGATTGCGCCACAATTTATACTTGAAGAAAAGGAAGAGAAATCACCAAAATCTGCAATGCTACCTGTTTTAGTTAAATGGGGACTGTGGGGTATTGCATTCCTCGCAGGCTTTTCAATATTTTATAAATGGTGGATCGGCCTTATTATATTAATCGTTTTCTTACTATGTGGTATACTTTCATATACTACAAAGGGTTTAAAACTATACGATAATAAACTTTCAATTACCACCGGAGTATTTGACAAAAGAACTATAACTGCCGCATACAGCAAACTTCAAAATGCTACCGCAGAATATGGACCCATAAGCCGCCGGCTAGGTATAGCCCATGGTAGTGTATCCATTTTATCCTCATCAGCAAATCAAACAAATTCTATTGGATACTTCCCTTTAGAAAAATTTGATATGATTTCTCAGCAGATTATATCAAATGACAGTATTAACTAATAATAGATTATCCCTCCAATGGTTTATGAATTCTTTTTGTAAAAAAAGGCACACTATTCATAAATAGGAGGGATTATTTTTATGCAGGTAAATAATTATTGGGCAGAAACCCTTAAAAGCGCTTTACCTATAGGGGAAAGCTTTGATATGCTGGCGAGAGAAATCCAGATTGGAGATAAGAATGCGGTAATGTTTTATGTTGATGGCCTTGTAAGCGGCCAATTAATGCCTGTTGTTATGTCCTATTTGCTTAAAATTGATTCAAATAAGACCAAAGACATTACTGACTCTAAAGAATTTATAAAAATAAATTTACCTTTTTTAAGTGCTATAACGGAATCCAAATTAGAAAACGCTATAAAAAATATTTTTTCTGGCTTAATAGCTGTTGCCGTAGATGGATTTAATGAAGTTATAATTATTGATGCCAGATCATATCCAAATAGAAGTGTAGACGAGCCTTCTAAAGAAAAAAGCCTCCGTGGCGCTAAAGATGGTTTCACAGAAGCTTTTATGACTAATATTGCTTTAATCAGGCGAAGAATACGTGATCCAAAACTTATTTTTGAAGCTCATACAGTAGGGCAATCAACTAAAACAGATGTAAGCCTTGTATATCTAAAAGGAAAAGCCGACGAAAATTTAGTGCAAAAAATCTCAAATAGGCTAAGCAGCATTTCTATAGATGCTTTATCTGTAGGAGATCAAACCATTGCGGAACATATCGTAAAAGATCCTAAACAAAAAAGTTTTTTGGGCTGGCTTAATCCATATCCGAAAGTTAGATATACCCAGCGTCCAGATGTTGCCGCTGCCCATATTTCTGAGGGTAAAATTGCCATAATTGTTGATACAAGCCCAACTATTATACTTTTGCCTACTGGTATTTTTGACTTTTTACAAGATGTAGATGATTACTACTTTCCTGCTCTTACAGGTAATTATTTTCGGTTATTAAGGACTATTAATTTTATTGGCATTATAATTATAACCCCACTTTATCTTTTATTTGCTCAAGAATATATCCCTGTATATTCAGCTTTAAAGTTCTTTATTCCCCGGGGAGAATTTGCTATATCCTTATTCTGGCAGTTCATTCTTCTAGAATTTGCTATAGATGGATTAAAACTTGCATCCTTAAATACACCTGATGCACTTGGAATGTCCTTATCCGTAATAGGCGCTCTAATACTAGGTCAGTTTGCAGTATCTTCAGGCTGGTTTATACCTCAAACAATTTTATGCATGGCGGTGGTAGCACTTGCCGGCTTCACCCAGCCTAGTATTGAACTTGGTTATGCTATAAAATTTATGCGTATTTTAATACTTGTAGGTATTCAAATTGGTGCACGTTTCGGTGAGACAGCTATTGCTATGGACATGTTTGGTCACAATGCTATTTCCATTTGTGCAATATCTGGTGCTCTAATTGCAGTTATAATTGATTTTATATCATTAGCAACTACTAAAACGTTGGAGAACAAATCCTATCTTTACCCGCTTATGCCTTTTAACGCTAATGCTATGAAGCACCTGGTATTCCGTACGAAAGCATAATGAACTTCGCCAATATCATAAATGATATTTCCTGCGTTATAAAAAATATGGCTGCTGCAAAATATTTTTACCATTTTGCAACAGCCACTACTATTTTATGCATTAAAAGCATCTCGAATTTCATCTATAGTTTTAAACCCTTGTTCCTGCATATATATTTTAAGTTCTTCCAATATATCGATTGGTGCCGTTGGATTTACCAGGGCTGCCGTTCCTACTGAGACTAGATCTGCACCTGCCATAATAAATTCAGCAGCGTCTTCTCCTGTCATGATTCCGCCCAGACCCACAATCGGTATACTTACTGCTTTTCTAACCTGATAAACCATTCTCACAGCTACAGGCTTTACTGCAGGCCCAGAAAACCCACCCATTACATTGGCAAGCACTGGCTTTTTTCTTTGAACATCAATTTTCATACCTAGTAATGTATTTATAAGAGAAACCCCATCAGCTCCCTCAGCCTCAACTGCCTTTGCTATTTCTGTAATGTCTGTAACATTCGGCGTCAGTTTAATAATAATTGGTTTCTTGGTAATTGCTTTGACTGCCCTTGTTACTTCTCCTGCCATTTTAGGATTAGTGCCAAATCCAATACCGCCTTTTTTAACATTAGGACATGATATATTAATTTCTAACATGGCAATATCGGTTTCATTAAGTTTTTCCACTACAGCGCAGTATTCCTCGATAGTCCTGCCCGCTACATTAGCTATAACCTGAGTGTCAAAGTTTTTTAAATAGGAAAGCTCATTCTCAATAAAAGCTTCTACCCCTGGATTTTGAAGACCTACCGCATTCATCATACCGCCGTAAGCTTCTGCAATTCTAGGGGTGGGATTTCCGGCCCAAGGTACACTAGCAACACCTTTAGTTATGACCGCCCCCAGTTGGCTTATATCATAGAATTCTCCACTTTCTCTTGCAGAAAAAGTTCCTGAGGCCGTTGTTATAGGGTTCTTAAGAGTTACACCCGCAAAATTCACCCGTAAATCCAAACTATTCATCCCATGCAACCTCCTCTCCAAAGAATACAGGTCCATGCTTACATACACCTCTCTGCTGAATTTCTACGCCATGTTCGGTTTTCACTTTCACTTTACAAGTACAGCCTACACATGCTCCATATCCACACCCCATTCTTTCTTCTAAAGAAACCTGACATGGAATATTCTTTTCTGCACAGAGATCACTTAATGCTCTAAGCATCACTTTTGGTCCGCAAGAATAATATTCATCTGAAACGATATTTTCAGCTTTTATCATCTGAACCGCATTACCATGAAAACCTACTGCACCATTATCAGTAGCCGCATGAACTTTAATACAATATTTTTCTAGTTCTTCAATTAGGAAGGGTTCTGCTTGAAAGCCAACAGCTGCAATTACTTCTGCACCTTTTTCCTTCAGTTTCTTAGCTAAAAGAACCATTGGAGGTACTCCAATACCACCTCCTACTACTGTAACGGTCTTGCCTTTATAATCATCTATACTGCCGCCAAAATCAATCCCATCTATAAAATACCCATTTCCAAGAGGTGTACTTACCCGCACATTATCACTCTGTTTATATCTTGAGAGTTCCCTGGTTCCTTTCCCAACTACTCTGTAAACAATAGTTATACTATTATCCCTGGCATCACAAATGCTAATAGGTCTTGGCAATAATAAGCTTTTATCATCCAGATATATGTTTACAAATTGCCCAGCCTTTATTTCTCCCATATCCACAGTGCTTATTTCCATTTTGTATATATCTTTTGCAATCAAATCATTGCATAAAACTTTCCCTGTTATTATTTTTTTCATAACCAACTCCTAATACTGAAGGTCTAATTTCATCAAAAGTGCCGCATCTCTTGCCGCCTCTCCAACTTTTTCACCATATTTGTCATTCTTTTTGTAGGCTGCTATTATTCCTCTTGAAGAGTTCACGATACAGCCTCTTCCATCCTTGTCAAAGAATCCTTTTAAATCTGCACCCGTACCACCTTGAGCCCCATAACCTGGCACTAAGAAGAAAGTATGAGGCATCATTTCTCTTAACTTCTGACCTTGCTCTTTATGTGTGGCACCTACTACTGCACCAATTCTGCTGTAACCCATAGTTCCCATAGACTGTGTTCCCCATTCTTTAACCAGCTCTGCCACAGTTTCATAAATGGTCTTATTATTTACAACTATATCCTGAAGCTGACTGCTGGAAGGATTGCTTGTCTTAACTAGTACAAATACGCCCCTGTCTTTCTTGTTACACGCATCAATAAATGGCTGAATACCATCAATACCCAAATATGGATTAATGGTTATCCAATCCTCTTTCCATAAATCAAACTTTTCGCCATCTATTTCTGTTCCTTCAATATGCGCAGCGTATGCTGCTGCCGTTGAAGAAATGTCGCCTCTTTTTATATCACCGATTACAACCATCCCTTTTTGGTTAGCATATTCGATGGTTTCAAGGTATGCTTTCATTCCTTCTAATCCATACTTTTCATACATGGCAATCTGAGGTTTTACTGCAGGTACGATATCCTCAATACTATCTATTATATCTTTATTAAACTTTAGAAACATTTTACCAACGGCTTCAGGATTTTTACCACACTTTTCAAACATTTCTGCTTTTAAATGGGCTGGCATCATTTCAAGCGTTGGATCCAGTCCTACCACTGTAGGGTTTTTCATAGCATCGATTTTTTTTAATAACGTATCAATCATTTCATACCTCCATCTTCTTGAACTTAACTCTTTTCCAATTTAATATTACCTAAAAGTTATGCGGCTACTCAGCCGCATAAACTATCTTACCTTCTACCAATGTGTACAAAATCTTGCCATACGCCTTCATTCCCAAGAATGGTGAATTTTTTCCTTTTGAGACAAAATCTTCTGCTTTAATCTCATATTCCTTGTCTACATCTATTATTGCAATATCTGCTACCCGGTCTACTGCAATGCTTCCTCGGTCAGCGCCCAGTATTTCTGCTGGCTTACAGCTCATTTTATCAATAAGCTCTGAAGGTGTCAATATTCCACCTCTTACAAGCGCTGTATAACTCATTGCAAAAGAAGTTTCAAGGCCAACAACACCATTCAACGCTTTACTGTATCCGCAGTCTTTTTCCGCACTGCTATGGGGTGCATGATCGGTGGCAATAGCATCCAAAGTTCCATCCTGTAACGCTCTCTTAACTTCCTCAATATCCTCTTTTGTTCTAAGCGGTGGATTCATTTTCTTATTTCCGTCATCGCCCACATTACTCTTATCTAATATAAAGTAATGTGGTCCTGTTTCAGCTGTAACTCTTATCCCGTCTTCCTTTGCTTTTCGAATAATCTCTAAACTTCCTTTTGTGCTTATATGACACAAATGAATAGGGTATGCAGCTTCTTTTGCCAGCATAATATCTCTGGCAACAATTAATTCTTCCCCAATTGAAGTTCCAGCCAGACTGTCATCTTCGGTATGAGAGAATACCATTAATCCGTTTGCTTTGCCTTCTAATATCCCCTCAAGCATCAGTCCTGCATTCATCACAGAACGTCCATCTTCGCTTATGGCACAGATTCCTTTACCCATTATCCCTGTGGATTGAGTTCTTGTCTGAGACATTTCACGGATGTCTGCTAATCTTTCGCCTTTTTGGTCCTTAGTAATGCTTCCAATGGAAAGGACATTTACACCATTAGCTCTTTTCGTTTTTTCATCAATGTACTTTACGATTTCTGCATTGTCTATAACAGGCTTTGTGTTTGGCATGCAGCAGACAGTGGTAAACCCACCCTTTGCTGCTGCTGCACAACCTGTCAAAATATCTTCTTTATATTCTAATCCCGGATCTCTAAAGTGAACATGAAGATCTATAAACCCAGGTACAACCCATTTGTCTGTAGCATCTATTATTGTAATGTCCTCATCTATAGAACCATCTTTACTCCATGCTGGCACTACACCAAAATTTCCGGCTGCTGTCTGTATACAGGCTACTTTCTCATCTGCAATGTAAAGATTTCCTACTGCTTCAAGTCCTAAATCTGGATCAATTATAAGTCCATTCTTTACAAATATTTTCATGAATTAGTATGCCTCCTTCATGGATACAATTTCATCGCAGTACTCACATCTATATTCTCTGTTTTCGGCATCAATTAAGTGAAAAATATGTGGTGCATTAGCTTCCACAGAGGTTACACATCTTGGATTTTTACACTTTATAACATTCGTTACTGTTTCAGGCATTTTTAAAGTAATCTTTCTTACAATTTCACCATTCTCTATCACGTTTACTGTAGCATTTGGTTCAATTAACCCGAGTACATCTAAATTTACATCTATAAGATTTTGAATTTTAACGATGTCTTTCTTACCATGTTTCTTACTGCATGCATTCATAATGAATGCAACTGTATTTGTATTTAAATCAATATCAAGGTATTCTAAAATCTTTGCACCAAGGCCTGCTGTAATATGGTCGATAACGATTCCTTTTTCTATACTATTTACTAACATTTGTATCCCTCCTACCCTTCAATCCCAAGCAGACTCATGATGAGAGCCATTCTAACAAACATACCATTCTTCGCCTGAACAAAATACATTGCTCTAGGATCATCATCAACTTCAACAGCAATTTCATTTACTCTTGGAAGCGGATGAAGAACAATCATTTTTTCCTTTGCCAGCTTCATCTTTGGCTTATCTAAGATATAAGTATCCTTCAATCTTATATAGTCTTCCTCGTTAAAAAATCTTTCTTTTTGTACTCTTGTCATATACAGTACATCCAGCTTTGGTAGTGCTTCCTGCATACTTCTAACTTCTTCAAATTCAATACCATTCTTTATAAGAATTTCTTTTCTTACATATTCTGGGATTCTCAACTCTTCTGGAGATATAAGAACAAACTTAACATTCTTATACCTTGAAAGTGCCTTGATTAGAGAGTGCACGGTTCTACCAAATCTAAGGTCTCCACAGCATCCTACTGTAATATTATCAAAATCTCCTAAAGTTCTTCTGATTGTAAGAAGGTCTGTCAGTGTTTGTGTTGGGTGCTGATGTCCACCATCACCTGCATTTATAACCGGCATATCTGTGCTATGTGCTGCTACCTTTGGTGCACCTTCTTTTGGGTGTCTCATTACTGCAAGGTCTGCATAACAGGCTACAGTCTTAATCGTGTCAGCAATACTTTCACCTTTTGCAACTGAGCTGGAATTAGGTTCTGAGAATCCAATTATCTGACCTCCTAGTCTAAGCATTGCTGCTTCAAAACTGAAACGTGTTCTTGTGCTTGGCTCATAAAACAACGTTGCTAGCAGCTTGCCATCACAAGCATGTACATATTTGGCAGGTTCCTCAATGATTCTATCGGCTAAGTCAAAAATTTCTTCAAGCTCGCTTAAAGAAAAATCCATGGGTTCTAATAAATTTCTACCTTTTAACATAATTATAAATCTCCTTTCCAGCAAAAAAAAAATCTTCCAATAATGGAAGATTAAATAACACAATCATCTAAAGAAAAAGGCGCTTCTACTATGGCGGATTTCTTAGACAATGGTAATAAACAAATTAATTCAAAAACTGAAGGATATGCTGGCTGATTATCGAATCTTTTTGCAAACTCATACTCTTCATCCATATATTTTTCAAAAGTCATTAGCATATGTATTATTCCTTCCTTGAATTAAATTTATGACTATTTACCATAAATTCTATAAAATCGCACTTCATTAATTTTTTTCGTGCCTAAATCTTCAATATAATATCATGCACATAATCATGTGTCAATAGAAAATATGGTGGTAATACTATGTATTTTTATTTCTCCTTCTTTTTTGTTATGAATTAGAAAAAAATCCAAGTAAAATTTAGATACTTGGATTCTTTTTGCGATTATATATTTGGGGGGGAATTGTAAATTTTATATTACACATAAGTTTAATTTTTCATTAAAGAACTCTTCTCCCTCTAATAAATCCTCATAACTTTGTGCCCTTTTAATCTGCTTTACGGTACCATTTTTTTTAATCAAAATAACTCCTGGTCTTGGTCTGCCGTTATAATTAGACATATTAACCGTACCATACGCTCCTGCATTTAGTATGGCTATCAAATCTCCTGCAGTTATGCTGTTAGGGAATCTTATGTAATCTGAAGCTTCATAAGACAATCCGCTGACTTTATATGGCATGCTATGATGCTCAGTAATTTTATTTGCACATAATAGTTCATAATGCGATGACTTTTTTTCAATCTCCAAGCCCGTATTTAACCCTGCATCAAGAACCAACCAATTTTCATTAGAATTCTTTCTGTATTTTTCATTTACGATGCTGGTTAATAGAATTCCTGCGGAAGCCGCGATCTTTCTGCCTGGCTCAGCAATTAATTCCACATTCTTAAAGAATTCTCTATATTCTTCTCCTGCCCAGCTTTCCACTTTATCGAAATTTAGTTCGTCCGCTATTGCCTCTGCAGTTTGCCCCATATAATTAGTTGATACGCCCCCACCTATATTTAAACTTTGCGGTATAAACCCTGTCAATTGATGCATTTTTACTGCAGTTTCAAGCATTGCGCTAAAAGCCTGACGAAGTAAATCCGGCTTAAACTTACTACTTTCAATATGAAAGTGATACCCCTTTAGTTTTATATATTTTTTATTTCTTTGAGACATTCTGATAGCAGTTCTCAACTGCTCAAAAGTTATTCCAAACTCTGCATCTTGCCCTAACAGTTCATCGTGATTCGAATTATAATATGGAATTTCTGGAACAATCATTAATGCTACGTTTACTGGAATGTTTAACGCCTCAGAAATTTTAACAATTCTTGTCAATTCATATATGGAGTCTATATTTATAGATTTAACTCTACTCTTTATTGCCATCTGAATTTCATCCAATGTTTTACATGCTCCGTTAAATATAATCTGGTTTCCTTCAAACCCTGCCTGCAAACCTTTAAATAATTCTCCACCCGAATTTACTTCTAAATTACATCCAGCATCTCTTATAACTTGAAGGTTTGCCAGAGTTGATTCACATTGTGCAGCATAGTGTATACTGGTTCTGTCATAGAACGTTCTAAATGTAGCCATAACCTCATTGACATTTTTTCGGAGCTCCCTCTCTGAAAAAATATATAATGGAGTGCCATATTCTTCAGCTAATTTTATTAAATCTTTACTATCGTAATATAGATGTTCTTTCTCCTTTTTAAATATCTTATTTTCAAAAATATCCATTACAAACCCCCAAATTAAAAACTGATATATCTAATGCTATATCTTTTTATTTACTTGTAGTGCCTCTTTTACAATATCCTGCCAGCGATAGCTAACTGGTGTTCCTTCAAGCCATGTTTTTTTAAGCTCCTGCTGTCTCCTTTTACATACATCCTCATAATATTTTTTAAATAATTTCATTTCATAACCTCCTGAATTTTAAACTTTAATTTTATAAATATCTAAAATCCAAACGTTAGTTAAAGCCTTCGCCTTTGGCACTTCCCTGGGAAGTTGCCCGTGGTATGTCAACTCTTACGTAAGCAAATTTATATATTTTACCAGCCACAGCTTCCACCTCCTTAATCTATAATAAAGCAATAAAAAAACTGCGACAAAAAATCGCAGTCCGTTTTACTGTTTCATCTAATATTCTAACCAATTATCCATGCTTCCCGTGGATTGGTATGCTTCTCATGCAGGTCTCCTGACTTGTGCCTCAACGTCCCCCTTTAACCTTCCCAAATCATTTCAATTCAGTGGTTATTTATCCTATAAAGATAATTTTTAAAAGGAACTCTTCACTTACAGTGGCGGGTCCGCTCTGGATTTACACCAGATTCCCTCTTAGTCGAACTCTATTCTTACATATATAGAATCGAAACATGAAAGTAATATAATTTTTCTTTTCTATAGTCTATCATAAATAAACTATTATTTCAAGCCATTTTCGTTCGTCTCTTTTTCTTCATTGACCATATCCTGAGATCTATATCGAGTTGAATAATTTTCGATATACAGATCCATTAATTGTTCCTGTCTTTTCTTACAAATAGTTTCATAATATTTTTTTAATATTCCCATTGGTATCCCCCCATATTTTCACTTCATTACTTCTTTATTGATAAACTAATTTTTCTTTTTCTTCTCCATAAAAAAAACGCAACAATTATGTCACATTTTTTATGAATTTGAAGCTAAATCATTGCGATTATTACTCGAGTTCATAACCACAACTATATATAATATGATTTTAAAATTAATTTGATGACATATATTTTATAATTTATTTATTTTATATTGTTCTTTTTTATATGCAACTTTGAATACAACAAAAACCCGGCAGTATCAAAGTATATTTACACTTTACCAGCCGGGTCTCTATTTAGTTTCTAATTAAATATTTTTTTATTGCCTCCTTTTCCACTCTACTTTTCCAACTTCTGAAAAAGTGATGCCATCATAGATGTTGCCTCTGCCCTTGTGGCATTTCCTGAAGGTTTAAAGCTATATAGTCCGTTTGCCGCTTTGTAACCATTTATAATGCCGCCTGTCTGCATGATTTCTATGGCTTCCTCAGCATAAGGACTGATTTTAGCCTTGTCCGAAAACTCCTGCTTAACTGCTGTCTTAGCAAGTTCTTTTTTATCAACATTTTCCAGATAGTTTTTAAGCATTACAGCCATATCCTCTCTGGATATGTTGGCATTTGGATTAAATTTACCATTAAATCCTTTTGAAATATTTTTTTCTGCTGCCCAGTTTACTGCTTTTGCATACCAAGCATTATCTGACACATCCGTGAATATTGCACTATTGGTTACTTGGGGAGCACCACTCTTATTGTAGAGTATCTGTGCAAATTCAGCTCTGGTTACACTTCCATCCGGATTAAATGTAGTTTTTGCTTTACCTTTTACAATACCTTTATTGGCAAGGTACATAACACTGTCATAGAACCATTTGCCACTGGTTACATCTGTAAATTGGATATTGCTATAGGTTACAGCATAATATGAAAAGTGATTGGTTTCTCCCTTCATTGCTTTCTTTGCTTCATCATAAGAAGCCCCTTCCACGGCCTCCTGAACCCCTTTGTCACTAATATGAACCATTCTCAGATTTTCTTTCTTTTCATTTGCCCCTAAAGTGTATGGCAGATAGAAAGTCACCTTGCCGCTCTTAAAATCAGTAATTTCTTTACCGTTTGAAATGGCAGAAAGATTAAATACAGGGCGTCCTGCAAGTTCAGTTATAGTTGTAGTGACAGGATTTGAAGAAGCATCTACTTTTTCTATGGTTAGCTTGATATCGCTGCCACCTGCCTCTGCAGCCAAAGCAGAAAGAGCTTCCTGATTAAACCGGATATCCCCTGTAGGCGTAGTAAGGCTCAATATACCTTTTTCCTTTACTATATCTTTTGCAGAGGATGTTGGTAATGTGGTAACCACTGTATTCGCTTTTTCATCTGCTTTTACTGCAATCGATACTTCTGGTATTAACTCTTTGCTTGAGTTTTTCACTGCCTCCAAAGCCTTCTTCAATGCTTCTATCATATCCTTTGAAGAAACAGAAGCCGCCGCTTTGCCTTCAGAGTCTGATTTGGCAGTAACCTGAACAGTCTCTTTAGCCGAAGCCTTTTGATCGTCTGTTTTAGCTGCTGAATTTTCATGATCCCAATTGCCCTCATATCCAGTTTCTATTTTATAATCATCTGTATAGAACCATAAAATTTCATCATTATTTTTTAATTTCCTTTTCGCATATCCGTCGTTAGCAATCTTTCCATTTTGCCGATACATCCATCCACTATTAGGACCATTATCAAATTCGCCCAGCCATCCAACTCCAGGCCCCTTGATTTTTGAAATATAGTTACCATCCGTATCATCAAAGTCAATTCCGGCATTGTAAAGCATCATATCGGTCAGATATTTCACAGTGGAGCCTTTAGGTACTTGTACTGTCGTGGTTTTAATCCAAACCTGTTCCTTATGTTTACCTTTTTCTCCATGCTTATCATCTCCATTTAAAGTGAATGAAACCTTAAGGTTATCTTCATTTTCAGTGATTTCTTTCGTCTGCCTGTTTACCTTAATTATGTATTTGTTTTGAGTTTTCTGGTCTGTTGACGTTGTTGTTATATCAAAACTGTTCTCTCCTTCTTTTAAACTAATATTATCCGAAATAATCCCGGATTTAAAGTTCACATCACTTCCGCCAATTCCGCTCACTTTTATTGATATGTTTGGATTTAGTGCATTAAGTTTCAATTTAATGTTTTCTATGTTATTAGCTACATTAAAGGAATATAAATTATTTGCTGCTTGTTCCTCTGTTATTATCTGATCACCCGGCGTTAAAACTACGGAACTTAAATCTGCATTTGTCGCAGGATCTCCGCCTCCAGTACATTTTATTACATAAATAACAGGTTCCTTCCTTCCATTTTGAAGGATGACACGAAGCATACGACTACCATCGGATTTTAATAAGCCTGTATAATTGGCTTCACTTTGGTAGATTTCATTGTTGACTGAAATATTATCTTCTGAAGCTCCCTTTACAGAGACCTTAACCGTTGCCTTAGACTGATCATTTAAATCCAGTTCATAATACTTTGTATTATTTTCTTCTATGGTTGAAACAGGGGTCAAAGCAAGTACATCTTTACCGTTTATTGTTAATGAAGAAGCTTCGTTGGTTTTACCTACTGCTTCATTATCTGCTACCGCTCTAGCTAAAGTTCCAACCTCTACAGAATTTTCTCCAAGGACTTTGTTTACAATATCTACAGCTGACTGAACACGAACGTATTGGATACTGTTTAACTTTACTGGTTTACCATCTTGATCTACTGCCCATGACAGGTCAAAACAATCACCAATATTATTAACATGTTCTGTAGCATAAGGATTTGCCGCTTTCGCTGTAATGGTATATTCTTCCTGAGCATTTTCTATTCCTGAACACTTATGATAATCTGCGTACCCAAAAACAGCCTTTGGAGCGATATCTTCAATGTTGTTTTCTCCTTTTTTTGCTAAAAGAACAGCATTGATTTTAGAGCCATCCTTTAATGTAGCTTCCCTATTCCAGCCCGTCATTAATTCATAATGCCTTGAACCAGCTAAGGTATACCAACTATTTCCGTCTTCCGAGACTAGAACATTCCCCAGCTCGGGAGCAGTACTGTTGGCATATGCAAACCCATTTCCGTAAACAATAAAGTCTACTCCATAAGGATTAGTTGCAGAATTTAAAACATGTTCTTTGAATTTAAATGTTATATATCCCCCAAATCCTCCAAGAGAAAGATATTTATCAAACCTCGTTGTTGGCTTTAACAGAAAATCTGCTTCACCATTTTTTATATCCACTCTTTTTACAAATTGACCTGCGGCAGGATTATAGTCAACTACTTCAAAAGCAGCATCTGATACAACTGTAGAATCCTTCTTTATAAATAAAAATTCATATTTATTTTCTTTTTGTATTCCAAGATTCTCATTAGTAAATGAAGCAATAATATTTACTTTTTCAAAATTGTCCGTTTCGTATATGTATTTTCCTTGCGATGATTTAGCTAATTCATTTTCCTTTGCAACGGTTTGCTTATACAATTTTACACCGTCATCAGTATTAAAACACAAATCAGCCTTTTCCGTATTCTGAGACAGGTAAATCTTATTAATAAATTCAGTAGAATCCCATGGTAAATTATAATAATTACTAGGATTAACTGTTAATCCATTTATAACAGGATTCTGTACATTTGTATTTACACCAAATACTGTAATTATATATGTTTTTATATCCGAACTATTTGTCTTATTTGTAAACTCGAATTTTAAAACAGTACCCTCTGATGTTGCCTTTAAATCTTTACCTTTTAAATAAAAATAAGCTGTCATTCCTGTTGCTGCATCTTTACCTGTCTTATCATTATCAATATATATTTTTAATGTGGCATTTTTCCAATCTGCACGTTTTGATTTTCCAAAGCAAAACGTTCCATCAGTACTAGCGTAAGCGTAGTACTGGAAACATTCTGATGAAAAGCCTGTAGAACCAGTTTCTTTACCTAATTCATCCACTTGAAATAAAGTCCCTGCTGGTTTTCCTTTTATATTAATATTTACTTCGCTTGTAAAGTCCCCTACACTTTTAACTATAGTACCACCATCAGCAGCAAATGAATTGGGTGCAATAGATATGAAAAGACCAGCCATTAGCAAAAAAATTAGTAACCAGGCTATTAATCTTCTGTGATTCATTCTTATAATGTTCAAAATAATTACCTCTTTTTTCATAATCAAAATTGGCGGAAATCATGTGATTCCCGCCAGTCCAACTTCTGTGTCTATTATTTCCAACGATATTCTAGTGCTTCAAAACTTAATGTAACTGATGCATCTGCTGTCAATAACTTTTCCCCCATAGAAACGGTTGGGTAATCATTGGTACTCTGTGGCATATTGTTTGGAGTATTAACAAAATACATCCAGGAAAGACCATCATAAACGTTTTCATGAGTTGCTTCATCATATGAATAGGAATCTTCATTTACATAGTTAACTCCATCATACGTAGCTGATTTAAGGAAATTTCCACTCCATTCTGCTGTTGAAAGAAGGTTTGTTGTATCTGCCACTGCTGCATTTACTGCATCTTTTACAGATTGTCCAGACTGAATAGTAACCTGTATAGGGGCTGTTGTTAATACTGTCTGTACTGGGCTGGAACCCATTCTATCTACTTCCTGTACATAAATGTTTACATGTACGGTACCATTTGTTCCAACTGTCTGTTCTGCTGCAAATGACACGCTTGCCATAGCAAATACCATTACCAATGCCAGAACTATAGCAAAAGCTTTTTTGTTTAATAGTTTTTTCATTTTTTATCCTCCTTATGAAAAACACAACCTCTTCTGCCGACCTCATTGTTAACAGAAGAAAACAATAAATTATTTATTTCAAACCTCTGGGGAGATTTAAAATCTCTATTTCTGCAATAAAAAAACTGTGGTATTTCTACCACAGTCCGTTTTTGCTGTTGCTTTTTAATTTACCAGTGCTTGTACCTCACCGATATAAACGCTTGCCATTTTACCCTTGACACGTTTTCCTATCCATGCAGGTCTTCTGACTTGTGTATCTACATCCTTCCCAACCTTCCCAAATAGATTACCATTCAGTGGTTATTTGTTTTCACAAATTTTGAAAAGAACTCCTCACTTACAGCGGCGGGTCCGTGCCGGACTTTAACCGGCTTCCCTTTTAACTGCCAACTTCCGTTGACAGACATGAATAACTATTAAATTATTTACTATATTTATAATATAATATTTTTTTCGAGATTTCAAAGATGTTTTAATGACTTATTTCTACAAATTTCGACAATATGTAGAAGAATTGCTTTACCAGATTTACAGACTCTCGTGCTATTATAAATAATTTTGCATTAATACAGAAATCATTTTCGAGCATTCTGCTCTTGTTGCATTTTCTTTAGGAGCAAAACTGTCTGTAGTTTTTCCATTAATTACTCCTGCTTTTTGCAACTCTACTACTGCTGATTCTGCATAACCACCCATTTGATTCTTGTCAGCAAACTTCACTTCTTTATTTACTTCGCTGAGTTTCTTTTGTTCAATCTTAGACATATATCTTGAAAGAATTACAGCCATATCCTGTCTTGTAATACTTTCATTGGGATTAAATGATACCGTACCATCATTGTTTGAATTTCCAGTTACTAGCCCCAACTCAGCTGCCCAAGCTGCTGAGTTTGCAAACCAAACTCCTTTTTTAACATCTTTAAATTTAGGATCTCCATATTTACTTAAATCAGCCCCTGATAGGTTTGCAAGTATTTGCACAAATTCAGCTCTCGTAACCTTATCATTTGGTGCAAATCCTGCATTATTTACACCTTTCACCACATCTCTTGCTGCTAAATATACAATCTGATCCTTTGCCCAATGCTTCGATATATCTTCAAAGGAAATATTCTTATAACCTATCGCGTAATTAGAAAAATGATTGGTTGAAAAAGTCAGTGTCTTTGTCTTGGAATCATATTTGCAGTCTTTAACTGTTTCTAAATTTCCACTGTGGTTTATATAATAAACAACAATGCCATTTACATTTTCACTCTCTGCCGCTGTATACGGTATGGAAACTTGTATATTATCTGCAAAATTAGAGATTTTCTTATCTCCTACGGTTAAATTAAAGTCAAAAATTGGTCTGTCTCCGACTTTCTCTTTAATCTTACTCTTGCTATCCTCTGAAATATTTCCTTCTTTATCAATGTCTACTTTTCTTACTGACAGCTTTACATCCCCATTGATGTTCTTAGACATAAGCTCCAAATTCTGTTTATCAAAAACAATATCCGCAAGAGGTGTCTGCACAGTTACAACATCAACCTTCTTATTTAGTTCCACCATAGAGTCTTTAGGCAGTTTGGTTTCTACCTCTTTTGCCTTATCATCTGCCTTTACCACTATCTTCACTTCTTTTTTAGCTGTAGCTCCTGATTTTTCTGAGGCTTTTACAACAGCCTCTATGGCATTACTAATATCTTTTGTCTTTACTTCTGCAGATGCTTTTCCATCTTTATCTGTGGTTGCTTGTACTTCAGTTTTTCCTGTGGCTTTTTCTTTTTCCACAAAATCTGCTATAGCTGATTTACCTCCAGCGGCTTCCACAGCATCTGGATCTTTTGTCCAGTCATTGGTATAGTACCATACGATATTATCTCCATTATATAGATTACATTTCGTCAACGCGATATTAGGCAGGCTTCCATTCACGCTATAAAGCCACCCTGAATTCTTTCCTTTATCAAACTCAGATAAACACTTACCTGATGAGTTAGTTATAGAAGATACATAGTTTTTATTTGATATTATATAATTGAATCCCTTTTCCTTCAGAACTTTAGTAAATGCATGATATACGGTTGCATCAGATTTTACAGTAATCGTTGTACGAGGAATCCAAGTTCCTGAATCAGCTTTTAATGTAAACGATACGTTAATTTCTTTATCCGACACTGGGTCTTTAGGCGTTTCTTCCTTCCCTCCTGTACCATTTGCATAGGCCTCAGTTTTAGCCATTTTTGAGAAATCATATATGCTGTATGGCTGACCATTTTTCATCACTTCTGATGCAGCAATCAATGCCAAGAATCCCTGTACTGTAGCATATTCATCGTACGTGCCTGCAGTAAAGAAAAATCCGTCATTTGAGTCTAATTTATAACTTAAAAGACCATCAACCACACTTTTTCCGTTTTTTATAAATCTGCTGTCAGTATAAGGGTTAATACCAAGTTGTGCCAGCGTGATGATAACGGAAGCATCGCTATTCGCACTTCCATAACTCCCATTATCTCCTTGTTTTTCGGATAAAGTTAGTAGTGTCGTGTCTATTTCAGTTTTTACAGCTCCTCTGTTATAATATGGTGCTAATCCCTGCAATATCATTACTGGGGTATCTACCCCCCAAGTCCAGTCCGCATTTTTTAGTTCACCAGCCAAATAGTTTATGTATATTGTTTTTAAGTCGTCAGAGTTATAACTACCTTGATTTAATGATAAAAGAACATAAGGAGCTATTGTTGAATACCAACCCTGCTTTGCATCTTCCAATTTAATATTTTTTAATTGACTTACAGCATCTATTTTAGTTTTATTCACAGTCCATAGAGCTGTAGCATCATATCCAAAGGCACTCATTCCATTTATTGCGTTAGACAATTTATTTGCATTAGTAGATGCAGTTGTTCCTAAAGATGTAATATCAGAAACAGTCTTATTGATAAATGCCTGTTTAGCATCTGGGGACACATCTTTTGTTGTATCTGAATAAGTATTTTTATAGGCACTCATTCCCACTGCCTGCCACCATGTTGCCGAGGATCCCCACCATTCAGAATTTTTACCCGCATATGAAGTTGCAATCTTCTCATTTATTTCTTTTATCTGAGCGGTAACTGTGCCCTTCTGGGTTTCTTGGGCTGCTTTCACGGTAATATCAAATGATTTCGTATCTGATACACTTCCATAAGCAATATTAGCCGTTAACTTTACTGTCTTTTTTTCTTCTGTAGTGCGAATAACTGTTCCGTCATTTTTTATAATGGATTCATCATCTGAAGTCCAAGAAATAGTAGTGTTACCACTTTTCCCCTTGGCGGGCAGGTTTAAAATTTTTTCTATTTCATCAATAGAAGTATTTTCACCTTTGAAATTATCAAAAGTTAGTGCCTCCTTATCCTGGCTGACAATCTGAGCTTTTTCCGCATCACTTAAGGATGTCGTTACTATTACCTCATCAGTATTATCTGCAAAAGCGGTCATGGGAACCATGGTAAAGGCCATAATCAATATTAATAAAAATGACATCCCCTTTTTTAGTAATTTATTTCTTTTATTCATTGTCTTTTCATTTTCTCCTTCATTTAACATTATTTATTTCTATAAATCATCGCGTAAGCGTTACCAAGTAGTTATTTACCTGTTTTTATCCCATAAAAAGGTAACAAAAAAACTGCAGCATTTCTGCTACAGTCCGTTTTCTCTGTAATATACCCCTTGCTATCTGTGGCTTATATTTAAGATTCCTTATTATTAACAATAAAACAAGAGAATTAATAAAACAAAAAAACTGTAGCAAAATGCTACAGTCCGTTTTTCTCTGTATGTAATACGTTTAATAGTATAAGGAAAATACAAATATTTTCATCACGCTGCCGATTACCCGTCGGTTCGTTTCTAACATCCTATGCAGGTCTTCTGGCTCACGTATCAACGTTTCTTCCTGCCTTCCCGAAAACATTTCAGTGGCATATAGGAGAAACTACCCGTTTACAGCGGCGGTACCGCGCAGGATTCTAACCTGCTTCCCTCTTAGCTGCCCAGCTTATCGTCACCTTAGTTAAATTTAACATACCAGACTTTAGCTTGCAGAACATAAATGTTTTATTAAATTATACTTTTAATGGTAACATTAATATGCAAATAATGTCAAGCAAAGTTCTACATTGTTCTACAAATTTCTACATTTATCTATTCTTTTGGTTTTATTTAAAGATTGGGCAATGTCAATCCTCTATCAACCCATACTTAACCTTAATCCGGTCCAGCTTTTCCAACATGGCTTCTGCCATAATCCACAAGAAAAATACGGTTGATGATGCATGGACTAAATCAACAGGAACCCCTCTGGCATAGGCTAATATAAACATCTCCGCAGTAGGTTTGGTATAAAACATTAATACGGATGCTGGATTTAAAATTCCACCATAAATAAAAAATGTAGCCAGCCCGCCAAAAATTGCCAATGATATCTTATTGCTTCTTAAAATTCCCTTACGGAAGAGTACACCCGCCAGAAATCCGATAACGCCAAATCCAAACATCTGCCATGGAGTCCACGGTCCTTGTCCAAAAAAGATATTTGATGCAAAGGCTATTAAAGCTCCTACCAGGAATCCCGTTTCCCCTCCAAAAGCAACGCCTGCAATAATGACGATAGCTGCAATAGGTTTAAAATGAGGAAGCATAAAAAAAGCACATCTCCCTGCTACACCAATAGCACACAAAACCGAGATAATAATGAGCTCACGGGCCTGAGGTTTTCTATCTTCGAAAATCATGACAAAAGGTAACATGGTTTCCAGTATGATTAACATAGATATAAAATAATACTTGCGATCATTTAAATAATATATTCCCAAAAAAATAGTAAGTGGTATGAGTAAGAAAATCATTGTTGCAGCCACCTTTGTTCGTTTTGAAAGTTTCCTCTGATTTAATGCCACCTGGTCACAAATAACTTGCCTTTTATTCACCGCTTGATCCGATTCTGCCTTTTTCCGTTCCCAGAACCTAAGTTTCTTCTTAGATACATCTCCCCTTATTTCTTCATTCTTTTTTGAACTTTTAGTAAAATCAAATTGAGCTAAAATAGAAGCAATTTTATTATTTTGCTCGTACTTTTTGTTTTTCTTCCTTCCACCACAGATTTGAATGATATCCTCTGCCGTAATTGCTTCCGGCGCTAAATGACGAGCCATACGATTTGCCTCTGTAGTATAAAAACTGTTTCCACTAAAGAATTCTCTTGGGGTACCTTCTGTCACTATATTTCCATCAAAAAACATGGCACATCGATCTGCATACTTAGCACAAAATTCAACATCATGGCTCACCATGATAATCGTAATGCCTTGTTGTTTTAAACCCTCTAAAATAGCTGCAAATGTCTGCTTAAATTCTGCATCTAACCCTTTAGTTGGTTCATCCAGCAGCAAAATCTTTGGCTTTAACAGCAGAACCTTTGCCAAAGCTGCTCTCTGCTGTTCCCCTCCTGACAAATCATAAGGATGCTGTTCTAAAAGCAAATCTAATTGACACAGTTCAGACACTGCATCTATACGCTGTTCTTTTTCTTCCATAGAAATTTTTACTGATGAAAGCATTTCATATAGATCTTTTTTTACAGACTTTTTAACAAATAAGGCCTGCGGGTTTTGTGGAAGTACCCCTAACAGTCCCCTAAATTTTTCATTATCTGGTATATCCGATAAAAGCTTTCCTTCTATTTTTACAGTTCCTCGATAAGGTTTATTCATTCCTGACACCAAAGATAAGGTGGTACTTTTACCTGTGCCATTTCCTCCCAAAAGTGTAAACAATTCGCCTTTTTTTACTTTTAGGCTTACTCCTTTAACTACATCCGGCAAGTCCTTTTCATATTTAAACCATACCTGATCTAACTCCACCATTAGCTGCTCTGAGCAGCTTTTATCACATTCCCGAATTTTACGTTCTTCTGGAATGGCTAAGGGTTGTAATGAAATACTTTCTGATAATTCATTTAACCATTCTCTTCCTTCTCTTACAGTAATTGGGCATTCCAATTCGTTAGGGACACCTGCATATACCTGCATGGGAACAGGCATTGCCAAAAACATTTTATGGGCACTCTTACTAAGAAGCTGTCCAACATTCTTAGGTGAGCCATCTGCTATAACAACACCATCATCCATTACAATCACTCGGTCAGATAAGGGAAGAACTTCTTCCAGCCGATGCTCCGTCATGATTACTGTAGTCCCCAGCTCTCTGTTGATTTTTCCTATAGTCGCCAGAAAATCTGATGCGGCAATAGGGTCAAGCTGGCTGGTAGGCTCATCTAAAATCAGTACCGATGGCTGCATGGCCATAATGGCCGCCAAGTTCAGTAACTGCTTTTGCCCACCTGATAATTCTGACACATTTTTATAAAACCACGTCTGTATTCCAAAAAAAGATGCCATTTCTGCAACTCTAAGCCTTATGGTAGGTGTATCATATCCCAAACTTTCTAATCCAAATGCCAATTCATGCCATACCTTATCTGTGACAATCTGGTTGTCTGGTGACTGCAATACAAATCCAATTCTCGAGCTCTGCATCCTTTGATTCAAAGATTCAAGGTCTTCTCCTTCAAATAGTATCTCACCAGTTCGAACGCCATGAGGTGACAAAATAGGCTTCAATTGACGTAACAAAGTAGTCTTACCACATCCAGAAGGTCCACATAATGTCACAAATTCCCCTTGAGAAATCGTCAGATTAATGTCCCTAAGTATTTGTCTCTGAGCTTCAGGATAAGAAAAATTTAACTGTTTAATTGAGTAGCTTTCCACTGTTTCTCCTCCTGTTTATTGATAATAATTGGTACAATGCATAGTGCGGCATAAGCTAAAAAAGGAAGGTAGAAAAATATTCCTATTCCTAAAGTATGACCTTTCATCGTCGGATAATATCTAAAATAAAGAATACCAAAGTATTGACCTAACAGTACGCAAAAACCTAACACTCCTATTGCCGTTAATGCCTTTTTATCTCTATATTCAAGATTAAAGATTGAAAATGCAGTTCTGCCAGGCAGTCCGTAACCTCTGCTTCTCATACTATCTGCTGACTCGATAGCATTTTCCAAAGACCAGGTAATCATACTCGACAAAATCGTGATTCCATTTCTCGCCCGTTGTAAAACACTGCCATTTGAAACATCCCTGCCAACACATTTTTGTGCATTAGAGATAACCTTAATTTGATTCTTAAACCGTGGTACGAACCGAAGTATCATGGATAATATTAAAGATAACGCCGGAATAATCCGTCCAAATAAATATACAAATTTGTCTGAAGTCATGATCTCATTGTAACAGGAAAACCAGCATACAACTGCAGCCAGCATAGTGGCTGCTGCAACTCCATATAAAATAGATTCCAATGTCAGAGGATTTCCGTTAGGCAAGTAGGTTAAAATGGTAACGCCCTCATGATTAAATGCCGGATTTATAATTGCGGTTACTACCAGCATGGGAAGAAGTACAAAAAAATTAAATTTTGCTGCCTTTTTCCCTTTCAGATAAATGGAGTACACAAATGCCGCAATCAAAGATATGATCAGGCAAGCGGGATGCATCAGTACCATAGAATAAATAAGGACTAGCGCAAAATATAAAAAATTTACCAACGGATGATAAGAGGAAAATGCATCTACACTGCATCTATTTTTCATCAAATCCGCCTCCAACATCACGACCTAAATCACAGGTGTAAACCCACTCGATGACGTCTCCCTCTTTAATGATATATCGACTGCATCCATAATTCGGAAACCACCCGTTAACCTTATACATCCATCCAGATAATTCTCCGCAGTCAAACTCATATAGATTATGGATTCCTTCAATATAAGCTGAATTGTAGACTGGTGTATTAGAAAATTCCATATGTATTTTGTTGTTTTTTGTTTCTCTCTGCAATAAATTAAACACGCTTTCGCCTTCATAGAAGGTTACTGTAGTAGCAGGCATAATAACACCATCTTCTGGCACTAATTCCACTTTTTCTTTATCCAGACTATTCATATTATCTAATATGGTTTTACATTCAATTGACAAGGTACAGGTTTTTGCTTTATTTGTAATTTTCACAGTGCCCGGCTCTACAGGAACTGGTTTTCCTTCCGGTACTGGATCTGTTTGATATTTGTCTTTACCCGTTGACGAATCAATTTCCATGCCCTTAGCTTCGCTATACGCTACATCTTTTTTATTCACCTTTACTTCTGCAGTCTTTACCGCTGTCTTTGTTGTTTCTTCTGCCTTTTCAGTTTTAAATGCTTCTTCCGTCGTAGCAGCAGCACTCTTTTTTTCCGCGTCCACATTAACCGCACTTTTACTTGTTTCTTCTTGTTTCGATGTTTCTATACTTGTTTTATTCTTTAAATCAGAGGAAGGGCTGCTTTTAGCAAACCCTCCACCCCAAACGAACGTAATTGATAATATAGCAATAATTGCCACTGCTGCATAAATTTTATTCTTACTTATTTTCACAATCCTATCTCCTACATTAACTGGGCTTTACCTAACATACGATATAACATTTCTGCAATTTCTGAACGCTTAATCAATGTATTAGGGAAAATCTTTAAATCAGACTTATCTAAAACATCGTTACTATAGCAAAAGGCCAATGAGCTATTTGCCCAAGATGCTGCGTCCACATAATCATTAAACTGCGCAAGTGTATTCTGAATCGTTGATGCATCCATATTGGTATTCATTCCACATAATGCTGCTGCACGTGCGACCATACTTGCAGCCTCTTGTCTTGTGATGCTTCCGTTTGGATTAAAAGTTGTTGCAGATGTGCCGCTTACAATTTTATACTGGAAAGCTGTGCCTATATAACCTGCATACCACGCTTTGCTTGATACGTCTGTAAATGCATCACCTGCTTTAGGGGTAAGCCCAAGGGCTTGTACTACAATTGTTGCAAATTCTGCACGTGTCATGGTTTCATTCGGTTCAAAAGTAGTATCTGTTTTACCGTTAATAATGCTTCTCGAAGCTAATGCTTCAATGGCTTTTTGATTTTTATGACCTACAATGTCTGTAAAAGTTCTGCCTTCTTTCGTAACGGGCATAACTTTTACATCTGCATTTTTGTCTTTTAATCCTGCAGCTGTATTATTTGCACCACTTGTCTGTGTTGATGTATCCGCAGCGGCCTTAGTATCGCTCATTCGATATAAACTATTTTTTCCATTTAATGCTCTCTGTACCGCTACTAAAGTATAAAATCCCTGTTCCGTAGCCATTTGATTTGCACTGGACTCTGATAATACATGTTTAAATCCATTGCCCTTTATATAGAATTGAAATATATTTTCTACTGTTGTATGCCCATTTTTTACGAAGCGGCTGTCATCAACAGAAATACCTAATTCTGTAAGCGCTACAATAACCTGATCTATGCTTTCAGAATTTACAGTTCCCCATGAACTGTATCCGCCGTTTTCATTCTGCATCTTTGATAAACATGCTAAAGCCTTTTCTGTTGCTGCTTTTACCTCTGCACGATCTTGATATTTGGCTAATGCCTGCAATGCCATAGCTGTAATATCTGTATCTGCAGCCTCATCTCCTTTTGCGGAACCTGCAGTTCCTCCAGTCAATGAAAATCCACCATCAGAAAGTTGTCTTTTTAAAATTTCATTTACATACATATCTCTAGTAGCCTGAACTTCAGCATCCTTGTTTTGTGGCATAGGATAATTTTTTGAATCTAAGGCAATAAGCGCCCATATAGGTCCATTTATTCCCTGCCATATGGTTTTATTAAAATCTCCAAGGGGTGTTAGCAGGTTATAGCCTGCTACATTTGCAGGATCCTTGCCTATGGCACTTAATGCAATGATGGTCCGTGAGTAATCCGTATATTTCTTTTCATGTAAAACTCCCTTACACTCTTTTACATTCTTCTCTACTGCAGCATAATAGCTATCATAATAACTTTGAGGAACCTTATAATCACTGCGTGCCAACGCCATAATGACCCATTCCCCGCCTATTGATCCAGGTTGTGGGTCTGATACCGTTTTTTGTAAATACTTTCCAGTCTCTGTTACCGCCTGCTCAATGGTGCCTTTCTCTGTAATGGCAAAAACACTGGCTGCATTGCCCAGTACCAAGACCAATACTAAGAATAGTGACAACATACTTTTCTTCATTTGTTTCATTTTCCCTCTCCATTTCATTCTTTTCTCTGCACAAAAAAACTGCGGCAGTCTATAATGACTACCACAGCCGTATTTCTGTGTATAATATATTTAATCCCATAACTCGTGGGGTAAAACCTAAACCTTTGCGAAGATATTCTGACTTACACTTCCAGGAATTATATCCAACACACATGTTTGCCTTCCCAATTGCTCAGTGGCTGACCTTGTCAAAACATGCGCTTAGTGCTTACAGCGGCGGTACCGTCCGAGACTTACACTCGATTCCCTATTACACCCTTCTGTCAATTTGACTGAAAGGAAACACAAACAGCATTTCATATTTAATTATTTATGGCTAAAATTTCCTTGCCTATTATTAGCTATTGTATCACCAAAGTATTTTATTGTAAATAGACATGTAGTCCAATATAAGCACTACCAAATTTTCATTTCCTCATTTTTCTCAGCTCTTTTTCAATCTCTTTCTCTTTGGATTTATCAAGAGGTTCCAGGTCTATCTGATATAAAATATTTCTGTAGTTTACACATTGAGTAATCAAATTGCTATAAACTTCTTTAGGAATTTCTGATTTTACTAAAGGTCTTTTTATCTTATCTGCCTTATTTTTTAAAATTTCAAATTGATTTACTGTTTCTTCATCAGGATTAACAAGTTTAAATACACTTCCCTCTAAAAGTTCACTATGCTTAATAAGCTTATTTCTCCTACCGTCAAGATAAGTGGAATTAAAAGGCTTAATTTTCTGAATCGGCTCCAAATCTATTTGATACAAAATATTCCTCCATGTACCACAACGTTTTTTCAGTTTTTCTCTAATTCCGTTTGTTATCTCTGTTCGCATAGGAGGTCTTCCAAGTTCAGTTGCTTTTTTATGTATATATCCAAGCAGTTTTGCTTCCTCTTCAGATAAATCTTTCACTTTATAAACCGGTTCCCAGTTTTTCCATTGATTATCGATACACGCCGCCTCAAGGAGCTCGGCCCAAGTGTTATACTTATACTTAAAATAATCAGCTATCTCTTTCATTTCATGCATATGAGGAGGTCTGCCTAATTCTTCTGCCCTCTGTCTAAGCGTGCTAAGCAATTCTTTTTCTAGTTGTTCATTCGATTTTATTTTTTCATATGAATCGCCACATTTCCCAGCCTTTTTTGAAAGTCCAGCTGCAATAAGTGCCTTAGGCCAGTTTCCAAATCTTCTCTTTATATATATTCTATATAACCAATAAACTTCTTTTTGTGCTGGGACATATCCTAATTCTTTTGCTTTTACTTTCAATATCTGACATAAATCTTCATCCGAGAAATTGGAATACACAACTTTCCCTTTGCCTGAATTAATTTGAGAAAACTCATATATCTGTTCCGCATTTTTAATGCATTCATCGTATTCCAGATTTCCTGATCTAATACCTTCCTCTATAATTTCATAAAATTCTTTTTTATACTTACCTGCTACATTCCCTTGATGCATTCTAGGTTCCCTTTCTATCAACAGACATTCTTTATTTTTTTAGTAATCCACACACTAAAACAAAATATGTCGGCAGCTTATTTTCTTCTATCCATTCAAGATTAATTCCAAATAATTTGCTACATGTTTTTCCTACATTTCCACCCAGTGATTCAATGCTATAACGCATTTTATCAAAGTGATTGCAACTTTCCTTTGCAGTACTACTGCTACAAGAGACTCTCGTGCAATTCTGACTCTCCATCATACCACTGCCACACAAAGAACAACTTCCTGCAGACAAACTCACACTGCCTTCATACTGTTTTTCTAATATATAAAGCTGCTCTGTCAACTTCTGCTTTTCTTTATCAAGAATATCAAACATGATCTTTTCTTCTTTTTCATATTCGCTTTGCCTCTCTTCTTGATTGAAAGAGATTTTTTCCCCTATGATATAAATACTATTAAACTTTTTCCAATACTCTAAAACGTTAAAGTCATAGGGTGGGCATGACCATTTTTTACCATAATTGCTGCATTTTTTACAGCTCTCAAGAAATTCTTCTATATCTACATACTCATCTAAATACTTTTTTATATCTAATTCAGCACTGAGCAGTTCTATCTTATACACTACAATTTCCTCCTTGTTTCAAAACATCAGTTTGAACCTGCAAAACCCTTTCTTTTTCTTTTCTGTCAGAGGCGGCTAATTCATGTACCAGATAGTCAGGATTTATTCTATCTATTACACTTTTTATCCCGAAGCTAGTTATGGGTTGATGCGTGTCGATGTTCAATATGTGCTTATATCCAACACTAAACTTTTCAAAATAATCTTCCGGTAAATCAGGCACCATACTGATATTTTGTTTAACATATTCTCCGCTTAAAGACTGATGCAAATGGATTCCTTTAATATATCTACAAAGTATATCATGCTCATCAAGCATTTTATGAATATACTCAATTGCCTGTTTTTCGTCTTTAAGTTCCAGATTTGTGCACATTAAATGCCCTATGTCAAGCATAATACCTTTATTTTTATAGTGTACTTTTTGAAGAAGCCTTTTAGTTATTTCCGGTCGTGTAAAATTAAATCCTGCCCAATGTAAAT
The DNA here is from genome assembly GCA_963524205.1 of uncultured Aminipila sp. GTDB lineage: Bacteria > Bacillota > Clostridia > Peptostreptococcales > Anaerovoracaceae > Aminipila. The sequence continues at coordinate 60,820 of CAURED010000004.1, forward strand.
TTTCCATTAAAAATTTAAATTTATATTTTTTATTATCTAAAAGCAAATTTATTAATTCTGCCGATTTATCAACTACTTCTTCATCGGTGTGAAGCCATTTATATGTATATCCTTCTTCTATAGAAACATCTGAAACATGGAATACTACATATTCGGCACCTGCCTGATCCGCTCTATCCAAATCATCACTAAGCATTTTTAACAGTGCATTTCGATCTTTGCCTCCATAAAACATCTCCCACGTTTCTTTATTTTTAAATTTATGAAGTAATTTAATTTCACTTTTATTCCAAAAATCCAACCAATCACAGAAAAATGCTAAATGCCATCCTTTAATAAGTGTTTTTTCTAGATTAAAGCTACATTTTTCACCACCCCATATGGCTTCAATTCCATGGCAGCCATATTTGGTGCACACTTTTCTCAGTTCCTCACTATCTTGATACTCATCTAGCACATTATCTACAAAAGGCATATTTATTAGTTGAATCATATTATATCTAAATCCTTTCAAATTAAAAAAGTCTCTTAATGAGTACTGAAAACTAATTTCTGTTATACTCAACTAAGAGGCTTCTGTATTTTATTTATTACAGTTTTAGTTAATACAAACAATAGCTTTCGTAATTTTCTCCCATATATACCCATACATTTTCTCCCATTTCTATTTTTTCGTTAAATGTTAAATTAGGGATTAAAAGCTTTATGCTTGTTCTTTTTCTTCCTATAACAGTGATTCCTTCCCCCGTTGGAGACTTTTTAAATTCATCGATTTTCTCTGACAGATTAGAAATACCCGTTTCTTTAGAAAAATTATCTACAAATTCCTGAGTATTTGCATAAACTACATTGTCCTGATTTTTGAACCAATTAACATTCATGGTGTTCCTCCTTGTATTTAGCTGTAATTATTTAAAAAAAGGATGAGGGTTATAACAGGTTTGCTCACATGCAAAACTGTTATACCCTCAGGAATGAAAAGGCATCTTAATATAAATAAACAAAAAAACTGTAGCAAAGCTGCTACAGTCCGTTTTTCTGTAATATTTATCATTCTTAAAACCCAAAGGTTTATAAGCATCACCGATTACCCGTCGGCTACTTGAACAACTTATGCAGGTCTTCTGGCTTACGTATCATCATTGTTTCCTGCCTTCCCAAGTATAAACTCAGTGGCAAATAGGAACAACTCCTCGCTTACAGCGGCGGGACCGCGCAGGACTCTAACCTGCTTCCCTCTTAGCTACTAAACTAATAGTCGTCTTGTATCAATTAGACTTTAGTCTGTAGAACATAAATGGTTTATTCAATTTACAAGTTAATGGTATCACTTTTAGGTAACATTTGTCAACCCCTATCAGAGATTATTAATTAAATATACCAGTTCTTTTCTATTTTAACATAATAAACATTATTCCTTTTTCACTATGTACATTTTCCCGGTTTTCTCATCTTCATATACAAATCCTTTTGAATCGTAGTCCTCAGACAAGGAACCATCTTTTATAGCATCTTCCAAATCATTAACCTCAACTAGCTGATCTTCTGTAACAACATCCATGATTTTACTTAAGTCCACATTCCAGAACATAACGATTGCAATCATCAATCCACAAGAAAATACAAGCATTACATCTACTAGGTTACCCAGACTTTCCATGGGGTTTATGTCTTCTTTGCTTTTATAATGCCTTCTCATACTCAAAGAGTTATTATTTCTTAGCATTTGCATCAACCTCCTCCAACATGCTTTCCATTACTAATTCAAAAGTAATCAAATAATCTTCATACCACTTTTTACGTATATTGGAAATGACACAGCAGATTGCTGCCGAAATAACCCCTGAAATTGTAGTATCAAAAGCTATTGCCAGTGATTTAGACAGTGTGTCAGTATCGCCATGTCCTAAAGCAATAATTCCTGGACCTAAAGGAATTAATGTACCTAAGAGTCCAAACATAGGTCCCAGCTTTGCCACTAAATCGGTAATTCCTACTGCTTTATCGTACTTCTCCTCTTCCGTTGCAAGTAGCCTTTGCGCTAATGCTGTAAGTGATGTTTTCGGCATATCACTGGATTCTAGAAGAACATTTAAGGCTGCCTTCTGCCTAGCTGGCAGGCCGCTTCCTTCAATTGTTTTTTGCAAATCATTTTCTTCATGTATTTTTTTCAGCAATCCAGTTGCATCTAATTTCTTTCGTTTTCTTCTTTCTGTAAAAAATTCTACTGCAAAATCTCCAAACTGCCATACTGTAACAATCATTAATATTAATAATACACACATACATGGTTTTAATAGAATTTGACCTATTAAATGCAGTATATTACTTAATCCAAAACCCATAATCATTTCTCCTATATTCTTATATTTTTATTAACTTGATTATTGGGCTAAAAAAAAAGATCTTTAATTGGCATGCAAAAAAGACCTTATATTCCACATATACACGCTCCTTCATACCCAATAACGTATACTTACATATGGCAGGTTTCCTGACTTGTGACTCTTTCTCCGAACGTCTTCCCAGTTTCCCAGTGACATTATTCTTCGTCTTCACTTACAGTAGAGGTAGCTGTGCAGGATTTTCACCTGCTTCCCTTTTAAAAATTTTCTTCACCTATATGTATATAATTATTAAATTTTACCAAATAATAATATCACTAAATATTTGTAATTTCAACAATATTCGTCATAATAAAAACAGACTGCTTAAAATAAACAATCTGTTTTAACAAAAATCTAAGTTATGAACTTGCTTTATTTTTTATCCTTCGTCTTATTTTCTGTGTATTCGTTTTGTCTAACGGGTCTGCTCCCACTTGAAAAAGCACATTTCTATAGCTTCCACAAACCTTCATTAATCCGTTGTAAACATCTTCCGGCAATTCCTCTTTAATGGGAGCACGCTCTAGCTCATTAACAATTTCTCTCAGCTGGATTAGATATTGTTTTTCATTCTTACTTAATTTTAGCACTTTATATAAACCATTACTTAGAATTTCCGTATGATGTTTTCCTTTATTTTTTCTATCATCCAAATAAGTTTCACTAAATGACTTTGGCTTTTCTATAGGTTCCATACCAATTTGGTGTAAGGTGTTTCTCCATGTTTGGCACTTTATTTTTAGTTTTTCTTTTACTTCATTTTCAATTTCCCTTCGGAGTGGAGGCCGTCCAAGTTCTTGTGCCTTAGCTTTAATCTCCTCCAGTAAAAGTCTTTCCTCTTCAGTGAAATCATTTACAATAAAAATCATATGTTTATTTTTCCACTCTTGGTTTACACCCGCAGCCTCAAGTACCTGGTTCCAAGTATCAAACTTATATTTCAAACCCTCAACGCAATCTCTCATTTCTATCAAATGAGGCGGTCTATGAAGTTCATCCGCTTTTTCCCTTATTTGATTGAGAAATTCTTGGCATTGCTGTTCTCTTTCTTCTATAATTTTAAAGCTATGTCCACCACTTCCAGCTTTTGTTGACATAACCGCAGCTTTTAATGCTTTTGGCCAATTCCCAAACCGGTGTTTAATGTACATATGATAAATCCAATATACTTCTTTCTGTGTGGGCACATGGTCTAACTCTTTGGCACGGCTTCTAATATAATCACAAAGGTCTTCATCCGACAAGCTTTCATATACTTCTTTCCCTGTTATTGATTTTATTTTATAAATACTCATTACATCCTTATGCTCTGTTAATTCAATATTGTATTCAAGTTCACCACATTCTGCCGCCTTGGACGCCAAAGCCTCTAGTTCTAATCTGTATTTATTAATTTCTTCTAATTCTATGGTCATATTATTTCCTTTACTTTAATTTTCTTTCACTTTTAAAAAATTTAAGTAAATTTGCATTTACTTCGTCATTATTTTTTACTGCACTTAGCTTTCCAGTTTCGTTAGAACATTCTCCACAAAGATCTATTCCTATTATTTTTCGCATAGGTATTATTCCATGGAGAATATTTTTTAGTTCAGTCAGCTTCATATTTCCCTGACTCCAGTTTGTCTCAATAATTTTCCTGCTTAATACATCCTTATCAATAGATATGTAAACTGGGTAATGTTCATTTAATTTTTGCGTTTGAGAAAATTGATTCTCCTTAATCTGCTCACTATCAATACAGATAAGTTTATCTGTATATTTTTTATCTAAAGCAATTTTTTGTTCTTTACCAATTCCTAGTAAAACAATTTTATCAATATAAGGATTGTTTTCCAAACACTGGACAATCCAAGAGCCGCAACTTAAAATGCTTTTAAATGCAGGTTTCTGCATATCTGTATGATAATCAAAAACAACAAGGCTAAATTTTTCTCTTATTTTATCTATCCAAAATTTGGTTGCATAATGATAATTTCCTGAATCAATAAAATGAAGCCCCTGTGGTGACATATTCTTTATTCTATCTTTTATGATCTTTTCTGTCATACTATCGCAATAGCAGTTTTTCCCCTGTAGATTGGAAAAATCCAGCCATATGACATTTTCATCTTTATAAAATTGCTCATATTTGTAAATGCCTGAAAAATCCATAATTGTTATATATGGTTTTTCTATTCTACTCGTATTCAATGGTAATCGCCTCACTCTTTAAAGCATATTTTCATTATCAAAACTAAATAAATTTGGACATGCAGACAATTTTTTTCTTTTCTCTATTTATTTTGATTTCAAGTTGGTTTATACTTTGAATAAATTTTGCAAAAGTAGCGTATCCATAATCCTTTACCTCAAAGGTCTCAAAATTACGATGCACCTTCTGCCCTAATGTTGCTAACTCTATCCCACTTTTCTTACTGGTTTTTATACAATTAATAATAAATCCATCTAATTCTTCCTTACTTATTCTATTATCTTTTATCCTGACTGAGACAAGTTTACCGTTTTTAATCAGTTCAAAGCAATCCATTTCCTCTATAAATTTAGACAAAAAACTGTATCCATAATTACGAACATCGAAGTCCGAATACTTTTTTACCAATCTATTTCCAATCTCTGCTAACACTGTGGTTTTGCCTCGATTCTCATTTTCAGTTATAATTGAACTTATATAATTTTTAATGAGTTGTTCATCTATAACTCCATGATTTTTCTCAATTGAACGAACTCCGCCAGTTTTTTCTACATCAAACAATCTAGAGTCTTCACTATCTGACTTGTCAACTAAATCCTCTTCCATAAGCTCGTCATCATTCTGATTCAATAGCACTTCTAATATGGTAAAAACATTGCAAGCTGCTCTAAAAGAACGTGGTGTTTTCTCTTCACCCATTCCTATTACATTCATGCCTGATTCTCTTAACCTACTAGCTAACCTAGTAAAATCACTATCGCTAGATACTATACAGAATCCATCAACATTGCCAGTATACAAAATGTCCATTGCATCTATAATAAGTGCTGAATCAGTTGAGTTTTTCCAAGCTGTATTACTAAACTGCTGTATAGGTGTTATAGAGTTTTCTAAAAGTTCTCGTTTCCATTTATTTGTCTGCTTACTAGTCCAGTCTCCATAAATACGTCTATAAGTTATAACACCATATTTGGTCATTTCATCTAATATACATTCAACATACTTCGCCGAAATATTATCTGAATCTATCAGCACTGCAAATCTCTTATCTGCCATATTTCACCTCATCTTTCAATCTTCTATCACAGGGATTTTAATCTAACAGTATTTTTATATTCCTATAAAAATCTGTGCATTTAACATATATATATATGCTTCCCTGACTTTCACACCTTTAACCTCTTCAATAGCTTCACGGTAAAGTTCAATCTGCTCTCTATAGGTTTCTTTTAGGTAAGCTATTTCGTCACAATCTGCAGGGTTGTTAACTCTGTTGGTTTTGTAATCCAGTAATATGTATTTGTCCCCTTCTCTAAAATAACAGTCAATGATACCTTGTACTATTATATCTTCACCTTTGATTTTCTTCATTAAGTTAAATGGTGTTTCTTTAAATATCTCATCTGCCTCAGCAAGCCTTTTGCCTAACTTTGAGCATTGGAATTTAATTATCATTTTCGCATGCTTTCTTGCCTCAGCCGCTTCTTCGTTAGTAAGTAACTGTCTATTTTCAAGATCTGTAACAAACCCTCGAACAGATTCCAATGCTTTGTTTCCCTCTTGAGAGCATAAAGTATAACCTTCTTTAAAATCCCAATGCTCCAATACACTATGTATAATTGTACCACGCTCTGATGCTGTAAATCCTGACTTTTGACCCTGTGTAAATTGAGGAACAGCCAATGCCGTATCATAGGAACTTTCATAATAGAGCCGCTCATAATTTTCTGGAGTCATTCCTTCTTCCGAAAGTAAATCACTTATTTTATTCAGCTTACTCACAGAGAATTTTGACTTCAAAAGTCTTGCATATTCATATCCATATTTAAAAGAAAGCTGTTTATCTATCTGAGCATAAAGTTGTACAAATTGTTCTCCCTTGGATTCTATCCAGTTTGCATTTGTTTCCATATGATTAAATATACTTTTAAGTTGTTCTCTGCTCTCATTAATTTCAGCATTCTCAAACGAAATTTCTTGTGCATCATGGTAATACACGGATATATCACTCTCTGAGATTGCAGGCATTATCATATCAAGATAACAAGATGCTCTAAATACATCTGGTTCCTCTAAGCTTTCCTTTGCCTCTCGGAATTTTTCCAAATCCCTTACACTACCCAAAAGAATAAGTTTATCCTGTGCTCTGGTAAATGCAACATATAAAATTCTGACTTCCTCCTCCATATCCTCCAGTTTTCGCTTATTATCAATTGCCGTCTGGACAAGAGTCTTTTTATAAAAGTGTCGCTGCCTATCTACGTAACGAAGTCCTAATCCTATGCTTTTATGAAGGTCCACTGGCTTTCTGGAATTGGCATTATTAAAACGCTTGCCCATGCCTGCAACGATAACCATCGGAAATTCTAATCCTTTACTTTTATGGATAGTCATAATCCTTACAACATCATCATTCTCTCCTACAAGAGTTACCTGCCCCATAGGAACTTTTTTGTCTTTAATAGCATCTACATATGTAATAAATCCAAAGAGCCCCTTCATCTGTGATGACTGGAACTGAACAGCTTTATCAATTAATGCTCTTAGGTTAGCTTGTCTTTGCATGCCACTTGGTAATGCTCCCACAAAGGTATAATATTCTGTATCCCACAGTAACTTCCAAATCAATTCATCTAAAGGCATAAATTCCGAGATTTGTTTCCACTCTGCCAGCTTTGCTAAGGCATCACCACATTTTTTTACAAGCTTATCATTTTTATTTAATTCATCAGTTGTATTTGCGTATATGTTAAACGCTTCAAAATAGGATGTATTTTTGCTATTACTTCTTATTTCGGCTAACTCCTCAACTGTAAATCCAAAAATACTGGAATGAAGTACACTGATTAATGGGATATCCTGCCTCCTGTTATCAATAATTCTTAGGAGGTTCAGAAAGATTTGGATTTCCAAGGTGTCAAAATATCCATCACTATCATTAATATGCGATGGTATATCCATTTGCATAAGCACCTGCTGAAATTTATCAGCATAGTTTTTCTGCCCTCTCATAAGTATGACTATATCCCGTTTACTCATAGGTCTTTCTATGTTTTTCTTAACATCAAATATAATTTTCCCTAGAGATTCCTTTATCAGTCTGCCTGCTATAAAAGCTTCCATTTCCGCCGATTTAAGTTCTCTTATTTCCTCGTCAACTTCCATATCCTCTGTTATTTTCTGATCAACTAAATGCAGTTCTGCAAGGTAGTCAAACTCTCCTTCATAGGAAATTCCCTTATAAAGTGCTGCATCCGCATCATAGCCCTTCATAAGCCTTGAAAACAAATCATTTACTGCCTTTATCACATTCCCTTTACTTCTAAAATTAAAATTCAAATCTATTTTTGCATCAAGCTCATTTTCTTCTTTCTTAAAGTTCTCGTACTTTTCCATAAAAAGCTCAGGCTCTGCCAGTCTGAATTTGTAAATACTCTGTTTTACATCACCAACCATAAACACATTATTATCACGTTTTATATCTGCAATCAGAGTATCCTGTATCACATTGCTATCCTGATATTCATCTACAAAAATATACTTAAATTTATCTCGATATTCTGCCGCTGCCTGTTCATTTTCCAGAATCTTCAAAGCATAATGCTCTATATCATTAAAGTCTATAAGCTTCTTTTGTTCTTTTTCTTCTCTGTAATGTTCACTAAATCCCTTTACCAGCATTGCCAAAGCTTTAGCCAAAGGATAAACCTTATTCATATCTGCAATTTGTTCTGTTAAAGGTCTTATAAAATAGTCTTGCTTTATTCCCTTAAGTGCATCTTTACAGCGCTCACGGTATATTCCTGCAAACTCTTTTATTTCATCAAAAGCCTCTTTTTCGTCTTTTGCCGTCACCATTCTTGCATATGAAATCTTACTAACTGCCTCACCAAACTGATCAAAATCTCCTGCCTGAAAAATGTTGATTGCTTCATCTATTGAGGCTAAATCCTCCTTGCATTTTAACGCAAACTTCACAGCTCCTGCCTCCTCGAAGATTTCAACAGATTTATCATAATTCGCTCTTGCATATAAAAGCTCTTTTTTTATGTGTTGTTTTATTTCTTCAAACATTTTTGACTGTAAGAATTTTTCTTCATCCATGGCCAGATTTTCAACACTGCTGTCCAGCCATTCCCATGGTTCAGGTACGCTCTGAATGGTCTTATATACTTCCAAAATCATTTCCTTAACCGAGTTTTCATTCTTGCTGGAAGCATAGTTGTTTAGGAATTGAATAAATTCATGGCTGCCTTTATCAAACATTTCCTCAAATAAATTGTCCATAGCCTGTGCCTGAAGAATAATCTGTTGGGCTTCATCGCAGATTTTAAAATTAGGATCAATTCCTATAACATGGAAAAATCTTCGTATGACCTCTAATGCAAAAGCATGGAAGGTACTGATATTTGCCTTATATATAAGGTTTAACTGTCTACGCAAAAAAACTGTATCCCCTGAATTGTTTTCAATTTCAGAGGTCACAGCCTGAACTATTTTTTCTCTCATTTCTGCCGCAGCAGCATTGGTAAATGTAACTACCAGCATTTCATTAACAGAGACACCTTCATTTATGATTAACTGTTTAATTCTTTCTACTAAAACAGCAGTCTTACCCGAGCCCGCCGCTGCCGCAACTAACATATTTTTATTTCTAAGCCCTATTGCTTCCGCCTGCTTTTCAGTCCATTTCATACTCAACCTTACCTCTGCCTTTTATTGCCATTTACATAAAATCTCTTGCTTTAATTCCTTAAACATATTTACATAAGTCTGCTTTGTTTTTAACACTATATCCCTTGCGATTTCTTTGAACAAATTTCATCTATCACATTGACTTTTATCCCTGTTTTTTCAAACACTTAAATACCTACTTTCCTAACCTTTTTTCAATTCAACTCTAACCTCTCTCTATTCTATAAAGAATCCTCAGTTATTTCAACAATAATTTGTATTTAAATGAAAAACACCTTAAGTTGCCTAAACAAGCTTAAGGTGTTTCTTAGAATCATTATCAAGTAATCACTTAATTATTGTTTGATATAATTTGCAATCATAGTAGTGGCTTCTGCTCTTGTAGCATTGTTCTTTGGATTGAAGCTGTATGAACCTAAGTTATTCTTCTCACCGTTTATGATTCCAACTTGTTATCTTTTATAACTTCGTTTGTTTTTATGTGTATTTTATTAGGTCTTGGCACTTTAGGATAAATTCTTATTACTTATTCGGGCAAATATCCTGGCAGGTTCTATTTCATTGGTGATAAAATCGGGGCTTTTCTGTATCAATTCAAACATTTCTCCCGGTTTCATATAGGGTTTCATAATATCCGCCACTAATGGAAATAAGTGTTTTTTTTCACCATAAAAATCTATCAGCAGCATCCAGTGTTCATTGATTTCGTTTTCACTCATAGCTCTAAGCAGCCATGCGGACTCCACCTCAATATTTTTTTTAAAGAATTTCATTAAAGTATCTTCTAAGCCATAGGGCACTGTTTCGGGTTTTCTCAGTTTTATTTTTCCTACGTGTTGTTCTCTGCGTAAGGTCATACCCATGGTCTGTGCATCAATGATTTCCATTATCTTTCTGTCTAAAACTATATTTTCCTCGAAAGGTGCAATCACAATTCCATTTATTTCTGCCATGGAATCGATTATTAAATACTTAAGCTTGCTATATGGCATTTCAACGAGCTGCTCTTGTCTAAATCTGCCTAAATTTGATTTCTTATGTAGAAATGCAGGAACAAACTTTCTTCCGTCTCCTGTCATTAACAGTGCAAAGTTTTTTGGGCCTTCTTCTTGATCTTCAGCCGCATCTGGAATCCATAGCACGGATTCATTGAGCTTTTTAAAAAATTCACTCTCACACTCTTGAGTTTTCTCCTGTATAAACTGTTTAAATAATTCGGTTAATTCTGTTTTTCTTTCTTCCATGTTATCCTTTCCTCCCTGCTTGCATATATAAAATATCTTGTGAACCAAAAAGAGCTGTGACTTAAATAAGTCACAGCTCCGTTTTTAACTGTCTATTTTAATGTACTCTAAACCCGTGCTATAAAAAACAAGCACGTTATAATCAAGCCTTCACCCTAACCGAGGTATGTTTAAAACTTATGTTTGTCTTCTGACTTGCGTATCATCATCTTTTACCAGTCTTCCCAAGTTTTTCACTCAGTGACTGCCCTTTTTTCAGGGCTAAGGCTCAGACTCCTCGCTTACAGCGGCGGTACCGTCCCGGATTTTAACCGGTGTTCCATCTTAGCCATTAGCAGTTGTACTACTAACGGAACATAAAATACATTATTTCCAAATATTTTTTTTTCTCTATTAAATTCATACTATCAACAAATTTTCAGTTTGTCAATCTCATGGTATTTTATTTCAATCGAAAATATTCTTGTTTATTTGACATCAACTACACCAATTTACATTTTTTAAGTAGTTTTATTAAAGTTCCGCCCTTTGGCAGCATTACGATTTCATTTTCTTCTATGGCTTTAATCTTAAGAAGCATAAGTCCATATACGGCTGCACCTATACCAATGGCCACTACTGTTGAGAGGCTGTTGCCTATAAATCCTGCACAACTTCTATATGCTCCAAAAACTAATATAAACATTACTATACCTGATATAAGAGGTTTCCAAATAGAAAGCTTTAAATCAAATGTAATACCAGTCATCTTCTTAACGGCTACAAAATTTATAAGCCCGATAGTTATATATCCAAGGGTGCTTCCGATTGCTGCACCCTCTACATTTAGTTCGGGTACACCTGTTAAAACAAAAGTCGACACACATTTAACCACAACACCTGCTGCCAAGCCCCACACTGCAATTCCCGGTTTGCCAAGTCCCTGTAGTGTCCCTGCCATGGTCTGGGCTATACATAAAAAGACAATTCCGATGGCCAAGTAGAATAAACAGCCTGAAGAACTGATTGCACTTTCCGCTTGGAGGGGATATATAAGTTTCATAATAGGTTCTGATAACGCCATCAGCCCAAAACTGCATGGGACACCAATAATCATAGCCGTTCTAAGACCCAGACGGACATTCATATTTAAAAAGGCTGTATCCTTAGTGCTTGCCGCAGCTGCAATAGCAGGTACCATAGACAAGGCCATTGAAAGGGCTAAGGCCATTGGAATATTTATAACAGGTCCTGCCATACCGGTCAGCTGCCCATATAAAGCATTTGCTTCTTCACCAGTAAAACCTATTGACTGCAATCTTCTCATAACAATCACAACGTCTGCAATATTCATAATTGGAAGAATGGACACGCCTATGGTAATAGGAATGGCAATAGCAGCTAAAGTTTTAAGTATGCTTCCTGCACTTTCTTTATTTGTATCTTTCGTTTCATTTTTAAGTGGTAGTTTATTTTTCTTATATAAGTAAATAATTATTAATACTAAAACACCTGCAATAGGCCCTATACTTGTACCAACTGTAGCTCCAGCTGCTGCATATTCAAGACCTTTTGGAACCAGCATAATTGCTAACATTAAACCAATAGTTACTCTTACTGCCTGTTCTATAAGCTGAGAAGTTGCTGTAGGTCCCATCTCCTGCATTCCTTGAAAGTACCCTCTAAAAACCGCCATAATTGGGACAAATAATAGTGCCGGTGCTATGGCAAGCATTGCATAATAAGCACCGGGATTTCCAAGAGCATTTACAATTGGCTCCGCCCCAAAGAAAAATATGGAGGAGGCTACAATCCCTAAAACAAACATGAGTATAAATGACAATTTAAAAACCCTGTGCGCTTCATCATTTCTTCCAATGGCTATACGCTCTGATGTCATTTTTGATATGGCTGCAGGCGCACCATTGGTTGAAAATACCAGTAAGAACACATATATAGGATAAGCAGTCTGATAATATCCCATACCGTTGTCTCCTATAATGTTACCAAGAGGAATCCTGAAAATTGCCCCCATAACCTGTACTAATAATCCCGCTATGCCTAAGATTGCCGCTCCTTTTAAAAATGATTTCTTACTCATCTATCTAAATCTCCTCTAGTTATTCCCTTTTTACTGTTTAAGTAATTTGCAGACGCAAACCATTCAATTATATATTATACCAAAAAAATTACTATAGTGTATATGTTTTATTTATGAAGTTTGTTATACTAATACTAAATCCCACTGAATCAGTGGTTCATATTGCTTATTAAATTATTAAAATTATAAAGAGGTACTAAATGAAAAATTTTGCTAAACCAACTATGTTAATGATTTTAGACGGTTTTGGAATGAACAAAGATATTCATGGTAATGCCATTGCTGCCGCTTCTAAACCTAATTTAGATAAAATATTTAACACCTATCCACACACTACTTTAAAAGCCTGTGGACTGGACGTGGGCCTTCCTGCTGGTCAAATGGGTAATTCAGAAGTAGGCCACCTTAATATGGGGGCTGGAAGAATTGTTTATCAGGAGCTTACTAAAATTACAAAAGAAATTGAAGAAGGAAGTTTTTTTGAAAATAAATTCCTAAAAGAAGCTATGAATCATGTAATAAAAAATGATTCTGCACTCCACTTCCTTGGCCTAGTCTCAGATGGTGGAGTCCACAGTCATATAGAACATCTTTTTGCCTTATTAAACATGGCAAAAAATAATGGTGTGAAAAAAGTTTTCATACATGCACTTCTAGATGGAAGAGATGTACCTCCTAGGTGTGCAATTAATTATATTAAACAGCTTGAAGACCATATGAAGGAAATTGGTCTTGGAGAAATTGTTGTGGTCTCGGGAAGATATTATGGCATGGATAGAGACAAACGTTGGGAAAGAGTCATTAAATTTTATGATGCTATGACCTTAGGGGAAGGTGTGCATTCCACAACTGCAATAGAAGCTATTGAGCTAGCTTATAGTAATAATCAAAATGACGAATTTGTTATGCCTGCTATCATTCACAGCGAACACTCTAATCCTGCAATTGTAAATGATAATGACTCAATTATTATGTTTAATTTCAGGCCTGACAGAGCAAGAGAAATAACTAGAGCCTTTGTCAGTGAGGATTTTGATGGATTTGAAAGAAAAAAAGTTATAAAAAACTTGTGTTATGTATGTATGACTCAATATGATGCTGAAATGCCTAACGTATTGGTTGCATTTCCACCGCAGTCATTAAAAAACACTTTAGGCCAATATCTAGCGCAACAAAACTTAACTCAGCTAAGAATTGCTGAAACAGAAAAATATGCCCATGTTACTTTCTTTTTTAATGGTGGTATTGAAGCGCCAAATAAAGACGAGGACAGAATCTTAATTCCATCACCATCTGTTGCAACTTATGACTTGCAGCCTGAAATGAGTGCTTATTTGGTAACAGAGAAGGTTTTAGAGCAAATTGGCAAAGATAAATATGATGTTATCATTTTAAATTTTGCCAATGCAGATATGGTTGGCCACACTGGAGTATTTGAAGCCGCAGTGAAAGCAATTGAAGCCCTTGACAAATGTGTGCCCCAGATTGTAGACGCAATCCTTGCCAAAGGCGGTCAAATTTTATTGACTGCTGATCATGGAAATGCAGATCGCATGCTAAATGAGAAGGGCGAAGTAGTCACTGCTCATTCGCTAAATGATGTTCCTTTAGTCCACATTGCAAAGGAGCCAGTAAAATTAAAAGATGGTGGGATTTTAGCAGATATTGCACCTACTATGCTTGATTTAATGGGAATCACAATACCAGATGAAATGACTGGTCAAAGTCTAATTGATTAATATAACTGTCAAAAACTTAAAAGTGCTTACAGCAATTTGTAAGCACTTTTTTCTAATTATTTTTTATCTTACTCTAAATTTGACATCAAGTTCCTCTGCTATTTGTCTGCATTTCTGAATATCCTCTTCTGGAATAACATCTACCACAGACATTCTCACATCAGGAATATATTTTTTGATATCTTTTGTCCATTTTAATATAGCATCAAATGACTCTATCCCAAATTCAGGATGACATAAATTAAGATACTTCTCAGCATTAGGAGCGTTTAGACTTACCGATACTGCATCCACCACGCCTTGAAGCAAATGTGCTGTTTCTTTTTTATGGATTAAATCTGCCATTCCATTGGTATTTATACGAATAGGCTTTTCAGTAAACATTCTAGCTCTTTTAGAAACCTCAATAATTTCCTCCAGCCTTTCTGTAGGTTCACCATATCCACAGAATATAATCTCATCAACATTAGTCTTCTTCTCACAGATTTCTTCTTTTAGTCTAGAAATCACTTCATCTACTGTAGGTTCCTTCTGGAGCCATAGATTATCAGCATTTCCTAAATTATCGGTAAGATTTCTAATACAAAAATCACATCTATTTGGACATCTATTTGTAAGGTTAATGTACAAGCTATTTCCATAAGAATAAACTATAGCACCGTTTTCCATTTTTAGTCATCTCCTACTATTTACTTTCCTTTAATACTTCTAATAATAGATTCCATGTTCTTGCTACAGAAGAAATACTTAACCTTTCATCTACAGTATGAACGCCTCTCATATCTGGTCCAATTGAAACACAGTCTAAATCCTTTATCTTTTCAGAAAACATTCCACATTCAAGTCCAGCATGAATAGCCTCTATTACAGGCTTCTTTCCATACTGCTTTTCATAAATACGGATTACAGTTTCTCTAAGGGCAGAATCTTTCATGAATTCCCATCCAGGATATGCTCCAGTAAATTCAACCTTACCACCTAAAAATTCTGTGATAGATACTAATTTATCACAAACCGCAGCCTTAGCAGATTCTACAGAACTTCTAACAGCAAAAATTGCATGAATCCCATCCTCCAATACATTAAGCGCCCCCATATTTAAAGAAGTTTCTACTAAACCCTTTATATCTGCACTCATAGACTGAATTCCATTTGGAATATTTAATAGCATAAATATTGCTTTCTTCGTGGATTCTTCATTTAATGCTTCTGCCTTTACATTTCCAAGATTTTCGATTTTAACTGTAATGTCTGGATCACTAGTCTTAAATTCGTTGTTTAAAACTGCTGCATATTCTTCTACTAGTGTCTCAACCCTTGACACATCTTTATCTGCAACAACAATTTTTAGTACAGTTTCCTTAGGAATAGCATTATCCTTCTGTCCACCAGCAACTTCAATCATATTGAAGGCTAGTTCTTTATTTAATATACAAAGCAATCTGCCCATAAGCATGTTGGAATTTCCACGTTCTTTATCAATTTCAATTCCAGAATGTCCACCAATCAATCCTGATATAACAATCTTAACCTGTTCACCTTCTACATTTTCACGAACAACAGGAAGTATACATTCAGCAGTTACACCACCTGCACAGCTAACTGTTATAACCCCTTCTACTTCAGAATCTAAATTGATAAATTTCTTTGCTTTTAACATTGAAACATCAATAGCTTCTGCACCATATAGCCCAGTTTCCTCATCAACAGTAAATACAGCTTCTATTCTAGGATGTTCTATATCCTCTGAAGCCAGTATGGCAAGTACCATAGCTACAGCAATGCCATTGTCCCCGCCAAGGGTTGTACCCTTAGCATAAATCTGATCTCCATCAATACAAAGGTCAAGTCCATCTTTCAAGAAATCAATATCACTCTCTGCAGTTTTCTCACAAACCATATCTAAATGTCCCTGAATAATTACAGCTGGTGAATTTTCATATCCTTTTGAAGCCTCTTTTACAATAATAACATTGCTAAGATTGTCTCTATAATGTTCCAAATTATGTTCTTTAGCAAAAGCAACACAATAATCCCCTATAGGTTCCATATATCCTGATCCATGAGGAATACTACATAATTCTTCAAAATATTTAAATACAGTTTGAGGCTTTAAATCATTTAACACTCCCATTTTCTTACCTTCCTTCCATAAGTAATAGAAATCTATGGCTAAAGAATCCATAGATTTCTAAATCAATTATTTTGACTTACTATATATACTTTTATCTTTTTTAATTAGATTTTTATCTAACATAAAACTTATAAGGCAATTTGTAAATTCAATTTGATCTTGAACTACAACAGTTTTTTTGGAATAAAACTCTGATGCCTTAATATCACAAACTAAGCTTTGGATTTCTTTTCTAGATATAGAATCATTCTTCTTTAGATAACCCATTATCTTATTTGCTGCTTTAGTATACATCATCTCTTTTAAAGTATCTGCCTGCTTCATAGATTTTTTTAAACCCCACACATAAATAATAGATGTGGCTATTGCAAATAATATGATTCCTATTACTGTCAATTTAAAATTATCCATACCACACTTATCCCTTTACTTTAAAAGTTATAAACTTAGTACTATTCAGGTTATAAAAATATTTACTCAATCTTTCATATAGAGGTTCTGCATATGTATCAAACTCTTCATTCACTAACTGACCAATCTCATATATAGAACGCTGACCATCAATTTGTTTCCAAACAAAACTACCAAGTTCATCTAACGCTACATGACTTACTTTAGGTGAACCAAAGAATCTTTGAGCAATTTTATTATAAATCCCCTTATTTTCCAGGTGAATTGTCACTATTTCGTCATCTTCTTCCCATGAGTAAGCTTGACTCTTTATAGGAATATTATCCAAATAGTTTTCATTATTATTCTTCATTTTCATTGTTCTTCCCAAACTATTTTACTATATTTTTATTATTCCATACAGTAAACTTCATAATTGTTAGAAGAAGAGCTGCAAAGAATACCAATCCGCCAATATTACCAAGCGAAATACCTCTTGATGCAAGATTAATATAATCTCCAAAAGATCCTCCAGCAACTGGAATAACTGCGAATACTGCTAATAAAATACCGACCAGACCTTCACCAGCAATCAGACCGGAAGTATAAAGAATGCCACTTTCAATAACATTGCTCTTAGTCTGCTCATTATTATACTTTTTCTTATCAAGATATAATCTGATCAGTCCGCCTGCCATGATTGGGGTTGATAAATGAATTGGTAAATATAAACCAATTGCAAATGGAAGTACTGGCATCTGTAATATTTCAATTACGATAGCAATACCTACACCTACAAATACTAGATTCCATGGTAGATTTCCGCCCATTACACCTTCAATTACCATCTTCATTAAAGTTGCCTGTGGAGCAGGAAGTTCTGTAGAACCGTATCCCCAAGCACTATTTAATAAGTAAAGAATAGCACCAATTGCAATAGCAGATGCAATAACACCAATTATTTCGCCAATCTGCTGTTTCTTTGGAGTAGCACCAACTATATAACCCGTCTTTAAATCCTGAGAAGTATCCCCGGCAATTGCCGCAACAATACAAATAACTGAACCTATGGTAATAGCTGCTACCATACCTGCCATACCTGTATTTCCTGAAGCCTTTAAGATGATAGTAGTAATAAGCAATGTTGCTATAGTCATACCTGATACAGGGTTATTGGAACTACCTACGAGTCCTACCATCCTGGAGGATACTGTTGCAAAGAAGAAACCAAATATTATGATAAGTATAGCTCCAAACAAGTTAACTGGGATAGCAGGAACTAACCACATAACTAAGGCAATTGCAATAATTCCAAGTAAAACAACCTTTAGAGATAAATCTTGTGCAGTTCTGTCTATGGATGTACTTCCCTGACCATATCCTTTCATGGCATCTCTAAATGTAGTGATAATCAAAGGTAAAGATTTAATTAAACTAATGATGCCTCCCGTTGCAACTGCACCAGCACCAACATATCTAACATAGCTTGACCAAATGCCCCAAGTTCCTAGTTCACTAATTGGAGCAGTGGCCGGAAATAAAACCATATCCCCACCAAAAGACGCAATTAACGGCATTACAACAAACCATGCTGTTACACCTCCAGCTAACATATAAGAAGAAATTCTAGGACCGCAGATATACCCTACACCTGCAAGTGCTGGAAGCACGTCTGCACCGATACCAGATCCCTTATAAGATGAAATACTATAATCAACCTCGCTTGGAAATAGTTTGAAACCATCCGCAATTAACTTATATACTGCGGCAATACCAAGACCTGCAAATACACTGATTGCCTTAGAGCCTCCCTGTTCCCCTGCCATTAAAACTTCTGCACAAGCAGTTCCCTCTGGATAAGGAACTATACCATGCTCTTTAACGATAAGTGCTGTACGTAAAGGTATCATGAAAAAAACACCTAACATGCCACCACAAAGTGCAATCAATGTGATAGTTATAAGTGAAGGCATTTCTCCAACACCCTCTGCCGCCCACATAAATAGTGCAGGCATTGTAAAAATTGCTCCGGCAGCTACTGATTCACCAGCCGATCCAATCGTCTGAACCATATTGTTTTCTAAAATGGATTCCTTTTTGAGAATAATGCGAATAATACCCATAGAAATAACTGCTGCTGGAATGGAAGCGGATACAGTCATACCCACTCTCAATCCCAGGTAGGCGTTAGCACCGCCAAACAAAATGGCCAATATCACACCTAACAAAATTGAGGTTACTGTGAATTCTGGCATAATTTTGTCTGCTGCTATAAACGGTTTAAAACTTGTGACATTTGAATTATTTTCTTTCATTCAGTTTATTGTAAAGTAAACATTTTATACTTTACAGCCCTCTTATATAAATATTATTAAATTTATTCTATGAATTTTATTTGGTTTAGTTTATGTAAAGTATGTATTTTATTACTTTACAGCCCTCCTTTCAGTTTTTATTTAAGCTACTATATTATAGCATAGTTTCCCAAATATTAGCATGTCTGTTTATGTCGAATCACAAATTAGGTTGTTATTTATTATAAAAATTATGATAGTATCTTGCTTACCCATTCAATATTAATAGATTGATAGCCTTCTTCTGTATTTTTATCTATTTTATCTTTAAGATTTTCCTTTGTCTCTTTAATCAAATCATCATCAATCGGAATAAGGGACTGCCTTCCATCTGCAAACATGATTACTATTTCATGTTTATGTTCTTTTGACGGATAATAGAACATGCCTGCAATGCTGTCTACATCCATGCCTTCATTGCCCGATTTGAATAAAATCAACATTTTTATAATTTCTATTACTCTGTCGTCTAGCTTCATATCATGTATCATTATTTTTTCTGCCAGCTCATTTACATTGCTTACAGCTCTATAGATATAACCCTGTCTTGCTTGTATTTCAAAGGTCTCTGGAGAGTCTAAAAGGACCTTATTCATCTCCTTTATTGAATCTGCGTCAGCAGTAAGATAAACCATTAAGTGTTTTTGCATATCATGATATAAGCAGGGATAAGCTATTGGAAACTTTTTGCCGCACTTTTCGCATGTAAAAACGAACAATTCTCCATTTAATACTTTCTCTTTTAATTCTGGGTCCAAATCTGCAATGATATTTTGCCATGTTACAAAGTTTTGCTTATTTTCGCATTCAGGGCATGAAACTTCATTCGTTGTACATTTTGACATATTACTATTCCTTTCTTTTTCTCTTTGCAATTTCAAGAGCATTTTTCAACATCATATTTTTAAATTTTTCAATCGTTTCTTTTTCTAAATTAGGTACATTTGCCATACTTACAATTTCAATTATACTGAAGTGCTCTGAAGTCTTTAATCGCTCTACCACTTTGCGATAAATCACTTTAGTAACTGTCTCATTATCCTCTTGTAAGAATATAAGGAAACTCATCCTGCCCCAAGCCTTACCAAATTCAATATGGACTGGACTAGTGGTAACTTTCCGGATTAATTCCTCTACCCCGCTTTTTAGTTCACCAACTATAATATCTACAATTGCACTATTTATAATAAGAAAAAAACTAACTCCAAAGACCATAGCCAAAACAAATCCAACAGAATCTCCCCATGCCTTTGTAGTGTAATAAAACATAATGAGCGAAAGGGGAATAAACAAAAGTCTAATCCCCTTAAAAAATGTTATTTTTATATTTTTATGTTTCTTTTTGTTTTGCATATTTATTTTTTCTCCAACTTTATAATCTTATCATTTTCTTTCTATGCATAAACATCTCTGTCCCAGGAACCTTTTAAATATTTTTTAAAAGTACTTAATAATGTAGAGGTTTCATCCATAAAATAAGATCTCGCTACATTACCATTTGCATCCCAATCGCATCCATCCCACCAGACAGCAGCTTTTATACGGTCGTAGTTCCCTATTGTATTGAACATGTTAATTACCCATTGGTTTTTGTCACCGCCCATACTTGCAGAAGAGAACTCTGTAATCATAAGTGGCTGTTCAAACTTTGCACAATAGTCATAATAAAGGCCCTCGTATAACTCATCAAATTCATGCCATTTTTCTCCCGTGGAGGCATAGTATGTGCCTGTATTGTAAGCAGTCATACCTACTACATCAACATATTTGTCTCCTGGATAATACATCATTTCATCATTCCAATTGAAATTAGGGAAAGAAGCGCAGTTTGGATTCCATATCCAGATAACATTTTGAGCTCCTGCCTTTTCAAAAAAGCTATAGACATACTTATAAAATTCTTTGTACATAGTAGTGTCTTTAGATGTGTTATAGCTGGAATATGGACACCAGTCACCATTCATTTCATTACCAAGCCTAAACATTACAGGATGCCCAAATTCTGCCACAACCTGAGCATAATCTCCTAAGAATTCGTCATACTGACCATCTAAAACATCATATACCATATTTCCATCCGATTTCCAAGTTGTCTGAAGTGTAAGCTCTAGAACCTTATTATGGTCATAAGCAGTTTCCAATCTCTGCTTAAGATTTGGATGTTTATAAGTATTATCAAATTCACTATAGTTTAAAAGAATTGGAAATTCATAATCATAGTAATTTTCATAGTAATCAAGCATTGAATAATCAAAACCTGCAGTATCTGGTTCAAAAATGCCCCAGGTTAAATCTGCTTCATCACTAAAATAATTTTGGTAGAAAGCCTTAGTTTCATCATTCCAATTTTTTTCATCTATATCAATTTTCTGTGCAACTCTCATATATGCTGGTTTTGTTGGTGTGAAAGTGGTAAAGCTATTAATTAAATAAGTATATCCCCCTAAATTTGCTATAGGGTCCGTTGCTTTCACAAAAATGGTATAACAATAATTGTCCTGCTGTATATCCATACATATATAATAATTCTTATCATTGTTTACTCTTGACAATTTATTTCTATGCCATACCACAATATTTACAGAGTGTCCATTTATAGTTTGTACGCCATTATATTCAGTCACATGATCATTCGTATTATTCAAGAACTTATTTGAATAGTTAATATAACCAGCCTTGCTTGTGTTACCAATATACTGCTTGTAGATTTCTATTCTTTTATTTGTGTTTTCTAAAACAGTCCCAACACTAGAATATCTCATATCTACATTCATGCCCTTGTCAATATTTAAACTATAACCATCTACATAATTCGTCAACAAATCATAAGTACCTGCATCTGTTAAGCTGTATTGTGAAGATGCTGCTGCAGCTGTTTCGGCAAATGCTACACCAGTAGTTCCAAAACTCATTGTCAATAATACTAATACTGCTAAAAACCTTTTCAAATCAATCTTTCTCCTCTCGACTATATATCTATCTGTTTCCTTTCAATTGGGCTATATTCCATTGCAATTTTTTCTGCAATTTTTATTCCATCTACTGCTGCTGAAGTTATACCTCCTGCATATCCCGCACCCTCTCCAACAGGATATATGCCCTTATTGTTGCTTTCAAAGCACTCATCTCTAAGGATTCTCACTGGTGAAGAGCTTCTGGTTTCAACCGCAGTTAAAATTGCCTCTGGTGAATTAAATCCCCTTATCTTTCTTCCTAGAAATGGCATAGCCTCCAGCATTGCTTCTACTGCAAAATCAGGCAGACAATTTCTTACTTTGTTACCATTTTCCTTTTTATCAACAAATTCTTTCCAAGACGACTTAGGAGCACTATAGTTACTTCCACCCTCAACAAAAGCCTTTCTTTCATATTTTTCTTGAAAGTCCACGCCTGCTAATGGATGATCTGATTCAAAATCTGAAGTCTTGACATCTACCAAAAGTGCACTATTTGCATATTTACTATCTCTTTCATGATAGCTCATGCCATTTGTAACCACACCTCCTGCTTGAGAAGAAGCTATAACAACTTCGCCACCTGGACACATGCAGAAAGTATATACTCCTCTGCCATTTTCACATCTATGGGATAATTTGTAATCCGCTGCACCCAGGCCCGTATCTGCACGTCCATATTGTGCTTTATCAATCATCTTTTGCGGATGTTCTATTCTTACTCCCATAGAAAATGGCTTTTGAATCATATGAATACCTCGCTGGTTTAGCATTCTAAAGGTATCTCTTGCACTATGACCAATAGCCAGAATTAGATTTTCTGTTTCTATCCATTCTCTATCATTTACCTGTACAGCATTGACAGCCCCTTCGGTAATTTTGATATCTGTTAATTTTGAAGCAAAACGGATTTCTCCTCCATTTTTTATAATTTTCTTTCTTATATTTACAACTACTTGACGAAGTATATCTGTTCCTATATGCGGCTTCTGCTTATATAATATTTCGTCATTTCCACCTGCTGCCGCCAGTTCTTCAAGTACCTTATGAATTCTAAAATCTTTTATTTGTGTCGTAAGTTTACCGTCAGAAAAAGTACCAGCACCTCCCTCGCCAAATTGGACGTTGGATTCTTCATCTAGAATTCCCTCATTCCAAAATTTTTGGACATCAATTACTCTTTGTTCTACACAATTTCCTCTTTCAAGGATTAAAGGTTTAAACCCCATCTCTGACAATATCAAAGCTGCAAACATGCCGCAAGGTCCAAAACCTACTATAACTGGTTTATTTTTCATATTTTTCGCACCAAAAGCTACAAACTTATATTTATTATCAGGAGCTTCTGTAATTTTCAATCTTGAAGTTACCTTCGAAATATCAGCATTTACTGAAAAATCAACAGTATAAACCATCTTAATGTCGCCTTTATCTCTTGCGTCTATTGATTCTTTGACGATTCTATACTCTGTTACAGAAATATCTTCCATCCCAATTTTTTGTAATATCTTTTCTGGAATATTTAATTTATCTTCATTTAAATCTAGCTTAATCTGACTAATTCTATACATTTATTCTCCAATCACCATTTTCGGTGTAAGCGACTCCGCTACGCCTCTTCCAGCCTTTATCCCTGTAAGCCAGGCATTGTGCAAGTTAAATCCACCACATGGTGCATCATAATCAAGAAGTTCACCAGCAAAATAAATGCCTTCAGAGAGTTTCGATTCCATTGTCTCTAAATTCACTTCATCCAAAATAAGTCCACCGCCAGTGCACTGGGCCTCTTTCCAGCCTTTTGCCCCTGTAACAACATATCTGCTGCTTTTTAAAAGCATAGCGATTTCTTCTATACCTTCATAAGTAATATTCCCAATAGTACTGCTTTTATCTTTTAATGCCTCCTGAATAATTTGCTCACCAAGTTTCATATTTATAATTGATGCCAAATAAATTTCTGCTGGCATTTCTGACATTAAAAATCTTCTATCCTTTAAAAATTCTATCACTTCGACTTCTTCCATTTCTGGTAAGAAGTCAATCTCTATACTATATTGCTTAAAAGCCTCATCCAAAGTAATATTACCGTTCAGTTCTAATTTTATATATCTGCTTAGATTAAAAATGCAAATGCCTGACAGTCCATCTGCCGTAAATTGGATTTCACCGGTTTCTTCTGCAACGGGCTGTTCGTTTTTCAGTAAAGTAACATTACCTTTTACTCTTATACCCTTTAATGATTTTTTTACACTTTCACATTCAAGCGGTACGAGAACAGGATATACCGTCGTAATAGTATGCCCAAATGTTTTTGCAATTCCATACCCATCACCAGTTGTTCCGAACTGAGGACCCGACTTGCCTCCACATGCTAAAATCACTTTTTGGCAAGGTATAATAACTTTCTCATTTGCACAATCAATATTTACTTTAAAACCCTCTTCTTCAATTTTTATAACACTTAGTACCTGACAATTAGTAAATGTCGTAACGTTAAGCTTTTTGACTTTCCATTTTAATAATTCCAAAACCGAAGCTGCCTGTCCACTTTGTGGATATATACGCCCTTGGTCCTCTTCCTTTAATACAACTCCGCTATTATTCAAAAAAACTTTTACAACTTCATAATCTGTACAGGATGAATTCGTAATATTGCATCTTCCATTTCCTGTAGCAAGAAGTTTTTTTCCAAGTTCCTCTTTTTTCTCTACAATACAAACACTTAGTGTAGGATTTTTTTCCACAACACTAATAGCTGCAGCTAATCCAGAGGCTCCACCACCAATGATGCATACATCAAAGAATATATCGTATAATGATTTAGTACTTTTCTGTTTACTATTCATAATTTTATACCTCATATTTTATATCATAACTTTTTTATTTTACCACAAATAAAAACCTTTTGCCATCCATTAGTTTTCATGATATTATTATTACGCTTTCTATGCAAAATAAGAGCAGGTTAATTATAACAGGAGTTTATATAATGCTTAAATTTATAAAAACAGTTTTTGAACTGTTTATACTTTTTTTAATTTTAATTACAATAGCATTCGGCTATGCAAGATATATTGAGCCTTACAATTTAAAATCTGTAGAACTTTCTTTGGAAGACCCAGAATTACAACTTGAAGCTGGAAAAAGCAATCTAAAAATTGCCGTTTTCTCTGATACTCACTTTAGTGACTGGTATACAACTGATGATTTTGAAAAAGTCATATCCATCATAAATGAGCAATCTCCAGACTTAGTTTTTTTTGCGGGTGACCTTATTGACAACTTTAATACCTATACAGGAGATGTAAATAAAATAACTGATTGTCTTTCAAGAATTGAAGCTCCCTTAGGGAAGTTTGCCGTATACGGAAATCACGATTATGGCGGCGGTGCTGAATGGGAATATGAAGGTATCATGCAGACGGGAGGCTTTACCGTCCTTGCTGGAGATTATTATGCCTTTGACAATTTAAATCTTGCCATTATTGGAATTGATGACATTCTTATCGGTGGAGGCTCACCTGCTATAGCCAGCTGGGGCAGAGCTGATTTTTATAATATCGTCTTGTGCCATGAACCCGATGTGGTTGATGAGATTTTAGATTACAATGTAAACTTAATGATTTCAGGGCATACTCATGGAGGTCAGATTAATATTCCCGGCTATACAGCAGAGTTTCTTCCCCGTTATGGAGAAAAATATTTAAAGGGCTTATTTGAATTTGAAAACAATATCAATACGAAACTTTATGTTACCTCAGGTATTGGTATGACAAAACTTCCTTTTAGATTTATGGCCCCGCCTGATGTTACATTTATAACTTTACATAATTAAACAATTCTACTAAAAAGGACTTTATCCGATTAAAGTAACAGCAGTGACCTGCAAAATTAATCGGATAAAGTCCTTTTATATACACTTTTTTATTATGTTGTTATTATAAATGTGTATGAGCCATTATGATTGCATGTTCTGCACTACTAAATACATTTTCTTTTCCCACCATATCTAAGATTCCGGCCCTTTGCATCTTTTTTAAAACCTTTGGCTGAACACTTGTGAACATCACCTCTGTTCCATGTTCCTGTAATGTACTGATTAACTCTATCATTCCTTGAACACCAGATAAGTCCATAACAGGCACTCCTCTCATGGAAAGTATCAGAACCTTCGTATTTTCAAGTTCAGAAAGTTGTGTTATAAGCTTATCAACTACTGCAAAGAAAATTGTTCCTGTTAAATAAGCAACTCTGATTTTATCTGATACTTGCGGGATCTTTATGCCGATACTCTCTAATTTATCACGGTCAATTTCACTAATAGTAACATCTATATCTGTAAGTCTTACAACAATTAATATTGCAGAAAAAGCCACCCCTATAATAATTGCCTTCGTTAGATCCAAAACAACTGTAGCACCCATAGTGATAAAGAATTTTGCCATACCGGACTTAAATTTATGCTCAAATATAAAGTGAATGTTTTCCCAATCATTCATTCTCCAAGCAGTTACAATAAGAACTCCTGACAATGCCGAAAGAGGGATTGCAGACATGATTGGAGCCAGAATAAACATAGAAAGCAATAAAACTATAGAGTGTATAATACTTGTAAGCCTTGTTTCGCAACCTGCCTTAATAGCTACACTTGTTCTGGCGATAGCAGCTGTTGCTGGCACCCCTCCAAATAGTGGAATAATTATGTTACCAAAGCCCTGTGCAACCAATTCTACATCGCCATTCAGCTTTTCGTGCTTCATTTTTCCTGCTGAAGCACCACAAAGTAAGCTTTCAATCATAGCAAGTGCTGCTATGGATAATGCAGGAATAAAGAAGTCCCAAAGTTCAACAGATTTTAATACTTGAAAAGTAAGTCTATCCTGTAAAAATATAGTCTTAGGGATATCTCCCACAACTGCAACATCAAACTTTGCAAAATAATTAAATATCAATACAATAATCAGCGAAGCTAATGACGAAGGTACTTTTTCATTCCACTTTTTAGGCCATATAAGCATTATAATTATAACCATTACACCGATTACTGCTGTGTATAGATCTGGATTAAATCCTCCAGTAAAATAAGAAAAAAATTTAGTTATTGCCAAGCTTCCTTTTGAAGTAACATTAAAAAAGTTGTCCAGCTGACCCAGTGCAATGATAATGGCAATACCTGAAGTAAAGCCTGTTATGACAGAAGAAGGAATAAAATATATCACTCTGCCGAGCTTCAAAAATCCCGCTATTACCAACATAACACCTGCTAAAAAGCATGATATTAAGATGCCTTGCATTCCATATTTTGCAGCTAAAGTAACTAATATTGCTGTCATTGCTCCTGTAGGCCCTGAAATTTGGAAAGAAGCACCCGAAAGTGCTCCTATTACTATACCGCCTATTATTGCTGTAACAAGTCCCGCTGCTGCAGTGGCCCCTGACCCGACACCAAACGCAATGGCTAAAGGCAGTGCTACAGCTGCTACTGTCATCCCTGACATTAAATCTTTTGTAAATGTTTTACCATTATATCCTTCAAATTCATTTATTAGTTCTAATACATATGATTTTGCTAAATTCATTTTTATTTCTATTTCTCCTTATTTTTGTCACTATGTAAAAAATGGTGATGCCTTTTTGCATGAGGCATAGCAATACCAAATGTTAATACATTAGTGCCCTGTATCAAGAAGAAAATTCCTATTAAAATTCCTAATGTTATTCCTGCAAAATTAGAATTTAGGAAAGAATATATTCCCGCTAAAGTACTAATAAATCCTAAGGCCATAGTCCAACTCCAGGATATATTCTCCTGTTTCTTTAAAGTCAGCGATCCAACAATTCTGTTACACCCTGAAAACAGCATCCACATACCAAAAAACATAATTATCATTAAATCAGTTGCTAACTGATTGGATAAAACTATACAACCTAAAACTATACCCATTAAAGCATCGGATAAAGCCCAGCCCATACCCTCTGGTCTCTTCTTCATCTTTATAAATGCTATTGATCCAATAATTCCATTTATAACCATTACACTACCCAATACAAATGCTAATGCTGCAAAAGCCACCCCCTGGTTAGCCACGCACCACAAGCCGGTTAGTATCACTATTACACCTGAAATAATTGTTAAAACTCTCATTAATTACTACCTCCATTCCCCTGCACCCTTATTTTTATATCTTTAATGTGCTGGTACCACAATTAATTTTGCTATGTCTTTAATCTTTTCGCTAAAAGAACTGATTAAATTCTCTGCTGTTCTTGCCTCTCCTGATTCTCCAAGAACAACATAAGAAATGTCATTCTTATTTACTAGATCCACTAAGGTATCTAATACATGGTTAGACCTGACCACAGTTAAATTTGCACCATATTCCAAAGCTTTTTCATATAAATATTCTAAAGCTTCGCCCTCTTGATTATTGCCCAAAAACTTGAATTGGTAATGTGCTACATGTATGATAAATAATTCACCTTCATCATTTCCGAGAAATTCATGTCCATACTTGATAAGTCGCTCGCAAGTCTTTTGCTGAGTAACGCAAACCATAACATTTTTCATAGGAATCCCCCTTTACATCTCATTCATATAATATAATGAAACACAAATCATGCTTTTAAAAATTTTGCCGTTTAGCTTTTCAATTATACACTAGAATTTTGAAATTTTCTAGTATAAAATACAATTAGTATACTTATTGAAGGAGGGCAGCTATGGATAGAACTATTATACATTGTGACATGAACGGCTTTTTTGCTTCAGTAGAATTGCTTTCAAGACCTGATTTAAAAAATATTCCTATGGCAGTAAGCGGCAATCCCGAAAGCAGGCATGGTATTATTCTGGCAAAAAATGAACACGCTAAAAAATTTGGTGTGGTTACAGCTGAAACGATATGGTCTGCCCAAAAAAAGTGTCCAGAGCTGCAGTTAGTCCGCCCCCATCATGATAAATACAAAAAATACTCCAAACTAATTAATTCCATTTATTATAGATTCACTGATATGGTAGAACCTTTTAGCATCGATGAATCCTGGCTTGATGTAACTGGAAGCTTAAAACTTTTTGGAAACGGTGTTGAAATTGCGGATAAAATCCGTGAAACTGTAAAAAAAGAATTGGGACTAACACTTTCAGCAGGTGTCTCCTATAATAAAATCTTTGCCAAAATGGGCAGTGATTACAAAAAACCTGATGCGACTACTGTTATATCAAGAGATAATTATAAAAACTTACTTTGGCCTATGGATATTTCAGAAATGTTCTTTGTGGGTTCTGCTACTGCTGACAAATTAAAGCGCACTGGAATCTTAACCATTGGTGATTTAGCTTGTACTAATAAATCAGTATTACAAGGCCTACTGGGGAAGCAGGGTTCCATGCTATATGAGTATGCCAATGGACTTGATGAAAGCCCTGTTGCACGTTCTTATGAGAAACAGAAAATTAAGTCGGTAGGTAACGGAATCACTTTCAAACGTAATTTAACTACTACAGATGATATACAGACTTCGCTTAAAGCTCTTTCAGATACTGTTTCCAGTCGACTCCGGAGTTATCAGATTAAAGCCTCTGGAATAAAAATAGACATTAAAGATCCTTACTTTAAAACGATTTCAAGACAGAAACAGCTGGAATCAGCAACCAATATTACAGAGGAAATTTACACTGCTGCTTATGCTCTTTTAAAAACTGCATGGACTATCGGCAATCCCATCCGTCTTATTACCATAACTGGTATTAATCTGGTGGATGAAAATGAATCAGAGCAGTTAAGTCTTTTTACTAAGGATATAGAATCCCGAGAGAAAAGTACAAATTTAGATAAAACCATGGATGCTATTCGTAGTAAATTTGGAGGACAGTCCATAACTTTTGGTGGAATCTTAAAAAATGATTTAGGTATAGACTTGGTTGATGAAAACGAAGAAAGGGAGGATTAACTCCTCCCTTTCTTATAGTTACTTATAGTTTACTTACTTTTTTTGCTATAAGATCTACTTCTTCCATCTCTTCCCGCTCCGTCTTTACTCCTGCCAGAATCATTTTTTCTATCGCGGTCTCTGTTTCTATTTCTGTCTCCACCGTATCCGCCTCTGCTTCTCTGCCTGTTGCCATCTTTGCTTTTTACCATATCATTAAATTTATCACGCTTATTTATGGTAAAATCATTATCCAGGTCTGATTCTTCATAGTTTCTGCTATCCAATTCGCTAAACTTCATTTTAAACAAGGCTGCTGCAATGTCAAGAGTTGTAATGTCATCAGATTCCTCAAGAATTCTTTCAATAGCTTCTGTGTATTTAGAATATCCTCCTGCAGCTAATGACGCTATTACTTCTTCAGTGGCAGACTGAAGTTTCATCGTTTCAATACTTGAAATTGTAGGTGGATTAGCTCTCGTAATTCTTGACTTTGTATATCTTTCTATATCTCTAAGCTTATAAATATCCCTGCCAAATACAAATGAATAGGAAACTCCCTTCTTTCCAGCTCTTCCTGTTCTTCCTATTCTATGAACATAGTATTCTGCATCACTTGGAATGTCATAGTTAAATACAGCTTCTACATCATTTACGTCAATACCTCTTGCTGCAACATCTGTAGCAATAAGCAATTCAACCTGACCTTTTCTAAATTTATTCATTACACGATCACGTTCACGTTGTTTCATATCACCATGTAATGCTTCAGATGAATACCCTCTAGCCTGAAGGGAAGTACATAGTTCATCTACCTTCCATTTTGTGTTACAGAAAACAATTGCCAGCTTAATGTTTCTAGCATCCACTAATCTGCAAAGCAGCTCTAATTTTGAATTTTCTCGAACTTCAATATAATACTGCTCTATTGTATTAATAGTAACTTCTTTCTGTAAAGTCACCACATGCTCAGGATTGTTCATATATAAATTAGCAATCTCTAAGATGCCTTTTGGCATAGTCGCTGAAAAAAGCATAGTCTGTCTTTCCGTTGGAAGTTCAGCAAAGATTGTATCGATATCCTCTCTAAACCCCATATTCAGCATTTCATCAGCTTCATCTAGTACTACCATTTTCAAGTTCTGAAATTTCAATGTATGTCTTCGCATGTGATCCATAATTCGTCCTGGAGTACCTATAATGACTTGCGGCTTGCCTTTCAATGCAATAATCTGTCTGTCAATAGACTGTCCGCCATATATCGCTAGAGATTTAATCCCTTTTTTATACTTACAAAGACTTCTAAACTCTTCAGATACTTGAATCGCAAGTTCTCTAGTTGGACATAATACAAGTACCTGTACCCCCTGTTGCTTTGAGTCGATCATTTCAACTGCAGGAACTCCAAAGGCACAAGTCTTTCCAGTTCCAGTCTGTGCCTGGCCAATAACGTCACGGCCCTCCATTACCACTGGAATAGCCTTTGACTGTATTGGAGTTGCCTCCTCAAATCCCATAAAATCCAATGCTTTTTTCATTGCATCTGATAAGTTTAATTCTTTAAAATTTAAATTTTCCATTCATTTCCTCATTTCGTAATTTATCGCATACTGCGATACACAATCATTTCATTATATTTTTAATTTGTCTTAATGTCAAACTATTTATATGAATTTATTAAATTTTTATTACTTCTTTAGATAATTTGAATAGTATGTGGTATAATTATAAATTAAAATATTCTCAAATACTAGTTTGTAAAAATAAATTTTAATAAAAGGTATATACTATGAACTCAAAAGAATCTACTGAAATTACAAAATTAAAAGAAGCATCAAATCACTTTAATTTCCACTCTATTACTGTGAAATTACTGTTATTTTTATTCCTTCTTATTATTGTCCAAGCTGTAGTTTTTATGTGCTCCTTTTATATAAGCAATCTCATAAGTACAGCCATTATAGCAGCCTCTGTATCTGGTGTTATTGTGGCAGTTATCATCACTAAAATATTTACGTCTCCTATAAAAAATTTGATTGAAGCTGTAATTAAAAGTGATCCCATGCATCCAGTCACACTGACAAAAACAAATATTAGAGAATTGGATATACTTGCCAAAACAATTGAAATTCTTAGTTCAACTTCAGCGGATACGGCTTCTAAAATGTCTAATGTTTTAGATGTAGCGGGAAGAGCCATGGCAATTTTTGAAATTTATAAAGAAGCGGATAAAGTATATATTACTAAGCACCTTTTCCCCATTTTAGAAGAGTCTGATACCACTCTTTATAGAACTGGATTTATTCCTGCAAATGTGTTCAGAGCGAAAATGTCTAAATTTGAACGTTATTTGGTTTCTAACCAATCAACAAAAAATAGCAGTGTTTTTAATGTTGAACGTGGAAATAATTCTTCAAAATGGATTCGAATTACTACAATACAAGGTGATAATAAAGAATTAGGACTTGTTGAGGACATTACAGAAGAAATGCTTAGAAAAACAAAAATGGAATTTGAAAGGGATTACGATATTCTTACAAGCCTTTTAAATCGAAGAGCATTTCACGCTAATGTTCAAAAATCTTTTTCTAATCCAGAAGAACTTAACATCGGAGCTATGATTTCTATTGATTTAGATAATCTAAAATTTATAAATGATACCTATGGTCATGATTATGGAGATGAATATATTCGTTCTATTTCTAATGTGTTAAATGTAACATGTAGGCATAACTCCATTATTTCAAGGATTGGCGGGGATGAATTCGCTATATTCATGTTCGGATATCAATCAAAAGAAGAAATTAGAGCAGAAGTTATAAGATTAAATATATCAATTAACAATAAGGCTTTTAATTTACCAGATGACACCATTACTCATTTAAGTGCTTCAATAGGCATTGCATGGTACCCAGATGATTCATCATCCTATAGTCAGCTTATAAAATATGCTGACTTTGCCATGTATTCTATAAAGAAAGCTACGAAAGGAGCCTTTGCTGAATTTGTGCTTAAAGATTATGAAAAGGATTCATATTTAGCAGGCATGTCTGCATATTTAGAAGAATTTATACATAACAGAATGTTTGAATATACATTCCAGCCTATTGTTAGTGCTAAAACAGGGGCAATTTGCGCTTATGAAGCTTTGATTAAATCGAAACATCCCTCTATAAAAAATCCTAAGCAGCTATTTGAACTGGCGAAATCACGAGTTGAGCTTTACGAAATCGAAAAGTTAACCTGGAATGAAGCGCTTACTGCCTTTGAGGCATTAAATGCATCACCATTAATCAAACTATTTATCAATTCCATCTCTGACCAGATTCTTGATACAGAAGATAAGAACAGCCTTGAAAGGAACTTCTGCCATCTTCTGAAGCAAGTGGTTGTAGAAATTAATGACAGTGGTCATGGAAATCTGGTTTACACAAAAGCTAAGCTAGATTTTATTCGCAACTGGGGTGGTGAAATTGCTGTTGATGATTACGGTACAAATTCTTATGATGAGGATTCTTTTAATGCTATTTCTCCAAAATATTTAAAGATAGATATATCTATAACACAAAACCTGCTTAGAGACAATAATAGGCACAAACTAGTGGAAAGTATTATATCTTTTGCTCACCAGCGGAATATATATGTTATAGCTGAAGGTATTGAAAAACTTGAGGACATGTTTGCGTTAATAGATATAGGGGTAGATTACTTACAAGGATATCACATTTGTAAACCTGTATTAGAACCTCCTAAAATGCTGGCAATTACTACAGCACAAATTGCAAATTACAACAAACGAAAAGCCGAGCAATTAATTTCATAAATATTAAAACAAAAGCCACTCACTTGAGTGGCTTAAAAACTATCCTTCTAAAATCTTATACCCTATTGAATTTTTAGGACACATGGCTATACATTTTCCACATTGAATACAATCTGGATGGCTTAAAATATCTCCTTTATATTCATATGGAATTATTCCCAACGAACACTGCTTTTCACAAATTTTACATGAAACACAATGAGAAGATACATTCAATACATTTTTATTTTTCCTAATTTTAGATATTACTGATGCCAGAGTCCCCATTGGGCAGAAATGACACCAGGTTCTATGATTATAAAATAAGGAAAGTATTATACCTATTATAGTTGTTATAACGATCATTCTATAGAAAATAAAACCGATTCCATAAAGATCGCCCCAATTCTGCATAATACCCAGTGTAAACATAGTCATCATTAAGATTAATATCACGAATCTAAAAAAATAAGATTTAAGTATTTTGGGCACTTTTCTCTTCTTACTAAACTTAGAAACTACGGTATCATAAAAATTTCCCCTTGGACATATGTTGCCACACCAATATCTGCCTTTAAAAAGAGCAACAATAATTGGTGCAGCCATACAGCTAATTGCTACTATAGCAAATCTTAAATCAAATAAACTTAAAAATATAAAACCAAGCAATATAATAAACGAATATTTTTTCCACCATTCCAAAATCTTTTTCAAAATTAACTCCTCCAGTTTATAAATAATTTGTCATTCCTTACTTAGTAAGTATATCAATTTATCTTTTATTATCTGTGACTTTATCACACGCATAAACCAGATTGAGTATTGAATTTTATTGTTTTAGCAATCAATTCCTTTACGTGAAGGTACACCTTGATTATAATAATGTTTAATTTCTCTAATTTCAGTTATTAATTTCTTCCCTCATTATCCCTTTTCTCTGGCATTCAGGGCAATATCCATACATATCCAATTTATGTCCTGTTATAATAAAATCGGTCTTCTGTTCAAGTAATTTTTCATATTCATGCAGAGGGCAATTTTCAATGGACAATATTTTTTTGCATCCCATACAGACTAGATAGTGCTTATGGGTTTTGTTATTATATTCAAATAGCGCTCTGCTCTCGTTTGTAACGCTATGCTTCAAAACCAGGTCTTTAACACTTAAGGTTTCTAATGTCCTATAAACTGTAGATAGATTAATGGAAATATTTTTTTCTTTCAGCTGACAATAAATCTGCTCTGCAGTAACAGGTTGTTTAACTTCCTCTAAAAGCTCTAAAATCGTGGTTCTATGTTTTGTATTTTTTAAACCGCTTTCTTTCAATATATTCTCACACTTCACATTCTTTTTCATTTCTCTTTTCTCCATCTTCAAGTTTTTCTATCTGCTTTCCAACCTTTTGGTTTTTATCTTATTATTTACATAGCGTATTCCATAGCATAAAAGATAGCACAAAACAGATAAAATCACTATTGAAGCACCAGATGCCATATTAGTAATATAAGAAATCCATAAACCTGCAAAGCAAAAAACAATACCAAAAATAGTAGCATAAATCATCCTGTTTTTTAATTTATCAGAAAAATTTTCTGATACTGCTGCAGGAGCGGTTAACAGGGATAATACTAGAATAATACCTACTACACGTATGAGCACAACCACTGTCATAGCTACAAGTATTAAAAGTAAATATTCTAACAGTGCAGTTCTTATCCCAATAATAGAAGCAAATTCTTCATCAAAAAGGTATGCCTTCCAATCATTAAATAAAACAATAATGATGCTTACTACTACAATAGTAAGTACAAGCATTAAATAAATATCTGATCTAGTTACAGACAAAATATTACCAAAAAGGTATGATGTTAAATCAGGTGGATATCCCTTCATTAATGATATAAAAAGGATTCCTAAGGCCATACCAAGGGACCAAAATAGAGCAATGACCACATCTGACCGTGCGCCGCCCTTCCTTTTAATAAAACCGATACCTAATGCAGCTCCTACAGAAAAAAGAAAAGCTCCCAATATTGGTTCAAAGCCTAAAAGATAGCCAAGTCCCACTCCTCCATAAGAAGTATGGGCGATTCCTCCACTCATCATAACTAACTTTTTTTCTACAATGATAACACCGATGATTCCGCAGACTATACTTGCAAGAAAACCTGCAAATATAGCGTTTTGTAAAAATTCATATTCAACTATTGCATTTATCAATATGGTTTACCTCCTCATGATGTTTCAAATCCCTATGAGGTACCACATGATCTATAAAATCAACCGGACACCCATAAAGATTTGTAACTATTTTTTCTGTGAGCTCAGGTCCTCCATGATAGACTAATTTTTCATTAAGGCAGGCTAGTTTACTAACCTGTGAAGATACCGCCAGCAAATCATGTGTTACTAGTATAATGGTCATTTCTTTATTTAGTTCACCAAGAATATTGTATATTTGATCTCTTGAACCTGCATCTACGCTAGCTGTAGGTTCATCCAGAAGCAAGATCTTAGGTTCTACTGTTAAAGCTCTGGCAATAAGCATTCTTTGAAACTCTCCCCCAGAAAGTTCAGATATCTGCCTGTCTGCAAGATGTTGTATGCCAACTTTATTCAATGCTTCGTAAGCCTTTTCTTTATCTTCCGTCTTGAATTTAAAAAAGGGAGAAAGCCCTTGTCTCAGTCTTCCTGTTAATACAACCTCAAGTACAGAAATGGGGAACCGCTTATCCATTATAGCAATTTGAGGAACATATCCCATTACTTTCCTATTCTTACTAATTTTTTTATCATAAATTTCAATTTTACCACTATTTATAGGTATAAGGCCTAATATTGACTTTAGCAATGTGGTCTTACCTCCGCCATTAGGTCCTATTATTCCTAAATACTCTCCTTCTTCAATATCAAGGCAAACACCTGCAATTGCAGGTGTTTTTCCATAATATACAGACAAATTTTCTATTTTAACAGACACTTGATTCACTGCATTACCTCCGCCATTGTTTGTGCCATTTTCTTTAGATTATCAATATAATCTGCAGCTAGAGGTTCCAGCTGCATAGTTTCCCCCTCTATTTCTTCAGCGAAAGCCTCTGATTGGCTGCTGTCAATCTCTTCCTGATAAAAAATTACTTTAATATTCTCTTTGTTTGCAAGATCAATCATTTTTTTCAAATGCTGTATGGTGGATTCTTTACCTTCTTCCTCTAAAGCATACATCTGCAAGTTATAATCCTCCGCAATATAGCCAAAAGCAGGGTGATATACGATGAACTTTCGATTCTTCACGCCTTCCAGTGAAGCCGCTATATCTTTATCTAATTTATCTAGTTGTTCTATATATCTGTCTGCATTCTGTTCATAAGTCTCTTTATTAGGCTTATCAAGATTTCCCATTTCTTCCGCAATTTCTGTCACCATCACCTTAGCTCTTTTAGGAGAAAGCCAGATATGTGGATCTCGTTCACCTGATTCAAAAGTTCTGTCAGGATAAACTTTACCTACTTTATCCTGAAGTGCTATGATTTTTACATCTCCAGCATTAGGTAATATATTTGCTTCTTCCGTTGGAACGCCAATAGTAAAATAGACACTTGCCTTGGAAAATTTTTCGATTTCCTGGGGCGTAGGTTCATAATTTTCGGGACTGCTTCCTGGAGGGACCATCGTTATAACCTCCGCTAAATCTCCACAAACTGCTTCTACAAAAGTTTTTTCAGGAACAATCGTTACCGCAATAATTGGTTTTGAATTGCTTTTTCCTTCTTTACTATCATTTTGTTTGTCATCATTAGCACAGCCCGATAATAAAAATAAACTAAGGACAAGCATTAAACAAGTTCCAGTCCATATACTTTTTCTTACTTTCATTATAATCTCCCTTTATTTAAACTCCAATTATTCTGACTATGTAACCGTAGTTTCTTACTTATATGTACAACTATTTGCAAACGATTTGCATTTGCATTAATATTATACTGCCGTATTTTTTATATTTCAAGATATTTCTAATACAATATTATCCAAAAACGAAAAATCCCATCCGCATTTTTCTGCAGATGGGATTTTAATTTACTATTTTATGCTACAGTATGGAATGTTCTAGCAATAACTTCTCTTTGTTGTTCACGGGATAACTTATAGAAATTCACCGCATAACCTGAAACACGAATAGTAAGATTCGGATATTTCTCAGGATGCTCGTAAGCCTCCATAAGAACCTCTCTATTGAGCACGTTTACATTTAAATGATGGGCACCTTGTGAGAAATAACCTGTCATAAGGGCAAGCAGTTTACTGATTCGTTCCGTCTCCCCTTTTCCAAGTGCATCTGGCACTATAGTGAAAGTGTTTGAAATTCCATCACGGCATATGTCATAAGATAATTTTGCAACGGAGTTTAAACTAGCTATCGCACCACTCTTTTCACGGCCGCTCATTGGATTTGCTCCTGGAGCAAGCGGTTCCCCTGCACGCCTTCCATCAGGTGTATTTCCAGTTTTCTTGCCATACATCACGTTAGAGGTAATTGTTAAAATTGATAAAGTATGTTTCGCCTCCCTGTATAAAGGATATTCGCATAATGATTTATAAAATTTTTCTACCTGTTCACTGGCAATGTCATCAACTCTGTCATCATCATTGCCAAACATAGGAAAGCCACCCTCCACTATGAAATCTGTTACTAGTCCACTCTCAGCATCTCGTACACATTTAACCTTAGCATGTTTTACAGCTGAAAGCGAGTCAGCCAGGCAGCTCATACCTGCCACACCAAATGCCATTAGACGGCGAACATCCGTATCATGCAATGCCATCTGACTTTTTTCATATGCATATTTATCATGCATAGCATGAATAATATTCAATGCATCCACATAGGTTTTTGCAA
This sequence comes from uncultured Aminipila sp., assembly GCA_963524205.1. Classification (GTDB taxonomy): domain Bacteria; phylum Bacillota; class Clostridia; order Peptostreptococcales; family Anaerovoracaceae; genus Aminipila. Next base: position 99,620 of record CAURED010000004.1, read on the forward strand.
GCCATGGTCGATAAAAATCCATTCGTTCCATTAACTTATCATACTCCAGATATTCCTCTTCCCATACTGGCATCTTTGGTGCAACTTGTATTTTTTTAATTTCATCTATACCGCCATTTATTGCATACAGCATCAATTTAGCCAAGTTTGCTCTTGCCCCAAAGAACTGCATATCTTTACCTACACGCATAGCTGATACACAACAGGCGATAGCATAGTCATCACCATAAATCGGTCTCATTATGTCATCATTTTCATATTGCAGCGCATCTGTTTCTATAGATACCCTGGCAATATAATTCTTCCAGTTTTGTGGAAGATTTTGAGCCCATAAAATGGTTAAATTAGGCTCTGCGCTCGGTCTGAGATTATATAACGTATGTAGCATACGATAACTGGTCTTTGTTACCATATGTCTGCCATCTTCTCCAATTCCTCCTATAACCTCCGTTATCCACATCGGATCTCCACCAAACAGTTCATTGTACTCTGGGGTTCGTAAATGTCTTGCCATCCTTAATTTCATAACAAAATCATCTATAATTTCCTGTACAGTTTCCTCTGAAAGAATCCCTTCAGCTAAATCTCTTTCAAGATAAATATCAAGGAAGGTTGAAACTCGGCCAAGACTCATAGCCGCTCCATTTTGCTCTTTAATTGCAGCAAGGTAACCAAAGTACAACCACTGTACAGCCTCCCTTGCAGTCATAGCTGGACCAGAAATATCATAACCATATTGTAATGCCATGGTTTTCATGTCCTCTAAGGCTTTTATCTGATCCGCCAGTTCCTCCGAAATACGTATATTTTCTGCTGTCATACTATTTTGCCCCAGTTTAGATTTATCTGACTTTTTGGTTTGTATTAAATAATCTATGCCGTATAAAGCAACTCTTCTATAATCACCAATGATACGTCCACGACCATATGCATCTGGAAGACCCGTAATGATACCTGCCTTTCTTGCTGCAAGAATATCTTCTGTATAGGCATCAAAAACCCCTTCATTGTGTGTTTTATGCTGACAGAATTGCTTTTCTATCTCTTCAGATACTTGATAACCATACTCTTCGCAGGAATTATGCACCATACGCATTCCTCCAAATGGATTGCAGGCACGCTTCAATGGTTCATCTGTTTGTAGTCCCACTATAAGCTCATCTTCTTCACATATATATCCTGCCTTAAAAGATGTGGAGGTAATTACAGTTTCGGTATCAATGGCATATATACCTTTATTTTGTTGTTCAATGCGTAAGAGTTCTTCAAACCGCTCCCTCACTCGTAAAGTACGTGGTGTAGGATCTTCTAAAAAATCATCATTACCCTCATACGGTGTATAATTTTTTTGAATAAAATCCCTTACATCAATCTTTTCATTCCAATTGCCTTTTTTAAAACTTGTCCATTCTTTCATTTTGCCAACTCCTTTTCAATATTATGCTTATACTGCTACGGGCTGCCAAAAAATAAAAAGGCAGCACCACATATTGCAGTACTGCCCAGACGGTCGGCATTTGATCTGTTTTTGTTTCCTGGTGGTTTAGCCCACCAAATTCCGTCAGTCGCAAAAACAGCTTATGTAAAATTTATAGCATATTCCAAATATCTTGTCAACAAGCTTTTATTCTATCATCATCTTTCTTAACTTTTTTAGCCTTATATCTTGCCTAATGAATCTACATTGTATATTACATGTACTACATCAGCCCTGTTTAAATCTGCAAATGCGGTTCTTCCCTCATTGATGTAACCTAAATCCACCGCTTTTACATCTGAAGTTTTGTATTCATACCCCTCAGTAACACCTGTTGCTCGGAGCATCACTGTACAAAAGTCCAGCTTGCTGGCCTTATTATTTGAACCAAATAACCCCTTGCCAATTCCCTTCACAAGTCCTTTTTCATAACAGTAACCTACGTATTTCTTAGCCCAAGTCGGAACATCTGTAAATACACACTTTTGAGAATAAAACTCATCCTTTGATTCAAGTTCTGCAGAATTGCCTACCACTCTTGTTAGTAAGGCTGCCATCTCTGCTCTGGTCAATCCATCTTCAAGCCGGAATCCCCTTTCATCTCCCATAAATAACCCTTTATCTTTTAACACGTTAGCCTCATACTCCTGATCATTTCTATAAACTGTATTATAAACATTATCTGCTATTTTTTCATTTGGGTCATAAGTTGCCTTGTGCCCGGTTTTTTTGTAAAATGCACTTTTACTTAATAGTAGATATTCTTCAGTAGGTTTGCCTCCAACGGGATCATCAAAAGTAACATCGTTATAATACCATTTTCCTTCTATCCTACACCTGCTCCAAGCGTGGTTAACACCATTCTTAGACTCCCCTATAATGGTTTCTGTGGGAATGCCCAGTTCATTTAAAATACTCTTGAACGCATATGCATACCCCATGCATACTGCTTCTCCATGCAGAATGGGCCCTGTGGAAGACCATAGCCACTTTTGAGTCTCCGTATTATAATTTTTAATATATACTGTGTTTTCTGTTATATATTTGTTTACAATCCGAACCATTTCGTCTTTTGAGGTAGTCTGGCTTTTGATTTCCTCAGCTATTTCTTCAGCCTTTTCACGGGCTTTTATCACGTCAGCAGATTCCAGAACTGTAACATTCTCTGTAAGCTCACTCAGAAAAACAATGCCCGATGTTTTATATCCTTTTAACTGCCCGGTTGTTCCTGTAATAAAGTAATCGCTGCATTGGGTTAAAAACAGGTTGATATTAGAATTATTTGCATTGGTGGCAAATTCATCTGTTGCTACACTATTTGATTCTGTATCGGCTGCTTGTTTTTTACCTGGAGCCACCTTTGAATTCACTTCAACTGTAAGAGTATTATCTTCTAAAAAGTTCCCCTGCTCCAGCAATTTGTCAATCTGATCAGATAGTTCCTTGCTCATCCTTATGTATTCTAAATTGGGATTACTCTCATTTGCTGCAAACACCATACAGGAATTTAATCCAATCATCAAGCAGCAGCAACAGGATAATGCAATCCTCATTGTTTTTTTCCTCAAAATTGTGCCCATCCTTAAATCTTTTGTGGAATTATACTACGTTTATTATATTTTTACAACAATAGTTGTTTATTTTTTATTTGAAACTTTCTATTTTTTAATATCTTATCGATGATTTATACAATCATCATAAATAACAAAAGCTTTGGTGCCATTAATGTAACAATTAATACTTACATTTAAATAGTCCCAAAGCTTGTTAAGTAATTTTATTCCTAAACTTTAAATTGTAGTTTTATACCATCTGAATCAAGTAAAATCTTACTTCCATCCATTATTTGACCTTTTATAATCATAGCTGCAATTTCCGTTTCCACATACTTTTGTAAGTATCTCTTAACCGGTCTTGCACCGTAAGCAGGTGTATAACTCTCATTTGCAATTAATTTTTTAGCTGAATCCGTAAGTTCAATAGCTATATTCTTCTCCCCTAGTCTTTCCTTCAGTGAAATCATTGAAATATCAATGATTTTAGTAATTTGATTTTCTGTAAGTGGAGAAAATACAACGATATCATCAATCCTGTTTAAGAACTCAGGTTTAAAATATTTCTTCATTTCATCTGAGACTTGTTCCTTTACTTTCTGGTCTATGGTTCCATCTTGATTAATATTGTCAATTAAATATGGACTGCCAATGTTGGAAGTCATGATAACTATAGTATTTTTAAAATCTACAGTCCTTCCCTGATTATCGGTTAAACGGCCATCATCCAGGAGTTGCAGTAAAATATTAAATACATCCGGATGGGCTTTTTCTATTTCATCAAACAAAATCACACTATATGGTCTTCTTCTGACTGCCTCAGTCAGTTGACCACCTTCATCATAGCCTACATATCCCGGAGGAGCTCCTATTAGTCTTGAAACGGAATGCTTCTCCATATACTCTGACATATCTATACGAATCATATTTTTTTCAGTATCAAATAGTGATTCAGAAAGAGATTTTGCAAGTTCCGTTTTACCTACTCCTGTAGGCCCTAAAAAGATAAATGAGCCTATAGGCCTATTAGCCGCTTTAAACCCTGCTCTGGCGCGTAAAACAGCCTCTGACACCACGGTAACCGCTTCCTCTTGACCAATTACCCTTTTATGAAGAATTTCAGGCAGTTTCAAAAGCTTCTCCCTTTCAGATTCCACTAGACGGCTCACGGGAATCCCGGTCCATCCAGCTACTACTTCTGCAATTTCTTCTTCTGTAACTTCTTCTTTTAAAAGCTTTCTTTCCGCTTTCTCTTTTTGAACACTTTCAGCCTCCTGAAGTTTTCTCTCAAGTTCAGGAAGTGTACCATATTTTAATTTTGCTAAAAGCTCTAAATCGTACTTTCTTTCCGCATCTTCTATCTGATGTTTTACATCTTCAACCTGCTGCTTTACAGCCTTTAAATCGGTAATAGATTTCTTTTCCGTTTCCCACTGTGCTCTCATAGAAGCATTTTCATCTTTTAGCTCAGAAAGTTCTTTTTCTAAGTTTTCTAACCTCTGTTGTGATGCCTTATCCTTTTCCTTTGAAAGAGCTTGTTTTTCAATTTCCAACTGCATAATCTTTCTAGAAATCTCATCTAGTTCAGTAGGTAAGCTATCAATTTCAGTTCTTATTTTAGAAGCAGCCTCATCCATAAGGTCAATCGCTTTATCTGGTAAAAATCTGTCACTAATATAACGGTCAGAAAGTGTAGCGCAGGCAATTAAAGCTCCATCTGTAATTCTCACACCATGATGAATCTCAAAGCGTTCCTTTAAACCTCTCAAAATAGAAATCGTGTCCTCCACTGTAGGCTGATCTACTAGCACCTTCTGGAATCGTCTTTCAAGGGCTGCATCCTTTTCAATATATTTTCTATACTCGTCTAAAGTCGTAGCCCCTATACAATGTAATTCTCCTCTGGCAAGTTTCGGTTTTAACAGATTACCAGCATCCATAGAGCCTTCCGTTCTGCCTGCACCTACAATGTTATGAATTTCATCTATAAATAAGAGGATACGGCCTTCAGATTTTTCAACCTCATTCAGTACGGCCTTTAACCTTTCCTCAAATTCACCTCTGAATTTTGCTCCTGCAATCAGAGCTCCCATATCCAAGGCAAAAATAGTTTTATCTTTAAGACCTTCTGGTATATCACCATTTAAAATTCTTTGTGCCAGACCCTCAACAACAGCAGTCTTACCAACACCAGGTTCACCAATTAAAACTGGATTGTTTTTAGTCCTTCTTGATAATATCTGTATAGCATGACGTATTTCCGCATCTCTCCCTATAACCGGGTCAAGCTTTCCCTCTCTTGCCATTTCAACCAAGTCTCTGCCATATTTACTTAGAGCTTCATAGTTTTCTTCAGGATTCTGGCTTGTAACCCTTTGATTTCCTCTTACCTTGGTTAAATTCTGCAAAAATTTTTCCTTTGTAATGTCATATTTTTTAAATATTTTTGCAGATGGGGTTTGTTTTTCTTCCAGTAATGATAAATAGATGTGTTCAACACTTACATACTCATCTTTAAAATTAGAAGCAGCCTTTTCAGCCTCCATTAAAATTTTACTAAGTCGTTTTGTTGAATATATATCGTCATTACCTCCTGCCACTTTAGGTAATTTGTTTAGTTCATCCCTCAAATCCCTTACTACATTCTCAGTATTTATTCCCATATAATTAATCAGTTTGGGAATAAGACCTTCTTGCTGCTGCATCAAAGCCAGATGTAAATGTTCCCCATCCAGCTGCTGATGTCCCTCTTGAATGGCTATATTCTGACAATCCATAATCGCACTTTGTGCATTTTGAGTATATTTATCAAAGTTCATTATTTATCCCTCCCTTAAATGTTTTTTCCTTATACTGCTATCTTATACCTGCAGATTCAAAAAGTAAATACCTTTTTAGCACTCACCTGCATAGAGTGCTAACAATCCCATGATATGCACTGAAATTTAAAGGTTTTTGATTAAAATTTTTTGTGATAAAAAAAAACCCCCCTAACGCTCAAGTTAAAGGAGGATGTTTGCACGTTTAAAATAACATACTAATCGTTAAGCCGAACATACCAACTATGTTATCAAAACACAAATTTACTAACGGCGAAATTATCTTATCTGTTACATCTAGAATAATTAAAATCATCAAAATTAAAAAACCTTTATCATATATTTTATAATATAATTCTGTGCTTCTGAGATTAAACAGTTCTGTTACAATGCCAAACCCATCAAGCGGCGGGATAGGCAATAAGTTAAAAATCATAAGTACCAGATTTATTAAAATAATATGTACTAATATTATCTTAACTACACCGCCCATATAAGAATAAAAAATAAATGTAGTTGCAAATTGGAAAAATAATTTTAAAATTCCAGCAGCTGCTATTGCAATTATAAGGTTCATCACTACCCCTGCAATAGACACAATCAACCCATCTCTTCTTGGATTTTTAAAGTTTCTCATATCAATCTGAACCGGTACACCCCATCCAAATCCTGCAATCATCAGACACAAGAATCCAAATGGATCAATATGTGCAGCTGGATTTAAAGTCACACGTCCTTGGTATTTTGGTGTCATATCACCTAACTTGTACGCAGCTACTGCGTGACCAAATTCGTGGAAAGACAAACCTATTATAATGCCTGGTAAAGAAAGTAGAACCCCCATAAACCAGTCTATAGGATTTGACATACGTCCATTCATAAATGACATACCCGCCATTATAAGAATTAAAACTAAAAAAGTTGGATTAAAAAATCTTTTCAAAATATTATCATTCCTTTCGAAGTATTTGTTCAATTTTAAATTATACTTCAACATTTTATCACAAAATACAGTTTACGCAAATAGTATATAGTATATGAAATTACGCAAGGGGTGAATTGAAGTAATATGAAAAGGAAATGTTATTGTGTGGCAGTTTATACAATCAAACCAGGTGACACACTTTATTCTATTTGTAAAAATTATAACGTATCTGTTTGTGATCTAATGATGGCAAATAAAATTAGAAATCCGTATAATTTAAGAATCGGGATGAAAATCTGTATTCCTGGTGAATTAGAAACTATGGAACCTACCGAACCGGCATGCCAAGGTACTTTATATACAGTAGAAAAAGGTGATACCTTATACATGATTGCCAAAATGCACAGGGTCTCGCTAAACGCTATTATGGAAGCAAACCCTGACATTGATCCATATAACTTAAGAGTAGGAATGAAACTCTGTATTCCTAAATAAACATATCATACTTAAATACCCGGCAGGCTTCATGCTGCCGGGTATCATTTTATTTTCAATCTTACAGTATGTCAGTTAAAAGTCTTGCAATTGATTCCTTAAACTTTATTACCAAACCCCTGCTTCTATAAATTGATTTAGTAAGTTCATGGCAGTCAGCCATATCATTTTCAAATATAGCTTCCATTTTATACGCTTCGCCTTCATCAAATAAGAAAGCATTTGCCTCAAAATTCAATTTAAAACTTCTAACGTCAAAATTGGCAGTCCCTATGGATGCCACTTCTCCATCTACAACCATAGTTTTGGCATGAAGGAAACCCCTATCATATATAAAAACGCTTGCTCCTGAATTAATTAGTTCTCCTGCATAAGCATAGGTTGCCCAATATACAAACATATGATCAGGCATACTTGGAATCATGATTTTTACATCAACACCTGATTGTGCAGCCATTTTTAAGGATTCTAATACACTATTATCTGGAACAAAATATGGTGTCTGAATATAAATGTTTTTTCTTGCAGAAGTAATCATCTTCATGTAACCACGCTTTATCTGTGATTTTCCTTCATCAGGTCCGCAAGAAACAATCTGTACACCGGTACTGCCTTCCTTTATTATCTCACTATAATATGCTTCAGAGAGAATTAGTTCTTCTTTTGACGCAAATCTCCAATCCATTAAAAATCTGGCATTAATATCTTGAACACATCCTCCTAAAATTCTAAGATGTGTGTCCCTCCAATAACCAAACTTTTTCTTCATTCCTAGATATTCTTTACCTATATTAAATCCTCCAATATAGCCAATTTCACCATCAATAACCACAATCTTTCTATGGTTTCGATAATTTAATTTCATATTTATGAGTTTAAATTTAGGTGGAAAGAAGAAAGCCACACGCCCACCTGCCTCCATAAGGGCTCGTATGCATGCCGTTCTTTTGGAAAACTGTCTGCCGCCCATTGCATCAATAAGTAATCTGACTTCAACACCATGCTTAGCTTTATCGGTCAATGCTTCAATTAATTTTCTTCCAATATGATCATTCTTTATAATAAAATATTGGATATTAATAGTATTCTGTGCATTTTCTATGTCCTCTAACAACTTTTCCAACATGTGATTCCCATCTGTAATAATTGTTGCTTTGTTATCTTCTGTATAGAAAGCCTGTCCATATACCTGATTAAGCCTAATCATGTCTTTCCAACGTTTGGCTGCTTCAGTAGTAAAAACATATTCCCCATTTTTCATTTCTGTAATCTGAGTTTGAAGAGACGTGTTGATAACTTCTTCTTCAAACCGTGTCAATTTAAAAATCTTCTTTCTAGAAAGATTCTGGGAAAATAGGAAATAAAATAAAATTCCCACGACAGGAAGCAAAAATAATATCATAATCCATGCCAATGTTGCAGAGGGATTCTTTCTTTCTAGAAAAATAATTGTACATGCAATGACCATATTGACAATAAATAATACTGATAAGAAATAGGGTATATGGCTTAAAATAAAATAAACTGAATACAATATGGTCACCCCTTTATTTGTTATTATCGTGTCTTATAAAGCCCTTTTGTTCTGCCATTTTCTGTCCCTCATCACTTAATATCCATTTAATGAATTTCAATTTCAGTGGCTGGGGTTCTGCTTTGACAGCTGCATCAGTAGTTTTACTATCATTTGTAGAATCCTCCGTTTCAACAGACTCAGAAGTTCTCATAGCATCAACTTTGTCATCAACAGAACTTATCACATCCGTTAAACTTTTAGTATTTTCCTCTGTTGTAACAATAGCATATGTATATGTTGTCAATGGATATTCTGCACTTGCAATAGTTTTTTTATCTGGCTGGATTCCATTAACAGCAATTATTTTAACATCATCACTATTTTTATTTTTAGCTAAGTAATAATAATAGGAATAGCCAATTGAACCCGTATTGGATGCAATATCTTTTATTATATCCTTAGTATCTGACACTTTCATTTCGTCCGATGCTTTCATTATCTCATTTTTATTAATAACATATTTGTGCATACCTAATTGACTTCCTGAATTGTCAGTACGTTGATATGCTACAATTGATTCATTTTTACCCCCCAGGTCTTTCCAATTGGTTATAGTACCTGAATAGATGTTATATAACTGCGTCGTAGTTAAATTTTTAACAGGATTATCTTTATTAACAAAAAATACAAACCCTCCATTCAAAATTGGGATTGGTTGTAAATCAACTCCTGCCAGTTCAGCCATTTTAGTTTCCTTTTCTGTTGGAAATGTGGAAAAAATCACTTGTTGATCCCCATTTATCAGGTTAGTATAAGCATCGTTTGTGGACGCAACACCAGAATGCTCTTTTAATTCTTTTTTACTTAATCCCAAAAACTCTCCTAAAGCTTCTGTATAGAAATCTTTTAATACAGAAGTACCACTTATGTATAAAGTTTTATTATCTGTTATCGCTTCCGCTGTTGTAGTTTCTGCACTTGCTGCCTCAGTTTTAGTATCTTCTTTAGAAGTTTGTTCATCTTTAGCAGTATCTTCCTTATCAGAATCTTCTTTATTTAAGAAAGGAATTTTTGATTTTATGTTATCTGTAATCTGTGAAAAATTGATTTCTGGAAGATTAAACTTTTCAATCAGTTTCGGACCGAACTTAATCCCTGCAAATACAAGTCCTGTTAAAATGAGTAAAATCAGCACGCTAGATAGAAACTTTTTCATCTTTAAACGCCTGTCAACTTTTTTCTGCAAAGGTGAACGAGCCGCAAGTTCGGCCTTTCTCTGCATTCTTTCAGCCTTTTCCTTTATTTTATCGTCTTTCTTTTTTAATTTATTAACTACCCTTTGCTCTTTTTTCTTTTCTTCTTTTTCAATTTTCTTTTCTTCGGCCTTTATTTTGTTTTCAACTTTTTTCTCTCGGTCTTTTATTTTTTTTGCAGCAGCCTTTTCTTTATTTTTTATATCCTGCTCAGCCTTTTTAACTTTTGCATCTGCCCTTCTTACCTTTGCTGAGGCTGCCCTCTCCACCTTTTGCTTATTCTTAATAGCTTTTTCATGGGGGGTTGGTTTTGGTTTTTTAGCTTTCTTTACTTTTCCTTTTTTTTGAGAGGTTTCATCCTCTATCGCATCCTTGCTCTTTTTATTAAACATCATGTTACTCTCCAAAATACAATGTATTTTACTACTTCCTCTTTAAAGATATAATTGTTCCTATAACACAGATTCCTGTAAATATAATAAAAGACATATGCATTGTCTTTATTAACACTTGTGGCTCCGCCTCTGACAGGGCCGTAGTTCCCATATACATACCTACTACTACAGTTACAATTGCCATACTGGAAGTATGGCCTATTGTTCTCATCGTCGCCAATATAGACGATGCTACCCCATAATCTTTTTTTTCTACACATGCCATAACTGCATTTGTATTGGGTGATGAAAAAAAAGCAAATCCAACACCAGCTACAATCAGAGCTGCAATAATACTCCATAACGGAAAATTTTTCGATAAAAAAGAGAAAAATAGTAAACATATAGTACATAGCCCCATTCCAAAAGAGGCCAATTTAAATGGTGATATTCTATCAGACAACTTACCTGCATAAGGCGACAATAAAGCCATTATTACTGGCTGAGCCACTAAAATAATACCAGCTGTCTGGGAACTATACCCCATAACTACTTGTAAATATATAGATAACAAATAACTAATAGCAAATGTTGCTCCATAATTTAGCAATGCAGCTATATTTGAAAATGTATAAGATAAATTGTTTGCAAATAGTTTTAATTCCACAATCGGATTATTTGTTTTTAATTCATGTTTTCCAAACATGATAGCGGACAAAATGCCAATTGGTAATAAAATTTTTGCCAGATTATTTGTAGAAAATGCAGACAATCCATATAAAATACAAATAATCATTCCAATATAAAATACGTTACCTAATAAATCATTATCAATTTTATCTATTTTCTTTTCATCCTGTGGAAGATTTGTTACCGCAATAATAAATACAACGGCACTTACCACAAAAGTTAATATAAAAATTGACCGCCACCCAAAATAGTAATTAAACAAACCTCCTATAACAGGACCTGCAGAAAGCCCAATATAGGTTGATGCTGTTGAATATCCCAGTACTCTGCCTCTTGCATCTTCTGGAAATGCACTAATAAGTACCGCTATGTTTGTACTAAAAATCATAGCTGCACCAAAACCTTGAAGTGCCCTTAATGCTAAAATTATTTTAATATTCCATGCAAAGGCAGCTGCAAGTGAGCATAATGCAAATATAAAAATACCAGTTATTAGTACTTTCTTTCTAGAAGTAATATCTGCAACTCTTCCAGATGGCACGGAAAAAGCAGCTGATGCCAGCATATACGAAGTAACAATCCATCCTACTAAACTGGCACTAACACTAAAGTCAGAGCCAATAGCAGGAACGGATAGATTTAACGCACTTCCCGTAAAAGTTGTTATAAAAGAGGTTACTATAACCACAATTAAAGTAGCTCTTTGTTTTTTATCATAATTTTTATTCATGTTCATATTATGCACTTTTCATAAGAAAAAATAATTTATTTTAATTATTTTTAATAATTAATAGTTTCCTGTTACAGAATCCATTCCTTCTAAATATGCCTTAGCAATTGTTTGGGCTGTTTCATCACCTAACAAATTGTCCCCAATCTGTGAGTAATGCAAATCATCAAACCGCATTTTACCATTTTCGACTGTGAAGTGATCTGAGGAACGTGTCGCTATAGCGATATCTTGATTTTCATTTGCAAGTTCTTCCTGTGCTTCAGCAGAATTTGGATAAATAGATCTGACCTTTATAATAAATCCATAATTGAATCCATAATCAGACCCTGTTAATATTTGATGGAGCTTCATATAATCACTCTTATATACTCCAATGTCCGTATCATTATCTGACTCTCCCTGAGCCCAAATGTAGCTTCTTAAACGTGGTTCATAATGACTTAGAAATTCTTCATCATTTATATATCTTTGTATAATCTGCCATACTTTACTAATGTATTGGTAAGATTCTCCACCTAGCGGAACGAAAGTCTCCATTTTCCTTCCGCTGACTCCCGCATTTACCATTAAAACTTTTTCTCCAGTTAAATCATAAAGAGTTTTGCTTAGAGAAGCTTCCAAGTTGCCGCGTTTCATAGTTCCATCTTCATTATTCATAGGGCAGATTTCCACCCCTCCAGCCAGTTCACTATAATGATATGCAGTTCCCGGCTTTGTTACTGTAGCCAATTCTGGTTCTGCATAATAATACGAGGCATTACTTTGTCCTGTTATAAGATATATGCTGAGAGGTGCTCTTACAGTTCTGGTTATCACTAATTCTTCTTTATTTTTTCCATCTGTTGCAGTAATGACGGCTCCATCATCACTTACTCCTACAATTTTGACATTTCCAAGGTTATCCACTTTTGCAACTTTAGGATTATTGCTATAGAATTTAGTAGCTACTATAGTTTTAGGTGTAAATTTATATCTGTCATCATACTGCAGTTCAAAACCCAAAGAAGAATCTTTTGTAAATCTTACTACATAATATTGATCCTCTGTATTTATCTTTGCAATTGCATCTTTATATCCATCAGAAAATACTGCTTGAACTATATTGGCACCTTCACACTGTAACTGCGGTACTCTTGGTCTGCCTTCTGGAAGCCTTATAACTAAACTGTCATCTTCTGCAATTTCTATTTTATAATGATCATCATCGACTTTAATTAACTGATTAATCTTGCTTGCATCAGATTGATTACATCCGGTTAAAAAAATTACTGTAAAAATTAAACTAACTAATATAAATTCAAATCTTTTTGTTTTTCTGCTATTATTCATATTACTTTTCCTTTTTTCTAGTATAAGCCAACTTATATTATATCAATTTTCTACAAAACAGTAAAGGCAATTATTGTAAGTATTAGTCGAAAAGTATACAAAACGACAGTCCATAATAAATATAAGGCTGCCGTTTTCAATTTATATTATCGGTCATGAAATAAATCAGGGTTTATTTTATATTTTAATTTATCAGAGATTTTGTATATTATTTTAAACCTCTTGGGTATTATTTGCATCTTTTACCTTGCTATTTAGTAGCGGCAGTATAATAACTATTAATAGTATTAATAGCAGTATAAATGCCATCCCATTAGAAGCAGTAAAACCACTTGGTCCAGTTCCATTTATAACTCCTAATACTTGAAGAATGATACCAACAAGACCTATGATAGAGCCACCTGCAACAAGCCCTGAAGATAAACTGATACCATTACCAACTTTCACATCTTTTTCTTGTTCAGATTTAGAACTTTTTTCAATGAATACACGAACTAATGCACCTATTAATATGATAGAAGTTGTAGATATTGGTAAATAAAATCCTATGGCAATTGTCATAATAGGAAGGTTCAATAAGAATAAAACAAATCCCATAACTGCTCCAACAATTATCATATGCCAAGGTAATTGCCCTGACATGATACCAGCAGTTAATGTTGAAATTAAGTTAGCTTGAGGTAAAGCAAATGGAACATTATCCCCAGTCATTGCAAGCTGTTTAGAAAGTAATAATATAACGCCGACAACTACTGTAACACCAACTATACTAGATATAACAAAGTATTTGTCCATTTCACTTTTTTCACCACCAACAATGTAAGTTACTTTTTGTGACTGGCAATAACCACCAGCTATAGATATAGCAATTACTATAAAGGTACCAAATAAAAGTAACGATTTGTTGTTTTCCGCATTTGTCCATCCCATTATAACGAATATTAATGTCACAATAACTAAAGAAGCTATGGTCATACCAGATACTGGGAGGTTTGAAGTCCCTATAGTACCCGTTAAACGACCTGAGACTATAACAAACAGCAATGATAAGAAAAATGATAAAATAGCAACAATGATTGCCATTAATATATCACCACCAGATATAATGAAGGCTGCAATAAAACCTACTATTACACCTAGAATCAACATTAGATTTGAAGATGATTTCCCAGTACCATTTGAGGTATTAGCATGCATCGTCTCTTTTATAGAGATAATTATAGTAGGAATCAGCCTTATAGCACCTATTAAACCACCAGAAAGCATCATACCCGCACCAATATATTTTACATAACTACCAGCGATATGATTCACTTGCATAGCATTTATAGCAACATCCGGGTTATTCCATACATTTTGACCTTCTTCCGCAAAAGATGAAAAATAACCGATTAAAGGCATAATACCGAAGTTAGCTAATAGAGAACCCGCAAACATAGTTAAAGAGACTTCTAAACCAACTATGAATCCAATACCTAATAATAAAGGATTCACCTCAATTTCAAATTTCCACTTGTAGAAGGTTTCATTTACGTAGCTTATTACGTTGTTAGCTACGTTTAAAAAAGCACCAGTTACAACGGTGATAATACCACTTACTACAAATCCAATTCCCATATACTTTAATGATTCTCCGGCACCTTCTGAAGCAACAAGTGTTTCAGATATAGCCATTGACTCAGGGTACATTAATTTACCATGTTCATCAACAATTAAGTATTTATAAACAAGAGTAGCAATTCCTATACCAAATAGAACTCCACCTACACCAACTGCAAAACCTTCTAAAAAAGATACTTGAGCGCCTATTAAAAGAACTGCAGGTAAAACAAAAATCATTCCGCTGGCAACAGATTCTCCACCACTTGACATGCCTTGAACTAGGTTCTTACCAAGGATACCTTTTTGTCTGGCAAATATGGCGATAAATGCAGAACCTATTATGGAACCAGGTATACCCGCTGCAACGGTAAGTCCTGATTTCATGCCTGAATAAGCCGTAGATGCTGCGAATAACGCAGCCAATACAATACCAATTGTTAGCACTGCAACATTTCCACCAGATTTTGATCCACTGGAAATATAAGGAACGTAGTCTTTACCTGCTACGCCGCCATATGCATCTTTAGATAATTTATGCTGGGACAAGAACATCACTCCTTTTATATTTTATAAATAGTATCTAAAAAAAGTATAAAAATAGGGCTTAAGGAGTATACTCCCTAATCCCTATATTATCTACATATATTTTCTTTCTTATTCGTCAAACAACGGTGTGCTGAAATAACGTTCAGCTGTATCTGGCAAAATAGTTACCACCGTTTTCCCTTTACCCAATTTTTTTGCTAGAGTTAAAGCCGCCGCAACATTCGTACCACTGGAGATTCCACACATTATACCTTCTCTTCTTGCTAAATCCTTAGAAGTCTGAATTGCATCCACATCTGAGACCATATAAAGATAATTATATATACTCTGATTTAGATTTTTAGGAATTACTCCATCACCAATACCCATCTGTAGATGTGTACCAATGGTACCTCCCGCTAATATTGCTGCATTTTCTGGTTCTACTGCCCAAATTTCAATGTCCGGATTCTGTGCCTTTAATACTTCCCCGATTCCAGATATTGTTCCACCAGTACCAACACCTGAACAAAATCCATGAATTGGTCCCTCCACCTGTTCTAAAATTTCAGTTCCCGTTTGATATCTATGAACCAGGGGATTCGCTGGATTTTCAAATTGCTGAGGTACAAAAATATTTGGATTTTGTTTCTGCATATTTAGAGCTGTATTCAGACATTCTTCTATACAGGCTCCTATATCCCCTGCATCATGAATTAATACAACTTCAGCACCATAATGTTTTACCAGTTTTCTTCGTTCCTCACTTACAGAATCAGGCATAATGATAATAGTACGATATCCCTTTACGGCACCGATTAAAGCCAGACCTATCCCTTGGTTTCCACTGGTAGGTTCAACAATGATGGTATCTGGTTTTATTAGTCCTTGACGCTCTGCTACAAGTATCATATTTTGAGCGGTTCTGGTTTTTACGGACCCCCCTACGTTTAATCCTTCAAATTTAACTAATACTTCGGCTCCATTAGGATCTGGCATATGGACCAGCCGAATCATAGGCGTATGTCCGATAGCTTCAAGAATATTATTATAAATCATATGAATTAACCTCTTTCTCACGTTTAATACCGTTGTAATATAATAAGATGATTGTTAAACAAAAAAACCTCCTGTTATTTCTATTAGGTATCGTATCACCAATACCAATATCTAACAAGAGGCCATATTTATTTAATTATAGTATGATGCATATAAAGTAATCTTTACCCTCATCACTGATTTTTTGTAATGATTTTTGGACCTTCCCCCTAATATGTTCTGGAACATTTGACAGTTTGTTTTCCATCTGCTCCGTTACCATTTCCTGAAGTGACTTTCCAAATAAATTAGTTTCCCAAATCTTAGAAGGATCGCTTTCAAATTCTGTAAGTAGGTATTTAACTAAATCCTCTGATTGTTTTTCCGTTCCTACAATCGGAGATATTTCTGTAGAAATGTTTGTTTTGATAATATGAAGAGATGGTGCCTTTGCTCTTAGACATACACCGTATTTGTTCCCCTGTTTAAAGATTTCCGGCTCATCTAAAACCATTTCTGTAAGTTTAGGTTGAACAATCCCATATCCGCATTCGTCAACCTGCGCCATGGCATCCTTAAGCTTATCATAAGCTTTCTTAGAAGATGCAAACTCTTTTAAAAGCTCAAAAAATTCATAATCATTTTTAACTGGCTGTTCCATCATTTCTTCTACTACTTGATAGAACAAACCATTGACCATTTCTACTTGAACGTCTATATCTCCAGTTCCTAAGTTCATATTTGAAATAGTAATCCCTGAGATTAACTGTCCATCTTCTAGTGTGCTTATAGACTGCTTCACTTGATCAATATTATCCAGTTCTTTAATCCAATCCTTAATTCCAGAAATAATTGCAGCTTTAATCCAGTGCTCTTTTGTAAGGCCCTCCACAAATCCTGGAAAATAGAAGTTAATCTGAGATGCAGGAAATTGTAGAAGCGCATCTGTAAGTATTTCTTTTACCGTAGCCTCACTCATCCTTGCGCAATTTACAGCTCTTACAGGCACATTAAACTTATCCCTTATTTCTTCCACTGTATCATGGGCAGCCTTACCTGTTGGTTCAGTACTATTTACAATGACTACAAACGGTTTTTTCAATTCCTGTAGTTCCCTTATAACACGTTCTTCTGCTCCTAAATAAGCTTCTCTTTCTATTTCTCCTATGCTCCCATCAGTTGTTACTGCAATTCCTATTGTAGAATGTTCTCTGATTACCTTTCTGGTTCCTACTTCTGCAGCCTCCTCAAAAGGCATTTTATTAGCACTCCAAGGGGTACTTACCATGCGTGCTTTACCCTCTTCAATATGTCCAAGTGCTCCAGGTACCATATAACCAACGCAGTCCACCATACGTAGTTTAAAGTTCATATTTCCTTCTAACTGAAAAGGAACTGCCTCTGCAGGCACAAATTTAGGCTCTGTTGTTGTAATGGTTTTGCCCGACCCACTCTGTGGTAATTCGTCTTGTAGCCGTTCTTTTATATAGGTGTTATCAATATTCGGCACTACAAGCAAATCCATGAATCTTTTAATGAAAGTTGATTTACCAGTTCTAACAGGACCAACGATTCCAACATAAATATCGCCCTGTGTCCTTTCCCAAATACTTTCATATATGTTCAAATTCTCCATAAAAAATACCCCTTCCGTACAATACTGATACAATATATGAGAGGGGTATCCAAGTTATTCTATTTTATTTTACTGTAAGTTTATTTTTGTCCACATTTGTACCTATACCCAAGATTAATCCTAGTGCAATTGATAAAAATGCAGCCATTATTATTTGGTATTCCCCCGGAAGCATAAAAGATATTGTATGTGCTGGAATCCAAAATATTGGAATTGTTTTTGCTATAGTAAATCCGACCAAACCTACCCAGTCTACTTTGGAAGCAACATTTTTCAGAGAAACAAGAGTCTCTCCATCAGCCTTCATATCTATTGCCTTATCCGTAAGTTTGTGAAATACCATCATAGTTGGAGCAAAAGTACAATTCATAGCACAGCTTGAAAATAGTGCAAATAAAAATTTACTTTCTCCTCCTGGCAACAAACCTATAGCCATTATAGCTAATATACCATTACTGTAAAGCTTAAACAGGAGTGCTAATACAGCTCCTAAAAAGCCCCACACACACATTCTTGCAATGATTCCCTTAGGCAAGATAAATATGCCTGTAGAAAGCCTTATAGCGAAGAGTTCACCAATAGTTGCTAAAAGTGCAAATTTTACAAACCCTAAAACATAAGGATGTGCAGTTGTAACAGCTTTAAATATTTCTCTTGTTGGTGGTATAATTAATATAACTGCAAATGCAGCAATTATTGTAACACAGTAAACAGGTATCAGGTTATTACTTTTCTGTAGCTCCATTTTTTACCTCATCCATAACCTTTTTCATTTGAGGAAGAGCACCCATGATAGTATCGTAAGATACACAATAAGCCATTCTTATATAACCTGGACATGCAAAAGAACTTCCTGGTACAATCAACACTCTATGTTCTTTAGCCATGTTACAAAATTCCGCTTCATCCTCAATTGGTGATTTAACGAATAAGTAAAATGCACCTTCTGGCTTTATGCACTCATATCCCATTTCAATCAATCCATTATATAAGGTCTCACGATTCTTATTATAAATATTTACGTCCACTGCTGAATTAATGCATCTCGCTACAACCCTCTGCATAATAGAAGGAGCATTTACAAAGCCCAGTATCCTGTTTGCGGTGGTTGCTGCACTAATAATATTTTCAAAATCTGAAAGCTCATTAGGCATAACCAGATATCCAATTCTTTCACCTGGAAGAGATAATGATTTACTATAAGAATAGCCTACAATTGTATTTTTATAGTATTTAGTAACATATGGTACTGAAACTCCATCATAAGCCAATTCTCTATATGGTTCATCTGCAATTAAATAAATGTCTGTTCCAAATTCTTTTTCTTTATCCGTTAAAATTTGAGCCATTTCCTTAATTGTTTCTTCAGAATAAATAATACCTGTAGGATTGTTAGGTGAATTGATTATAATCGCTTTTGTTTTTGCTGTAATGCTCTGTGCCAGTTTATTTAAATCTGGCTGAAAAGTAGGAAGATTTGGTGGTATAACCACCAGATTTGCTCCATAATTTGCAGCATAACTTCTGTATTCACCAAAATAAGGGGCAAATGCAATCACCTCATCCTCTGGATCAATCAGAGTTTTAAAAGTTACGTTTAAGCCTCCTGCTGCACCAACAGTCATCATTATATTTTTTTCTGTAAATTGTGTACCATGAAGCTTATTTAAATGCTGTGCTATGGTATTTCTTACATCTTCATACCCAGCATTATTCATATATCCATGGACAAATGTAGGTTCTTCTGCTTCTAAAATGTCAATTATAGACTGTTTTATTTCTTCTGGAGGTGCAACATTTGGATTTCCTAAACTAAAGTCATAAACATTCTCCCTGCCATATATTTTTGCGAGTTTAGCCCCTTCTTCAAACATGGCTCTGATAGCTGAACTGCCTTTTACATAGCTTTCCATACTTTTTGCAATCATTTCTTTCAACCTCGTTTTATGGGTGTACGTATATTTTTGCTTTTTCTTCTTGTTTAACAAGTCTTAAAGCACCTAAAACTAAAGCCTCCATTTCGTCCTCACCAGGGGACACTTCAACGGGAGCAATAAACTTTACTCTCTCGGAAACCATGTTTATAAGTTTCTTTGAATAGGCCATGCCGCCTGTTAATATAATGCAGTCATATTTTCCACCAAGGACAGTAGACATCTGGCCAATTCCCTTGGCAATCTGATATGCCTGTGCCTCTAATAAAATTTCAGCCTGCTTGTTACCATCATCTATCATAGCCTCCACATCTCTCAAATCCTGTGTGCCTAAGTAAGCTTTCAGGCCTCCATTTCCCCTTATTTTTTTTACCATTTCTTTTTTTGTATATTTACCCGAATAACATAAATCTACTGTATAAAGCATTGGCAAACTGCCTGATCTTTCTGGTGAAAAAGGTCCCTCGTCATCTCTTATACAATCAATAATTTTTCCTTTATGATGTACACTCATGCTTATGCCTCCGCCAAGGTGAGCTGCTAAAATATTCATATCTTCGTATTGTTTTCCGTACTCCTTAGCAACTTTTCTTGACACGGCTTTCATGTTTAATACATGGCACATACTTTGTCTTCTAATTTCTGGCATGCCTGTTATCTTAGCAATTTCCTCAAGCTCATCAGAAGTAACTGAATCATAAATATACGCCGGAATGCCTAAGGGTTCTGCAATTTCATAAGCCAGCAATGCTCCTAAATTAGAGGCATGGGGAGAGGCAAGCCCCTCCCAGAATGAATCTAACATAGCTTTATTAACTACATACCCGCCTGACTTCATATTTGGAAGCATGCCGCCTCTTCCAACCACTGCCGCCAAAGTTTTGATATCTATGTGCTCTTCCTTAAGTACAGATAATATAATTTTTTCTCTAAATTCAAACTGATCCAGAACTTCATCAAATACTTCCAGTTCTTTAGCAGTATGGGACAGAGATTTTTCAAAAATCTTAGTTTCATCTTCATACAAAGCAATCTTTGTAGATGTTGACCCTGGATTAATAGCTAAAATTCTATAACTCATACTTTTTTGCCTCCTGTTTTTACTCGGATGCCGCTGCTGCCAATACTATTGAAAAATACTTTTCTTCCGAGCTGGCGCCTCTGGATACGAGAACAATTGGAGCTTTCGCTCCTACAATAATTCCTGCCATTCTAGCTCCTGCACTACACATAAGTGACTTCGCTAGAAGATTCCCTGTTGTCATATCAGGTGTCAGAAGAATATCAGTATCACCTGTTACGGGACTTTCATATCCCTTTATCTCTGCCGCCTCTTTGCTTATCATTAAATCATACGAGATAGGTCCTTCAACAATGCAGTCTGTTAAGTCCCCCTCTTGATTCATTTTCTTTAATTCAGCTGCATCGACTGATTCCTTCATCTTAGGGTTTACCACTTCAGCAGCTGCCAGTGCCGCCACTTTCGGCATGTCATACCCCAATTTTTTTAGAACATTCAATGCATTTTTAATAATCATAGCTTTTTGATGTAAATCAGGATATGGGAGCATACCTCCATCCGTAATTACAATCAATTTATGATAACTAGGTACTTCAAACAACCCTACATGGGACATAACCTCTGATGCCTTTAAACCATACTCTTTATTTACTACCTGCTTCAATAAATCTGCTGTCTGAAGTTTACCCTTCATTATGAAATCTGCTTTTCTTTCACGAATCATTTGAACCGCCACCCGGGCCGCTTCAATGTCATCATTTATATCAATAATTTCTGCTTCCAGAAAAGAAAAACCTTCTTTTTTAATAATGCTTTCTATTTTGGCCTTATTACCGATTAAAATTGGTATAATAATGCCATTTTCATAAGCTCTATTAATTCCCTCCAATGTGTGCTCATCATGAGCAGCCACCACTACTACTTTTTTCTTTTGAGGATTTTTGTGAACAATTTGAATTAACTCATCAAAATTTTTCATAAAATCATCTCCTCAAACAAGAATAACATTAACCTTCTCTTGGAATTGTGCCTTTTTTCTTTGAAAATACGATATAGGAAAGCCCTGCAACGATTGCAGCTGCAATTACCATAGCTGTTCCTGAATGGAACTTATCCCAGTACCCCTTAAAGAATACAACCAGTACTATAAGTGGCAAGATGTATGAAACGTACCATCTAACCGCTACTGGGAATTTCATTCCTGTACCAGCATTAGTTTCTTCTAAGAAACCCTTCCATCCCCATCCATATCTATATGTACAGAACATCAGATAAACCATAGAGCCTAAAGGCAAAACATGATTCGATACAACAAAGTCTTCTAAGTCCATTATATTTGTTCCCTCACCTATTGGCTGGAATCCACTCCAAACATTAAATCCTAAGATACAAGGCATCGACAAGACTATAATAGCTATTATATTAACCCAAACCGCCTTTTTTCTTTCCCAGTTCCATAAATCGATAGCATAAGAAATAATATTTTCAAATACTGCTACTATAGTAGTTAAGGCTGCAAATGACAAGAATAAGAAGAAAAATGCTCCCCATAAACGACTTCCTGTCATATGATTAAAGATGTTAGGCAGTGTTATAAATATTAAACTTGGACCAGAATCCGGTTTTACACCAAAGGCGAAGCAAGCTGGAATAATAATCAAACCGGCTAATAAAGCCACTAATGTATCCAATGCTGTAATGCTTATGGCTTCCCCTGTTAGGGAACGAGACTTATCCAAATAACTACCAAATATAGCCATGGAACCCATACCTATTGATAAGGTGAAGAATGCCTGCCCCATTGCTGCAAATACAACATTTCCTAGACCTTGTTCCATTGCTCTTCCAAAATCAGGTTTTAGATAAAAGCTTAAACCTTCACCTGCGCCTTCAAGAGTTACAGATCGGATAACTAATATAGCCATCAATCCAATCAGACATATCATCATAACCTTTGTTATCTTTTCAACACCATTTTTTAGTCCCATTGAACAAATTCCAAAGGAAATTAAAACTGCAATAATCATCCAGATTGTTAAAGTTCCAGGTGAACTTAACATTACACCAAAATCAGCTGCAATTTGATCTGAATTTAAACCTGTGAAATCACCTCTCATTGATTTAAAGCAATAATAAAGCATCCAGCCGCCAACCATGGTATAGAACATCATCAGCAAATAATTGCCCAGCATGGCAATATATCCGAACCAATGCCAGTTTGTTCCCTTAGGTTCCAAAACTCTAAAAGAAGAAGCTGCACTTTTTTGGCTCCCACGTCCTACTGCAAATTCCATTACAATAATTGGCAGTCCCAATATAACAAGAAATAACAAATAGATTAAAATGAATGCTGCTCCTCCGTAAAGCCCTGTAATGTAAGGAAATTTCCAAACATTACCAAGACCTACGGCACAACCAGCAGAAACTAATATGAAGCCTAACCTCGAGCCAAACTTTTCTCTTTCATTCATGGCAATACCTCCAATAGGACATCTGCCCTATTACCTACAATAACTTCAACTACTTCTTCTGTTTTTTATTCTATTGTTTAAAGATGATAACCCGCTTCAAAAGCCTTTAGATTAAGTTCCTCAAATCCTTTCTTAACATTGTTTTGTATAGTCTTCTTCCAATCTACACCTTCTACCTTCATAGCATTTACTAACGCCCCTAATAAAACAATGTTCATAGCCTTGCTGTTTCCTAATTCCTCCGCTATTTCAGCAGCTTTTATTACAAGAATAGAAGCTTTTTCTGATAATTCTTCTAGAATTCCCTGTGGATATTCAGCATTACCCATTAAAATTGGCACGGATGGAATTTCATAATCATTTATTACCATTTTGCCATCGTTTCTAAGGTATTCAATCCACCTTAAAGCCTCCATTTTTTCAAAAGCTACAATAACGTCAGCTTCACCTTTTCCTACAATTGGGGAATATACTTTCTTTCCATATCGGATTTGAGTACTTACATTTCCTCCACGCTGAGACATTCCGTGGATTTCAGACATCTTTACATCGTATCCAGCCTCAACCAAGCCTTCAGATAAGATTTTGCTGGCTAAAATAGTCCCCTGTCCGCCAACACCTACTAATAAAATATTTTTAACTTCACTCATGTCTACACCTCCTCAATTGCATTAAATGGACAAACTTGCATGCATACAGTGCAACCTGTACAAGGCACTTTGTCAATTTCAATCTTGTCACCAGAATGAATTGCTGGACATCCAACGCCTACACAAAGTTTACACTTTTTACATTTATCTTGATTAATTGTGCATTTCTTCGGAGACAAATCAAAATCTTTCTTATCCTGCGGACTGAACTTCTTTAAAATGCATGGCCATTTTGTAATAACAACTGTCGGCTCATCTTTAGCAATTGCTCCTTCTAATGCCTTATTGACTTCATCAAGCTTATTTGGGTTTACTATGTAAATATTATCTTTCTTTACTCCAATCGCCTGACATAACATGGGAATATCTACCTCTGTAGTTTCTTCACCCATCAGAGTATAACCAGTTCCTGGATTCTGCTGGTGCCCTGTCATACCCGTAATACGATTATCCAGAATAACAGAAGTATTGCAGCCCTTGTTGTAAACCGCATCCATTAAGCTTGTAATTCCTGAATGGAAAAATGTAGAATCCCCAATAACAGAAACCACCTTTAGATTCTGATTCCCTGCCTTTTTTAATGCCTGTGCAGCTCCATGTCCGGAACTAATACTACCACCCATGCAGAAACAAGTATCAATAGCAGAAAGTGGAGGTGCTGAACCTAAAGTATAGCATCCTATATCACCCGTAATCATCACATTCTTTTTCTTACTAAGTGCATAGAAGAAACCTCGGTGTGGACAGCCTGCACAAAGGGTTGGAGGTCTTACAACAGCCTCTTTCCCTACTTTAATGCCTTCTGCTTTCTCATGGAAAATAGCTGTTCTAACAATATCTGGATTTAACTCATCATATTCTGGAATTACTTCCTTACCAATACATTCAATACCAGCCATCTTCAAATGATTCTCTATGTATGGGTCCATTTCTTCAATAATATAAAGCTTTTTTACCTTATTAGCGAACTGTTTAATCAGATCCATTGGCATAGGGAATGTCATACCAAGCTTTAAGTAGGAAACTTCTCCTCCAAAAACTTCTCTTGCATATTGGTAAGAAATTCCTGAAGTAATTACACCGATTTCTGTTCCATTATATTCTGGTTTATTTATTTCTGCAGTATTCGAATAAGCTTCCATATCTGCGATTCTTTGTACTAAATTTTTTCTCATAACCTTTCCATTTGCTGGAGTAGCTACAAATTTTTTAATATTTTTTTCATACTTTACTATGGGCATTTCAACTCTGTCGCCAAGTTCAACTAGTCCTTTGCTGTGACATACTCTTGTTGTCATTCTAAGTAAAACTGGCGTATCAAATTTTTCTGAAAGTTCAAGACCTAATTTCATAAAGTCTTTTGATTCCTGACTATCAGATGGTTCCAGCATTAAAAGTCTGGCAGCTGTAGCATAATTTCTATTGTCTTGTTCATTTTGTGAACTATGCATACCTGGGTCATCTGCTGAAACTAGTACACATCCACCGGTAACCCCTGTATAAGCAAATGTAAATAACGGATCGGCAGCAACATTAACACCAACATGTTTCATAGCTGCCATAGACCTTACTCCTGCTACTGAAGCCCCAATAGCAGCTTCCATAGCAACCTTTTCATTTGGAGCCCATTCACAGTAAATATCTTCTTTGTAATTCACTACATTTTCCAATATTTCTGTACTTGGGGTTCCCGGATAAGCAGAAGCAAAAACAAGTCCGCCTTCATAAGCCCCTCTTGCTACTGCTTCATTTCCTGTCATAATGGTTTTCATAATCAGCCTCCTTAAAAAAATTTTTCTAACTATATAATATACGCTGGTTTTTTCAAATACAACCCTCAGAAAAAAGTTGTCTGAAGATTTCAAAAGTTTATTTTTTAACATAGTTTTATGCATCAAAAATGTTTAAATATCAATGCATTTATGATATAATACTTTTGTAAATATGCATTAATATTTTTTTATTTTTTACCACATGAAAACCAGAAAAACTATGTGTTATTTCACAATTTGTATAACTATAAAAATTCCCCCTTCATAGATACTTACCAAGTATATGAAAGGGGGGCTTTTTTTAACTAACGTCTTAACCTTCAAGCTTGCCCTTCAAATTAAATTGTTTACCTTCAGTTATTCTTACATTAACTATCTGACCCACTAAATCTTCGTCACCCGAAAAATTCACCAATTTTGTTGTTTCAGTTCTACCTGCTAATGCTTTATCACTTTTTTTGCTAGTACTTGGTCCTTCCACAAGAACTTTTTGTACGGTCCCTTCATAAGTTTTGTTTATTTCGCCTGAGATTTGATTTATTCTTTCTAAAAGCCTGTTGAATCTCTCATGCTTAACTTCTTCTGGAACCTGATCTTCATACTTCTCTGCAGGAGTTCCTTTTCTTACAGAATATATAAAAGTAAACGCTGAATCATATCTAACCTTTTCAATTAAATCCATAGTCTCCATGAAATCTTCTTCTGTTTCACCTGGGAATCCAATAATTAAATCCGTGGTAATGGCTATGTCAGGTGCAGCTGTTCTTAGTTTTTCTATAAGCGTTAAATAATCCGCTTTTGTGTACTTTCGATTCATTCTCTTAAGTACATCATCACTTCCTGATTGGACTGGCAGATGGATGGCATTACAAAGTTTATCACAATCTTTATAGGCCTGAATCAACTTGTCTGACAAGTCCTTTGGATGAGAAGTCATAAACCGGATTCTTTCAAGGCCTTCTACTTCATTTAAAGCATAAATTAAATCAGTAAAATCCATGCCATTCTCTTCAGCAGAACAATATCCATCTTCGTGTTTACTTGCACCATAGGAATTCACATTCTGCCCAAGCAATACGATTTCTTTTGCTCCCGTTTCAACCAGACCCTTAACTTCTTTAATAATTTCTTCAGGCCGTCTGCTTCTTTCCCTGCCTCTTGTATAAGGAACGATACAATAGGTGCAGAAGTTATTGCAGCCATACATGATATTTACTAAAGCTTTAAAATCATAAAGTCTCTTTGCTGGTAATCCTTCAACAATGGCTCCGCCATCTTCCCACACATTTACAATCTTTTTTCTTTCATTGATTACATTGTCTAATAATTGTGGGAACTGATGTATGTTATGGGTTCCAAACACTAAGTCCACCCAGGGATATTTACTTTTCACTTCATCAATAATGTGCTGTTGCTGCATCATACAGCCACATACACATGCGACAAATTCTGGGTTCTTTTCTTTTATTTTTTTCAACTGCCCTAATGTCCCAAAGAAACGGTTGTCCGCATTCTCTCTGACACTACAGGTATTTATAATGACAATATCCGAATTGTCTTTATCTTCCTCTGCTTCAAAACCTTTTTGGTTAAGCATACCCGCCATCGTTTCAGAGTCATGCTCATTCATCTGACAGCCGAAGGTTATAATGTGAAACTTTTTCACGTCTTTTTCTTTTATATTATCTTTACTCAAAAGTAATTCCTCCAAAACGTTAATTCTTATATTATACCACTACAGAGCTGATGTTTTCAAGTGGAGAGATTGTATATATGATTAACTTAATTAATCACTTTTTATCTAATCTTTGCATAATATATAATACCAAACATAAGGAGGTGCTATTATGTGTCGTCCTTGTTGCTGTTGCTTCTGCAGAGGTAATTGTCATCGTTGTTGCAGATGCTGTAGATGCTGTTGCAGATGTTGTAGATGTGGTTGCTGTAGATGTTGTTGCAGATGCTGCAGATAGTAAGAGATTTAAATATCACGCCCACTAATTGTGGGCGTTTTTTTGTTAGAATATGTGTTTTCTTTTATGTGGAATTGTTTAAATAAATAGAACGTGTGAATAAAAAATATGGCTTTGATATGTAGTATAGTCATTTTCGTTTTATTATAGAAAGCTTAACATGATTAACTAAAAGCATTTTGTCTTTTTTAAAAACGTAGGCTGTCTCAGTTTGTTATTTTGAGACAGCCCCTTACACATTTCTTCTTATTCTAACTATTTTTAGCTAATAATTTTAAACGGAGTTAATACTTCAACTTCTCCAACTTTTTGAATTCCCAGTAATTTTAACGTTACATCAGAAGCCAATCCATATCTACTTGTTCCCACAGTTAACTGAACTGTAGTTCCATTTTTCACAACAATATTATAACTTCCTGAGGTAGTTCCTCCATTATTACTATCCCAATCGTTTCTAGCATATTCTGCTCCATCAACGTATAATATATACCAAGTACTTCCGATAGCTCCTCCGGATTCTGTTCTCCCTCCAATATATTGACATTTTATCTTTATTGATCCTGACTGTGTGAAAGTAATTTTTTGTGTACTAATACTTTTACCCGCTTGACATTGTCCTGCATTCTGGGTAAATAATTCATTTGTTTCATGAAGAACAAGAGCAGTAGTTGTTGGTATTGTATAAATTGGAGCTATAACGTTTCCTAATCCATTATGATATCCTTCCGGTATATTATAAACTTGCCCACTAGTTTGTAATTGGACATTAACCTGTCCATTATTAATCATCGTTCCTGTCACTAATTGTTCATTAGAATCAATTGCTTCAAAGCCTTGGAGTATATGAGTACTTTTTACGGAATTTGTAATTTTAGGTAATACCGTTCCCCGTCTAACAATCAATGCTTCTCCCATATTATCTCACCACCTTCAATTGAAGCTTCAAAATAACTGAAGGTTTTTCTGTAGCATAAAATGTAATAGCATTGTTACTAGTATTTGCTTTATATATCTTCGAATATGACTTTACTTCTATCAAAGATGTTTCATAAGCTTCAGAGGTTACTAAATCTACTATTGGAGTATCCGTTCCTTTTAATCCAATGATTTCAATTACCTTGCTAAACGGAGATTTCGACCCTTGCCAGTTAGTATCCGCTATAACCTCGTAATTTATAGTTGCAGCTTTGCTTTCCAAGTTTTTTTCTAGTATTTTAAAATTATCTATAATACCAACCATATCTTTTCTATTTTCATTAATTGCTTCTGCAACTGTTTTAGAATCTGTACTAGACATTTGTATTTTAGTTGCGTCTGTAATTGGAGTTCCTATGTACATTTTACTTAAATTTTTGTCATTTATTTTTATAGACATTTTTACCTCCTTCTAAAACTTTCCTTTATTTTCCCATAATAGAAAGTTTCATTATACCAATCCTAAATCAGATAGCTTCTTTTCAATAAGTGTAAGCTGTCCCATGGTAACCATTACCCGCTCCTCTGCCACCTCTGCTTCTGTAGACGTTGCAGGAATAATAACAACAGGCTTCATTTCCATACTTATTCTAAGGGAATAATTGTCATAAACATGTTGGGTAGTTACTGGTGTACCATCTGTTTCAGTTGCAGCTTCTGTATCTATCACAGTAATTTTGTTTGTCTTGGCTGAATTAGCAAACAAACTATCTAACTGGTCAAAAGGATAATCACCTTTCTTAAAAATGAACTCCAAGCTGTCCCTGTTCGCTCCCTGATAGTACACAGATTTGCCGTTTATACATATAGCCTTTAATTCTGTATTGTCACTTAATTTCATTGTTCTGTTCATAATTCACATCTCTTTCTTTTACCTAAATAAAGTTTCACCGTTAAGTTTTATTTTTCGTATAGTAACTCCGCAATCCACATCCCCCCGGCCTGACTTCAATCCTATATCCAAATACCCCGCACTGCTTGGTTTTATGGTCCACAGCCTTTCCGAATTATTGTCGTAATATACATCTCTGTTGTTTCCACACACGTTAAAAATTGCGTCTGGGTTATGGTAGTTAATACTCGTGTAAAATGTAATTTCAAGCGTATCAGCCGGTGTTACACTAACGTCATTAAATCGTAATCCTATTCCAACCTCAGACCACTTCACATCAAGGTGAAAGTACAGTATATCCGTGGTTGGTGGACTATAAATCGAATAAGACGCTCCAGTAGTTTGGGTATATACTGTGTAATCGTTCTGATTCTGTGCTCGACGAAACACTTTCCTATTAACACCGCCAACACCTCGATACTGCTCTTTTATCTCCCGGTTAACACTACCCACACCTCGGTACTGTTGTTTAACCTCACGATCTATACCGCCTACACCTCTATATATTGTCATAGCTAATCACCTCACTATGCATACACTTGATGCTGTGCACCTTCGGCAATAGCAGATGCAGGTGCTGATGTTGATACTGTGATGTTGTGTGTGCCATAAATATTGTATGCCCCACTACCTCTATACTCTGCCGTTAGAAATGAATTTAATGTCTCGTTAGCCCTTACTCTAAGTTTTGCAAAGTTATTAGAACTATCATTATCAACTATTACAGTACCTAAATCTACAGATGTATCTTTATTTTTATAAAGTGTTGCTGCTGCATTATTATCTGTCATTTTTATAGTGAGTGAAGGGTTTGCTCCAATGGTATTTATAATAATACCACCACTCATCGTTCCCCCAGTTAAAGGAAAACCAGTTTCATCCGTTAATATTTTTTTACCACCAATCCATGCAATTGCAGAATCCTTTGCTCCAGCAACCGCATAATAATACCACGGTACGTTTTCCTTTTGATATACTACAAATATACTTGCAGTTCCATCATTTTTTCTTCTCCATACAGTACCGTCGAAGTAAGCATTTGCTACGATTGATACGTTGTTTTGTCCATCAGTATTATAAATAGCATTATCTCCAAGTTGTATTTGTAATTCAGGTATAGTGTCCGTACCACCACCAACAGTCTTTAATACACCTGTCATTTGCACAGAACCATCTTGTTTTAAAAATGTACTGCTAACCTCTGTAATAGCCTTAGCATTCTGGTCTACTTTTGTATCAATGGTATCTATCGCTTTTTCAACGTTCTTATCCGCTATAATGCCTAATTTCGCCGATAAAATATCACTAATCGCAACATTTCTTGCACTGGAATCAAATGCATCCACAATTCCATAAAGTTTATCAGCATCCACTGTTCCGGCTTTCTGCATATCTTTGTATTCACTTTCCGTAACAACGGTTATGCCTGCTCCATCGGCAGCTTCATTAATTGCTTGTACTAAGTTTTCTTTATGCTCTGTGGTAAGGGTACTTAAATCTCCGATTTTCTCATTTAATACCTTTCCCTGTGCTGCTGCTAACGGTTTCTTTAAATCTACTGAATTTAACCCATTCACTGGCAGCATTTGCTCATCTATAGTGTCCATGTTTTTATTAAGAACACTTATATCTGCAAGCTCATTCTCTGCCGGCTTCACTAAATTATAGTTTTTTGTATTAGTTGCCATTAAATCACCTCTCTTGTTTTCAATGCTTCCCAAGTTCCCTTTTTTATTTGATTCCACGTAGCTGCCTTTACTTCTCCCCATGTTGTATAGGTATACTCTAAGCTATACGCCATGTGTGCAGGCTTGATGGCATCAATTGTACTCTTAAATGTATGAACATCCTTAGGAATGCCTTTTACACTAACAAACTTAACCACAAATGTAGACTTCGCATTATCTTCAATGACTTCAATCTCAGCATTTGTATAGGCTCGTGCAGCATTTTTAATCATTTCGATGGTGCAGGTTCCTGTTCCTCGTAATTTTGACTTTATGTATTCTCTACGCTCGTCATACGGTCTGGATAAATCCGTGTAAATATTTAACTCTTTTTCCCACGCATCTAGCCCCCAGGTTGCTGTATCAACAAATAGTTGACTCTGCAAATCTAAAATGGCATTGTTATTTGCCTTTATTTCCTCTTCATAGACTCTTAATAAAGAAGAAAACACTTTACTTCTGCTATAGTAACTTGGTAGATAATCCATTAACATTACGACAACACCACCATTCCAACTACAGGCACTTCCACTTCAGATAAAGCAATGTTGGCTATTCCCTTGTTTAACTGTAAATTAGAATAGTCAGCCACACCATAGATGCTATATAACAAGCTGCCTACTTTCGCATAACTTACATATTGATCTACAAGGGCTATTTCTTTAAAATACTCTTTCAGTACATTGACAAAATCATTTTTCACTTGTTCCAGAATCACACCATTTGCTAGAACTACAGTAGCAGTTACATCAATGGCTTTCTCCTGAACACTTTCAACTGTCACCGTTGCACCTATTGGCCTCTGTGTCTCAATATATTCTGCAGTATCTTTTATTAGCTTTGCATCTGCTGCTCTTTTATTACGATTACAAATGACTACTTTAACTGTGCCAGGTCCATTCCATGTAGGGAATACTTTCCCACTTCCTACACCAGTTACAGCCTTTGCCCACTGCTCATAGTGTGCTGCATTTCCCGATGTTGCTGGAGTATTGATTTTATCATAGTAACGCTGTCTCAGACTTTCATCTGTTTCCGTATCATACCCGCTTGTAAAAGGTTCGGAATTCATCACAGAAAGGATACCTTCTATGGTTATAGGGAAGTATTTTATAGCGTTTGAAGCTACATTGCCCACTGTTCCACTAGCCGTACATTCTACCCCGACTAATGCACTGCCACCTTCCCCAATTGTTACACTTTCTTTTGTTTGAAAAGTGACAAGTTCAGTTGCTACCAAACTTCCTTTTGTCATTACTGCTCCTTTTGCCCCTGAAATTTTTACTGTTCCAGTTGCTTTAGTCGCTAGTTTACGAACAACCCCAAGTTCTGCGCATTTAGAATCCAAATAGCTGCCACTGGCTGTAGCAACAAAAGCATTACTTAAAATAGACTCCTGACCTGTATAAGATTTTTCAAGTTCTATGGCAACAGGAGATATGGCATCAAAAAAGAAACTGCCTTCCGATTTGTCATAATCATTACTTATTTCTGCTAACATTCTTGTTTTTAATTCTTCTTTCGTCACGCTCATATGGTTATTTCACCTCCTGTCGTTCCATATTTAGTTTCTACTGTAAAACTACAATTTAAATTTCTGCTACTTCGCTCAAACTTGAAAGAATTTACTGCTGTTATATCCACATTCTTAAGAAGTGCTTCTTTAACCTCTCGTTCAATTTCTATTTGAGCAAAAGCCATGGGATAATCTCCATTTATAAAATCCTTAAGGCTAACACCATACTCACCAGACTCATAAATCTTAAACTTAGACTTTTGAGTATAAAGAACTTTTTTAATCCAGACCTTTATAGCCTCTATCCTGTCGCATTCCAGTACTTTGCCATCAACTACAGTAAAATCACCAGCATCAAAATCGAATAGAAAGGATTTTCCCATTTTAGTTAATGGACTATTGTTTATTGTTATATTTTCTTCTATCTTTGGAAACATTAAATATCACCTACCTTATCCACTATGAAATAGGTCAAGTCATTTACACTGGGTATAACAATTATTTTATCCCCGCTTTTCAGTATATCTTCTAGCGTATGTGTATGCTGTCCATGATCTCCTACAGTTTCACTGCTTGTAGTATAAGTATCTAATAAATGTTTAGCTACTACCAGGTTTGATTTGTCCAATATAAAACCATTTACGGTTATCTTTAAGCTCGGGGGCGGTGTTAAAACCTTTCCTACACAAATTCCCTGCATGGAAGGGTTTTCTCTATCTTTAAACAACTTTGCCAACTCTGTTATAGAATCCATCTTATACCTCCTCCAATTCAAGACTTGTTGTATGTATTGTACCTATGCTGTGATTAGCTGACTTAATTTTGTACTTGCCTACTAAATTTGTAATGGGCTCGTTTAATATAAGGATTCTCCCAGCTCTCAAATCAAAATGCCCTAGTACCTCAATACTTCCACTAGCAATAACTTTTCCCAAATCTTTCAGCATATTATTAGCAATATTCTTTGCCTGTGCTATATCCTTATCTTCCAGACTTTTAGTTTCCTGTAATAATCCATACTTATTTACCATCCACTCACTACGCACTTCTGCAATGACTTTAACCTTTTCTTCACTTCCCGCATATACTTGTATACTATTTTTCATTTCTTCAATACTAGCCTTTTTAGAGGGGTTACTTATGGTTTCATTAATATCAACCAAAGGTAAATTGTCAGCAATCTTTACTTTTAAGTTTCTAATCAGATCTGTGTCCTTATAGATATAAAGTTTACCTGCATTCATCTCCATCACATACTTTACGCCAGTGGCATTTGTAACTTCTTCTATTATGTCTTTAAGGATTTGAGCAACCTCTTTATCATAATAAATCTTTTTAATGATTGTAGGCATATCCGCAATGGTTCCAAATAGTACGCCTACGTCTTTAAGCAAAGATTTAATTGCTACATCCGCCCGAAGACCATTAAATTGCTTTATAATCTTGGATTTATTTAAATGAAAAGCAAAATCAAAACAGGAAAAAGATTGAGTTTTTTCACTTCTACTTTTAGATACAATGATTCCCATGAATATAGATACTTCTTTTTCATTCATTAGCTCAATGATATCTCCAGTATTTACTTCTATATTGGGATAATACTGCATCGTCGAATAAGCTATTTCAAAATCCAATTGGTCTCCTAAGGTATCTAGGCTGCTATTTAAAGTAACGTTTCCAACCATGGTGCTAATATCATAATCTTTTACCTTTAAAATCATTTCTTCACCTTTATAAACCTAAATTCCTTAAACTCTATTGAATAATTAATATCTTTTGTCCCAGCTTTCAGTCCATATTCAAAAGACTCAATAGTAACTGCCATATTTACTGGTGTATCCGTTACTATCAGTCTAAATGGAATTTTTCTGTCTCTCATTGTTTCAATCTCTTTGACAAAATCCCACCCAAACATGGAAGTTCCTTTTGAATACACTTGTTTCTTTGCGGGAAACACACTAGAAAATCCAAATGTTTTAAGTCCTATTTCTCCAATTAGCGTTATTTCTTTTGTTTTTATGGTTTGGTAGGTTTCATTCTGACTTGGAGATTTAATGGTAATTTCTTCTGGAAGAACTGGCAGCTGGATTACCTTTTCTCTGTTATTAATACTTAAAAATATATCCATGTCTTCCTCCTATATATTGGCAAGTTTCAATTTTAGCAGTGGAACAATTTCATTCGCAACTTCATTTGCCGTTACTCCCTTTGCGGTAATGTATATATTCCCAAAACTTACGCTTCCACTATTCATCATCCGCTCACTCTTATCAGCCGGAATAACCCTTGAACCATTCGGTAAGTCTACGATTTCTCCACCACGCTCATTGATATGAGCAAAACCACCTTTAAAATACTGCGTACCTAGAGCGAACTGCGGTATTTGTGGAATAATAAAATTCGCAGCCCAACCAAATCCGGGTACTTGGGAAAGTTTTTCAGGAATCCATGATAATGTAGCTGTAAAAGCGTTTATACCATCTATTATAAAGTTTATAAAAGACTTAAAACCTGCTTTAATCCCCTCCCATAAGCCACTAAAAAATTCTGCTAAAGGTGCAAATGCTGCTTGAATACTTATCCATAGTTCACCTGCTTTTTGTATAAAAACATCCCAGTAAACAAACAATGTAACAATCGCTGCTATTATTAAAGCTATCCCTACTATAATCCATACAAGAGGACATCCTGCCAATGTAAGGTTAAATAGGCTCTGTGCTGCCGTAAGAATACCTATAACCGTTGTTATTGTAGTAATAACAGATGCAATTAGAGAAATAATTCCTATAAGCCCTGCCAAAACTCCTACAAAAGTTATTAAAAACAATACGGCCTCCTGGTGTTTGCATATAAAGTCAGCAACTTTCTGAAAAAAATTATAAACTTTTTGAGCTGCAGAACTTATTCCTTCGGCTATAGAATCAACTATGCCTTTTATCATGGGCTGATTTTCTGAAAACCATTTTGCAAACTGAGCTAAATATGGCAAAACTCTTGCACCTATCTGCTCCTGTAAGTCTTTAAATAAGTTCTGTGCCTGCTGGATTGCTCCTGCATCAGTTCCCGCCATTGCATCATTAGCATTTCCAACATTATCTGCAATTACATTTGCAAGAGTTGCAGCTCTTTCCTCTTCAGTACCATATTTCAGAACTTTTTCCTGAGCTTGGCTAAATGATAACCCTGCAGCTTTTAATCCATCTGTCTGTCCTTTCAGTCCTTGTCCCATTAAATTAGCAACTTCAACTGCATCATCAGAAGTTCCGTTTAAACCTTTTTGAGAAACTAGAAGATTATTCATTGCAGGTATCAAGGCCTGAATATTTTTTGTATTTCCTGCATATGCTGCCAGCTGTCCTGCCCCTGCCATTTGAACTTCATCACTCACTACGCCATTTTGCTGTTGGACAGAAGTAAGCTTTAATATTGAATTAATTTGTTCTTTTGATGCCTTTGTCCTAAGCTTCAATGTAGATGCAAGCTTAATTTCGTTTCCTGCTTGAGCTTGAGCAGCAGTTATGCTCCCCTTAGCAAAGTTTGCAACCTTCTCTGCTCCGCTTGTTTTATCCTTAACATCAACAGCAATATTAATTGGTCTAGTTTTTACTTTTCTGAGTTTGTTTGTGATTATATTAAGTTTTTTCGACACTCTATCATCAGCTTTAAAAATAGTAGTTACTTTTTTATTGTTTAACTTATTTATTTCTTTTTTTATTTTACTCAGTGGTTGACTTATTTTGTCTTTAATCTTTAAAGTTATGGTTACAGTCTTACTCTTTAGTTTATTTATTTTCTGTATGGTTTTATCCAATTGCTTAAATGCTTTCTGATCTATATTTAAAACTGCAATCTGACTTTTATTTGACATTTCTTCCCCCCCTTTGCTGTTTATTTACCAAATAAGGCATGGTACTTCTCACTCTCTTCTCTCCAATACTTTTCTTTTGCAATTCCGTACATCATTTTTTCATAGGGATCTGCATTTACTAGTTCATCAAGTGATATACCTCTAGCCAGGAAGAAGGTTACTATTTCATATAAGTAATCATCTTCCTTTATTAGTTTTTTATTTCTTCACCTACATTGGCAATTCCCGAGAATTCGAAAAGTTCTTCTCCGATTGTTAAGATATCTGCCAAATCGAAAATGGCATCAACTGTATCAAAGGGATCAATAACCTCCAGCTCTTTTTGTAATTCTGCATCCTGCAATGCTTCACAGGTTTTATAAATTAATTTCTTGTATGCTGCTGTAATTGCTCTGGTGTCAGCATTGGTCCCTATATCATCCATTACGCTCAGCATTACTTCATCACTGGGTTTTTTGAAAATTAGTGATTTTCCAATGGATTTCACTTCAATTTCTTTAAACTTATGTAAGCTTTCTTCCTTTTGTTTTTTCTTTGCAATCAAATCTTTAAATGTTGCTTTTTTCATCATTTCCTCCCATATAAGGCTCTAATTTTGTAAACTATTCAATTAGAGCCTTTTATAGCAAATATACTTATTCGAAGACTATTTTAAATGGTTTCCAGTACTTCATAATCACTAAACTTGAAAGGTACTTCTTCCTCAACCAAAGCTTTATTTTCAAGCTTTGCAAGCATTAACTCAGTGATTACCACATTACCAATGGCAACTCTCTCAGACTTGCCTGTAGAGTTATCCTTTAGCTGTGTAATGATTTTAACTTCTGGAAGTTCTCCTGTTTTATAGGTGTCCTTCATTAAACCTAAAATAGTACTATCAATCTTCTGCATCACAAGAGTACCTTCTCCACTCCATCCGGTGTACGCATGATGTGTTGTATAATCTCCTATAAAGTTCACTTCTTCAAAGTTCCCTGTAATCTTGGCCTCAATGCTTTTAACCTGTGCTAAAAGTTTACCATTCAGCCATACATTTCCATTACATCCACTTAAAATTTTATTCTGATTAATCATAAAACTACCTCCTATGCTAAGTTAATATTCAACTGCAAGTTTTCCATGGCACCAAGAATCTTGATATCCCCGCATAGAAATACAGTTCTCTTATATGCATTGTTTTTTACCTGCTGTTCATTCCAAGTTTCAGCTTCTGCCTTCCCTGTTCCAATCCAGGCTAACCTTTGTGTTTCTACATCTACATCTACTTTATTGACATAACTACTGTCTAAAACAGTCTGATCTGCAAGCTGCTTAAAATAAGTATTCACTGAACTAATCAAAAGGATCTGATTGTCATAGCTGTTTTTGTAATTTCCAAGATACTCACTTTTAAATACACTTGAAATATCATCCTGAATTAAATCCATTGCTTCTACAATGTCGATGTATTTCATATCATCTGTAGCGGTCTTTCCATCTGTTGTAGTCATGGAATTAATTCCTAAAGCAATTTGTACATTATCTAGATCATTCACTAGAATAAATTTTCCTGCACCAACAGCCGCTTGGTTATCTGCAACTTCTTCCACTCTTGATAGGTTTGTACACTTAAAATATGTAGTTCCTCTTTTTACATTGCAGCTGGCCAGTATTCCAATTAATGAAGGACAATACTTTTCTCCTGAAACCTTTCCTCTGGAATCAGCAAAAGTTACTGACTCATTATAGAGATTCACTAAGTGCTTGCAATCTGTTGTTGCAGCCTTATATACAACTGCTTTGTACGTCTTTCTCTCTAGTTCCTTTGACTTAACCCAGCTAGCAAGAGTAGTCCATTCCTCAGCCACTCCATTGGCAATAGTAATCCAGCCTGTTTTAACATTCTTTTCTATCAGTGAAAGAGCATCCACAATCTTTCCACCTGTTTTATCCACTCTTACAACAACCACTTTATTTAAAGAGAAGTTAAATATATCTTTTATATACTGAAGATTCTCTTCTGTATATTTTCCGTTCTCCTTCTCTAGTGAAATGATAGAGTTATACTCTTTATATCCGAATGTTTTATCCGTATCATCTTTTACGATCAGAACAGCAATTCCCCTTTCGCTACGTTCAACTAGTGAACCGGCAAGCTGTTTAAATGTTACTTCAATGTTAGGTAATTTAATCATTTACTTCCTCCTTAAATTCTAAACTTTCCATAGTCTCACTGAAATCAGTGTCTGGTAACAACTCCGATACATACAATTCAAAGCTGATTTTTAAATTTCCATCTTTCATTTCTGAGTTGAGATTTGAAACAGGTATACATATGGCCTCCACATAGATATCATCCAGCAAAGTGTCTTCTAATAATTCCTGCATTTTACTGATATCAGCATTACATTTGTAAATATCTTTAGCAAAGAAAGACACACTCATGGTAAAAGTTTTTTCT
Organism: uncultured Aminipila sp.; assembly: GCA_963524205.1. GTDB lineage: Bacteria > Bacillota > Clostridia > Peptostreptococcales > Anaerovoracaceae > Aminipila. Next base: position 138,824 of record CAURED010000004.1, read on the forward strand.
CTGCAATTTGAGTTGAATTTTGAAATTTTTAAATTGTCAACAACTACTTTCATGCTTGGTCTATTTAAATTTTCAGCATTATCCTCAAATGTTCGTGGTATGCTTTCAAATTCAGTACCTGCCAACGCTTTCTTTATCTTTTCATTTATAGCTGTATCAATTTGCAATAATGTCAGCATCAACTTAACCTCTTTTCTAATGCGGTGCATTACCATTGTGATTTTTCTTATAATTAATTATTGGATTTTACCGCACTTAAAAATCCTTTTTATGTCCCTTACTTTTTTACAACCCTACCACACCCCTTTGTATTTGATTACTAGCAATCTTTTCTATATTGTTAGGTTATCATATTAATTTCGGGATTTTCGGCAGCTTAAGTCTAGATAAAAGTTTTTTATTTCTTAATAAAATAACTTTACATGGTGTCATTTGTCCAAATAAAAAGACGGTATTTCATAAGTTACAAATTTATGAAGTACCGCCTTTTACGCCCCGCTCTAATTAGGCCTGCTATATGTAAGCGCCCTTGGGCTGTCATTTGTACCCTCAGTAGTTGGATCCACCAATACTCCCAAAGTTACTAAAATATTTATTATTACACTAATAACCTGTGTCACTTCAGCTTCTGATATGGGTGTCATTATGCCCAATATTCCAAGTATTTGATATACAAAAGCAGTTATACATGCAATTAGTGCTGCAAATGTTGTTTTGTTTTTAATCCTCAGTTTCCAATTAATCTTCATAATAATGTTCACACTCCTTCATTTCATCTATCCTATGATGTGCTGATTTTACAGACTGTTCAACAACAACCATCCTTTCGATCAGCCCATTATGCTTATCTTGTTTCTTTTCAAGATTATTTAATTTTGTAAGAACGACACCCCCAAAGCTGCCCAGAGATACAGCATAGACAATCATCTGTATCCAAAATTCTGTCCCCATATATGCCTCCTACTTTGTTGTAATCCGGTCTATTAAGGCAAAAACCTCTCCTTTTGTAATCGGTTCATCTAAAGATTTTCTATGTACTTCAGGGGTATTTATAATTCCCTTCTTTACAAGGTTATCTAAATATTTTTCTGCCCAATGTGTTTTACTCTCCTGCATCTTTTGTTCCTTTTCTTTCCAGGTTATCCCTAAGTATTGTAAAATACCTTTTGCATCTGCAACCGCACATTTTTCTCTAAATGCATCATCTTTTAGTCTTACTAACTCTTCTTTGTTTGTATAAAATCCATGCTCTACTAAAACTGCTGGACATACTGTTTTGGTAACAATTCCTGCTACACCGTTAGCACTTTTTATTCCTCTGTCCCTCAATTTCAGCGTATTAATGCTTGAATCATGTATCGCCTGAGCAATCCTTGTCCCTTGTTTATTTTTATCTTCAGGAGCATTGCAGTATATTTCCCACCCATTTGCCTGATTCCAATCGCTGCCACAGGCATTGGCATGAATACTTATGACTAAATCTGGTCTGTTTTTGTTAATAGCTGAAATTCTGCTGTTTAACTCAGCTCTTGGGTCTGAGTTTTCTACATACTGAACCCACACATCCACGCCATGTCTCTCTAAATGATTTTTAATTTTGTTTGCTACATCATAATTAAACTCATATTCCAAAAAGGATTGGTCAAAGCTTCTTTTGCCAGGTGTTAATCTGCAATGCCCTGAATCTATACAAATTTTCATACTTCATATTCCTTTAAGATTTTTTACTTTATCGAGCAGGGAATCTGCTCTCCAATTTTTATTCATTATCAGAATATAATTCTCTGATATACTCCTTTGCTATAACGATTAAAACGGATAGTTCATTTGCATTTTCTGAGCCCTCTGCAGAATAGTGAAGCCATTTTTCATTTGCCTCATTAACCGTTAAAGCCTCGTCCTTCCATAAAATTAATGGAGTCTGATCTGCCTTGAAACGCATAGTATCATAAGCCTGCCCACGGTTTTTTTGTGGGAGTTCAGTTTTGATTAGTTTCTCTTTCTTACTCCATACCCCGTCTTTGTATATGTCTCCAATTCCATAGCTCTCTGCTTGCTCTGCAATTATGTATTGTCCTCCAAACATATCTATAGCAGTTTGCATATCTTCAAAGATGGCTACATTTCCACAGATATTTGTTTTTTTGTTTATTAATGCTATATTCATATTGTTCCTCCTACAAATAATATTTAATAATAACAACACCAGCTCCACCAATACCGCCAGTACCTACTCCACCACTGACATCAAAATAATTAGCAACAGCGCCACCGCCACCACCACCATTTCCAGTATTAGGAAGAGCATTACCACCATTACCACCATGAATTTTATTTACTGACCCATCAGGTGAATATGCTGAGCCACCATTACTATTAAAACTTGCTCCTCCTCCACCTCCTCCAACCCATGAGTCAGAATTGCTTGGAAGCGAACCATATTGTGATAAACTATTGCCACCCGATTTAGAAAACATATTTGAGCCACTATCCACCGAAACTGTTTCATTTTTATTTACACTTGCATTGCCACCATTTGCCCCGCAAGCACCATATACGCCGCCATCAATAGGACAAATAAAACCTACTGTACCATTTGTGGTAGGAAAATTTGTAATATTTCCAGATGAAGTTAAAAATTTTAATGAAGATTGTAAAGTGGAAATTTCTCCAAAGCTACTATCTCCACCACCAATTGCCCCCACAACAATTGATATTACTGTTCCACATGTAAGTTTATAATTGGGTATATAATTTATTTTCCCACCATCTCCACCTGTTCCTCCACTAGTGTGTGAATGACTTGCAGAACCATATGCATTACCGCCATTATTACCATTATAACCCCCGCCTACAATATAAATATCTGCTCTTGTTACACCACTTGGAACTGTCCAATTTTGAGACGTGGTAAAATATTTGATTACTTCAATTTTAGGCGGATTATCTTTTCTCATTTTTTCTATAGCTTTTTCTGCATTAGCATTATCTACAGATAAGCCCAATAAGTTTCTCAAACCTTCGCTAATTCCCACTGTTGTTGCGGTTATGTCCTTCGATGGTGCTTGATTCAGCAGCACATTACTGATACATCCGCCTCTGTCATCCGTTACAGATGCAATCACAGACTGATTAGCATTTATCCTTACCTTTGCCAGCGGAATCTGATAGATGTCCTCTGTCTGCATGATTGCTATTGGCTTAGGGTCAGCTTCTGCTATTCCTTTCAGCACTTTTATGAAAATATTTCTTTCCGCAATATTTAACTCCGCCACCACGCGGTCTATTCTTGGATTTTGTGTGCCTACATCAAATTCAAGAGTCTGCTCAGTTTCAAGAAATCCGGTTCTTCCGTTTATAATGATTCCACCCGGTTTCACTACACAGCTCATTGCGGAAAGATGTAAAACCTGCAATTCGTTAGTGAGTAAATCAGAACCCCGCACTAAAATTCCATTTGAAAAATAGGCTCTGATTAAATCTGCCAAGTCTTTGGAATGTGCCACTCTGTCATACTCTTCCTGCCCAGTCTTTGGATTTGTTACCATTTCAGAATCAAAAGGCACTGCCTCTAAACTAAAATTATTCATTGTTATTTTGCCCCCTTCGTTACTAATTTCATTGTTTCATAAATATCGGGAATATCTTCACCCAACTTCACAGAAAGTTTGTACCCATTTACATCCCAGCTTTCCGTAGCACTGGATATTCTTAAGTTGACTGAAAAGCCGATACTATCATCGGTACAATTAACCATATCCCCTAAATAAAAATCTTTACCGAATTGTTTGTTGCTAAGTAAATACAATTCACAATCCACGACTTCATTGATCACCATTTTTCTTAAAGCTGCCTTAGCTGCCGACTCAAGCATAGCTATGTAACTGGCTTCTGGCAACGTCACATCATCGATCTTACTTGAAATCTGTCCAGATAAGTCTAAGAAACGTTCCTTTCTCATTGTTCCCGTTTCATTCCCAAGCCTTATAGTTATATTTTTTCCATCCCCCTTAACGTAGATAAAGTTGCAGACATTAGTAATACTTTTGTTATACTCCACCTCAAGAAGATTGTCTCTATCCCTGCTTAACACCATTGGCTGTACATCATTTTCCACAAATTCGATAATCTGAACCTTGTATTTCCAGCCATTATCGTAATAGATATTTTCTTTGCACCAATTAATTCCGGGTTCTTTGCCTACGCCAAAAGTTGCTGTAAGATCTATAATTGCAGCATATTCTGTATAAACAGCTATATTTTCTTCCTCAGGAAGTTCTCCCTGCGCCAACGCAAGTTTGAACTGTCCAGCTGTCTTGGGAACATAAAGTGCGTTAAACCTCTGCATGCCATTGGTTTTTCCAACAGAAAATGTGTGCCCGCCTTCTGAGTCTGGAAATCCATATCCCAGAACAGATTCCGTAGGATTGTCGCACAGAATATCTATAAAGTAGACATGCTGGTCGCTCAAACTTACATCTTGATAAACGTAACCTGCTTTTCTGAAAAAATATACCCATTCAAATTTTGACTTCTCATCATCTAAATATTTTTTGTATCTATCCTTTAGCTTAACTTTCTTAAATTTCCCCATTTCACAAGACAGAATATCGGTACCCTGATAATTAGTTCCTCCGTCTATTTGCTGCCAACCCTTTAAATCTTTTTCAAATTGTCCGTTTATTAAAACATCCATTGCATTGTGCGTCTCAATAAAGGTTTTTGTATTTTTTTCTTCTGTTCTGTTGACTCCTTTATAGATATCAAATACGAAATCCTTTGTATCTTCGTCAACCCATAAATTAAATCCCAGCATAGTTTTCTGGCATATCTTCTTTATTACTTCCAAAATCAGCTCATTGGAGCATGCATAGTTATCTACCCCTTCATCTGCATCTACAAAATTTCCCAACTTTAGATTAGAGATTATTCTGTTGGAATCAAGGCTGGTTACTGCATTATCTTGAATAATTTTATGAATCATCTGCGCCGGTTGTGTAGATTCAAATGCATAATCTCCTAAAGCTACTCTTCTTTCTAAAAGAACTTCTGTCATTCTGCCTTTTACAACAAGAGATTCAATCCCCTCATCATCAATAACTGTACTGATAAACTCGATAAGTCCGCTATGCTTATCATCCTTTAAATTCTGAATGATACGATCAGTCTGCAGCAATTCAAAATATTCCATATCACAATGGAGTTCAAAGGAACCAATGTCGTTATAAACTGTAGTCCAGCTGAAAGAAGTGTACACATCAACAATACCGATTTTCTCAAGCTGTTGATTGAGAACGTATATGTCCATTATTCCTCCACCTCCAAATATAAAGGGGTAAATTTAATGACATTATTTAAATTAGATTCATTTCTTGCTGCTGAAATCAAAATGTCATTGACTCCTGTATTTAAACATAAGCTCATGGTTGATTTTTTCGTAATATTGTTTAAAATGTCTGTTTGACTGTTTCCTCGGATAAATTTAGCGTATTTACTTCCTGATATGGTGGAGACTTCAACCATATCGCCTTTTTCCATGTTGATAATTATTTCAATAAACTTACCTGATTTATTGTTAGTAATCTTAGGATTTTTTACCGCTCCCTCATCAGCAATAAATCTTGCTACAAAGCCTGTCTCAATGTCCCCATCATTCACTATGTTTTTAATAGAATCTTGTGATATCTGTCCGAAACAGATACCTTTTTTAGCAGGTATTATCATTGGAAACAGTGGTACTGCTCTAGCATTTGAATAATATACAACTTCTTCATTCTTCCTCTTAAATACAGGCTCAAAAGCCGTGCATTGTATCAGAAATTCACAGAAATTACTTCCATTTCTCAGACGTTCATTGGAATAAGACACAGAAGCATTTGCTCGAACAGAAATTTTATAATTACCGCATTCTATAATTAAAGTATGACTAGGATTTATTATTCTATTAAGCTCTCTTTTTTTTAGAGCTATACTTTTTCCATAGCCAAAGACCGCTCCCTTTATACTGATACTTCTTGTATCCAGCTTAGTGGACATAACTTTGGTTCCTATTAAATTGATATACGGTGTTGTCTTTTGTGTCGCAGGAGCTTGTCCAAAGTCCACCAGGCCAAGTACATATCCCCTGTTGTCTGTTCCAATCTTTATGGTTTTATCCAGTTCAATATTGTGTAATATAATATCTGTAATCATAACATCACCTAAAATCCCAACATTAATGCCCTTTGAGCATTTTTCATTTGTTTTGCACTTTCCAAAGGAGTAAGGGCCTTAGGACTATAAAAATTATATGTATCGCCGCCTCTTGTTCCTACTCTACTTGCAATTTCGTCTGCCAGATTACCTGCTCCGCCGTTTCCCAAAGGTGTTACGGTGGCAACTCCAAAGTTTAAAGTCAAAAGTTCTGGACCATTTTCTCCCACTAAAGCCGTTCCATTTGTTATGGATCCTCCTGTAGCCATACCGGGTACTTTTTTCTTTTTACTTTTTTTGTCGTCGCCTGAATCCCAGAAATCTAATTGTTTTAGCCATCCTATAGCATCCTTAACTCCCTCTATCAACTTGTCTATAGGTTTCATAATAAAGTCAACGGCTCCTTTTATTACTTTTTTAATAGTACCCCATATTTTTGTTACAGCATCCCTAAATCCTTCATTTGTTTTCCATAAATATACCATTCCTGCTGCCAAAGCTGCCACTGCAGCTACAACAATACCTATAGGGTTATCCTTCATAACTAAATTAAGCGTTGCTTGAACAATCCCCAGTTCTTCTGCAACTTTTTTCCATTTCATAAATGCACTAATTAACCCCTGAATTATTGCAACCACATTCAATGCTGCCAAACCTGCTCCTATTGCTACAATGCACCCAACAATTAGTTCCTGATTTTCATTGACCCATGCTAAAATATCATTTAGGATATCTTCTGCATCTTGAATATAGGGTAATAAATCAGCTGCGATAGTGGCACCTATAGCGAAAAATATTTGGCTTCCTGTTTCTTCAATAGAATCTATAGAATCTTTAAATGCGCTTGCAGCCTCCAACGTATCTCCAGACAAAACCAGCCCTGTATTCTCCGCTTCTGACGCCAGTCCCTGTAGTGCTTCTGCACCGCCTGAAATAAGAGGCGTTAAATCTCCCGCTGATGTCCCAAAGATATCCATTGCTAGTGCATTTCTTTCTGTTTCGTCTGAAACTTGTCCCAAAGCTTCAATAATCTCATAGAATACTTCTGTGGAATCTTTGACGTCACCTGTCATTCCATCTTTAATATTGACTCCAAGCTTTTTAAATGAATCTTCTAACTGCTGATTGTTTGAGCCTGCCGCATTCATGTTGTCACTCATATTACCTAAAGCTTCACTTACACTATCAAAAGGAACACCCAATGACTCTGATGCATATTTTAATTTACCAATATCTACTGCCGCCATACCTGTGCTGTCTGATAAAGAAACAATTTCTTGTGCTGTTTCACTTGCCTTCATAGTCATATCACCTAAAGCGCCTGCTAAGTCTTTAGTAATACTTAAGCTTGCTGACCTAATATTTTTATTAAAATCATCATCACCAAGAAGATTCAATTTACTCTTTCCCTGTTCAGCAGACTCCTCTAACCCATTTAAGTTTCCTCTCAACGTAGTTAGTTCTTCTTCAATTGCCTTATAATTACTTACTATTTCAGTACCCATATCCAGCTTTTCTTTCGCACTATCTGCTGCTGACTGTAGCTTGTTCATGCTATCTTTAGTTAAATCGATCTGTTGATTCAGTAATTCTTGCTTTTGAACGAGTAACTGTGTATTTTCAGCATCTGCTTTTAAAAGCCGCTCTATTCTCAGCAATTCTTCCTGCAGTTTTTTGCTACTCTCAGTTGCTGCTTCCAACATCTTATTTAAAGGGGTGATATCACTAACCCCTACCGTTAATTCTTTAGTTTTTTCGGCCAATCAATTCACCCCCAAAAATTTTAATATTTCATCATCATCTAATTCTTCTACCTCATCATAAACTTCATCATCATTCAGCCTTTCGGTAAAAATGTCTACAATTTCACCAACTGTAATATATTTCAGTTCTTCAAGAGGTATTCCCAGCTGTAAACTGCGTAATAAAAATAGTGCGGTTGTTAACTGCCTGCTACTTGACTTAGTTTTTTTTTAGATTCTGCTATAGACATTTCATTTTGAAGCCATAATGCTAACACCTCTGGAAGTATTTCATAAATTGAAAAGGTTCCAAAACTGTCAAGCCATTCTTCAACAGTGCCTATAGATTCATCCGCATGGTAGGCCATGACATAGGCTATATTCTCAAAGACCTCAAGTTCCACCACTTCAAATTCAGTTCCTTTTTCTACTTTTTTCTGATAAGCTGATTTCAGTTTCATGATGTCCTGCATGATATCCCGCTTGAACATAACCCTATACAACCTAAGTACATACGCACTCGCTCTAAATTTCACAGGTCTATTTTCAACCATAATTTCTTTTGTTAAGGCCTGCATTATTTTCCACTCTCCTCAGTAAAAAGCTGTACGCTCTTATACCATTCATCATATGCTGTAGGATTTTCTGATTTTCTGCAGTATGCAAAACTGTAATTATTGCCATATGGCTTTGATACAGTAATAGGTACTGTCTGTGCTTCTGGCGTTGTACCAGACTTTGGAGTTAATGTTGGTCTTCCAGCAGTGCATCTGTAATAAGCACATCGAATCGGTTCCTTATCACCATTTATTTCAAACAGTAATGCAAATGGTGTTCCTGCAGCCGTGACATCTTCAACAATTAATCCCTTTGCATCTTTTTTATATCCTAAAAATCTAGTCTTAAATTGATCATCAATTAATGCCATTGCTAATTCCAGTGTATATCCGTCATTAGCATATGCCGCATAATAATTTGGATTATTGTCTGCCTGAAATTTTACTTCTGTGTTTGTTGGTGTAGCGGTCATAGAAACAGCCCCCTGTGCTGCAAATGGCACTTCATACTTACTTGCACCCTCAACCTCTTTTAATTCTGCGAAATGGACATTTGAAAGTCCAAACTGTACTTTGTTACTCATAATCATTTTTTCCTTTCGTTGTTTCTTTAAATTTTGTAAATTTACTTGGATTAATCCAACCATGTTGGGCTAAAATTATTTTCTATTGCCCTTCCCTATTTATGATTTTAGCGCTTGCTTTTCGAGATTTTCGGTGCCTTTTAAAAAAGCATTATGTTTTTGTCTCGGATAGCTTTCATCATATTCACCAATAGAGAATGCTATTTGTTGCCAGGTTAAACCATTTATGTATCTTAGTCTTAATATCTGCCGCATTTTACTGTCTTCAACTGAATCTATAAATTTATTAATCCTCTTAAGCTCATACCAACATTTCTCTATGTTAATAGATATAAGTTCTCTTAAATCTGCTATATCCGATTGGCAATCTGGCGCTTCTTCCTGCAAGTTAAAATTTAATGGTATTCCAGAAATCTTTGCTGACTTTCCTTGCAAGGCTGACTCCAGCTCTTCTAAGCTACGCTGTTGCTGCTCGATTTCTCTGTTTAGATCATATAGCTGACTTAATTCTTTTTTAGTCACAAATTCACCTTCTTTACTCGTTCGTAAGTATCTCTGAAAAAAGATAACTTGCACTGCGTTTTAACCTTTTCGATATGTAATTAGCCTCTGTAATAGTAAAATCAGTTTTGCTATTTAGCTTATTGCATACACTTTTTTCACTTAAATGGAGTTCATTTGCAAGCATTTTTGGTGTAATCCCCTGTTTGCACATTTGATAACGTAAATTAAGATACATATAATCTCCCCTTTCTTTTTACCATACATGGTGAATTTAGTTTTACTGTAAGTTATATATGGTTAATTTGTCAATGTTTTTTTACTTTGTATGGTAATTTTTTTCTTGATTTTTTTTTAATGCTCTGTTATTGTTGTGATAAAGAGAGGTGAAGGAAATGAATTTTTTAGAAAAATTGAATTATCTTATGGAAATTAATAATATAAATAAAAATATTCTTTCGAAAGAAAGTGGTATACCCTATTCTACAATTGATAATTTTTATAAAAAAGGCTATGAAAAAGCAAAGCTGCCTACTATACAGAAACTTGCAAAATATTTCGATACTACTTTAGATTATCTAATATTTGATGAAATAACTGACGTCAACTATGGAAAGGCCTATGGTTTTCAAGTTTCATTTGAGGAAATGAATCATATACAAAAATACCGTGCTCTCAACGAGCACGGTAAAGAAGTTGTTAATTTAGTTTTAAATTTAGAATACGATTTTTGCAAATCCAATGATATCAGTAATAACTTTATTTCCACAAATAGCAAGGAATAAAAATATGCTCTCCTTGAAGTAACCAATTTTTTTAAAACTGGCAGCTTCAAGGAGAGCACTTCTTATCACATGCACTTTTTTATAAACAATAATTTAATAAGTTATTTCACTTTTTCGATCTCTAGTCATTAACTGATTCACTGCATCCCTTGCATCAATCTTGTCATTTATTACAGCATAGATTCCTTCTGTAATTGGCATTTCTACCCCTTCCCTTTGGGCAAGTTCATAAGCAGCCTCTGTTGTAAACATTCCTTCTACAACCATGCCGACTTTTTCTGTTGCATCCTTAGGTCTCATGCCTTCTCCTATCATAATACCACAACGTCTGTTTCTTGAATGCATGCTTGTACAAGTTACAACCAAATCCCCTATACCGGTAAGGCCTGAGAAAGTATGCACATCTGCACCTAACTTTACTCCAAGTCTTGCTATTTCAGCAATCCCTCTAGTCATCATGGCAGCCTTTGCATTATCTCCATAGCCCATGCCGTCTGAAATACCTGCTCCCAAGGCTATGATATTCTTTAATGCACCGCCTAATTCCACACCAATTACATCACTGCTTGTGTACACTCTGAATTTATCCGTCATAAATATATCCTGAACGTATTCTGCAAGTTTTATATCTGTGGACGCAACGACAACAGTTGTAGGCATTGCCAGACCAACTTCCTCTGCATGTGAAGGCCCTGACAAAGTAACATACTTCATATTTGACATCTTATCATGGGCAACCTCTGACATTCTTTTTAGTGTTTTCTGTTCAATTCCCTTAGCAACATTTACAATAATCATATCCTGACTAATATAAGGTAATGCATTATCAAGAGCACTTCTAAAATGCTGGGCAGGAGCTGAGAATAAAACCATTCTCGCATCATCCATCGCCTCTGCTACTGTATCTACTGGCTGCAGCTTTTCGCTGAACTTAACTCCTGGAAGATATCTTACATTTTCTCTATTGTCCTTTAATTCCTGCAAATGTTCTTTATTAACATCCCAGATTTTTACCTCATGGCCTTTATTACTTAAAGTAATTGCAAGTGCTGTTCCCCAGCTGCCTGCGCCGATTACCGCAATTTTCTTAAAATCCATGCCTAAAGCCTCCTATTTTTTAAAACTAATTTTAGACTCTTCACCTTTTACTAATCTTGATATGTTGGCATTGTGCTTATAAAGAACAATTAATGCCATAAGTAATCCCCAGCCTAAATATCTAGGGTCATAATAATTTGCTATAAACGGAAAGGATATAGCTGCAGCCACAGAACCCAATGAAACCATTCTGCTTAAGGCTACAGTTACTATAACGATGCCCAATTCAGCAAGCCCTAAAAAGGGAGATACTGCCATCAGTACACCAAAGGCTGTAGCAACACCTTTTCCCCCTTTAAATCCGAAAACTATAGGCCATATATGTCCACAGAAAACCGCAAGACCACATGCCATAGCCATATATGGTGCAAACTCAGGTTCAAGAAAATATGCGCCAACTAATTTTCCAAGCAATACAGCAAATACACCTTTAAAAATATCAATCAATAATGTTGCAATGGCTGCCTTTTTACCTAAAACTCTTAGTGCATTGGTAGTTCCTGCATTACCACTGCCTTCTTTCTTTATATCTATGCCATGCAGTCTTCCAATTAAAATCGCCGGCGAAATATTACCCATAAAGTACGATACAATTACCGTAATTATGCATATAATCAAAGCATTTGTTTCCATTAACTAAGTGTCCCTTTCTATAATTAGACATTTGCTAATCCCTCATTCATACTGCACGCAGGGATTTTTTCGCTATTCTAGGCACAAATTGTTTTGAGGCACGGAATGTACTTCTAGTACATGAGTACAGAAAAACAAATTGTAACAACGAATAGCGGAAAAATAACAAGTGCCTATTCTTCCTTTTCACCCTTTTCTCTAAATACAAACTTCAACGAAGTCCCCTTAAAGCCATACGCATCCCTAATTCTATTTTCAAGATATCTAGCATAAGAAAAATGCATTAAATCTCTCTTGTTTATTTGGAAAGAGAAAAGTGGTGGTTTTACTCCAACCTGAGTAGCATAATAAATTTTTAAATGCTTGCCCTTATCTGATGGAGGCGGCTGAAGCATAGTTGCATCTGCTATCAAACTGTTCAACTGACCTGTTGGCACTCTCATAGCTCTTGTTTCTGCAACGTTTTTGGCCATAGACATAACATTATCTACTCTCTGTCCTGTTAAAACAGAAATAAACACCATAGGTGCATAAGACATAAATGGCAGTTCTTTAACAATTTCTTTTTCAAAATTCTTCATAGTGTGATTGTCTTTTTCAATTAAGTCCCACTTGTTTACAACAACCATAAGGCCCTTGCCCGCTTCATGTGCAACTCCCGCAATCTTCTTATCCTGTTCTGTAATTCCTTCAACGGCATCAATCATAAGCAGGCAGACATCACAACGTTCAATAGCTGCAACAGCTCTGATAACGCTGTAACGTTCAATATTTTCCGTTACTTTACTCTTTCTTCTTATACCTGCTGTATCAATAAGAATAAATTCTTCTCCATCCCATTCAAATGGGGTATCGATGGAGTCTCTTGTAGTTCCTGCAATATTTGAAACAATTACTCTGTTTTCACCCACCAATTTATTAATGATTGATGATTTTCCAACATTTGGTTTTCCTATAACTGCAATCTTTGTAATATCCTCATCATCGTCTCTTTGTCCCTCTGGGAAACTTTCCACAATTTTGTCAAGAACTTCACCAAGGCCTAACATATTGGCTGATGAGATGGGTAAAACTTCACCAAGTCCAAGTTCATAAAAATCATAAAAATGATTAGGCGGATTCTTTGGATTATCAATTTTGTTTGCAACCACAAGAACCGGTTTCCCTGTTCTTCTAAGCATACCAGCAACTTCTGTATCTGCATGAGTAAGACCATCTTTGCCATCCACCATAAACAAAATAATGTCTGAAGTTTCCATGGCAATTTCAGCCTGCTCCCTCATCTGGGATAATATTACATCGCTTGTATTTGGTTCAATACCACCTGTATCAATCAGTGCAAAGTGGGTACCACACCATTCTGCCTCTGCGTAGATTCTATCACGGGTAACACCTGGAGTATCTTCTACTATTGAAACTCTCCTACCCACAACTCTGTTAAAAAATGTAGATTTACCTACATTTGGTCTGCCTACTACGGCAACTAACGGTTTACTCATTAAATAGTCCTCCTGCAAATTCCGCCGGATCAAATTCTTTTAAGTCATTCATTCCTTCGCCTATGCCAATAAATTTGACGGGCATATTAAACTCGTCTGCTATGGTTATAACTATACCACCCTTTGCAGTTCCGTCAAGCTTTGTTAAAACAATGCCTGTAATCTCTGCAATTTCGCCAAATTCTTTTGCCTGTGAAATGGCATTTTTCCCAGTTGTAGCATCAAGAACTAATAAAGTTTCTCTAGCTGCCTCTGGGTATTCTCTTCCGATAATTTTATTCATTTTTTCAAGTTCTACCATCAGGTTCTTTTTAGTCTGGATTCTTCCAGCTGTATCACAAATAAGGATATCAACATTTTTTGCTTTTGCCGACTGAATGGCATCAAATATTACCGCTGAAGGATCGGCTCCTTCATGATGGCTGATAACATTTACTCCCACTCTTTCTCCCCAAAGTTCTAGCTGCTCTCCAGCCGCTGCTCTGAAAGTATCAGCTGCTGCAAGAAGTACGGATTTCCCCTCTTTTTTAAATTTATTTGCCATTTTCCCTATTGAGGTAGTTTTACCACCTCCATTAACACCAATCATAAGCACTACTAGAGGAATGTCCTGACAAATCTGGTGATTGTCCCCTTTATCTATAAGCCCCTCTACAATACGGGAAATTCGATCCTTAACTTGCTGTTCTGTAGTCAATCCCTGTTTTCTAACATCCTCTCTGAGCTGTCCAATAATCTTCATGGTAGTATCCATGCCTATATCTGAAGTAATCAAGACCTCTTCAAGCTCTTCAAGTAATTCTTCATCAACAGTTCTTCCTAAGAAAACCTCTGAGATCTTCTCAGATAACTTACCGAAAAACGACTTTTTTGGTTTTTCAAATAACATCTATATCTCCTTTTATCTTTTATTTATCCTAAATCGATTCTGTCTCCTAACTTAAGTGACAGCACCCTGGAAATTCCCTGCTCTGGCATAGTTACACCATAAAGCACATCTGCATGTTCCATAGTAGCCTTTTGATGGGTTACTAAAGCAAATTGTATATTATCAAAATTTTTTAAGTACCCTGCAAAGCGTTCAATATTTGCATCGTCAAGAGCCGCCTCAACTTCATCTAGTATACAGAATGGGGTAGGCTTTGCCTTAAGTACCGCAAACATTAAAGCGATGGCAGTCATGGTTTTTTCACCACCGGACATAAGATTTATGTTCTGAAGTTTCTTTCCTGGCGGTTGTGCTACAATCTCAATACCGCAGTCAAGAGGTTTGTTTTCATCCTCCAGTCTGAGCATAGCCTGTCCACCACCAAATAGTTCTTGAAATACATCCTCGAAGTTTTCAACAATCGAATCAAAACTTTCTTTAAACTTAATACGAATAGTTCGATCCATATCATCAATAATCTGTTTAAGTGAGTTCATTGCTCCTAATATATCCGCCCTTTGGGTTGATAAAAATTCATATCTTTCACTAACCGTTTCATACTCCTTTATAGCACCTATATTGACCTCACCTAGTGATTTAATCTTAGTCTTTATCTCTCTGCTATCTTTTACAGCTTCATGCATATTGAATTCCTTCTTCTTAAATTCAATAGCCTGTAAATAGGAAACTTCAAATTCATCCCAAAGTTTATTCTTATAAGAATCCAGCTGCGTTTCATTCTTAGCCTTCTTTATTTCTAACTCATATTTCTGAGTCTGGC
Organism: uncultured Aminipila sp.; assembly: GCA_963524205.1. Lineage (GTDB taxonomy): Bacteria > Bacillota > Clostridia > Peptostreptococcales > Anaerovoracaceae > Aminipila. Next base: position 154,124 of record CAURED010000004.1, read on the forward strand.
AAGAATTTACTTTATCTTCAATAGAATCTCTCGCTGCAGATTTCTCATTTAACTTCTTTGTAAGTTCAGCTCTTTCCTGGGCGATTTCTTCTATATAAGTTTCTAAAGACGCCTTGGCTTCCTCTTTTTCTTTAACAGATACGCCGCCTGTCCCTGCATTTACCAAAAGTTCTCTATCTTCTCTTAACTTTTCCAAAGAAAGTTGTCTGACCTGGACATCTTCACTTATTTCTTTAATAGAAAGATTTATTCTTCCTACTAAAGAATCTACATTGGTTTTCTCACTTTCACAAGCGGTAACATCAATTCTCGCCTTTGTAATACTTTCATTACCCTCTTCAACTCTACTTTTTGACTGTTCAAGTCCTGAAATTTGTCTTTCAATTTCACTCTCTAATTCCTTAATCTGTTGGTTTCCAGCATCAATCTCCGAATTTAGCTTTGCAATCATATTTTCAGCAGAACTCAGCTCACTCTGTATGTTTTCCAATTCTCTTTGTCGTTTGGTTTCGCCTTCCACCAAATCTTTAATATTACCATCAAAAACAGAAATCTTATTTTCAGAAGAAAGCAAATCCAATTCAGTTTCCCTGTGTTGGCTTTCCAATGTTTGAATTTCAGCAGTATAAGCAGTTATATAATTCTTAACTTCAGAAAGTTCTTTTATCAGCTTGTCCCTTTCATTTTCAGCCTTATCCAGTTTTTCCTGCAACGCTGTAACTTCACCTTTTCTTTCTAAAAGGTTGGCCGAGTTATTTTTAAAAGTACCACCTGTAATAGCTCCACCTGAATTAATAACTTCACCTTCAAGGGTTACAAACCGAAGTCCTCCTGAAACCTGCTTTGAAAGTTTTACTGCATTGGGCAGTGTATCCACTATAATAACTCTTCCTAATAAATACTCTACAACACTCTTATATTTGCTATCAAATTCTATACAGTCAACACCAAGTCCTTGAAATCCCGGAGCATTTCGCAGACTGCTATCACACTTATACGCATTACTTCTAATAGATTCTATGGGAAGTAATGTTAGTCGCCCTGCTTTATTTGCTTTAAGAGCCTTAATAATATTCTGTGCATCTGCATCTGATTGACAAACAACATTTTGCATAGATGCTCCCAAAGCAGTTTCAATGGCTATCTCAAAACCTTGTGGAACTTCAATTAAATCAGCTACAACTCCATGCACACCCCTAAAGCTGTTTTTCATAACATACTTTACTGCATAGTTATACCCTTCATAGTTACTTTCCATTTCTTCAATAGTCTTTTTACGTGTGGAAAGCTGACCTATTGATATCCTTATATCCTCAGTTTTCCTGGTTAACTCTTTTTCCTTTAAAACTGCTGAATTGTATGTTTCTTTTAATCTTTTTGAGTCTTCGGTAATTCTTTGAAATTCTGCTTTTAAAGTATCTCTTTTCTTTATAGCATCTCTTTGTACAACTATAATATCATCATTTTGATTATCCGCAGAATCCTTCTCCGATAATAAAATTTCTTTTCGTCTGTCCAAAGTGCCCGTTAGGTTGTCTAAACTATTTATTTCACTTTTTTTGGCACTTATTTCGCTATGAATTTTAAACAGACTATTTTTATCATTATCAATTTTAGCTGAGGCAGCAGCTTGTTCTGAAATCAGTTTAGAGTAAATATCAATTTTCTCTTTTAACTGATTATTTAATTCTGCCATCTTCATATCTATATCAGTTTTTGTCTTAATAAGTTGTTGTAAATTTTGTTGTTCCTTTTCCAGCTTTTGATCCAGGCTTTCCAATTCACTATTTAACCTTGCTTCTTCTTTTTCCATGGAAGCAAGCTTTTCTTCTTTTAATTTTCCTTCATTTACAAGTAAATTTATTTCTTCAATGTTTTTCACCAGCTTGTTTCTTGCTTCATTATTTAAAGTTTCTAGAGCCTCACTTTTAATTCTACTATCTGCTATTTCTTTATCTAAGCTAACTCTTTCATCTTTCAAATTGTCTATACTTGCAGCCAGTTCAGTGATATCATCCTTTAAATATTCGTTTTTTAATTCGAGATTTTCAATATTTTTTAAGGTGATATTTATTTCAAGCTCCTTATATGTATCTCTAAGGGCTAAATATTCTGCAGCTTTTTCGCTGTCTTCTTTTAACCCACTGATTCTGCCTTCGATTTCACCAACAATATCATTTACTCTTTCAAGATTAGCATTTGTAGCTTCAAGCTTACGCTCAGCTTCAGCCTTTTTACTTCTATATTTTACAATTCCTGCTGCTTCTTCAAAGATTTCTCTTCTGCTTTCAGGCTTATTACTTACTATATCTGCGATCTTACCTTGTCCAATTAATGAATATCCATCAACACCTATCCCTGTATCCATAATAAGTTCACGGATATCCTTAAGCCTGCATTGATTATTATTAATATAATATTCACTTTCACCAGATCTGAAAACTCTCCTTGTTATAGCCACTTCGCTATAGTCAATAGGAAGTATGCCTGTAGAATTGTCGATAACAAGTACTACCTCTGCCATGCCTCTGGATTTTCTATTAGCAGTTCCTGCAAAGATAACATCCTCCATCTTACCACCACGTAAAGTTTTTGGACTCTGCTCACCAAGTACCCAGCGAAGTGCGTCACTGATATTACTTTTACCACTTCCATTTGGTCCAACTATACAAGTGATACCATGATTAAACTCTATGGAAACCGGTTCGGCAAATGACTTAAATCCATGCATATCTATTCTTTTAAAATACATTTGTCTCCACCACTTTCTAAAGCATACTTAGCGGCACTTTGCTCTGCCTCTTTTTTACTCTTGCCCGCGCCTTTTCCGATTTGTCTTCCATCTACAAAAAGCGAAACATAAAAAGTTTTATTGTGATCTGGTCCTTCTTCTTTATCAATCTGATAACATATTTTTACATCTCCATTAGTTTGCAGGCACTCTTGAAGTTCTGTTTTATAATCCTTTGTCAATTTCCCTGATACTGCATCTTCTATAGTTTCTTCAAAGGTCCTTAGCACAAAGTTTTTAGCTTCTTCAAAGCCCCCATCCAAAAAAATGGCTGCCATAATAGCTTCCATAGCATCCGCAATAATGGAATCTCGATCTCTGCCCCCCATGTGTTCTTCGCCTTTTCCCATTTTTAGAAACTTTCCAACATTGAGTTTCTTCCCCTGTTCTGCTAAAGATTTTTCACATACTATTGAAGCCCTCAATTTTGTTAATTTTCCCTCTGGAACTCTGGTAAGCTTTTTAAACAGTTCCTCACTAATAATAGCATCAAAAAACGCATCTCCCAAAAACTCCAAGCGTTCATTATCTTTTCCACATCTTTCGTTTTTTTCCTGAACAAAAGAACTATGGGTCAATGCTTTTTCCAAATAATTGGGATTCTTAAATTCATATTTAATATTATTTTGAAAATCAAGATTATTCACTTATCTTTATCTCCTCAAGTTCTAATACAGAATCCAAAATAGTCTGAACAACGTTCTGCTCTGCATAAGGAATACCCTTCAGAATAGTATTTTTAACTGCATTGGCGTTGGAAGACCCATGCATCTTAACAATAGGTCCTTTAACTCCTAAAATTGGAGCCCCACCATATTCTGAATAATCGAACTCACTTTTTAACCCCTTTAATTTGTCATATAAAAGAGCAGAACCAAGCTTTGCTTTAAAACCAGATGTAAGCTTCTGCTTTAGCTGCTTTAAAACAGTAAGAGCCATTCCTTCAGTAAGTTTTAATATTACATTACCAACAAAGCCATCACAAACAATTACATCGCTAGCGCCAAAAGGTATATCTCTAGCTTCTACATTCCCCACAAAGTTCAAATTGCTTCTGACTAAAAGTTCATGTGCAGCCCTGGTAACAGTTGTCCCTTTAGTCTCTTCGGCCCCAATATTTACAAGACCAACTTTAGGATTTTTTCTTCCCAAAACTTTTTCCATATATATACTGCCCATAGTAGCAAATTCTAAAAGATTATCGGGCTTACATTCTGAGTTTGCACCTGCATCAACCAGCAGTGAAGCCTGTCCACCAAGTATAGGGTATATGCTGGCCATCGCTGGTCTATCTATACCCTGTATTCTGCCCAATATAAATAAGCCTCCTGCCATTAATGCTCCAGAATTTCCTGCAGAAATAAACAAATCTCCTTTTCCCTCTTTTACCATGGTTATTCCCTTTACCATAGAAGACTCTTTTTTTGTTCTCACAGCCTTTACAGGAGCATCACAATTGCCTATAACATCACTTGCATGTTCTATAAGAATCTGATTTTTATCATATTTATATTTTTTTAATTCTGTTGCAATTTTCTTTTCATCGCCTACAATTACAATAGTATGGGTTATTTCTTTTGCAGCTTCTACTGCACCCTTTACAATTTCAAAAGGTGCATGATCGCCACCCATTCCATCTAATAGTATTCTCATTCTTTATTTCCTCCGTTCATACGGTCTCTTACGTTAATATTAAATATATATTCCATTTCTTGCCAATACATAGAATTAGGCACTATATTATACCATAAATTCTTAAATAATAAAATTATTATTTTATTATTTTACCCTATGCCGTAGGATTTATTTACAATAATTATTCTTCAATTTTCAGTATAGATACTTCATAGGCAGTCCTGCCTATAATGTTTCCATCTGCATCTCTTTTTTTATACTCCCTGCTTTGAATTCTCCCCATAATCGACAGCTTCGTTCCAACTTCAAGTCCACCTGCATAAGTTGCATTACGTCCCCATGCAATACAAGGAATGTAGTCTGATTTATTATACATTCTGTTTACTGCAAGCATTATGTCACAAAGTTCCCGTCCCAAAGGTGAAGTTCTTCTGATTGGCGATTTACACAGAAAACCCTCTAAGTATATGTAGTTTTCGTCATTATCGATCTCAGAAATCGAATTGATACCTCTTGCAAAAACTACAATATTTAATCGGCTTTTCCCTTCATTTTCTTCATTATATGTTCTTATTTGTCCTTCTACTTTTACCCGCATACCAATATCAATGCAGATATCCCATATTAGTCTCTCTGAAATAACTACTTTTATTTCATCTCTATATCCACTTTTTCTTCCTATGCCCACGTCAAACAAGTAGAAACTTTCGCCATAAGACTTGTGACTGAACCTTAGTTCAGTTAAAACAACACCCTGAAGTACCGCCTTATTTGTTTCGCATCTGTTTTCATCTAACACAGTACCTTGAAGCTGACCGTTTTCCATTTACTTTTCCCCCTTATTTCTAATGCAGCACTAAACTTTGCTATTTTACATTTTATTAAAATAGCAAAGTTTTATTCTCAAAATTCTAATTACTGCATTAAAAATAAATACACACAAGTCCTCTTTAACATTGACTTATTGGTCTTTGTTCTTATATGTGATCACAATGGTGATCGCCAACCCACCATAAAGAATAGTCATTCCTAGTACTAAAAATAAAATTGCCTGATTTGTCATTAAAGGTTTACCCCCTTTTTCCATTGTTTTTTGCTTATTAACACAGCGCCAATAATTCCTAAAATTATGATCGACCATCCATATATGAATAGTGATAATACATCATACCCTCCATAAGGCGTTTTAAATTCTGTTATCATGGTCTTCACTAATGTTACCAACAATATTACAGGAATCACATATTTAATGATTATGTCCCACCAGCTTCCTATTTTAAAATATGAAATTGAATTGGTATGCTCTCTTATCACTATAGGTTTAATTATCCATCCTACCATAACAGATTCCAGCAATCCTACCACAACAATCCCATAGTTATTAATGAAATTGTCCATAATATCCAATAAATATAATCCTGCATTCATTGCAAAGATTGAACTTATAATAAATCCGGCTATGCACATAATTGTTACAACTCTTTTACGTTTCCACCCAAACTTATCAATTATGGAAGCCGATATGGCTTCCACCAAAGAAACAGCAGAGGTAATCCCTGCAAATGCTAGACATACAAAAAACAATACGCCTAATATATTTCCCCATATGCCCATCATTGAAAAAACACTAGGGAATGCAATGAAGGCCAGACCTATTCCACTGCTTACAACATCTTCTACACCTACACCTTGACTTTCTGCCATTGCCCCTAATATTGAAAATACTCCTATTGCCGATAAAAATTCAAACCCGCTATTTGCAAACGCAGTTAAAAATGCACTATTATTTATATCTGTTTTTTCCGGCAGATAGCTTGAATAGGTCATCATAATTCCAGTTGCTATACTTAGTGAAAAGAATACTTGTCCATATGCTGAAATCCATATTTGTGGATTTTTAACCGCATTCCAATCTGGCGTAAATAGTGCATTTAAACCAGTTGATGCTCCTTCCAGAGTAATACCTTTTATAACAATGGTTATCATAATCACCAATAAACAAGGTAATAAAATTTTACTGATTTTTTCAATACCTGACTTTATATCTCTATAACAAATAAACCAGTTTATAATCCAAATCACTAGGATTCCCATTAGTATAGGCCATACTACACCACCTAAATTTAGTGGTGAGTCAGATATTTTTAATAAATCATTATAAAAGAAAGAATTGGAGTCTTCTCCCCACCTTTTATCTACACTGAAAATTATATATTTTACAGCCAGACTTAATATCATGGAATAGTAACATAAAATTACAGATGAGCTAATGATAGGCCACCAGCCAATCCATTCTAATTTTTTATTTGCCCTTGATATAGAAAGGGGGGTAGAGCCTTTATACAGATGGCCCATACCATATTCCAATATTAGCAAAGGAATCCCTGCTGTAAAAATGGCACAAAAATAAGGTATTAAGAACGCACCTCCTCCATTTTCATATACTACATACGGGTACCTCCATATATTTCCTAAACCTACTGCAGAACCAACTGCTGCTAACAAAAATCCCCATTTGGAACTCCATTGTTGTCTTTTTTCTTTCATCATAACCCTCCTAAGTTAAATATTTATAATAAAAAAAGTCCCATAGTCTATGGAACTTCTTTAACCTAGGATGTATGTAAGTCCCATATTAACCTATGAGACTTGTTTTATTCTTAACTAATAAAAAATAGCCTCATAAAATCTATGAGGTATACTTTTTTATATCTTTATATCCAATATAAATTAGCCATCATAGATGCAATCACTTAAAACCGCAATCGCATCTATAATAGTGAAATAAGCATTATCTTATCTACATAAACGCAATTGCTAAACTAAGTCGGCTAATAGTAAGAGGACCGTATTCTTTTTTAATTCCATACAAATTTGTAAAGATTTCATGTTCATATATATTTCCTCCAAATCACATTGTACCTATGCTAACACGCTAATTTATACTTGTCAATAAAGAATATTTTTATTTAACTCAACTTTTGCCTTTAACCTTCTGCAATAGCCCTTTTTAGCTGTTCTAACGCCTGTTTCAAAATGCTTCTTGGACATGCCGCATTTATCCTCATGTATCCTTCTAATGAACGTGCAAAGGTGTTTCCACCATTTAGTCCGAGCTTTGCCTTATTAATCATAAAGTCATTTAATTCTTGCTGCATCATATTTAATTGTCTGCAGTCAAGCCAGCCAAGATAAGTGCTTTCAGGTATCGTAAATTTTATCTGTGGTATATTTTCCTTTAAATACTGATCAATAAACAACATATTTTGTTCTAAGTAAGGAATTAATTGCGATAGCCATTCCTCTCCATATTTATAGGCTGTTTCTGTGGCCACCAAACTAAAACAATTGTTTCGAAGGATATCCATCCCTTTCCATGCGTAATCAAACTTATGCTTAAGCTCCTTATTAGGGAAAATGGCAACTGAAGCTTGCAGCCCTGCTAAATTAAAGGTTTTAGAAGCCGCAAGGCAGGTTATAATGTGTTTTTCTGCACCTTCACAAGCATGGACCGTTGGAGTAAATTTATTTCCCCATAAGATTAAATCCGAATGAATTTCGTCAGCAATCATGATTACATTGTACTTAATACAAAGTTCAACTATGTTTTTCAGTTCCTCTTTGCTCCATACTCGGCCTACAGGATTATGGGGGTTGCAAAATATAAACAGCTTAGGTCCCATGGCAAGCTTTGATTCTAAATCGTCAAAGTCTATACTGTATTTACCTGCTTTTTCTATCAATGGATTTTCTATTACTCTTCTTCCCCAGTTTTCAACTACATCATAAAACTCAGAATACACCGGAGTCTGTATTAGAACAGAATCAGTACCTTCCGTTAATTCTCTTACTAACACGGACATAGAAGGAACTACTCCTGGGCTGAAACTTATCATAGATTTATCTATGGATCTATTATTCCTTTTTAACTGCCATTGACAAATAGCTTCATAATAAGAATCCGGCCTGTATGTATACCCAAAGATTCCTTGTTTAGCACGTTCCTCTAAAGCATCAATAATTGGCTGCGCAGTTTTAAAATCCATGTCAGCAATCCACAGTGGCAATAAATCATCCGTCCCAAATTTCTTTTTTCTTTCTTCGTACTTAGCCGCATAATTATTACTTCGGTCAACAATCTCATCAAAATTATATTTCACTCAATTCACCCCTTTAAGCTGCTTGATCCTCTTGATTTTCATTATTTTTCTTTAACCAGTTTTTACCCTCAACAAGTCTTGTTACCATCATTGAGGCTACTGAATCTCCTGCTGCATTGACCATAGTTGCAGGTGGGTCAACAAGGAACCCTATTGTTGCAATGATAGGGAATGCTTCTGGTGGGAATCCATATAAGTTTACAATCAGCATTTCACCAATCAATCCGCCCCCAGGTACGCCGGACATAACAACTCCCCCTAAAACAGAAATAAGCACTGCTGTACAGAAAGTTCCAACACCTGTAAAATCTTGTCCGAAAATGCCGAATAAGAATGAAATTTTAAGGATAGAAGATAAACATGTTCCATCCATATGCATAGTAGCACCAATTGGTAGTACAATCTCTCTGATATCCTTTGGTACACCCATTTTACCCGCAGCGTTTAAATTTACAGGAAGTGTTGCAATAGAGCTTCCTGTTGCAAATGCTGTAATAGCTGGAGGCATTATATTGCTGAAGCATCTCTTAAAGCCTGCTTTTCCTCCTGCAAAATAGGAGTAAGCCGCGAAAGCAATAAAGAAATACAAGAAACATACAGGATAATAAATTGCCATAGCTTTAGCATATGCTCCTAGTAATTGTGGTCCAAATTCTCCAATTAAGCTTGCAAAATATGCTCCTAATCCAATTGGTGCATATAACATTATAATCCCTATTAACTTCATAAAGACTTGTGCAAGTGCGTCTAATCCTTTGGCAATCTTATTGTCCTCACCACCAACTGTGCTTACACAAAAGCCAAACATAATTGAAAATATTATAAGCGGTAACATGTTTGCTTTAGACATCAAACCAACAAAATCATCTACTGTTATAGCTTTAACCACTTGGTCAGCCAATGAAAGTTTTTGAAGTTCTCCTGCTGCCTCCAGAGGAATATTCGCACCTGCTGCTGGTGGAAATATTGTAACCACTGTAAAAATTACAGTGGAAGCTATTATACCTGTTACAAAGAACACTAAAAACATGCTTCCTAAAATTTTTCCCAAACGTTTCATGTTTAGCATGCTTCCAACCGCACTGGAAATCGTTACAAATACCATCGGTACTACTGCCGTGAACATCAGGTTAATAAAAATCTGGCCAAAAGGCTTAAATATTACTGCCTTTTCACCCATAACAAGACCAATTATACTTCCTACAGCTATGCCCAAAAGCAAAATAATTGGGAATCTGTAATTCTGCCAAAAACTTTTCTTCTCTACTGTTTCCATATCAGAAACTCCTTTCGCAAACAAAGTTATAATTTTCTTAGATCATTAAATCTTCATCCATTATTTCACCAACTGCTACGATATTTGTGTCTCCCATTAAATAAAGATTTTCTACTTTTTGTTCATTTAGCTCTACATTTACAGATAATATTCCACCTGGAACATGTAAATTAACTGTCTGACCCTTTTCAACAACTCCTTTCAATGTCAATATAGTTGCAGTAGACCCTGAACCTGTGCCGCAAGCTAATGTAAAGTCTTCTACACCACGTTCAAAAGTTTTAACTTTAACATCATTTCCTTTTATAATTTCATAAAAATTTACATTAGCACCTTTAGGGAATTCTTTGTAATTTCTAATCTTGCTGCCTAGTTCAAACAATTTCTTTTCATCTAACTCTGCAAGACCTTCTAATTTAACAACTGCATGAGGTAATCCTGGATTTCCAAGTTCAATATATGAGCATTCATATTCCATACCATCAATGCTGACGTTGCTATCCAGCTTTATAACTTCAGGATTATTTAGACGAACTTTATATTTTCTTTTATCCATTCTCCATGCAGACACATCACCCGCTAGGGTTTCAATCACCATGGATTCATCTGCAATCTTATTTTCATAAGCATATCTGGCAATACATCTTGCACCATTTCCGCACATTTCTCCAATGGTGCCATCTGAATTGTAAAACCTCATTTGAAAGTCTCCGCCTTTTTCTGGTCTATCTACTACCATTAAGGCATCTCCCCCAACAGAAACTCTTCTTTCACATACTTTTTTTGCAATACCTGAAAATTCTTCAACAGGAATGTTCAATTCTATGTTATTTAAAATTATAAAATCATTTCCTGTCCCCTGCATTTTGGTAAATTTCATATAAGACCTCCATATATACAATTATTTTTATTTATTTGAATAATATTGTTTTGCATACTGAAGTAAGATCGCTGGTTTTTCTGCACGTTCTGCACTATCTTCTGCACCGAGGACAATGGCAATAACTCTTTCTGTTTTGTCACCCTTTTGGATTGGCATTGTTGTTATAATGCAACACCCAGCCCTATTTGTAGTCCCAGTTTTAAGACCATCAACTCCATTCAAATTGAATAACAGTCTGTTTGTATTTACGTCATTAAAGTTTAAGCTATCTACAGTTATCTCAGTTTTGCTGGTGATCTCCAATATATCAGGATATTTGTTTATTATATATCTGCTTAACTCAAACAAATCTTTGGCGTCCATGCGATTCTGAAGTTTTGCAGAAAATAAATTTGAAGTGTATAAGGGCAGTCCATGTGGATTATAAAATTCTGCACTGTCCAGCTTTAATTCCTTTGCTTTTTTGTTCATAAGCTTTGTAAATGCAGCTTCTGATCCACTTAAGTGCTCTGCTAAAGCTGTTGCTGATTCATTACTTGAAACCACCAGCATCGTATTCATTAAATCACTCAATTTTACTTTTTGACCAGCCTTCATAGGGATAACTCCATCTTCGGATGAAGAGACTGCTTCAGCAGTTTTTGATATAACTACATCATCATCCCATGAAATTTGTTTCTTATCAATACCTTCCCTTAATAACAGGTAGGTCATTATTTTAGTTGTACTTGCAATAGCTACCTTGTTTTCTGCATTATTTGAATAAATTATCTCACCAGTTGCTGCATTTCCAAGTACTGTGCCATGAAGAAAATCAAAATACCCACTTGCGGCAGTTTTTTCAAAGTCTACATCAAAATCTTTTTTAGTATCTACTTTAATTGTATTATTTGAATCATTAAATGTTGCATTTATATTTAGGATCTGCATTAAGTCTACAAACTTAAAATAAGTATTTCCACCAATGCTATATGATGTATATTGAACCTTTTTATCATTAACATAAAGCTTTGGCACAGATGAACTTGACCATTCCACGCTTCTGTCTCCAGGCTGATTTTCACCACCCACGGCAGTATACGCCTGTCCTTTTAATATAATTACTGCATTTTTGTTTTTATCATAGGTAATGTTAAACTGTTTCTCACTTCCGTTTATTGCATTTGCAAAATCTCTGATACAAATAAAATTATTTCCTTCATATGAAGCACTATAAGCTCTAAGATTTACACTTTTGCCATCTACCTGTGACTTTATCATAGTAGGGGTCATCATATCTGCCGCAAATGCAGCAGACGTCATTCCAAAACTCATGGTAACTACAATTACCAGCGATAACATAATGCTTAAAACTCTTTTTTTCATAATGTCTCCCTCTTTTATTAAATTTTAGGAATAACTTATTATGGAACTTTATTTAAACTCTAAAGTTCTGTGTAACATTCTCTAGCAATTATATCCTCGTAACTTTGTCTTTTTATCATCTCTGCAGATTTTCCATCTTTAACAAGTACGACTCCTGGAATCGGATTTTTATTGTAGTTACTTGACATGGAATAGCCATAAGCTCCTGTAGAGAATATTGCTAAAATATCTCCGGCCTCTGCCTCTGCAAATTTTCCGTCTTTAATTAGAATATCACCAGATTCGCAGCACTTGCCACATACAGAAATCACATCATCCGCCTGCTTATCCATTTTGTTAGCAATAACACCTTTGTACTCTGCCTGATATAGTGCTGGTCTTATATTATCTGTCATGCCACCATCTATGGAAACATATTTTCTAATACCTTTAATATTCTTAATACTTCCTACTTTATATAAATTAATTCCTGCTTCAGCAACCATACTTCTGCCTGGTTCGATTACTACTGCCGGCCTTTCCATACCCATTTCATCAAAAAATTCAATTATTCTTTCCATCATTGGCTTTAAAAAATATTCATAAGGCTTTCTCTGTTCATCAGTATAAGTTACACCAAAACCGCCACCTACATTTAATTCTGTAATGTCAAAGCCAAATTTTTCTTTAGTCTTTTTAACTAGTTGTAATGTTGTTTCCAATGCAAGTAAATGAGAGCGGTTATCAAATAACTGAGAACCTACGTGAAAATGGATTCCTTTAAAATGTACATAAGGGCTGTTAATTGCTGCTTCAATTGCAGGATAAATAACATCTTCGTCTAGTGGAATCCCAAATTTAGAATCCTTTTTTCCGGTAGTTATATAGTCATGCGTATGACTATCAACACCTGGTGTGATTCTGTAAAGTACATTCATTTTTTTATTTTTTTCTTCACAGATTTCTTCAATTAGGTTTAATTCTTGAAGGCCGTCTATAATAATTCTTCCAATTTCATAATCTACGGCTAACTCTAATTCTTCTTTAAGCTTATTGTTTCCATTAAATTCAATTTTTTCTGCTGGAAATCCAGCTTTAATCGCTGTAAACAACTCACCTCCTGAAACAACATCCATACAGAAGCCCTCTCTGTCCATAATCTTGCACATTGCTATAGACGAAAATGCTTTTGTTGCATAAGCAGCTCTAGTGTTCTCATACTTATCCAGAAAACAGTTCTTTATCTCATTGCACTCCTTTATAATGGCATTTTCTGAATACACATAAAGCGGTGTACCATATTTCTCCGCTAGCTCTACCGTACTACATCCATCAAAATACAACACATTTTCTTTTATTTCTGCTATCATTTTGTTCCTCCCTAAACCTCATCAATTTCTTTCTCTGTACTTAATTTTCACAATTAAGCAACTACGATATTTTCATATGCAATTAACTTAAGCAATTGTCATGCCAAGTTATTTTTTTAGCAATATGTAGTAATATTTGTAAGATGACTTTATGTTTTTTACTTTTTCCTTCTTTGTTGCAGTATGTTATCTCTACTTTTTGTCCGAATTTTAGGAACGAATTCCTGTTTTTAATATTAATGCTTTAATTTTTAATATTAATGCTTTTAACAAATAAACTTATATTGGTATCATTCTTGCTTTATATAGATGCATACTGACGAAAGGCTTTTATGATGAATAAATTATGTTGTTTATTAAACACCGATGAAGAATACATAAAAAGAATATTTACTATAGCTATCCCTATTATGATACAGTTATCCATAGGTATCAGCTTAAACTTAATAGATTCTTTAATGATTGGACAGTTAGGAACTGAACCTTTAGTTGCCGTTGGTGCAGCAAATGAAGTGTTTTATATACTTTCTATTAGTGTTTACGGGCTATGCAGTGGTTCCTGCGTATTTATTGCACAATACTGGGGGGCTGGCGATAACTTTAGTATCCGTAAAGTTATGGGAATAAATTATACTTGTGTTTGTATATTTATTACTTTTGCTTCCATCTTAATATGGATTTTTGCCCCCAAGTTGATTTGGATTTTTGCAAGAGAAATCACTATAATAGAACAAGGGACAACATATCTTAGGATTGTGTCATGGTCTTATTTAATAACCTGCCTTGCAGATGTTATAAGCCTTTGTTCCCGTAGCGTCCAAAAACTAATGGTCACTACTATTATCTACATTTTTGCTATTTTAACAAACGTAATTTTAAACTACTGCCTTATCTATGGTAACTTTGGATTTCCAAAGATGGGAGTGTCAGGTGCTGCCATAGCAACCGTTATAGCCAGAAGTTTTGAGTTTATTGGTTTTTTAATCTATATTTATCATGACCGTTCACACCCTTTGGCCGCTTCACTTAAGGAATTATGCGATTTTTCTAAATCAGATGTTAAACGTGTATTAAAAATGTCTATGCCTGTAATGATTTCAGAAGGTGGTTGGAGTATTGCAAACTCTATGTATTATATAGCTTATGGGTTAATCAGTTCCCAAGCTCTTGCTGGTGCACAAATAGTAGTTATTGTAGGCAAAGTATATCAATCTTTTTTTGGAGGCTTTGCAAACTCTGCTGGAGTACTAATTGGTGAAAAGCTTGGAAAAGGAAATATAAACGGAGCCAAAGCTGATGGTAAACTATACATTAAAATAGTTTTTATACTTGGAATTATATTTACTGTTATCATGTTCTTTACTAGTACCTTAATCGCAAACTGTTATAATTTTAATACTGAAGTAACGCTTATGATTACTCAAAGCATTAAAGTATTTTCTTTATTTATCATGGCTAAAATGTTCGGTTATTTATTTGTCTGCGGCATCCTCAGAGGCGCAGGAGATACAGCCTTTTGTATGTTTGTAGATTTAGGAACCTCATGGATTATAGCTGTCCCTACAGTTTTTACAGCAGTATACTTTTTTAACGCAGAACTACCCACTGCAGTAGCATGCGTTTATTGTGCAGAAATTGTTAAAGCAGCTCTATGCTTCTATCGGTTTAAAAGTGGCAAGTGGATTAAACTTGCTATTGGTAATATAAGTAATAATGGAAAGGAATTATAATTATGGACAATATTTTAAATGAAATGAACACCATGCCGGGTCATGCAGGATTTTTCTATAAAAACATGATAACTGGTCATACGCTTAGTTTTAATGAGAACGATCACTATATCCCTGCAAGTGTGATAAAACTCCCTATCCTCATGGAAATTTTCAGATTAGCCAGTATAGGCGAAGTTGATTTAAATGCCAAACTTTTAATAAAAGATAAAGATAAAATGCCAAGCTGTGGTGCATTAAATTCTTTCACTGGAGAAGTCCTCGTTGATATAAGAACACTTTGCAACTTAATGATTACAATCAGTGATAACACAGCAACTAACGTACTTATTTCATATTTTGGTACCACTGCTTTAAATGAAGGTTTTGCCTCCATAGGGCTTAACGAAACTCGAGTAAACAGACGACTTTTTGACGCTGAAGCTTCTAAAAAAGGTATTCAAAATGTTGTAACTCCAGCAGAAATCGGAATGCTTTTAGAAAAGCTTTACAGAAATGAATTTGTGAATGAGAAGGTTTCCGAAGGAATAAAAGAAATTCTTTTTAGACAACAGATTAAACACAAGATTAAGGAAATGCTGCCTGTAGGAACTAAAGTTGCTAGTAAAACGGGAGATGACGACAACATTTCCAATGATGTGGGAATTGTTTATGCAAAACAGCCTTTTGTTGTATGCTTTATATCAAACGAAACCATTCCAAGTGTATTTAATCCATTTATTAGAAAAGCATCTTTAGAATTATTTAATCGGTGTAATCAATAATAAAAATAGTCTGCATTCAATAAACTAGAAAAGCTGACTTCTATGCAATATAGAAATCAGCTTTTAGCTGTGTAGGAACATTTATTTTATATACTGTCTTGGAGGTCTTGCTGTTATTCTTGCAACAATTTCATTTTTATTTGTTTCTGCAAGCTTTGCAGCCTCGCCAATGGTCATGGAATTGTTGCTTCCATCGCCATAAATAATAGCAAGTTCCCCTTCCTTTACCTCAGATACTGCTGAAAGATCCACCATACATTGATCCATGCAGATCACCCCTATAATCGGGCATTTCGTCCCTTTAATGGTGACATACCCCTTATCCCTCATGTTACGTGGATATCCATCTGCATAACCAAAAGGAAGCGTTCCTATCGTCATATCTTCAGGGGCCTTCCAAAGATAATCGTAACCAACCCCTTCACCTTTTGATACTTTATGTAATTGTGATATTCTAGTAACAAAAGTTAACGCCTGCCTAACATCAACAAATCCTTTATGAAACCCCCGAAGTCCAAAGACTAATGCTCCAGGCCGAATCATGTTCATGCGGTATTCCGGATAGTCCACAGCGGAAATGCTATCTGCAATATGTTTATACTTAAAACTCACACCCTGTTTCTCTAGTTCTGCTATTATGTTCAAAAACTTTGTATATTGTTTTTCATTTTCCTCATCATTGACTAATGCCAAATGAGAAAAAATTCCTTCTGTTTCTATCTCTCTAAAAGAACAGATTTCTTTTAACTCAGCAATGTTGTCAGTTCCCAATCTATGAAAACCTGTATCTATCTTAATATGAACTTTTGCTTTTTTACCAGCCTTCTTACTTTCTTCCGATAATATTTTTGCTTGAGACTTTGAAAAAATAGTCTGTGTAATATCCTTCTCCACCACAAAATGCAGCAATCTGTCTGGCGTATGACCCAAAATAAATATTGGGTAATCTTTATAATTCTCTCTTAATTCTAATGCTTCCGTTAAGGTTGCTACTGCAAGATAGGAAGCCCCATGTTCCATTAGAGTAGGCGCAATACCAACTGCTCCATGTCCATATCCATCCGCCTTAATGACTGGCATTACAGCAACCTCATTACCCGCCATTTCACAAATTTTCTCCATATTGTACGCAATTGTTTTTAAGTCTACCTGTACTACTGTATCTCTTAACATTTCTACCTCCAACATTCCATATCACATTGATTTTCATTATTTAGTTTGTTGAAAGAGCTCCAGCACTCCAAATACCTCCATAATCATTCCGGTCCTTATGCACTCCTCGCCTGGATTAAGCAGTTCACTATGAAGTGCCTGATGGGTTATTTCATTCTTGTTCAAACAGCCAATGTTGAAATACACTGCTTCTACTGCTTCTGAAAAGTATGAAAAATCATCTGCACCAAGACTTGGTTCCTGTAAGAAGCATATCCTTTCTTTTGATAGAATTTTTTCTGCTACTGCTTCAAGAATATCCCCTAACTCATCATTATTTACAAGGGCAGGATAACTATCCGTAAATTCAACCTTTACCTTAGCTCCAAGTCCACAAGCCACATTTTCAGCCATTTCTCTAACTCTCTTTTTAATGAAGTTTCTTGCACCATTGTCCAATGCTCTGATTATTCCCGAAAGCACAGTTTCTTTGGCTATTACATTATTTTTATTTCCTCCATGAATTTGCCCTACAGTTATGACTCCTGGATTTGTAGGTGCAAGATTCCTAGTTACTATGGTTTGAAGCATACAGACCAGACTAGAAGCTGCTACAATGGTATCCACACCATTTTCAGGATGTGCTCCATGACATGCAGTGCCTTCTACTGTAATTTCAAACTCCGTAGATGCTGCATTCATTTTTCCTCTTCGAAATTGAACCATTCCCGTTTCAACCTCTGGCGTGATATGTAATCCTATAACAGCATCTACCTTTGGGTTCATTAGACATCCTGCTTCTATCATCTGCTTTGCACCACCAATGGTTTCTTCTGCAGGTTCAAAAAACAATTTAATATTACCTGGAATTGTGTCTTCCCTCTCTTTTAAAATTTTGGCTGTTCCTAAAAGTACAGCTGTATGGATATCATGTCCACAAGCATGCATTATTCCTCTGCTCTTCGATTTAAACGGCACATCCACCTTCTCATCAATAGGAAGTGCATCCATATCAGCTCTTATTCCTATAGTAAAGAACCTTTGTCCTTCCACTGCTTTTCCTTTGCCTTTGATTATAGCAACAACACCATGACCTGCGATTCCTGTTTCATGATTAATTCCATATTTTATCAAGAATTCACTTATTCTTTGTGATGTCTTAACCTCCTGCTGTGAAAGTTCCGGATTTGCATGCAGTTCTCTTCTTATTCCAACAATTTCCTCAAATATCTCATCTATTCTTTCTCTTGTTCTCATAAGCTCCCCCTTTATATTTCATAATCCATATATGGAACAGGCTTTATAGTTTTGTCATAAAAATGCCACCATTCGCCTTCATAAGCAGTAAACCCTGCGCTTTCCATAATACACCTCATATATTCTGCATTTTTTCGCCCTTCTTTTAAAATGTCAAGACAAGATAATGATGCCCTAGAAGAAAAATCATCAAATTCACATGGCATGACAAGCTCTATTCCTTCCATATCCGTTAAGGTTATATCTACACATAATCCATTCATATGATTCGTTTTAAATTCTTTAATATTTACCATATCGGGAGGTCTTGCTACAAAATTATTATCTGGCAGGATACTCCAAAATTTAGCCTGTGCACTGATAGGACGATATGCATCCCAGACTTTTACTCTATATCCATCTTCATAAAACATATTTTTCGCTTTTATTAAAAGGTTTGCCGTATTTTTATGTATGTAACATTCTCCGGATTTATAAATTTTTTCTTTCGTAAAATTATCAGTTGTCGCATATTTTAAATCTATAATAAAGTTTTCATCCAAATCCAACAATCTTACTAAATCACCTATACAACTCATTATACAATCCTTCTTCCTTTATTAAACAAAGTGCCCATTACGTATTATATTCACGCAATTATTATGCCAAATTTGTTGGTTTGGTATGGTTCTTGCTTAACTATTAGTGTATCATAATATTATTGTAAAGGAGACAGAAATATGAAAATAATTGATATGCATTGTGACACTCTATTAGAGTGCTATAGGAACCCTAGTTATACACTTTCAACCAATTCTGGCCACATTAGTGTAGATAAACTGTTGCAAGGTAATGCCTTAGCTCAGTTTTTTGCTATATTTATATCGCCAAAAGAAAAAGCTTTAATGGCGCCCTATGAGATTTTCAATAAAGTTTATGAAACATATAAAGCACAGTTAGAGTTGAATTCTAATTACATAAGACCTGCTTTTTGTGCAGAAGATATTTTATCTAATGCTAAGGATTCCAAGATTTCCTCTATTTTATCTATAGAAGATGGTGTTATTTTGGAAGATAAAATTGAAAGAGTTCAGGAAGTTTTCAACAAAGGGGTCAGACTTATAACGTTAACCTGGAATTTTGAAAACACCATAGGATTCCCTTCAAGTGATGACCCTATTGAGCATAACCGGGGACTAAAGCCTTTCGGTATTGATGTAGTTGAAGAAATGAATCGCCTAGGTATTCTTATAGACGTTTCTCACCTTTCTGAAGGTGGTTTTTACGATGTTGCAAAATATAGTAAAAAATCTTTTGTAGCCTCACACTCCTGTGCCAGAGCTTTATGCAACCATAGAAGGAACTTAACAGATAATCAATTAAAAACTTTAGGAGACCAAGGAGGACTGACAGGAGTAAACTTTTATTCCGCTTTTCTTAAAGAGGATTCAGAATGTGCTACCATAGATCAAATTGTTGAACATGTCAGATACATGGTAGATAAAGCTGGTATAGAATCTGTTGGTCTGGGCTCTGATTTTGACGGCATCGACTGTGAATTGGAATTTAAAGATTATGCAAGTTATCCCCTGCTTTTATCTGCTCTATCAAAACACTTTACAGATGATCAATTGGATAAGATTTGTAATGGAAATGCCCTTCGAATTTTAAAAGAAAACTTAGGAAAATAACTCTTTTTATGTTTAAGAGGCTGTTGTAAAAATTACAACAGCCTCTTTTTTATGTATTCTTAATACCCTATTAATGGCTTTTAAAAATTGCTACAACTAATGCTAAAGTCTGTGTTTCAGCGCCTAATACTAATAACGCCAGACAAGTATATAAGACAGAAACCCATTTCCATCTCTTACCGTGTCCAGGAAGTATAGTAAACTCCTTCTCTATTTTTATATTTTTCTGTTTTAATACCTTATAAAAATTATCAACGCCTACTGGAGATATTACTCCACATCTAAAAAACGGCAAATAAAAAATGGGGTTATCCTTTGCCTCCTCATATAAAAAAATTCCCTTTTTTGTAAGATGAGCTCTTTCCACACGATTTAAATTAATGGTTACTTCTTTTCTTAGCAGTTTATTATAATATGTGGCATTGTTCTCATCAAACACGGTGAAAAAGAATTTATAGGCTATGAAAAAGAATACACATATGCATAAGTATACCAAATATAATATTAATGTGGCTTGTATATTTATCTTCCCCGCGTAATCATTTATGTTATAAGTCATTACCTGTACAAATAAAATAAATCGCGTTAAAATTAAGAGGCTTAATATCAAGATAAATACTTGTTTTGACATAGCTGAATAGTAATACTTTATTTTCTCCATTTTATATAACTCCCTTCTAGCTTTCAAGGACAAGTATATGACAACATATTACATAAAATCAATAATTAATTTTTGCAATGTTTTTAATTATAAATATTGCATTAATGATTTGTCCTATTTTTAGGAATCACGTCCTGTTATTAGCACTTTTTTCAGTCGAACTTTGCTTATTTAATGCACTTTATTTAAATAAAGCAAACTTTTTTTATATGTTTTATTACATTTACTAGTTTATATATTATTTTCCTATCATGGCATAGTTTTTGCATATTTATTAAAGTGTGAAAATTCATTATATTTTTTTACAATTTTATTATTAGGAGGTTATTCACTATGATGAATTACATTTGGACGGGGCTTGTAGCCATTGCCGTCATCGCAGGTATTGTCACTGGGAGTATCAGTGATGTGCAAGAAGCTTTATTTTCATTTGCTAATACAGCAGTAGAAATTGTATTCGGACTTATTGGTGTTATGGTATTTTTTACCGGTCTTATGTCAGTTATGGAAGCTGCAGGACTTTGCGAAAAACTGGGTAAGTTTTTAGGACCTGTTATGACTAAGCTTTTCCCAGAAGTACCCGCTAACCACCCAGCTATGAGCTCTATGGCACTTTACTTTGCTGCCAACATCTTAGGTATTGGTAATGCTGCAACACCTTTTGGTTTAAAAGCTATGGCAGATTTACAGACATTAAATAAAACGAAACATATTGCCACAGATGCTCAATGTATGTTGCTTGCAATCGCAACAACTTCCATTACATTACTTCCCGTAACTGCACTAGCACTGCGCTCTGCCGTTCAAGTAAAAGGTGCAACTGAAATTATAGGTCCTGTTATCTTAGCTACAACCATTTCCACTGCAACAGGTATTATTGCAACAATTCTTTTAGGTAAGCTAAAAAGATATAAACTAGAAACCATTATTCAAAAAGAAATAGCCGCAGGAACATTGGAAATTAATGAAAACTATATTGGCAATGATCCAATTAAGCTATAGTAACAGAGGGTAACAAGGAGGAAAATTCTTATGACAGAGGTATTAAATGCAATTTCAGCATATGCGATTCCGTTAATTTTACTAGTAATCCCAGTATATGCTCTTACAAAAGGTGTTAAAGTTTATTCAGTCTTTACAGAAGGAGCTAAAGAAGGTCTTCGTGTAGCCGTGATGATTGTTCCTTACTTAGTATGTATGCTGGCTGCTATTGGTATGTTCCGTGCATCTGGAGCTATGGATTGGCTGACAGATATTCTTAATCCACTCACAAGTTTAATCGGTCTGCCTGGTGAGGTTTTGCCTATGGGTATTATGAGATCGTTCTCTGGTGGTGGTGCTGAAGGTATGATGAGTGAACTACTTTCAACTTATGGTACCCAGAGCCAGATTGGTCGAATCGCTTCAGTTGCCCTTGGTTCCACAGAAACAACATTCTATATTGTTGCTGTATACTTTGGTGCTGTAGGCATTACAAATGTAAGACATTCAATTATTGCAGGTCTTTTAGGTGACTTGGCATCATTAATCGCTGCAACAGTTATCGTAAATGTTATGTGGTTCTAAGCCTATTAATTATATTACATTACATATTTTGTTAAGAAGGAGATTTTTATATGAAATATCCTAAACAATTAAAACCAGGTTCGACTATAGGACTTATTTGTCCCAGCTCTGCCATCTCAAAAGAACGTGAGGCTCAATGTAAGACTGTAATAGAGCAGCTTGGTTATAAAGTCAAAATAGCAGATAATTTAATTTGCAATTACGCGGGTTATATGGCCGACGATGGAGAAACCAGGGGCAGATGGATTAATAGTATGTTTGCAGATCCTGAAGTGGATGCCATTTTCTGCGTACGAGGCGGCGATGGTGGAAGCCGGGCAATTGAATATCTTAATTTAGAATTAATAAAGAATAATCCTAAAATTTTTGTGGGATATAGTGACATTACCAGCTTTCATCTTATATTCAACCAAATATGCGACTTTGTAACGTTTCATGGTCCTATGGTTTCGTCAAATATGGTTGATGACTTTGATGATGAGTCAAAGGCAAGTTTATTTCAAGCATTGAATGCAAACGCGCCTTATGAATTTTGTAATCCTAAAGGATATGAAATAAAAGTTCTTAAAGCCGGGGTAGCTGAAGGTACACTGGTAGGTGGCAATTTTGCCCTGTTAGGTGCTTCAATGGGTACTCCTTACGAAGTGGATACCAAGGGTAAAATCCTGTTTATTGAAGAAGTTGGTGAAACCATGAGTCGTATTGACCGATTGGTATACCAGCTTAAGAATTCAGGCAAATTAAAATCCTGTGCCGGTATATTGCTGGGTCAGTTTACCGACTGCCCAAATAAGGATATTCCAGAATATACAGAATTGAACATATTCAGAGATGCCTTAGCAGATATTGACATTCCAGTTATGTACAACGTTCAATCCGGGCACGGGAATCCAAATATGACCTTGCCACTTGGAGCTCACTGCATTATAAACACTAAAACTAAAAGTATTTGTTTTGACAATATAAGAAGATGAGAAAAGGTGCAGCATTGAATTTAATTCAAATGCTGCACCTTTTTTAATCTAAAAAGATTTTTTAAAAGTAACGCGATTTTACGCGATTTTAATTGAATCATTTTATATCGAATCGTTTCAGCTTATCATAAAAAACAGATTTAGATATGCCTAATTCTTCAATTATTTTCTGTTTATCTCCAGAATATTCTTTTAACGCATTTTCTAAAATTTCTTTTTCTGCCTGCTGAACTCTTTCCTTAAAATTCATTGCCATCTGTGGCTGAGCTTCTGCAATGTTTATATGTTCCGGATAAATAAGATTGGAATCACACAATGTTATTGCTCTCTCGATAACGTTTTCCAGTTCACGTACATTACCAGGCCAATTATAATTCACTATTTTACTTAACGCTTCTCCAGAAAATAATTTAGGTTCAAGACTATACCCATTGCAGATTTTATTTAAAATCTTATTTATAAGGAGATATAAATCCGACTTTCTTTCTCTCAAAGGTGGTATATATATGGGAAACACGTTTATTCTATAATATAAATCCTGCCTGAAAGTACCATTTGCTACAGCCTCCTGCAAATTTTGATTGGTTGCAGTAATGATTCTTATATCTACGTGGGTGGGCTTAGTTGCCCCCACTCTGTATATTACTTTATTCTGAAGCACGTAGAGTAATTTAACCTGCATTTCCATAGGAAGCTCTCCTATTTCATCTAAGAAAATAGTTCCGCCATTTGCCTGTTCAAAGTACCCCATTTTCCCAGACGATAAAGCCCCTGTAAATGCACCAGCTACATAACCAAACAGTTCACTTTCTATTAGATTTGGTGCTATGGCACTACAATTCACTTCAACAAATGGTGCATTTTTATTGTATATACAATGAATTTCATAGGCTAGCTGGGATTTTCCCGTTCCGCTTTCTCCTGTGATAAGTACATTAAACTTTGTCTTAGAAGACTTATACGCAAAGAATTTTACTTCTTTCATAATAGAACTATTTCCTACAAAATTTTCAAAAGCATCAGTAGGTATATCCATATATAATCGATTAAAATCCTGGCTCTTTTTCTCCATTTCAATAATAATTTCGTTTCGATCCTGAAGAAGCTCTTCCATTCTGGATAAATCTCTTATTTTTAATATTACACCATCCACTCCATTTTCATCACACACAGGATAAATAGAACAAAGTCCAGGCCTTTTGTTTAGCTCATAAACCGTGCTGCATATTCCATCACATTTGCCTTCTAAAATTTCATCCATCTTTTTAAATAAGTCAGTATACTCAAAAACATCCTCAACTGTGGCTCCTATAACCTCCAAATCATTTTCTAGGTTTCCCTTAGCTAAGTACTTACATCCAGTTAGTACTTCCTTTAAGGCTTCTTTTCTTACGGTATATCCTTTTTCCTGAAAGAATTTAGCCTGTCCTGTTTTACCATCAATAATAACAATATGCCCTACTGAGTTTAGGAAGTTCATATCATAATTAATATTATTTACAGAAATCCGCATTAACCCTTCTTTTGGCTGAATTATTGCTGAGATTGAAAATCCTAAGTAATTTTTACTTAATTCGAATTGTGAGGTAATACTATTGCCACGGATATACTTATATACCGGCTTCATCTCTGAATTCTGATACACACCTATTGCCAGCAAAGCATCCCCAGACTTTATATCCTTATCTTTGATGTTTATTAATGCTAAATCCTCTGGAGTCAAATCGCCATCGTCATTACCAATAGCATTATCTGTAATAATAACGATATCCCCATCTTCAATGGTCCCTGCCGGATGTGAAGCTGCATTTTCAAATATAATTCCAGTTATTTCCTTTGCTTTATGGTTAAATACTTGAAATCTTCTTTTTTTATCTACATAAATCAATCCTTCGTCTATACTATCAGCAATTTCATGGAATATTTCTCGTTTTTTCAATGTTTCAACCTCCACATCAATATACTAATAGTTTACCACATATCGGCTTTATATTACAAAATTTTGCTTAAAAATTCTTTAGTTCTTTCGCTTTGGGTATGATTAAAAATTTGTTCGGGAGTCCCTTGTTCCATAATGATTCCTTCATCCATAAATAATATCCTGTCAGCCACTTCCCTGGCAAATCCCATCTCATGGGTCACTATAACCATAGTCATACCTTTATCAGCTAAATCTCTCATAACTTCAAGAACTTCCCCCACCATTTCAGGGTCAAGGGCCGATGTAGGTTCATCAAACAACATGACTTCAGGGTTCATTGCAAGAGCTCTGGCGATTGCCACACGTTGTTTTTGCCCCCCTGAAAGGGAACTTGGATAAACTTGAGCTTTATCTGCAAGCCCTACCTTATCAAGTAATTCCATAGCCGCTTTTTCCGAAGCCTTTTTTGACATTCCCATTACATTCACAGGTGCCATTGTAATATTTTCAAGAGTCTTCATGTGGGGAAACAAATTAAAGTTCTGAAATACCATTCCCAGCTTTTGACGCATTGAATTTAAATTTACACCTTTTTTATTAATCTGCTGTCCATCTATATAGATTTCTCCACTTGTGGGTTCTTCTAACAAGTTTAAACATCTTAGGAATGTACTTTTTCCAGAGCCGGAAGGGCCAATGACACAAACCACCTCACCCTCGTTAATTTTTACATCAATATTTTTTAGAACCTGTAGGGTTCCATAGCTTTTAGTTAAATTATTAACTTCTATCACTTTGTGCCATCCTCCTTTCCAAATATACTACAATTCTTGAAAGTGGAATTGTAAGACTTAAATATACAAATGCCGTGCCTAAGTAGGCTGGCCATGCCAAAAATGTTGCTGATGACCAAAGCATACTCTTTCTAGTTATTTCAGTAATAGAAATAACCGACAATACTGCACTTTCTTTTATCAACGCTATAAACTCATTTCCTAAAGCTGGCAGAATGATTTTAAATGCCTGAGGTATGATAACAAGCTTCATAGCACTAAGCTGTGTCATTCCTAAAGATCTCGCAGCTTCCATCTGCCCCTTATCTATAGCCTGCAGACCAGAACGGATAATTTCAGCCACATAAGCCGAACTATTTATACCACATGCAAGCATACCTGCTATAACAGGATAATCCCATCTAAACATGATTCCATTTGCCTGAAGCAGTGTTGGCACTCCATTATACAGTATAAGCGCTTGTACAATAAGCGGGGTTCCTCGCAAAAGTTCCACATAGACAGCTGCTGGCAGGCTAATAATCTTATATCTTGAAAGTTTACACATAGCAATAAGCAACCCCAGCGCTACCCCAATGATAACTGCTGCTGCCGTTATCTGCAGTGTAACTCCAATACCACTATATGCAACCTTTATACCGGTTAAATAATTTCCCAAAGCTTTTCCTCCTATACTAAAATCAGCAAAACAGGTTTGCCATAAAGACAAACCTGCTCATCACTTATTCAAACCACTTACTATATAGCTTATCAAACGTACCATTTTCCTTTATGTTCTTCATGCCAGTATTTATTTTATCTAGCAATTCTTTATTTCCTTTTTTAACGGCTATTCCATAAGACTCTGCATTTAGCACATCTCCTACAATTTCTACATTTCCCGGTTTTGCAGTCATATATGCCTTTGTCACAGGAAGGTCATTGATTAATGCATCAATAGCTCCATTCTGCAAATCCATCATAGCTACATCTAATCCATCATATATTTTAGCTTCTTTAATCTTCCCAGCCTTTTGAAGTTCATCGCATTTATCCGCACCAGTTGTACCAATCTGACCACCCACCTTCATATCTGGAGTTAAGTCCTTAATACTTGTTATTGATTTATTTCCAGCCTTTACTGCAACAACAAGTCCTGAATCATAATAGGTCTCTGAGAAGTCAACCTTTTTTCTTCTATCTGGGCTGGCATTCATGCCCGATGCAATAATATCAATATTTCCAGATTGTAAGGCTGTTATTAATCCTCCAAAGGACATGTTTACCCATTCAAGTTCAAAGCCCTGATCTGCTGCAATAGCTTCCATCATGTCTACATCAAAACCACTAAGTTCTCCTGTTTCAGTATCTGTTGTATCAAAGGGTGGGAATGTAGGTTCCATAGCTACTTTATACACCACTTTATCTTGACCGCATGCCGCAAATGCAAATACCATAACCCCCACTAAAACCACTGACATCCATTTCTTTATATTTTTCATATTGAGTACCTCCTTATATCTAACTTATGAATAAATATTTTATATAATTTAACTTTATTGCATGATTATACATGTATATTTATTCATATTCAAGTGTTATTTTACAAATATTCAAAGTCTTAATTTTCAGAAAAATCCGCAGTGTCATAGTTTTTTATTGCAGCACAAAAAAGCGAGTATACATTTATGCACGCTCGCTTTTGGAATATTTCTTATTTTATTAATTTCACTGTATACTATTTTATTTTCTTTAATTCTTCTGGTTCTGTAAACTCTAACGGATTCTGATCAATCCATCCTAAAGCTTCTTTTGCACATTCCTTGTATATTTCATGCTTGCCAAGCTTTGCAAAAGTACTTTCTTTTTTAGATATTTCTCCAAGTTCAGGAGTAAAAAGTTTATAAATTGCTGCCTGAAATTTTTCATTAAGCCTAACTATCTCAACAATAGCTTCTTTTCCGTTCTTCATCAGCACATTCATAGTACCATCATCTAAAGTGTTGACTTTTTCAATATTGATGTAATCCTTCATGCATATCACTTTCCTTTCCCTTGTTATGTAGTTATTATAGCATAAATTTACAGAATTTTCAACCATTTGAATTTATAATTAAATTTAAAAATACATTGACGTTTATCTATATGTTGCATATAATACATATAGATACTAATCGATATGATAATAAGAACTATTATTTTAAAGGAGGCAAACAAAATGAACACTATAGATTATGCTTTTATTTGCAAAGCCCTTGGGGATTCCAATAGACTTCAAATAGTAACTATGCTTTCAGACGGCGAGAAATGTGCCTGTAAACTGCTTGAAAAATTTGAAATTACTCAACCAACTCTATCTCATCATATGAGGATTTTATGTGAATGTGGCCTGGTCGAAGTAAGAAAAGATGGTAAATGGTCGCATTATACTTTAAATGCTGAAATTTTACTTTCTTTTCAAACATTTATAAATGAATTAAATGCGTGTAAGGCAGGTGTATACACATGCGAATAGTTTGGAACTTTTTTCAAGACCAGATTTTAGGAATGAAATGGCTTAATGAACTTATAGGTGCTATTCTCACAAGTTGCGGCCTAGATATCAATAACAAACTAGGGGGGAGTTTACAATTCTTTATATATGATGTGGTTAAAATTTTTATATTACTATCTATTTTAATTTTCATTATTTCATATATTCAAAGTTTCTTTCCACCTGAGAGGACTAAAAAAATCCTTAGCCACTTTCGAGGGATTACAGCAAACATACTTTCTGCATTGCTTGGAACGATAACACCTTTTTGTTCCTGCTCCTCCATCCCCCTATTTATTGGTTTTTCCAGTGCAGGACTTCCAGTTGGAGTTACATTCTCCTTCTTGATATCCTCTCCTTTAGTAGATTTAGGAAGTCTAATCCTTTTAATGAGTATCTTTGGTGCGAAAATTGCCGTTGCTTACGTCATTGTGGGTTTAATACTTGCTGTAATTGGTGGCACACTAATTGAGAAGCTAGGTATGCAGAAATATGTTGAAGACTTTATTATGTCCGCAAATAGTGTTGATATAGAATCGCCGGATTTAACAAAGAAGGAACGTGCAATTTATGCAAAAGAGCAAGTGGCTTCAACTGTAAAAAAAGTATTCTGGTATGTCCTTATAGGGGTAGGTATTGGTGCTTTAATCCATAACTGGATTCCTGCAGAAATAATTCAGGCGATTTTAGGTCAAAAAAATCCATTTTCCGTTGTACTTGCTACAGTAGTTGGAATTCCTATGTATGCTGATATATTTGGAACGTTACCTATTGCAGAAGCCTTATCTTCCAAAGGGGTAGGTCTAGGAACCATCCTATCATTTATGATGGGAGTTACTGCACTATCCTTACCCTCGATGATTATGCTGCGTAAGGCTGTGAAACCAAAACTACTCGGTGCATTTGTCGGAATAGTAGCTGTTGGAATCATTATTATTGGATATACGTTCAATGCATTCGAATTCATATTTATTTAATAATTCTTATAATAAATTTAGGAGGTATATATAATGGCTTTATTTAAATTGGGAAAGAAAAAAGAAACAAGTGGGTGTTGCTGTGGTGGAAACTGTAATGCTGATACTATGGCTGATGCAGAAACTGCTAAACAAGAAGGTGCCGCTATAAAAGTACTCGGCACTGGCTGTTCTAAGTGTAATCAGCTTGAAGCAGCCACAAAGGAAGCCTTAGCACAGCTTGGCATGGATACAACTATAGATCATGTTACTGATTTTTCACAAATTGCTTCATATGGCGTAATGTCTACACCGGCTTTAGTTGTTGACGGTAAAGTTGTTTCCTACGGCAAAGTCTTAAAAACTGAAGAAGTAGTTAAAATCCTTGAAAAAGTCAAAGGATAATTTTTCAGTTGTAAAATAATTATTAGAAAGGATGGGTTGACTGTGAACTGCCATAACGTTATAAAATGTGCATGTCCGAAAAAAGCATGTCCCAGAAATGGTAAATGTTGTGACTGCATCGCTAAGCATAGACAATTAAAAAGTCTACCCCACTGTTTATCTATGAATGAGGGTAAACTTTATATAAGATCTGCTTACAAGAACTTAGAAGAAGTTCGAAATATCTTTCTTGAATATTCTCAAATACCAGATGCTGAAGTATGTTTTGATTCTTTCACTGAAGAGCTGAATAATTTACCTGGCTTATATTCATCGCCATACGGAAGGCTTTATCTTGCCTATTTAGGAGGTAATATAGCTGGTTGTATTGCTCTAAAGCCTGTAAATGATACGGTTTGTGAAATGAAACGTTTATATGTAAAACCTGCATATCGATCAAAAGGTATAGCAAAAAAACTCCTTAAAAAGGTTATCTCTGAGGGAAAAAAACAAGGATATGAAGAAATGATACTTGAAACACTTCCATGTATGACATCTGCCATACCTTTATATGAGTCATTTAATTTTAATAGATTAACGGATGCTTCTAAAAATAATAATATTATTATATATTGTAAAAAATTATAATAAAAAATCCACCCCATAGAAATTATATCTTTATGAGGTGGATTCTATTTTTTCATTTTAGAGTACACATTGCTTTCCGGCATGGTCCATATGATAATCTTTATAGTAAATCAGCTGACCTACTGGAACGATCTGAAATCCTTGATCCTGCAAGCTCTTTAAAACCAACGGTAAATACTCACTTACCTGTTCTGCGTTATTATGAAATAAAATGATATCCCCTGACTTTACATTTCTTGTCACTCTTTCTACAATTTGTTCTGTAGAAATATCTTTCCAGTCCAGGCTATCAACAGACCACTGTATAACCTTGTATCCTTCTGCCTCGCAAGTCTCTATAACATGGTTGTCATATGCTCCAAAAGGCGGCCTGAATAAAGTAGTTTTCTGCCCTGTGATTTTTTGGATAACATCTGAAGTTCCCTTTAGTTCACTGGAAATTTTCTCTGAAGTAAGTCCTGTCATATCAGGATGTGTTGCCGAATGGTTGCCTATTTCATGGCCACGTTTCTGTATTTCTTTCACATCTTGTGGATACTTTTCTGCCCAGAATTTAACAAGGAAAAAAGTTGCTTTCACATTGTACTTATCAAGATTATCTAAAATATCCATGGTTTTATCATCGCCCCAAGCAGCATCGAAACTGATAGCGACTTTCTTTTCAGAAGTCTGCACATTGTATATAGGCAGCTTTCTATCCTGATTTATAACAGCACTAACATCTATTGCGTGAAAAATCCATATTGCTGCGGCTATAATAATTAATGCCGCAAATAGTCTAGAAAGTATTTTCATTGGTAATATCCTCCGATTAAAAAAATGATACTACCATAATATGCAATCCTCTATTCATTCATGCTGATTATATAAAAATAACCATTACTCTAAATCTAACCTCATAACCTCTGGATGGCATTTTGTACCGAATTGGGGACAAGTCAAGCAATCAAATACTTTTGGTGCCTCTTCCTTATCAATAGTAACAAATCCTTGTTTTCTAAAAAACTCAGGAGCCCTTGCCACTAAAAAGATTTTCCTTCCCCCTAAAGCCTTTACTTCAGAAACAGCTTTTTCCAAAATTATTTTACCAATTTTCATCTTCCTGTATTCTGGTTCCACCGCAATACCATCTATAACATATTCATCTTTATACTTTGCTAAAGTCAGCCCCGCTGCTAAGTATTCTTCTTCTCCATGAGTTATCTTCCAATTTTTAACAACTCCATCTGGCATTGGATCATCTGGATCCACCTCTAATTCATTCTTTATATAAAGTTTTTTTAATGCCTCATAATCTTCAGTTTGAGACATTTTTAATGTCAACCCGTGCATGTAAACCTCCTTATATAGCTCTTTGTTACTTATTATAAACCGCTTCTACAATCGTTCCTCCACCAACAACTATATCCTCATCATAAAAGACGGCAGCTTGTCCTGGTGTGATCGCTCTCTGTTTTTCATCAAACTCAACTTTAATTCTTCCATTTTCTATTGGATAAATCATAGCCCCCACTTCCCTCATTGAATATCTTGCTTTAACCGTTACTCTTAAAGGCTTCGTTAGTTCATCTATAGAAATGAGATTGATGTCCTCCACAATCATTCCATCTGCAAAAAGCTCTTCATTGCTCCCTAGCATTACTGTATTACTTTCTTTATCCTTTGATAAGACATAAACAGGCTTTCCAAAGGTTTGTCCAAGCCCTTTTCTCTGTCCCACTGTATAATGTATAATACCTTGATGTCTACCTATTTTATTCCCAGATATATCTAGAAAATCACCTTGTTTGGATTTCACACCCATAACATTTTGTAAGAACCCTGCATAATCTCCGTCTTTAACAAAACAAATATCCTGACTATCTTTTTTCTTTGCATTCACAAAACCTTCACGCTCTGCTATTGCTCTGATTTCAGTCTTATTCATACTTCCTAATGGAAACAATGTTTTAGATAATTCGTCTTGTGTTAAAGTATAAAGAACATAGCTTTGATCCTTTGCCGCATCTGCGCCTTTTTTCAAAAGATATCTGCCTGATTTCGCATCCTTTTCTATCTGTGCATAATGCCCTGTAGCAATATAGTCAAATTCTAAAAACATGGCTCTTTCAAGCATTCTGCTAAACTTTATATACCGGTTACAATCAATGCAGGGATTGGGAGTCCTGCCCTCTTCATAACTTTTTGCAAACTTTCCTACAACATCCTCTAAAAACCATTCCCCATAATTAAAGACATAGTGTCTGCAGCCTAGTCTGCTTGCTACACTCCTGGCATCCTGTACATCAGATAAAGAGCAGCATGTCTTTTCCTTATCTTCAATGCCTATATCCTCATTGTCAAAAAGCTTCAGGGTCGCTCCACTTACCTCATATCCCTGTTGCTGCAATAAATATGCTGATACAGAACTATCCACACCACCACTCATACCTACTAAAACCTTTGCCATAAAAACTCTCCTATTTAAAATGGCAGAGCTATATAAGCCTGCCAATTCTCGTCATTCATTAATATTATTACCAAAAAGGTCCCTTCATATCTTGATATAAAGTTGAAACTCTCAGTTTCTTTGATAATACAGAGAAATGTAATGGGAATTTTTCTCCCTTTTCTCCATCAATATCAGTAGAAACATCTACCGTTGATTCTATCACCAAATTATCTGTCTTAAAATAGATTACATTCTTATTATCCTGATGATTCCCCTGTAATATGCTCAAAAGCAACGGACCGAATTCCAATATTGGCATTTCTTTAAACAGCATGACATCAAGGAGTCCATCGTTAATTTCGGAATGTGGTGAAATCTTCTTAAATCCACCTGCCGATCTTCCATTCATAACAAGCATAAAGTACATATTTTCCTCACCAGAGAACTCACTACTTGTTAGTTTAACCGGTATAGGTTTAAGATTTGTAACCTCTGTCAGGCCCTTTAGGTAGTAAGAAAGAATTCCTAAAGTATTTTTTAAATTAGGGTCTGTTTTCTGACTCACATCAACCAGCATACCCATGGCTGCAACATTTATAAAATATTTATTGTTTACTTTACCTATATCCGTATGCGTAAATTTACCACCAAGTGCAATGTCCAGCATTTCATTTATCTCATGTGGCAAATCAAAATAATAAGCAAAATCATTAGCAGTGCCTGCTGGCATAACTGTAAGCGGTAAGTCTATATTATTTCTAAGCATTGCATTAACACAAATATTTATGGTTCCATCTCCACCTGCTGCAATAACCTGATTAAACTGACTTTGATCCATAAATTCAAAAACGTTGTCAAGTACGTCCCCGTGAGCCGCCCTGACAGGCACCACTATAAACCCTGCATTTTGAAACCTGCTAATAATCAAATCTAAATTATTTTTAAACATTCCATTTCCTGAATGCGGGTTATAAAATAAAAGCACTTTCTTTCTGCTTGCATCACTAATATCGTTCATTTTAACCTCCAAGCTTATTCCTATTTATTATCTTTGTTGTCTAATTTTAATATACCCCTAATTTGTCCAATTAAGTAAAGTGATCCTGCAAACATGACAGCATCAAACTCACTCTTATGATCCAAAGCATATTTACAAGCCTCAACTGCATTATCAAAAGTGACGCACTTTTTGCCTCTTTCCTGTAATGCTTTGGTTAACTCTGCTGCAGCCCATTTCCTAGGATTATCAGGCTCTGTCGCAACAAAATCATCTGCAATTTGTGTAAAGCTGTCGAGAATTTTTTTAGTATCCTTATCACCAAGCATTCCAGTAACTAAAAGTACCTTTTTCCCTTGTAATAGTTCTTCTTTTGTTCTTGCTAAAGCTGCCGCACCGTCCTCATTGTGTGCTCCATCTATTATAACATATGGTTCAGTATTCATAATCTCAAATCTTCCAATTTGTTTTGCCTTTTTTAATCCCGCATATAGACGGCTTCTTTCTACTTTAATGATTTCAGCTTTTCTAAGCAATTCTAAAGTAACCAAAGCCGTTAAAACATTCTGTACCTGATGTTTGCCTACCATTCCTATTTCGACTTCGGAATAATCTGTACCATAAATATTTGTATCAAATTTATATCCTTCTATAGCTTTATCTGTAATAGCATACTTAATTTTTCTGACGTCATGTAATACACAGTTTTTTTCATAAGCCTTCCTCGCAATAACTTTAGCAGCTTCAGGCTTATCTACATTTATGATAGCAGGTACGCCTTCTTTTAGTATACCCGCTTTTTCTGCAGCAATTTCCTCTATAGTATTCCCTAATCTATCCATATGATCAAAAGAAATTGAAGTTATTACACAAGCTAAAGGTTTTTCTATAATATTCGTAGAATCGCCCGTTCCACCCAGTCCAACTTCAAGCACTACAAAATCCGCTTTCTTCATATTAAAATATACAAAAGCTACAGCTGTTATCACTTCAAACTCTGTCGGTGAATCAAATCCTTGTGAAAGCATGATGTCTATCTTTTCAAGCACCATATTGGTACATTTCTCAAGGTCTTCATCTGAAATCAACTGATGGTCAAATTCTATTCGTTCATTAAATACCTCAAGGAATGGGGAAGTAAACAGACCAACTTTATATCCGTTTTCCTGCAAGGCTTCATATATATATTTACAGACAGACCCTTTACCATTCGTACCTGCCACATGAATATATTTTAAATTCTTTTCTGGATTTCCCAAAAGATTCATTAGCGTAACCATTCTCTCAAGTCCAAGTCTGCTGCCAAAGCGTTCAAATTCTTTAAATTTCTCAACTGTATTCTCTTTGTTCATCGATTCTCCCATTACAATCACAATACCCCCAATAAGCATAAAACCTAATGGGGGTGTAAATTTTCAATTTGTATTCTATTTTACAGCTTTTTTTCAACAAGTGCAAGTCTTGCCGTTACTTTTACCAGCATATCTTCGTACTTAGCCTGTTTTTCCTTTTCTTCGTTAATAACTTTTTCTGGTGCTTTTGCCACAAAGCCCTGATTTGAAAGTTTTCCGGCTACCCTTTTCACTTCGCCTTCAAGTCTTGCCTTTTCTTTGGTAAGCCTTTCAAATTCTGCCTTATAGTCCAGTAAGTCATCCAGTGGGATAAACAGCTCCACAGCACCTACTACAGCTGACATAACTTCTTCTGGAACTTCTGATTTGTTTTCAGTAAAGTTAATCTCTGTAATGTTAGCAAGCGCCATAATATATCTTTCTCCTGCCTTGATATATTCTAAATCCTTACCTGCTGATACAATGATAGCTCTAAGCTTTCTGCCTGGTGCAGCTTCAGCCTCTGCTCTGATATTTCTTATAGCTCTAATGGTTTCCATAGCCATATCTAGTTTCTTTACTTCTTCTTCAAAAGTAAGCATTGCATCATATACAGGCCAGTTTTCTTTAATCAAGAAAGATTCAGGATTTCCTGCTGCTTTAGCCTTTGAAACTTCCCTATCTGTCTTAGGCAGGAAGCTCCATATTTCTTCTGTAATGAAAGGCATAAATGGGTGAAGAAGCTTTAGCATGTCTTTTAAAGCTCTCACTAGTACATATCTGGCAACTTTCTTGTCCTCTTCATCCTCACCGTAAAGTCTACCCTTTACCAGTTCAATATACCAGTCACAATATTCATTCCAGATCACTTCATAAACCCGCTGTCCTGCCAATGACAAATCAAATTTATCCATAGCATTTGTAACATACTGGACTGCATCATTTATTCTTGCAATAATCCACTTATCTTCATCCTTCATTGCAATTTTTTCTAATCCTTCACTCTCACAAGCCATTTCCTTAAAGTTACCATCTTCATCCTGAAGATTCATTATAACAAATCTGGAGGCGTTCCAAAGCTTATTAGCGAAGTTTCTTGAAGATTCAAGCTTATCTTCCTTAAATCTCATATCATTACCTGGTGTAATGCCCGTCATAAGCATAAACCGAAGAGCATCCGTACCACACTGATCAATTATTTCAAGCGGATCGATACCATTACCAAGAGATTTACTCATCTTACGTCCTTCCGCGTCTCTTACAAGACCGTGGACATAAACATATTTAAATGGTGATTCCCCAGTTATTTCCAGTGCAGAGAATACCATTCTTACTACCCAGAAGAAAATGATATCATAACCTGTAACCAATACATCTGTTGGATAGAAGTAATCCAGCTCAGGAGTCTTTTCAGGCCATCCAAGAGTTGAGAAAGGCCACAATGCTGAAGAGAACCATGTATCCAGTACGTCTTCATCCTGTTTAACCTTTGTACTTCCACACTTTGAACACTTATCTGGTGCTGTTCTTGCAACTATCATTTCTCCACACTCTTCACAGTAGTAAGCTGGGATTCGATGTCCCCACCATAGCTGTCTTGAAATACACCAGTCTCTTATATTTTCTAACCAGTGAAGGTAAATCTTTTCAAATCTTTCAGGTACATGTTCCAGTTTGCCGTTCTTTGCCACTTCAATAGCAGGCTTTGCCAGTTCCTCCATCTTTACAAACCATTGATCTGAAAGCATTGGTTCTATAACCGTATGGCATCTGTAACACTCTCCAGAAGGAATAACCTTTTCTTCTGTTTTTACTAGGAATCCAGCAGCTTCAAGGTCAGCAACCCAAGCCTTTCTGCATTCAAAACGATCCATACCTGCATATTTACCTGCAAGCTCATTCATTGTTGCATCTGTATTAATACATGAAGGTCTTTCTAAGTTATGTCTTTCACCGACTTCAAAGTCATTCGGGTCATGAGCAGGAGTAATCTTAACAGCACCAGTACCTTTTTCTGGGTCTGGATACATATCAGCAATAATCTGAATTTCTTTACCTACCATTGGAAGAATTACTTTCTTGCCAATCATCTCCTTATATCTTTCGTCATCTGGATGTACTGCTATAGCTTCATCAGCAAACATGGTTTCAGGTCTTGATGTAGCAACTACAATTCCTTCTCCGCCATCAGCAGCAGGATATCTGAAATACCAGTACTTACCATTTTTATCCTCATGTTCAACTTCTGCATCTGAAAGGGAAGTTCCACATTCAGGACACCAGTTTATCAGTCTATTTCCTTTATAAATAAGTCCTTTTTCATACAGTCTGATGAACATTTCATTGACAGCCTTATTACAGCCTTCATCCATAGTGAAACGTTCTCTTTCCCAGTCGCAAGAATCTCCAAGCTTACGACACTGCTTAGTGATTCTTCCACCGTATTCTTCTTTCCATTCCCATGCGCGCTTTAAAAATTCTTCTCTTCCTAGATCTTCTTTTTCCTTACCTTCTTCTTTTCTGATTTTATCAACAACCTTTACTTCAGTTGCAATACTTGCGTGGTCTGAGCCTGGAAGCCACAAAGCACTGTAACCCTGCATTCTCTTCCATCTTGTAAGTACGTCCTGAAGTGTCTGGTCTAAGGCATGTCCCATATGAAGCTGCCCTGTAATGTTTGGCGGTGGCATTACAATTGTAAAAGGTTTCTTATCCTTATCTATTTCTGCTCGAAATGCACCTTTCGCTTCCCATTCTGCATATATTCTGTCTTCAAAATCTTTAGGATTATAAGTTTTTGCTAAGTTTTTCTCCATTTGTATTTACTCCTTTTTTCTTTTATTTCATACTTTGAAATTATGGCATTTTTTAATACATGTCATAAAAAACGTAATAAAAAACCGCCCTTCGGGCAATCTCTTGCCAAAGGACGGATAGAATTCCGCGGTACCACCTTTGTTCCACATAGCTTTAAGCCTGTGGCACTCATTTAGTATCAAACTATGTTTTTTGCTTTGTTATCTTTTTTAAGTGAAAATTTTCTCTTAAATAATAATTAAACAAAATGTTAGACGATGAAAATCTATAAATCATAGATTTATGATTTTCTAGCCTAACTTCTGTCAGCAGTTCTAAAGAACTGGACAGAAGGTTAAAAGCAACCTTCGAAATACGCTTTCTTTGAAACCTTACAGCCTATGGATTTCATTCTCTGATGCAAAAGATAAAACTAATTATCTCTGCTAAGTGCGAACCTTTCCTACTCCTCTTTATCATAGTTTTCATATTTAATTTTCTGTTTAGCTTAGTTTTACCTATAGCATATACTATCAAAACTAACCCATAATATACAATAGTTTATATCATAATAGATAAATGTCAAGCACTAAATTACTCCACCGCTTATAAATTGGCATTCTAGAGCCATTTAATATCTTGCTTTTTTATTCTCTCTGGGATTGTATCGTACTGCTCTACCTTATGGTCTGGATAGCCCAGCATTAATGCCCCAACGAAGCTATTTCCTTCAGGCAAATCAAACAATTCTTTTAATTCTGGAATTGAATTGGATAGCCTTGTTAAATATCCAGCCCAGCAACTTCCAATCCCTTTAGACTGCAATATAAGTTCCGCAGTATAAAGTTTTAATGTAGTATCTCCAATAGGATTTATTGAATGATTGGGAGCATAAGCAAGAAGCAATGTAGGAGCATTACCCATTATGGGATTATTACCCTCCTGATACTCTTTAACTATCATGTCTAACTCATGATGCTTTTCTGCAAATGACAAAATTATTTTCATTATTTTATCAATTGTTTCTTTTTTGTCTACAATTACATACTTTGTTGGATGCTCATTTTTAGCACTAGGTGCCCAGCATGCAATCTTAAGCGCATGTTCAAGACTCTCTCTATTCACTGGCTCTGCTTTAAAATGTCTGTAAGACCTTCTTTTCATAAGGTGTGCTTCTAACAAATCTGGAAATTCCTTTGTAAGTTCTGGGAATTCATCTTTTACTATAGCATTCTTTCCATCGTAAGTTACTGCTTCAACAGGACAAATCACAGCGCAATGCATACATTTCAAACAAACTTTATCCGAATTTAATCTAGGTTTTCCCTCTATATATTCTATAACATTGAAAGGACATACCTGTCTACACTTAAAGCATCCTATACATTTCTCTTTAATAAATTCTATATTTTTATTCATGTTTTTTCCTCTTACTTATTTAATTCTAAGAAGCACTCTACCATACTATCAATTGTAGCTTCCTTAGCGGTAAAAATCTGCATCCCATTCTTTTCTGCCTCTTCTGCTGTTTTTTCGCCTATGCATACAGCTTTCACTGCCGAAAAATCAGATAATCCAGATAGTGCCACAAAACCTCTTACTGTAGATGCGCTGGTAAATGCAACATAATCCACTTCTTCTGAAGCAAAATCTATTAATTCCTCATGGGATACTTCTGTCTTTTGATTTTCTGTATCCTCTGCCTCAAAAGTATCGTAA
Source organism: uncultured Aminipila sp. (assembly GCA_963524205.1). Classification (GTDB taxonomy): domain Bacteria; phylum Bacillota; class Clostridia; order Peptostreptococcales; family Anaerovoracaceae; genus Aminipila. Next base: position 193,846 of record CAURED010000004.1, read on the forward strand.
ACAGCTATATCTGCAAATTTAATAAATGCTTCCTCCAGAGGTTTAATCACTTCATCTGTACCAATTTTTGCTCTAGGAATTAAAATCTCAGGGTCTTTTCCAATTTTAGAACCCCATTCCACAGATTCTCTGGCAATTAATTCTCCTAAGTCTTTACCGCTATAAACGGATGGCATCAATTCAACCAGAATGCCCATTTTTTCTATTGCTCCCTTCGTTGCAGAACCAATAGCAGCAAATTTAATACTTCCTAAGTCCCTTATATCTTTTTTCATTTCACGAAGCTTATTGAAAAAGACTGTAACCCCAGCAGGACTTGTAAATGCAACGTAATCAAATCTGCGTATATCATTAATAGCCTCTTCAAGAGGTTTATTATCTTCAATTTCTTTTGTTTCAATAGTAGGCATAATCACTATTTCAGCTCCAAGCATGGAAAGTTTATCTGCTAGCGATGAGTTTCGATCCTTTGGTCTCGTAACAGCTATCTTTAAACCGCCAAGTAATCGATCCTCTGCCCAGTGGAACTCTTTTTCTAATGCGCACACTTTGCCTACAACGATAATAGCTGGAGTCTGAATGCCAGCCTTCTCTGCATCACTAGATAAATTGGTAACATCTGAAACAACTCTTCTCTGATGTGCCGTTGTTCCTCTCTCCAGTACTGCCGCAGGCATATCCGGTTCTATTCCAGCTTTTAAAAGGCCTTGACAAATCTTTGGCATAGCAGCAATACCCATTAAGAATACAAAAGTGCCTCCCAGCTTTACAAGGGCATCATAATCAATATCCGCTTCTTCCTTTTTCTTTGTATGTCCCGTAATAATGTGAAGGGAAGATACAAAATCTCTATGAGTAACAGGTATCCCATTGTATGCTGGTACTGAAACCGCTGAAGTAATACCAGGAACGATTTCAAATGGAACCCCATTCTCACAAAGTAATTCCAGTTCTTCACCACCACGTCCAAATACAAACGGGTCTCCACCCTTTAGTCTTACTACTCTTTTGCCTTTTAATGCCTCTCTCAAAAGGATTTTATTAATTTCATGCTGTGGAACTGAATGGTTTCCTGATACTTTACCTACAAAAATTAGTTCTGCCTGCTTCGGAATCATTGATAAAATCCCCTGACCTACTAACTTATCATAAACAACAACTTCAGCCTGATCTAAAACCTTTTTACCTTTAAGCGTAAAAAGTCCTGCATCTCCAGGTCCTGCTCCTACCAGCCACACTTTTCCTTTTTTATTATTTTCATCCATTCTATTTACCATCCTTTAACTGTTTAGCCAATTCTACAGCTAAATTTTCTCCGTCTATTGCTTTACCCGAAATTCTACTCTTAAAATATTGCTGTGTTTCCTCATTATAATAAAGACCTCTTATTAAAATATTCTCACCTGACAGCTCTGCAAATGCTCCAATCGGTGAACTACAGCCCCCATCTAAGTAGGTAACAAATGCCCTCTCTGCTTTTGCGCATAATTGAGAATTCCTGTCATTTACACATTCTAAGAAAGAATAATCCTCCCCAGCTCTGCCCTGAACAGCCATAATCCCCTGTCCCGCAGGAGGTATAATTTCATCTGCAGAAAATACTCTGCAGATTCTATCTTCAAGTCCAAGTCTTGACAGCCCTGCATAGGCTAAGATAATGGAACCATATTGCCCGCTATCTAGTTTTAAAAGCCTAGTCTGCAGATTACCCCTGATACTTTCTACTTGCCAGTCTGGATAAATTTCTTTTAACTGCAGCTCTCTTCTTAAACTTGAAGTTCCCAAGGGTAATTGTTTATCCTCAGATTCATGTCCCACTGGATAAACTAATACATCCAGTGGATTTTCTCTTTTAGAAAAGGCTACCAGAGGAAGTTCCTCCGAAATCTCCATGGGCAGATCTTTAAGACTATGTACAGAAATGTCTATTTTTCCTTCCATTAGAGCTTTATCCAGTTCTTTTACAAACAGGCCTTTCCCTCCGATTTTATCTAGCCTTTTATCTAGAATGATATCCCCTGTGGTTTTCATGGTCACAAGTTCTAGTTCAATTTCAGGATGAGCTTCAGCGATCTGAGCCATTACAAGCTTTGACTGTGCCACAGCCAGCCTGCTGTCTCTGCTGCCTACTATTATTTTTCGTCCAGCCATTTTTCTCTCCTTTTTAATATATATCTTTCACGGCATTTTTTATGACTTGTGAGCCTTTCTTTGCAAGAGTATGGCTTTTTCCCTGAGCTGTAATGCCAACAACCAATTCTCCCTGCATGACCACACCAGGGAAATAAAAGTCACACTCTTCTTTGGCATCAGCTACATTGACCAGCATACCTCTTTCCCTGCACTGCTGTCCTATGCCTTGATTAATTTCTCTATTATTAGTTGCAGCTAAAACGATGTCAGCTCCTACTATATCTTCTATCTCAAACTCTTTTTCTATAAGTTCAATTGATCGGTTTAACCCAGCTATCTGATTTATATTGATATGTTCCTGAACCATCTGCCTTATTTCTTCAGAAATTTCCTTTGCCACAATTCTTAAATTACAGGAAAATTGCAACAAAGTTTTAATTCTTCTGCTTGCTATTTTTCCACCGCCAACTACTGCAATATTTCTATCATTTATATTTACAAACATAGGGAACCATTCCGCAAAAGTTTCTTTAACTGAATCCTTACTTATTTCATTCATCACCTGCTGAAGGGACATTCCCTTATCCTGTTCTGTTCTACCCACAACTACTAAAGCAGCTCCTGCCTCTTTAGCCGCCAGATATTTTTCATAAGCTCCTCCTTCTTTTCCCGTGTCTTTTGTCACCATGTAACAGCAGTCCAGCTGATTTAACATAGCTTTATTCATTTCATAAGAAAAAGGGCCCTGCATACAAATTAAATGCTTCCCTGCAAATCCCAGCTCATTGCAGCTTTTTAAGACCTGTTCCATTGGAAGTACTCTGGCATAGAGTCTTTCCTGAAAATCGTGAACTTCTGTATATTTTGCCAGTTCCTTACTTCCAGTGGTTAGAAGTACATTCCCATTAGTCGTATTTAAATATTCCACTGCTGCTTCTGTACTTTCCACAAAAACGCATTCCGAGCCAAAATCGGTTTTATCCCTTAGTAATCGGATATACCTAATATTAGTTTTATCGCAAGCTGATTTTATATTCTCTGTTACAACAGTAGCATACGGATGGGTAGCATCTATGACCAAATCAAAGCCTCTACCCATAAGATTCTGCATATCCTCTGGCTCAAGTCTTCCTGCTTTTATTTCAAGATTTTGTGCAGGTTCATGTTCCAGTATTTCTTTTCCATATTCAGTTGCCACACAAGCACATACGAACATGTTCTGCATTTTTAAAAGTGCCTCAATCAGCTGCCTGCCTTCAGTCGTTCCTGCAAACACTAAAATATTCATGCCTGCCCCTCCTATAAATCTAATGTTTCAGCGTTTCACGAGCCGCGGACTTATGTAATGCTTCTAAACATTCTCCCCAAAGTTCATGTGGTAATTGTTCCCGAAGTCCATAAATCAGCTTTGATGCCGCTTTTCTAACAGCCTCTTCCGCTGCTTCTATTGAGTTGTTGGAATAGCCTTCTTCCAGTTCAGACGTTTTACTTGCAAACCTCTGTACTGTATCTTCGGAAACCATCTCTACGATTTCCTGAATTTTAGGGATGTAATGCCTAAATTCAAACCACTTATCCAGTTCCTCCTGATACTCCATCAAGATTTCCATTGCAAGCTTAATCTGGTCTGCATTTTCTTCTTTTGTTCCGCCGCTATTCATAGAATCTATATCAAACAATTCAACATAAGGCAGTTTACCAATCTCTGGGTCTATGTCTCTTGGAACAGCTAAATCAAACAAATAATACTTTTTATTTGCTTCTGAATCATGTTTACCCCTTATACAAGGCTGCTCTAAGATTTCTTTCACCTCATCCAAGAGAAGGGTGTAGTGTGGGCTTAAAGTTGCACTTACGATTACCTGATTCCCTCTGATTTGAGAGATTCTGTCATCATAAGGAACCATTTTGCAGCCCTCAGGTACAATGGATTCCTGTTCATCATTACCATGCCTTTTTCTTCGTAATGTCATTGAAACGCAAGCTCCACAGGAAACCAACATATTTACCACAAGCTTTCCCATCTGTCCATTTCCTATTACAAGGCACTGAACCCCTTTTAAGTCACCTACTGCAGCTTTTAATATATCTATTGTATCATTAGCTGACGAACGGTTTACCGTACACATACGCACTTCTGTCTTTACCCGTTTCCCTGCTGACAGTGCCATTTGAAAGACCTTTTCCAGTGCAATATCTACACAGCCACATTCCCTGGATATATGCAGAGCTTCTCTCACTTGTGATATGATTTGATCCTCTCCAAAGATCTTAGAATCAAATCCACAGACTACTTTAAGTAAGTGATCAATAGCCTTACTATTATCACGCTCTACAAAGTATTCTTCATATAGGCTCGTATCTATTTCTTTTATCTGGCAAAGCATGTCATAAGGACTTACCATATTTAATTTTTTGTTATCGCATTGACTAACCCAGAGTTCTGTCCGATTGCAAGTTGAAAGTAGTATGCACCCCTTCACCTGAAATCGTTCTTTAATTTCCTTAACAGCCTCTCTTACTCCGGCTTTAGTAAAGGAAAAGGCCTCTCTATATTCAAGAGAAGCTTTACTGTGATCAATGCCTACCATTCTAATACGCATTATGATTCGCCTTTCGAAACTTATATATCTATATTAACTAACTGTTATTTCTGTTATTTCTGTTCTTTCACTATAATTACTGAGAAATAACTTGCATTTTCATCAATTTCCTCTATATTGTGGAAAACTCTTTCTCCCTCCATGCCGCATCGTTCTACCATTTTAATAGTTGGCGGATTATCCATAGCATGAATATATTGCTTTAGTTTCCCTATAGATTTACCGCTCTTCATAAGCACTTTGGTACCCTTCAGATGCAACGCTTCCTCTGCACCCTCATAAGACGCTGGTATAATATGTAACGCTTCCTCTGCCTCGGTCAGACTGTCATTTAACCTTGCTGAAACAGCACAAAACGAAGGTATCCCAGGTACGATCTCTGCTTCATATCCAGCATCACGAACACGGTTATGAACATAGGCATAAGTAGAATAAATTGTAGGGTCCCCTAAGGTTAAAAAAGCAACATTTTTGCCTTCATCAATCCATGTTTTTACCAGTTCTGCCGCTGCATCATGACAGGCTTTAAGCTTTTCTTGGTCACGGGTCATGGGCATACCTAGCTCAACTATATTCTTTTCATCTATATTGTGAACGGCTCCCTTAGCTATTGTATATGCAACATTAACATTTTGCCCTGACTTTGGAATAGCTATTATGTCACATTCTTCTATTATTCTTACTGCCTTTAATGTCATAAGCTCTGGGTCTCCAGGTCCTACTCCTAATCCATATAATTTAGCCATTTATTTCCTCCGCATTTTTATTGTGTAATTCTGTATTTTTCTGTATTTTTCAACATTAATCGTCTATTTACAATCTACTGTGTGGTTCAAGTAAATCTGCTGTATTCCTAAAAACTCTCCGATTCCTCTTATTATGCAGGAAACTTCAAACCCAGCATTTTCAAACATCACCTTCCATGAATCTTCATCATCACCAGCCATATCATTTACTGCATGATCTCCTGCTACTACCATAAACGGCATGAGGACTACTTTTTTAGACGCATATTTTTTTATCTTTTCAATAACAAGGTCCACATCTGGATATCCTTCAACTGTCCCTACAAATACATTGTCATACCCTAATGCTTTAAACCGATAGTCGAGAGCGGCATAAGCTGCATCTGCAAAATGACCTGTCCCATGACCCATTAGAATCAAAGCTGTTTCATTTTTAACTGCTTCATTCTTGGTCACATCCAATTCGGGTACTTCTGACATGATAGCTTTACACACTTCATCATAATCTTCGGAAGTACTTAACAGTGCCTTTCCTATGAAAACAGTGTCAAAACTTGTCACAAATGGTCCGATTTGCTGAATCATTTTGTCATATTCCTCACCATTAATAATATGAGTAGGCTGTACAAGTATATCTTTAAAGCCATCTTTCACTAATCTTTCCATAGCTTCACTAACATTGTCAATATGAATATTATCGCGCTTTTTAAGTACTTTCATAATCATACCACTGGTAAATGCTCTTCTCAGTTCTCTGTCTGGATAGGCCTTACTTATAAATCTTTCAATTTCGCCAATAGTCTTATCTCTAGTTTCCTTATGACTAGTGCCAAAACTTACTATTAATAGTGCTTTCTTCATATAATGTAATCTAACCTTTCTTTGCAATTAGTGTTTCCAGTTCTTCTGCAGTCCTCGGAATAGGCAGATTGCTTTCCAGTACGCCTGCTTTTTGCAGGTTTTCAAATATACGCAGAACCGTTGGTTTTTCTAAATTTGTAATTTCCAGTAAATCATCTTTTCTGAATATTTCCTCTGGAGTCCCTTGGCTTATAATTCTTCCTTCATTAAATAATACAACTCTTTCAGCCCAGATTAAAGCTCTCTCTACATCGTGAGTAGACAATATGACAGTTATTCCCCTGCTGCTCAAGTCATCAATTATGCTATCGATCATTCTTGCATGCTTCGGATCAAGTGCTGAAGCAGGTTCGTCCAAAATCACTACATCAGGCTCCATCACAAGAATGTCTGCAATAGCAACTCTCTTTTTCTGTCCGCCACTTAAAAAATGGGTGGGCTTATCTTTAAACTCTGTAATATTCAATTCATCTATAATTTTATCAACCTTTGACCGTGCTTCTTCCTGTGAAAATCCCAAATTAAGCACACCAAAAGATATTTCCTGAACAACATTGGCAGAAAATAATTGATTGTCCGGGTCTTGAAACACTATGCCGACTTGCTTTCTAACTTGTAGAAGACCCTTTCTTGAATAATCAATCGATTTTCCATTTATATATACTTTACCACTTTTAGGTTTTAGTACTCCATTCAGATGTAAGAAAAAGGTTGATTTTCCCGAACCATTTGGTCCCATTACTGCAAGTTTTTCACCCTTTTTCACCTCTAAATCGATTCCATTTAATGCTTTTGTACCATCTGCATATATATATTGCAAATTTTCAGTTTTAATCACTATATCCTTCTTCAATTCTTCCATATATTCCTCTATATTCCACCGTTAACCCTGCACCATATAGCTAAACTTACTAGTATTACTAAGGAAATGGTAACCTGAGCCTTTTCCTTTATGGTTGCGGACTGATTTTCATACAAAACCTTTATCTCTCCGTCATAACACCTGGACTCCATCGCATCAAAAAGAGTATTTGCTTTCTGCATAGAACGAATTAAAATCACAGACAGCATATTTCCCATACCATTTATAGCACTTTTAGCACTAATATTGCCCAGTCTGCAATTTTGTGCAGTCATAATGGATGAGGCCATATCAAACAACACAAATATATATCTATAGGTTAACATCATTATTTCTATAATTAAACTCGGGCAATGAAGCTTTTTTAATACATATAGTAAATCCATCATAGGCGTCGTTAATATAAGAAAATACAAGCAGGATACCGATGCCAGTGATACGGTTATCAATCTCACCGCATATAGCAGAGAAAACCAGCTTACTGCAATATATTTGCTTCCTATAGCTATATTCAGTAGATCCATTGGAACATCTGTTAGGTTTACCGCTATTGCCACAGTCCCTAATGCCAGAAAGGCAAAAGGTGCTACCATAAGCTTTATATAATGAGAAGGAGATGTGCGGCTAAAAAAAATAGTCACACATCCCATCATAACTAAAATAACAAATGATATGACAAAAGAGCGAGCAGCAACGCATATTAGCAATGTGCCAACTGCAAAAGCACTCTTTAGAAAAGGGCTTTTATTCCTTATGGCTGACGAATAGGCCAGCTTATCAATCAAAATCATTCTTACCTCCAGCTTCAACCTCTTTTGTGTCGGTTGAAGCAAAATATGTACCTGCTATCATTATTGTTAATGCAATAATAAATAGTTTTGTGGGTATTTCTCTAAATATTATAAGTGAAAGGATAACACCTATAAAAGGAGCAACCGCATAATACATACTTGTCTTAGCAGCACCAAGCTCCCTCTGTGCATATACATAGAAATAAATGCTCAATCCATATGCTACAAAACCCAATAGTAAAGTTTCCAATACATGAATTAGATCTACATTTGTTTCTTTAAGTATCAATGCGATTATAAGGGCTCCAGTACCTGATCCTATTCCTTTTATAATAACAACCTGCAATGGATTCTTGAAAGATAATTTTCTTGTACAATTATTTTCAAATCCCCAACAGATGCAGGCAAATATAACAAACATTGATCCCCAAGAGAATGAAAAGCTGTCCTTTTCTTCTGCTACTAAAAGCATGCTAGCCACTGTCATAAGGGAAATGGACAGCCACAATCTCTTGGAAATTATTTCTTTGAAAATAAACATCGCAATTATGGACGTTGCGACAATTTCAAAATTATTTAAAAGGGACACATTTGCTGCTGTAGTTCGAGACAATCCCACCATTAAAAATATGGGGGCAGATATATCTAAAACTACCATAGCTATTATATATGGCAAATCATTTTGGGTTAAATTTTTTTCTATGTTTTCTTTGCTAATCACTCTTTCAATAAGCCATACTATACTCAATCCCATTCCGGCTCCCAGATATAAAAGTGAAGCCATCATAGTTGGCTGCACATGAACCAGAAGCAATTTAGAAATAGGAGAACTTATTGCGTACGTAGATGCTGCAAGGATTGCAAAAAATATAGATTTACTATTACCTCCATATTTAAACATATCTATTTTTCTAGCCCATTTATTTTTTATCTGATCTCTGATATTTTTTTCTTGCCACTAAGTATCCTAATCCAAAGAAAAATATCCCTGAACCAGTTGCTGCCTGCAGACAGAAAAGCAAGGATTCAGTTTCACCTCCAGGTGGTTCCAATATTGGTGATGCCCAAGCTACATATCCAGGATCTATGGCTGAAATAGCGTCTTCAGCAGCCCCATCAGCCCCGCCAAATTCAGAATCATGTATAGTTGCAAGTGGTATAATTGCTATAAGTGCAGATGCGATTAAGCATAAAATTATAATCTTAGTGTTTTTTGTTAAATGCATTTTGTTACCTCCTAACATACTGCCTTAAGAGTCCCATAATATCCTAATGACTCCAATTCAGGCTGTGCAAAGCTTTCAAGCCCCTTCATTACAACCACTGCTATAAGTCCCTCTATAACTGAAAGGGGAATCTGAGTAATTGCAAATATGCCTAGAAACTCAACTAAGGAAGCTGTGAATCCGCCCACCTGTGATGGATGAGCTAGCGCCAACTGTACGGCAGTCACACAATATGTAAATAAGTCTCCAAGACAAGCTGCTAAAAATACTCCAAACGATTTAGGTGCTTTCATTTTATTGCAAATCGTATAAACTGCAAAGGAAACAAATGGTCCTGCTATAGCCATTGAAAAAGTGTTTGCTCCAAGTGTAGTAAGCCCGCCGTGAGCAAGTAAAATTGCCTGGAAAAGTAATACGATTAGTCCTATTATGCACATAGCTGATGGTCCAAATAAAATGGCGCCTAATCCTGTTCCTGTAGGATGTGAACTGCTCCCTGTTACGGATGGAATCTTTAAAGCTGATAACACAAACGCATATGCTGCTACCATAACTAATATCAGCAGCAATTTTCTATCGTTTGCAATGGTTTTCTTTATGGATATAAAACCTGCTACCACAAATGGCACACATATTACACCCCATATAATACAATAATTTAATGGAAGATATCCCTCCATGATGTGCATTGCACTGGAAAGAGTAGGTACAGCTAATACTATTGCAGCTACCATGCTCAAAACAAACAATGCTCGTTCTGTTCTTGTTTTCTTCATTTATATATTCCTCCTAAAAAAAATCGCCATTCTGAACAATACAGAATAGCGTAATACGGGAGCTGACAATAAGCCCCACTTATTACACTTATTCATCGTCCGTAAAAAAAGTGTAACTTCTGTTATAGTTATATAACTAAACAGAATCCGATACTTTAGGCAGGTCTTCTGGCTTTGGTTTCAACGTTATACTTTCCCTTCCCATTTTCACAGTGGCTAATAAGTATAACTCTTCCATTACAGCGGCGTGACCGCGTGGGCATTCAACCCAACTTCCCTATTCTCCCGGCAGGAATTTCCGGGCACCTATAGTATTTCAATTGTCGAAATATATTGTAACACTAAAATAGGGAGTCATACAACCCCCTAAATGCATTCTATCAACTTATTGCATCAATTTCACAATAAATTGCACTTTTTTATATCCCGAAGAATTTTGCTGCATCCTCCAGTGTCTTTTTAATATCTGATTCTGTGTGAGCATTCGATATGAACATAGCCTCAAACTGAGCAGGAGCAAAGTAATTTCCATTATTCATCATGTGTAAGAAATATTTTGCATACTGTTTTAAATCTGATTCTCTTGCAGATGTATAATCTGTAACAGGCCCGCTTGTAAAGAACAAAGTACCAATAGAACCTATATAATTTATAGTACAATTTGCCTTTGCAGTTTCAATAATCTCTGCAAGACCACCGTATAACATTTCTCCCAAAGCATTTATATGTTCATAAACGCCAGGGTTTTCATTCAAATAAGTAAGCTGTGCTATGCCTGCAGCCATAGCTACTGGATTTCCACTCAGAGTACCTGCTTGGTAAACTTTTCCTACTGGTGCTACACACTCCATGATTTCGCGTTTACCACCATAAGCACCTACAGGCATTCCTCCACCAATTATTTTCCCAAAAGTGGCCATATCTGGAGTTACTCCAAACAGTTGCTGGGCACCACCAGGTGCTAATCTAAAACCTGTTATAACTTCGTCAAAAATAAGTACTGTTTTATTCACATCACAAATATCACGAAGCTGTTTTAAAAAACCATCTTTCGGAAGCACTACACCCATATTAGCTGCAACCGGCTCAATTATAACTGCTGCAATATCTCCCTTATACTCTTCAAAAAGTTTTTCTACGCTATCCATATCATTATACTTTGCAGTAAGAGTATCTTTTGCACAATTTGCAGTAACTCCTGCGCTGTCTGGTGAGCCACCCTCTGCAATCAGTGCCGAACCTGCCTTAACCAAAAGGCCGTCACTATGCCCATGATAGCAACCTTCAAACTTTATGATTTTACTTTTTCCTGTATACCCTCTGGCTGTACGAAGAGCAGACATGGTAGCTTCGGTACCAGAGTTTACCATTCTAACCATTTCGAAGCACGGGATCATCTGGCAAGTAAGCTTTGCCATGGTTATTTCTCTTTCAGTAGCCGCACCAAAGCTTAAACCATTTATAATCGTTTCCTGTACTGTCTTTAAAACCCTAGGATTGTTATTTCCAAGAATCATTGGCCCCCATGAGCCAATATAATCTGTATATTTATTTCCATCCACATCATAAATGAATTGTGCATCAGCTTTTTCTATAAATCTTGGAGTTGTACCCACTGCCTGAAATGCTCTTGCAGGACTGTTTACTCCTCCGGGTATATATTTTTTTGCCTCTTCAAATAAAGCTTGTGATGTATCTGTCTTGCTATTCATAATAAATACTTCCTCCATAAATTTTAAAGTTGCACTGATGGCTTATCCAATTCTTCCGCTTTGAATCATCTCTGCAATTTCCTTCGCAAAATAAGTAATAAGAATGTCAGTCCCTGCCCTAAAAATGCTAGTAGTAGTTTCTGCAATGGTTGCAGCTTCATCCACCATTCCAGCCATACCTGCAGCCTTTATCATGGCATATTCGCCACTTACACTGTAAGCTGCTACCGGAACATCTACATGATCTCTGACCTCTCTTATAATATCCAGATAAGACAATGCTGGTTTAACCATGACAATATCGGCACCCTCTTCAAGATCCAAAAATACCTCTTTCAGCGCTTCTCTTCTATTGTGGTAATCCATCTGATAAGTCTTTCTGTTACCTTTAAAGTTATCTGAACCCGCAGCTTCTCTAAATGGTCCATAGAAAGCAGATGCATATTTAGCAGCGTAAGACATAATTGGTGTGTCTTCATAACCAGCTTCATCTAATGCTTCTCGAATTGCTAAAACTCTGCCATCCATCATATCTGAAGGCGCAATCATGTCAGCCCCTGCTTTAACCTGCGATACTGCCGTTTTAGCCAAAAGCGGCAAGGTTTTGTCATTGTCAACTGTATCGCCTTTAATTATACCACAATGTCCATGAGAAGTGTATTCACACATACATACATCTCCTATGTAATATAAATCAGGAAAATCTTTTTTTGCTGCTCTCAAGGCTTCCTGAATAATACCATGCTCATCATAAGCTCCACTGCCACATTCATCTTTATGTGCCGGTGCCCCAAAAAGCATAATATTCTTAACTCCTGCCCTTGATACCGCCTCTAGTTCTTCCCCCATAGTATCGATACTATATCTCTTCTGCCCTGGCATAGTAGCAATTTCAGTTCTAATGTTCTTTCCTTCTTCTACAAAAATGGGGTAAATTAAGGAATCTCTAGATATCCTTGTTTCCCTTGTCATATTTCTAACTCTTTCATCTAACCTAAGCCTTCTTGGTCTTGTTAACATATCCATAAATGCACTCCTTTTCCTAGAAAAAACGACCTATCTCTACGATAAAGGCCGCTCTTTCCAATTTGCTGTTATATTTATCAAAAATTAGATTGTTTTCTTCGCCGCATCGATAACGTGCATCATAAGCAGGCTGGTTGTAACTCTGCCAACCCCTCCAGGTACTGGAGTTATTGCTTTCACAATATTTTGTGCTGCCTCAAAATCCACATCACCACAAAGTTTTCCTTCATCAGTCATATTTATGCCAACGTCAATAACTACTTGACCTTCATTTAAATATTCAGGCCCTATTGTCTTTGCCTGTCCTGCTGATACAATTAATACATCTGCACTCTTACAAATGTCTTTCATATCCTCTGTTTTTGTGTGACAAATAATCGGTGTTCCATTCTTACCCAGCACCATCATAGCTGCTGGTCTTCCAACGACTAAACTTCTTCCTACTACTGCAACCTTTTTACCTGTTATATCAATACCATAATGGTCTAAAATTTCTATACAAGCTCTTGGTGTGCATGGCGGATACCCTAAATCTGTTCCTGTATACACGCCAGCCATAGATTGATCTGTAATGCCGTCAACATCTTTAGATGCAAGTAACGCTTTTCTAATGGTATTATCATCAATATGATCTGGTAATGGTCTAAATAATATCACACCATGAACGGTTAAATCAAGATTAATTGCAGCTATTACATTTAATAGCTGTTCCTGAGTAATGTTTTCTTTAAAAAGGTATTTCTTTACATCCACGCCGATAGACTCAGCGCACTTTATAGCACCCTTCTCATAGGAAATATCTTCGACTTTTGCACCTACTCTGATAATTCCAAGTGTAGGTGTTACGCCCTTTTCTTTAAGAAGTGAAACTTCTGCTCTAAGTTTTTCATTTACAGCGTCAACAACCTCTTTGCCTTTTAAAATCTGTGCCATAAACTACTCTACTCCTTTACTAGTTTAGCGAGTACATCGCGATAAATTTCATCTGCCATTTTTTCATATTTGGTTAATAAGGTCTTTGCTTCAATATTAATTTTATCCGCATATTGCTTGTCTTTCATTGCCTTCGTATTTATAAAAACATTTAAACTGGCCCCTTGTAAAGCCGCCTTGCAGAAAACTACTCCTACGCCAGCGTCACTAACCGCTAAAGCACTGCCCTTTTCTGCGTATTCCTTATGAAGTTCTATTGCTTCACAGCATTTCTTCATTATTTCTAACGGCACAGAACAAGCTTCTTTTAAAGCATGTTCCATAACCTTGTCTTTTTCTGCTATTTCATCTTCAGTATTTTTTGGCATTCCATAAGCCTTTGATAAAGGTTCAAATACTTCCGCATCTCTACCTACAAGTTCAAGCAGTTCTCTCTGAAGATTTTCTGTTTTATCCTTAAGCAAACACATCTGCTCCTCTACATCTGCGTATTTTTTCTTTCCCACAGTCAGAGAAGCTACCATATTTCCCAGTGCAGCACCAATGGCGCCTACTAATGCAGACGCCCCACCACCACCGGGAATTGGTGCTTTGCTGGCAAGAACTGTTACAAAATCTTCACATGATCCTTTAACAAAATCCATACCATCTATTCCTTCCTAGAACAATCCGGATATTTTTCCAGTATTGTCTACATCAATCTTTTCTGCTGCTGGTACCTTAGGCAGTCCAGGCATTGTCATAATATCTCCGGTTAAGGCCACTATGAAACCTGCTCCAGCTGAAACTTTTAAGTTTCTAACAGTTAGTATAAATCCTTTTGGTGCTCCCAAAAGTTTAGCATCATCAGAGAAGCTGTACTGTGTCTTAGCTACACAAATAGGAATGTTTCCAAATCCAAGTTCCTCTAACTGTGCCATCTGCTTCTTTGCATTCGCAGTAAATGCTACACCATCTGCATGATAAATCTTAGTTGCAATCGCATTTAGCTTTTCTTCAATACTCATATTAAGTGAATAGCTGTATGAAAAATCATTTGGCTGTTCACATAGTTTTACAACTTCTTCTGCAAGTGCCTTGCCACCTTCGCCCCCCTTAGCCCAAACTTCACTAAGTGCAACATTTACACCAAGTTCCCTGCACTTCTTTTCAACTAGTGCAAGTTCTGCTGCCGTATCTGTTGGGAAAGCATTGATAGCAACTACTGCTGGTAGTTTAAATACTTTAGTAACATTTTCAACATGCTGTAACAAATTAGGAAGTCCTTTTTCTAAAGCTTCAAGATTTTCATTATTTAAATCAGCTTTAGCAACACCTCCGTGATGTTTTAAAGCACGGACTGTAGCTACTATAACGACTGCTGAAGGTTGAATATTAGCAGTTCTGCATTTAATGTCAATGAATTTTTCTGCTCCAAGATCCGCACCGAAACCAGCTTCAGTAACAACATAATCCGCTAACTTAAGAGCCATTCTTGTAGCCATAATGGAATTGCATCCATGGGCAATGTTCGCAAATGGTCCACCATGTATAAACGCAGGGTTGTGTTCAAGTGTCTGAACTAGGTTAGGCTTTAATGCATCTTTCAGCAATGCAGCAATTGCTCCTTGTGCTTTTAATTCACCCGCTGTAACAGGCTTGTCATCATAAGTATATCCAACAATAATTTTCTTTACTCTTTCCTTAAGATCTTCAATATCTTTAGACATACATAAAATAGCCATAATTTCACTTGCTACAGTAATGTCAAAGCCGTCCTCCCTAGGAGAACCATTTGGTTTACCACCTAGACCATCTATTACAAATCTTAGCTGACGATCATTCATGTCAACACATCGTTTCCAAGTAATTTTTCTAGGATCAATATTAAGAGTATTCCCCTGCTGAATATGGTTATCAAGTAATGCTGCTAAAAGGTTATTTGCAGCGCCAATGGCATGCATATCTCCTGTAAAGTGAAGGTTTATGTCTTCCATAGGTACAACCTGTGCATATCCGCCTCCAGCGGCTCCACCCTTTACACCAAATACGGGGCCTAATGAAGGTTCTCTTAAAGCTACAATAACATTCTTATTAATTTTTTTAAGACCATCGGCTAAACCAACTGTTGTAGTAGTTTTTCCTTCTCCTGCAGGAGTTGGAGAAATAGCTGTTACTAAAATTAATTTTCCATCAGGTGCATCTGCTTTGTCATTTAAAATGTTGTAGTCCACTTTTGCTTTATGGTTTCCGTAAAGTTCGAGATACTTTTCATCCACCCCAGCAATTTTAGCAATTTCACCTATATGAAGTGCTTCTGTTTCTTGTGCAATCTGAATGTCACTCTTAAATTCCATACTACGTCCTAACCTTTCTAATAATCCATCCCATCACTGTAATTAATTACTTATTTATGAATATCCGATGCATTTAGAATATCCACGATGTCTTTATATTTATTTAAAGAATAAATGTGTAAACCATTTATCCCTGCATCCATATATTTAGAAATTTGTTTTGCAGTATACTCTTTCCCTGCTTTTTTGAATTCTTCGGGGTTGTCCCCATATTTTCCGATAATTTCAGCTAATTCTCTCGGAATGGAGCATCCATTTGAAACCGTCATTCGAATAATGCTGTCTTTAGAAAGTGCAGGCATTATACCCACTATGACAGGCAGCTCAATCTGCTTCTTTCGAATTTTATCAACAAATCTTTCATAAGCTTCAACATCATGACAAAGCTGTGTCATTAAAAATTCTGCACCACAATCTTGCTTCATTTTTAAATAACTTATATCTTCTTCTATAGAGTCAGCTTCCATGTGTTTTTCTGGATAACAAGCAGCGCCAAGACATAAATCAGGAAAATTTTCCTTAATAAAAGAAATCAACTGATTTGCATTGCTAAAATCACCATTTGTTCCATCCAGTCCATGAGGAATATCTCCTCGTAGTGCCAGAACATTTTCAACACCGACGGAAACATATTCGTGGATGTAGTCCAATACATCCTGTTTAGTGTTTCCAATGCAAGTAAAGTGTGTCATTACATCATGACCACTCTTTTCTATAATTTCGCATAATTCTGTGCTTCTTCCCTTATTTGTCCCTCCGGCTCCATATGTACAACTAATAAAATCAGGCTTAAACTTATAAAGCTGCTCCAGCGTTTCCTTTAGAGGTTCTAAGGATTGTTCCATTTTAGGGGGGAATACTTCAAAGGAGAAAGCTACCCGCTCCTTTAGTAGTTCGCTAATTTTCATGTCATTTCCTCCTCTTTTTTCCACTTTAGGCTACCTTAATAGATTACCCTTTAGTAAAAAGCTTGTCAACAATTTACAGAATATTTAAAGTGTTTTTTTTTAGTTCTCTCTGTGCTAATTTTCCTAGTCAAATCAATGGTTACAAGGTTTTTTGGTCTGTCATTCTATTTTATTATTCTATTAGTCTTTTACTGCCTTAAAGTAAAATTTTCTTTAAAAAGGTTTTTCTATGTATTTCACAAATTCCTGCTTTTTCTATACCTTCATAATGCGCTTTCGTACCATAACCTTTATTTCTTTCAAAAGCATAATCAGTAAATTTTTCTGCATACTCTACCATCATTCTGTCTCTTGTTACCTTTGCTAAAATAGAAGCTGCTGCTATTGACACACTACTTGCATCCCCCTTTATGATTCCAGTTTGAGGTATATCCACGCTTTTTAACGTCAGTGCATCAATTAGTACATGCTCTATGCCTTTTCTCTCCTGTTCTTTAAGTGCTTTATCAACCTTTAAAACAGCTTCCTCCATGGCCCTCTTTGTAGCTTCTAATATATTAATATCATCAATTACTTGGTTATCTGCCATGCCTATGGCATAAGCAATAGCCTTCTCCTTAATTTTTTCAAATAATTCATTTCTTTTTTTCTCTGAAAGCTTTTTTGAATCATCAACTCCAAGTACATCAAAATCTGTTGGAAGAACAACACAGGCCGTAACCACTGGCCCAGCTAAAGGTCCTCTCCCAACCTCATCAACACCTGCTATAAAAGAAATTCCATTTTTACGCAAGTCATTTTCATACTTGTTCATTTCAGCAAGTCTTTCTTTTAGCAAGGCTTCTCTTTCTTCTTTGTTCATTATTCCTCACAATGCTCCAAGGTAATTTTTCCAATTGCCCCCGCTCTAAACTCATCGAGAACCGTTCTAGCAGTCCTTTCATAGTCAATTCTTTTACCTGACAATATGAATCCTCTCTTAACAGCAATAGCTTCCATGGTATCTAACGGCATTTCTCCAAGCTCTATAAGCTTGTATCTTTCCATTAGTTCTTCAGGGTATTCACCCTGTAATACACCAATCAATTCAAGAGCTAAAGAAGCCAAGTCCATGGTTTCATCTCTTATAGAACCACAAAATGCTAAATTGAGTCCGACTTCAGGATCTTCAAATTTAGGCCACAAGATTCCCGGTGTATCTAATAACTGCATTCCGTTAGCCAAAGTCAGCCATTGCTTACCTCGCGTCACTCCAGGTTTGTCTCCTGTCTTAGCACTTTTTTTGCCTAAGAGTCTATTAATTAATGAGGATTTCCCTACATTGGGGACACCTACAATCATCATTCTTACATTTCGTTTTCTTAACAATTCCTCATTTCTGGCATCTTGGTATTTTGAAAGCAGGCTCAACAAGCTAGATACCCCACTACCATTCATGCAGTTCATAGGCACAACAAAATGCCCCTCATCCTTAAAGAGTCTTGTCCAACGGTCATTTTGCCTGCTGTCCGCTAAATCCACTTTATTTAAAATGATTACTCGCTGCTTGCCCCCTATTAAATCATTTATGATAGGATTTCTACTGGAAACAGGTATTCTTGCATCAATAACCTCTAGAACAAGGTCAACCATTTTAAGATTTGCCTGTATTAATTCCCTGGTTTTTTTCATATGCCCTGGGTACCAGTTTATATTTTCAATCATGCTTTCACCTCTAAAATGTAATATCTTTATTACATTATTTGTTTCTTTTATTTTAGTATATCATTATTCTAAAAAAAAATAAGGGAACCCGCAAGGGTCCCCTCGATTTGACTATTCGTGCTTGCTCTTAATTCTAGCAGCCTTACCAGTTCTTTCTCTCATGTAGTTAAGCTTAGCTCTTCTTACATCGCCCCTCTTAACAACCTCAACCTTATCGATTTTGGGTGAGTTAATAGGAAATGTCTTTTCTACACCTACGCCAGAAGCAATTCTTCTAACTGTAAAAGTTTGACTGATACCACCGTTCTGCTTCTTTAATACAAAACCTTCGAATATCTGAACTCTTTCTCTGTTACCTTCTTTAATCTTGATGTGTACTTTTACTGTATCACCAACATTAAACTGTGGAATATCATCTCTTGAGTATTCCTGTGCAATTACCTGCATTACATTCATTGTTATTTCCTCCTTCCTTCCCAAGACGTTCATGGCAAAATCTAAAATTAATAATCTTAGATAAAATATTTGTATCTCAACATTTTACAATGTCCAGAGGACCGTCCGTAATAACCTTATCTACTATACCATACTGCTTGGCTTATTGCAAGTATTTTTTAAGCTATAAGGAATCTGGAAAGGAATTCTTTTGTTCTTTCATTTTTCGGTTCCGTAAATAATATTCTAGGCGATTCATCTTCAACAATAACACCTTTGTCCATAAACACAGTACGTGATGATACGTCTCTGGCAAAAGCCATTTCATGAGTAACAATAATCATGGTCAGGCCTTCGTTTGCAAGTTTTCTCATAACATCTAAAACTTCTCCAACCATTTCTGGATCAAGGGCGCTAGTAGGTTCATCAAACAGTAATATTTCAGGCTCCATAGCTAGAGCCCTTGCTATAGCCACTCTTTGTTTCTGTCCACCTGATAATTGATGTGGCTTTGCATTAATATACGGCAGCATTCCAACCTTGTCTAAATATTTTATGCTTAGATTCTTTGCTTCCTGACGACTCTTTTTTAATACCTTTTTAGGTCCAAGCATGCAGTTCTCCAATACCGTTAGATTATTAAAAAGATTAAACTGCTGAAAAACCATTCCAACTTTTGCCCTGTACTGCGCTACCTGCGAAGGTTTTCCGTTTATAGACTGTCCTTTATGATAAATGCACCCTCCAGATGGTCTTTCCAACATATTCATACATCTCAACAATGTAGATTTACCTGAACCTGATGATCCAATTATGCAGACAACATCTCCTTTATATGTTTTAAAGTCAACATCCATAAGTACTTTATGCTCTCCAAAACTTTTTTCCAGATGTTCAACCTGCAGTAATGGAATCTCTTCACTAAATGCTCCTTCATTTATATTTAATTTTTTCATTATACAGAACCTCCTGACATCTTTACTTTTAAAGTTCCATTTCCAAAGTTATCATCCATAAAATCAGCTCTATCTACTAATTTATAGTTATCCTGGCCTTGCATTTTTCTTTCCAGCAATTTAAGCAGCCTTGAAAGTGTAAATGTCATAATTAAATATAAAATACATGCAATAAAGAAAGGTTCAAAATACCTATAATATGTTCCCGTAACCGATTTTGTTACAAAGAAAAGTTCTGTACATGAAATTACATTTAACACGGAAGTGTCTTTTATATTAATAATTAAATTATTACCAATCTGGGGTAATATATTAAAAAACGCCTGTGGCATTATAACACAAGCCATAGCATCTATGTGCCTCATACCTAATGCCTGTGCAGCTTCTAATTGTCCTCCGTCAATAGACTGTATACCGCCTCTTACGGTTTCCGCCATATAAGCCCCAGTATTCACTGATACAACCAGATAACTAGCAACAACAGCAGTAAGATTTATTCCAAATAATGCCTGTGAGCCGTAGTAAACTACCATGGCCTGTACCATCATTGGAGTGCCTCTAAATATTTCTACATAAACAGCAAGCACTACATTTATTATGTATAGTAACATTTTTTTATACCATGCTTCTTCAGGAGATAGATTAATGCTTCTAATTACACCTACTATAAACCCAATGATACACCCAATGATTGTACTTATTAATGCAATTTCCAGTGTCGCTGCGGCTCCTTTTAAAAATGAAGTACCATATTCATTTAAAAAAAGCTGTATCCACTGTAATGAAGTTCGTTCCATTAAAATTCCTCCTTTATCCTCCAATATTCAAGTTATTCTCAAATTATGAAAGCGGCTGAATTTCAATAGCCTTATTCATCATCTCAGCTCTATCTTCTTCCGTAATAGCATCTACAACTTTATTCACAGCATTCAATAAATTGCTATTTCCCTTTTTAACTGCAACCCCCATGTCTACATCTCCACTGTCTACATGAAAATTTCCTTTATCTAAGGAAAGCATTACAATATCAGGATTAGCAGCCATTGCAGCAAGTGCGGTCGGCTTGTCGACTGTTACTATATCCGATTTTCCTGAAGTTAATGAAACAATTACACCAGGAACAGTATCAATACCAGGCGTCTTGTTTGCGTTAGGAATCTGGTCTAATATTTCATACCAAATTGTATTTAACTGTGAAGTTACAGTAGCTCCAGATAACTCTTCTAGAGACGCTGCCTTTTCATATTTACTTCCCTTCATAGTTAGTGGAACTAAATCAGCCTGATAATAAATATTTGAAAAGTCAATGCTTTCCTTTCTTTCATCTGTCATACACATACCAGCAACAATTGCATCAATTTTATCAGACTGCAATGCTGGAATAAGGCCATCCCATTCAATCTTATACACTTCTAATTTATATCCCATCTCCTCAGCTATCTTTGATGCATACATAATGTCATATCCATTTGCATAATCCTTTGTACCCGCAATCGGTACCGCACCATTTGAATCATCTGACTGAGTCCAGTTGAAAGGTGCATATGCACATTCCATGCCCACTCTAAGTACCTTTGTTTCATTCTCTTTTACTGCTTCAGAACCATCCTCTTTAGTTCCGCATGCAACAAAAGCAAGTACTAAACTTACAATCATACCAATAACAAATAATTTCTTAATCATTGTCTTCATCATCTTTTACCTCATTCCTTTTTATTTTCATCTTTTTTATTTTCAAGCAGAAGGATTTTTTTAACCTTCAACAACTTAAACATTTTAATAAAAAAGCGTCAACTTGTATAAGTAAACGCCTTTGTTTATAAATATTCATTTATTATATATATATTAAAATCACCTGTCAATAATTATTTATACTTTCTAAAAAGATTTTTATGAACAATCTGCCTATTTATACTACGCAATATTTCCTCATAATCGAAAAGGCGTCAACTAAAATAAGTTAACGCCTTTGTTAATAAATATGCATTCGATTATAAATAAATTAAAATAATTTGTCAATATTCTTTTTAAATTTTCTAAAAATTTTCTTTATGCTCTTGGATGGGTTCTGTCATATACATCTTTTATACGATTCTTGGTAACAGATAAATAAATCTGCGTAGCCGTTATATCCTCGTGTCCCATTAATTCTTGCAAAGATTTTAAATCTGCACCATTCTGAATCATATGTACTGCAAAAGAATTTCTTAGAGTCTGTGGCGTAATCTTGCTATCAATTCCAGCTTGTTCTGCATACTCTTTTAGAATTTTCCACAATCCCTGCCGGGTTAATTTTTCTCCAAAATAGTTTACAAATAAAGCTTCCTTCGGAGGATCTGCATCCTTATTTTTTATCAGCTTATCTCTGATTTCAAAAATATAATTTTCAACAGCCGCTCTTGCAGGTCTTCCCATAGGAATAATCCTGGCTTTGCCATGTTCCCCATTACAGGTAATAAATCCAAGTCTTAAGTTTATATCGTCAACCTTTGCTTCTATTAGCTCACTGACTCTAATGCCAGTAGCATACATTAACTCTAAAATTGCTTTATCTCTTTGACCTTTTATAGAATCGTCTGGCAGTGACAATAATTTGTCTATTTCTTCAATTGTTAGATATTCTAGTTGCTTACGTTCAATTTTAGGAGATTTTATATTAACAACAGGATTCTCTTTTACATACCCTTTAGCGGCCATGAAGTTATAAAAAGCCCTTAAAGAAGCCACTTTTCTGTTTACAGTCGCTGAAGATTTTCCATCAGTTTTTAACTTAAGAACGAAAGAAACAACCTCAGTATTTGAGCCATCATCCAGCTGACCAATATTCTTTTCTTCCAAAAATCTACTATACTCTAAGACATCCCTGCAATAAGCTTGCAAAGAGTTTTCAGACATCCTGCGTTCACTAGTTAAATATTTTTTAAATTGCTCTAAATAATCATTCATTTTTGTCTCCATTAATTTTCCCTAATTTAATTAGTATACTCTAGAGGGACAAGGTTTACAATAATAATATATATTATTGTACTATTTTTGACTTCAACAGCATATCCTTTAATCATAACTACCGTTATTTTTAAGAGGATATTAACATGAGAAAAACAATTTTATCAAATACAATTGAAACACTATCTTATTCTAAAGAATGTACGGCAATGCTGTTTTTTGTGTTCATTTTTGGTATTTCTACTGGCGTATTTTTCGAAGTTATGATGAACACTGATATCAAATCAGACATGCAATATTATCTCCAGTCTCTGCTTCGTTCTCCTATTGATACTACTACCGGTACTGCTAGTTCGTTTGTTGCGTTAATGGGTTCAATAATAACCAATATACTTGCAATTGCTTTGATTACTTTATCAGGTTATACAAAATTTTCGTACCCCGCTTCTTCTCTGATATTGCTCATAAAAGGTTTATCTCTAGGTTATTGTTGTGCATTAATATTAGAGACTTTGGCGCTTAAAGGAGTTTTCATCATTGTATTATCGCTCTTCCCACAAAATACGCTGCTCATTCCAACCATTTTTATATCTGCAAATATTGCCATTAACAAAGCTTCATCTCAAAAATACAAAAAAAATAAAGGTACAGTTAGAAGCTTTCATGCCTCAGATACTCCATACCTTTATGCTAATGCATTTTTATGCGTAATAGTTATTGTAAGCTGCATTCTTCAAAGTATATTCCTACCTATTGCTGCAAAGCTCATTTGATTTTAGCTTTAGCTTTGCCCATGCCTGCATGATTGCAATGGCTGTTTTTCCGTCCTCAACCTCACCATTTACAGCCATTTTGAATAGTTCCTCCAAATCAACCTCAAATATATCAAGGGCTTCGTTTTCATCAAATGCAGTATCTCCTGGAACTAAATCTGTGCAAAGGTAAATATATAATGCCTCTTTAGAATATCCAACGGAAGGATAGAATTTAGTCAAATACTCTATTTTACCTGCAGTATAACCAGTCTCTTCTTTTAATTCACGAACTGCAGTATTATAAGGGTCTTCTCCTTTTTCAATTTTACCTGCTGGTATTTCCATAATGACCTTTTCGATTGGTTTTCTGAATTGTCTAACCATGATTACTTTTCCATCTTCTTTTACAGCAATCATAGCAACCCCACCATTATGTTCCACTATTTCTCTATAAGAAGTACGGCCATTTATAACCTCAACTTTATCTTTTCTTAAGTTTAAAATCGCCCCTTCATAAATCATCTCACTAGATAATGTTTTTTCTTCAAAAGTCATAATAAACTCCTCTTATTTACTCATTAATTTAGATTTATCTACAGCAGCCTGGAAACCAGATTGAACCAATTCTGCAAAACCTTTTTCCTGTAAGGTATTTACAGCCTCAATAGTAGTCCCCCCAGGAGAGCAGACATTTATTCGAAGTTGAACTGGGTCAATACCCGTTTCAAGCACCATCTTTGCTGCCCCCAAAACGGACTGGGCAGCAAACACAATGGCTTGTTCCTTATTCATCCCATTCTTTACTGCTGCCTCTGCCAATGCATCAATATACATATAAGTATATGCCGGACTACTTCCACTAACCCCAATTACACAGTGTATTAGCTCTTCTTTAACCTCTTCAGCCTTCCCTATGGATTTAAAGATATCAAATACTGAGGCGAACTGTTGATCCTCTACGTTGGTATTTCTACTTACAGAAGTCATGGCTTCATTTACCATAGCTGGCGTATTTGGCATTACTCTGACAATTTTAGCATCTTTACCTACATAATTACCGATACTCTCTATTGTAATTCCTGCAGCCATTGAAACCAAAATCTTTTCATTGGTATAGTTTTGTGCCACCTGCGGCATTACATCAGGAAACATGTTAGGCTTCACTCCAAGCATTACTACATCACAAACATCTACTAGCTCTGCAATATTATAGCATGCCTTAACACCAAGTTCTGAACAAAGTTTGTCCAGTTTTTCTATATTTCTTCCACATACAAATAGATCTTTAGACTGAATTTTTCCTGATGCTAAGTATCCTCTAAGTATGGCTCCACCCATGTTTCCAGCGCCTATAAATCCAAGTTTCATTCTAATCCGCCTTTCCAAAGAAAACCGTTCCAGTTTCTTCATCGCATGCTGCATCCTTTATAATGTTTAATTTCTTACCATTCAACAAGACCAGGGGTATTCCATATTGGTTCACTTTTCTTGCAGCTTCAATCTTACAAGTAATGCCTCCAGTTCCAAAACTACTTTTTCCCTTTACATCTATGTTTCCCAAAAGTTCATTAATATCAACAATTTCTTCAATTAGCTTAGCATCTTTATAAGATTTAGGATCCTTGTCGAAAACTCCATCAATATCACTTAATATGATAAGTGCATCTGCGTTCCAAAGGCTTGCTGTAAGTGCACTTAAAGTGTCATTATCACCTATTTTTATTTCATCTACACTTACACTGTCATTTTCATTGATAATAGGCACCACTCCTTCATCAATTAGTGTAAATAAAGCATTTCTTATATTTAAATTTCTTGTATGCTCTTCAAAATCTTCTTTTGTCAGAAGAATTTGTCCTACGTGTACACCATAATCCCCAAAGTATTCTTTATAAGCCATCATAAGTTCTACTTGGCCAATTGCACAAAGTGCCTGCTTATAGTTAATGTCTCCTTTTCTGCTCCATTTATTTATAGCGCCAATACCGCAGATTCTGGCACCTGAAGAAACTATAACTACCTGTTTTCCCAGCTGCATCAGACCATGTACCTGCTCCACTATGTTATGTAATGCTGTTTTGTTTACATTGCCCTGATCATCAGACAATACATTACTGCCTAGCTTTATTACGATTTTTTTGCTTTCGTTAATTATATTACTTATCGCACCCATATTTTCTCCCGTTCCAATGGGATTGTAAAATACAACCCACTATATTTTAAATATTCATCATCTATCATACAGCCAAATATTATACACCTTTTTTGGTATAATTTAAATAGTTAATAACCAAACAAAAATAAAACATATGGAAACCTTTACTCCATATGATTTTCAAGAAATAGCGGAATGCTCTCCGTAAAAAATCCATTAAACGTATCTATCATTTTATTTAAATCTTCCGGTAAAACTCCTAATGCCTGCTGAATAGCAATTCCATCCACAGCAGCTACCAGTATGGAAGCCACACTCTTTTTATATTCATTATTTTCTATTTCAAAAGCTTCTCCAAATAAATCGGCCGTATTCTTTATGATTTCAAAGTAATTGTTTTGATATTTATCCTTTATTGGCCTGTCTCTAACAATGACATCACTAAGTAAAAGGATATGCAGTTTTTGCTCATCTATCTTAGACAATCTTTTAGTTACTTCTGAAACTATTTCAGAAAGCAATTCTCTTCCTTTTTTCGCAATTCTTTCATCCTTCACTGTTTCCACCATCTTATGAGTAAATTGAAGTGATTGCTTCATTACATCAAACATGATTTCATCTTTATTCTTATAATGATGATATAGTGAACCTGTCGTCAGACCCGCTTTCAATGCAATTTTCCGAACTGTAGTTTCTTCAATTGAATTTTCCTTTAACACTTCAATAGCAGCATCAATTATTCGTTGTTTTCTTTTATTCACTTCACTCATCATTTGTCCCTCATTTTTACTAATTTATAGATTAATATTAGCATAAAACTATTTTACTTGCTATAATAATAAATATAAAAAAGGGTTAGACCTCTGTTTGTCTAACCCTATAAATAGCTGCTTTAAAATTTATGCCGCCATCTCTTTAACTTCTTTATATTCTTTACGCTCAACATATAATTCCCCTGTATATGGATTTTTCTTTGTCTTTTTTATTTTACAAATCATATAAATAACTACTGCAACATTACTTACCAGTGCAAAAGCTCCCCAGAAAGTATATAAACCTGGGTTATATGTAGATTTTACCACAAACATTCCTTCGTCTTGGAAGGATGGGAAGGTCTGCGCAAACATACACCAAATTGCCAGTGTCTGTGCTCTATGTTGAAGCCATGCACCTTTGCCAAGTGTAAATGCACAAAGAGTGGGTGCAAATAATAGGGCAAACCCTGCGTACCATGAATGTGTAGGAATACAGTTATATGTGTAAGCAAAATTCCAAACATCATATGCAATAATCCAGAACCACAGCATATCAGGCCATAACATATCCCTGCTGCCATCTTTATCTGTTTTTTTACGGATAACAATTCCAAACCATCCTGTTATAGCAATAATATTAAGTAACCCAGCTATTCCATTCATATAATTCCATGGTCCGCCCATTACACCTACTGCTTCACCTTCAATTGGTCCCGAATTGGTAAGCCAATAGTTCATGCCAACCTGAAAGTCTCTTGTCATGGCTTCCAGAATGTTAATAGCCAGTATTAAAGGTGGAAAGCAAAGTGCTATTTTATTATCCGCCAGTCTCCATGTAATTTGTCCGGTTATCTTATCTTTCTTCTCAATATGTCTGATACACCAGAATCCGACGCACCCTGCTGTTGCAGAATAAACCTTTGCCAGATGGAACCAGTCCGTATAAGTTTCCTCTTTTAAAGTAGTCGCCCACATTATGCTCAAGACAACAGGTAAAACAATAAAACTGAAAAAGCCTGCCCACTTCCATCTTCGTGCAAACTCATTAAATATGAACAAGCCTGCAAAAACCACAAGCCATATTCCCCATGCAGAGAAAAAAGTTGCCCCCTCTGCATAATTAAAAGTAAACATAAAATCTCCTCCTTTTCAGCAAGCAATAATTTCTTTAATTTTAACTTCTCTTCCGCATAATAATTCCCAATGATTGCTTCCGCACTTTGGGCATTTTTTACTGCTTTCAAGAATATTAAAAACTTTGTTACACTGTTTGCAAATTCCATTCCCCGGAAGCATTTCAATTTCCAGTTTTGTATACTGCAATAATGTCCCATCAATTGCAGCAGGATAACAATCTTGAACATATCTGGGAACCACCGGAGCTAACTCTCCAATCTGTAGGATTAAAGTATCAATCCGCGTTACTCCGTTTTTTTGAGCAAAATTTTCAACAGTCTTCACAATTTCAATTAAAATACCAAGTTCATGCATATCTAATCACCCATTATAATTTAATGGCTATAACTATTTATAATTATTATTGTTTAATCCTAAAAGCTTTTTAGCCCTTTTTAATGCAATCCTTCCCTTTCTCTTTAACATGTGTTTTACAACAATTGGCTTCAAGTCTTGGAATGCTGCACCCTCTCCATCATATTTTCTAAAAAGTGTAATCGCTTCAAATTTGCATCTTGTTGTACAAACTCCACAGCCTACACATAAGAATTCGTCTACAATGGTTGCACCACAGCTTAAGCAGCGTTCGGTTTCTTTTTTTACCTGTTCTTCAGTAAAAGTTCCACGTAAATCCCTAAATGTGTCTTTTGACTTTGCTTCTATAACAGGATTTGCCTTTTGTCTAGGTATATAGTCATATCCGCTAAAATCCACATTTTCTTTATCCAGGGATTTAAAATTTCTTTTGCTTCTTCCAATAGTTAAGCTCTGACCTGGATGAACAAATCGATGTATTGATATCGCCCCCTGCTTACCGCTTGCAATTGCATCAATAGCAAATTTAGGGCCTGTAACTGCATCTCCACCTGCAAATATATCCGGCTCACCCGTCTGAAAAGTAAAAGGATCGACCTTTATTGTATTATTGGGATTTAATTCAATATTGGAACCTTTAATTAAACCACCCCACTGGATAGATTGCCCCACCGAAAGAAGTACATGATCTACTTCAACAAAAATTGTTTTATTTTTATCATAGGCTGGGTTAAATCTTCTCTTTTCATCAAATACAGAAACACACCTTTCGAATCCAACTCCACGAACTCGGTCATTCTCTGTAACAATGTATTTTGGTCCCCATGAATTATTTATTAAAATATCTTCTCTCAATGTTTCTTCAATCTCTTCTCCCAGCGCAGGCATTTGTTCACGGCTCTCAAGGCAAAACATGCTAACTTTTGATTTTGCCACTCTTGCTGCAACTCTTGCAACATCAATAGCGACATTACCTCCTCCGATTACAACTACCTTTCCCGGCAGTTCAACTTTTTGGCCTAAATTTATATCCCGTAAAAAATCAACTCCCGCAACAACACCTTTTACCTCTTCTCCTTCTATTCCTAGTTTTCTCCCACTCTGAGCTCCTATTGCCAGATAAAAAGCTTCAAATCCACGTTTACGCAATTCATTAAGACTTATATCCTTACCAACTTCAATACCTGTCTTAAACTCTACATTTAATTCTTTTAAAACATCTATTTCTGCATTAACTACATCTTTTTCTAATCTGAAAGATGGAATCCCAAGTGTCAGCATTCCTCCAAGGGCCTCTTGTTTTTCAAATACGGTTACATGATAGCCATCCAATGCTAAAAAATACGCGCAAGATAACCCTGCCGGCCCTGCACCGATAACAGCGATTTTATTTCCATAATTATGACGTACTTTTGGTATGTATCGTTTGTCTAGATTTAAATCCTGCTCTGCGATAAATTTTTTTATGTCATCTATAGCAATGGGATTATCAAGATCACCTCTGGTACAAGCAGCTTCACATTTTCTTGGGCAAATCCGCCCACACACTGCAGGAAATGGATTTTCATTCTTTATTAACTCTAATGCCTCTGTATACCTCCCCTGGGAAGCAAGCTTTATATACCCTGGGATTGCAATATGAGCAGGACATTCTGTCTTACAAGGGGCTGTTCCGGTGTTTACAACTTCCTGCCGATTGTATCGATAATCCGGATTCCAATGTTCAGAACCCCACTCTGTATCACATGGCAACTCCGTTCTTTTTGGTTCTTCAATAGGTATCTTACTGCAAATTTTTTGACCTAATCTTAAAGCATTCACTTGACAGCCTACGACACATTCTCCACAGCCCACACACTTTGTTTTGTCAACATGAGAAACATAATTTGAACGTACCATGTCTGGATTTAAAAACATTTCTGCTGTTCTTAATGATAAACAAGAGCATCCGCAACAATTACAAATTGCATGTGTTTTACCTGAACCATCCGTATTTGGAATTTGATGAACCAGCCCATTCTCTTCTGCTTTTCTGATAACCTCAAACGCCTCTTCTCTTGATATTTTTCTGCCTCTTCCTGTACGAATATAATATTCAGCAGCATGCCCCATCTGAATACACATGTCTTCTTTTAGGTGCCCGCACCCTTCGCCCATAATCTCTCTTACAGTACGGCAGGAACAATCAGAGACGGAAAAAATATCATTTTCATTAAGATACTTTGATACCTCCTCATAGGATGCCCTTCTGGATTCACCATCAATGGCTTTTTCTATAGGAATAACCCGCATCAGCCCTATTCCAACCGGAAAATTTCCAGCAGTAGCCGGTCCTCTTGCTCTTCCATATTCTTCAAATGCTTCAGCAATTTGAGGATACTTTCTCACATTTTCCTTATTATTTGCCATCATTTCCATAATCCCCGGAACCCAAGTATCATGCCAATATTTGTCAACTCCATCAATTACATTAACAAAGCAAACTCCATCCACAGCCAGTTTCCACAAAACTTCTGCTGTTTCAGCCGTTGATTTACCACATTTTACTCCGATTTCTTCCGCACTCATTGGTTTACGAAACTCCAAGTGTAGTGCAATTTCAGCCATTTCGTCCGTAACTACAGGCTCCAGAATTTTATACTCTGGATCGTTTACTGTAATGCCATTTTTTGAGCCCATTTTTTTTCTACTGATTTTATTGGCAAGTTGTAACACCTTTTCTTTTGCCATTTGGTTCCCTCCTGATTTTAATTACAGTATTACTTTACGTTCCATTTTTTTACTTCCCTTTGAATCCATTGCAGCCATTCTTCCATACCTTCGCCAGTTTTGGCGGATATTGGAATAACCTTAATAGATGGATTTAATTTTTCAGCACATTTTTTTACCTTATCTATATTAAAATCAAAATAGTCCATTGCATCTATTTTGTTAATAAGCAAAACATCGACAACGGAAAACATTAAAGGATATTTCAAAGGTTTGTCATCCCCCTCTGGCACACTTAAAATCATAGCATTTCTGCAAGCGCCAGTATCAAACTCTGCTGGACAGACTAGGTTGCCTACATTTTCTAATATAGCAAAATCAATATCTCCCGTATTTAGTTCTGCCATCCCTTGCTTTGTCATACCCGCATCAAGATGACACATACCCCCTGTATGTAATTGAATCACCCTCACTCCTGTTTCAGCAACTGCACATGCATCTACATCAGAGTCAATATCTGCTTCCAAAACTCCAATTTTCATTTCATTTTTTAAAGCCTCTATTGTTCGTAATACAGTAGTCGTTTTTCCCGAACCTGGTGATGACATTAAATTCAACAAAAATGTTTTTTCTTTCTTTAACTGTCCTCTAAGCAGCTCTGCTTGCTTATCATTGTTTTCAAAAACACTTTGTTTGATTTCAAGAACTTTAAATGTACTCATAGCATGTTTCCCTCCCTATATCTGCATACTATAACAAGCTTAGGTAAAAAATTATTAATTCTGGTCTTACATATTAAGGTATAACAATTACAGCTATATTTAATTATTATTAAAACATAACACATGTTATGTTTTTTTATTTATCATAACACGTACTTAATTTTTTGTCTATGATACTTCAAAAAATTCTAAAAATTTAAAAAATAACTTTCTTGCTTTAACTGTCCCACCATCTTATTTTTTCATTAAACGAAAAAAACGGGTGAAAATCCTAAAGATTTTCACCCGCCTTATATTATTCATATACTATTTTCCAAACTGCTCTATAAATTCATCGTAAGTACATACTTTGTCAATTATACTTCCATCTTCCTGAATTTCAATTATTCTATTTGCAATGGTCTGAATAAACTCATGGTCATGAGATGCAAATAACAAATTACCCTTAAAATCAATCAAGCCATTATTAAGTGCTGTAATAGATTCAAGGTCTAAATGATTTGTAGGCTGGTCAAGAACTAAGATATTTGATCCAAATAACATCATTCTTGAAAGCATACAACGAACCTTTTCTCCCCCAGATAAAACCTTTACCGGTTTGTATACATCATCTCCAGAGAAAAGCATTCTTCCTAAGAAACCCCTAAGGAATGTCTCTGTAGTTTCTATAGTAAACTGTCCTAACCATTTGATAATTCCTAAATCACACTCATTGAAAAATTCACCATTTTCCCTTGGGAAATATGACTGAGAAGTACTTACACCCCACTTAAATGTACCTTCATCTGGTTCCATTTCTTCCATTAATATCTTAAACAAAGTAGTATTGGCGATTTCATTTTCACCTACAAAAGCAATTTTATCCCCTTTATTTAACCTAAAAGAAACATTATCAAGAACTTTTATACCATCAATTGTCTTTGAGATACCTTCTACTGTTAAAAGTTCCTTACCTGCTTCCCTATCCATCTGGAATCCAACATAAGGATATCTTCTTGATGAGGAAGGCATTTCATCAACGGTTAATTTTTCAATCAGTTTTCTTCTTGATGTAGCCTGTTTTGACTTAGATTTATTAGCAGAGAATCTTTGAATGAAGCCCTGTAATTCTTTAATCTTATCTTCATTTTTCTTGTTCTGATCCTTAAGCATTCGCTGTACTAGCTGTGATGATTCATACCAGAATTCATAGTTACCTACATACATCTTGATTTTACCATAATCTACATCAACGATATTAGTACATACAGTATTTAAGAAATGTCTGTCATGGGATACAACAAGCATGGTTCCTGTATAATCCAAAAGGAAATCTTCAAGCCAGTTAATAGCTACGATATCAAGTCCGTTTGTAGGCTCGTCCAATAGGATAATTTCAGGTTTTCCAAATAAAGCCTGTGCTAACAATACCTTAACCTTTTCTTTTTCAGTAAGAGCACTCATTTCATTATAAAGAATATCCACAGAAAGTCCTAATCCTTGAATTAATTTTCCTGCATCCGATTCAGCTTCCCATCCATCAAGTTCTGCAAATTCCCCTTCCAGTTCCGAAGCCTTAATTCCATCTTCATCTGTGAAATCTTCTTTTGCATAAAGAGCGTCCTTTTCCTGCATAATCTGGTAAAGTCGGGGATTTCCCTGAATAATAGTATCAAGTACATTAAATTCATCAAAAGCAAAGTGATCCTGCTTAAGTACTGACATTCTCATACCCTTACCAATAGTAACACTTCCTGTTGTAGGGTCTAAATCACCTGATAAGATTCTTAAAAAAGTAGACTTACCTGCTCCGTTTGCACCAATAATACCATAACAGTTTCCCGGGTTAAACTTTAAATCTACATCTTTAAAAAGTGTAGTTCCGCTAAAATTCATACTTACATTTGTAACATTTATCATATTTTAATTGTACCTCCATTTTGACTGATTAAAGAATGTATACCTTTAATTCTTTTGTTCATTTATTCATTGCATCTATCTTAAAAATATTTATACACAATAATTAAGAGCTACCAAATGTAGCTCTTAATTATATTACGTCATATAACCATACCTTTATATTATACTATCTCAGCCTTTAAATTTCAATACCATTATGATATTTTTGTTGATTTTCTAGGTTGTTATGAATTTTAATGAAATTCAATTAACTATACATACCATTTTGTGACATATAATCATAAAGCTTTTTCCCATGTTCTTGTTCTTCCTTCTGTATATGGTTTAAAGTATTTCTTGCATTTTCATCTTTAAACTCAAATATACAAGTATTGTACGTTGACGATACATGTTTTTCTGTTCCTAATGCATCAGTGCAAAGATATTCGTCATTCTTTCTTTGATCTTGTCCAAATGATTGCTGCTGGGTTAGATTTTGCTGTGAATTTACTTGAAAGTCAGGTTTTTGATTGCTTCCCATAGTCATACTCGGAACTGTTCCATTCAACATCTGAGTAATTGTATCATAGTGATTCTGTTCTGTTTGTCCAATGCTTGAAAATATGTTTTTCAGCTGTCCGTCACAAGCCTGTGATGCATACTTATTATATTTGTCAATGCAAAGTTTTTCCTCCGACTTTAAATCATTTAACAGCATGGTCTCCTTTTCAGTTAATATCATACTTAAGCTCCTCTCTCAATAACTTTAACTTTTATTCATAATACTTTTAAGTATTTTGCCTTAATCTACTAAAATTATTCTTTTTTTCCATGATATTTTTATAGAAAGTAAAACACCCTTAGGTTTTAAAACCTAAGGGTGTTTTATTATGTAACCTTCTACCGAGGTTCAATAATTAACTTAATAGCAGTTCGCTCCTCACCATCGATTAGTATATCTGTGAATGCTGGCACACAAATCAAGTCTACGCCTCCTGGTGCTACAAACCCTCTGGCGATTGCAACAGCCTTTACTGCCTGATTTAAAGCTCCAGCCCCTATGGCCTGTATCTCCGCATCTCCTTTTTCCCTTAACACACCTGCAAGTGCTCCTGCTACTGAATTGGGATTTGACTTTGCTGACACTTTTAAAACTTCCATTACTTGTATCCTCCTAAATAATAAATGTATACCCCTTTTGTTTGGGCTAAGCTATTGTTTATGTTTTTATTATATAGGCAATAAAAACCAATTTATATATAAAACGAACGTCAAAATATATTTTTTTATAGTTTTTTGCGACGAAGTCTTGCATATTACGACAAATTTAGGTATAATAACACCGTGGTTATCCCCCTGATAACCTCATTAATCTCTAATCCCAATACCCCTTTTGAACAAAATAGACTGCACCCCTGCGGTCTATTTTGTTTTTTGTAAAAGAAAATCCATGAATTTGTGCTATAATGAACCTTAACGGACTCACAGAGATAAACCGAGTAAACCTTGGAAGACTCACAGAAAAACATTTGGGATGGTGATTACAACGTACATAATAGAGAATGATTATATAGATAATAAATATATAAAATATCAGTCACGTCTTTTAGATTTTTATATAGGTAATGTAAAAAATAAAAAAATTGGAGTTTTGGATATTGAAACTACAGGACTTTCACCTCATAATAGCCAGTTTATTCTTGGTGGACTTCTTCAGTATACGGATGCAGGTGTCACCATAAAGCAATACTTTGCTGAAAGCTTAGAAGAAGAGAAACATGCACTGGTTGCTTTTCTTGAGGATATACGTACTTTAGATATAGTTATTACATACAATGGCAAACACTTCGATATAAAGTATTTAAAATCAAGAATGAGCGAGTTAGGTATATTAAGAGATTACCAATTTCCATTTAATTTAGATTTATATCTTATTTTAAACGGACATTCTACCTTGAGAAAATTATTACCAAATTTAAAGCAAAAAACTGTTGAAAACTTTATGGGTCTCTGGTCTACAAGAACGGATGAAATTTCAGGGGCTGAAAGTGTACAAATGTACAAACAGTTTTTGGCTACTCAGAGTAGCGAACTGCGCCACTTAATAATGCTTCACAACAGCGATGACGTATTACAGCTTTCACAATTGCTTCCTGTTTTAGAGAAGTCGGATATCCATAAAGCTTTTTTTAACTTAGGTTTTCCCATAGGAAACTTACATATTACTAAAATTTCTTTCGACTCTAAAGAGATTAAGGTTTGTGGCTATCAAAGAAATCCTCTATCCTATTCTGCGTATGGCCTTGACGATTGTCCTTGTTTTTTAGATTTTGATAGATTCTCTGAAGAATTTTACATAAATCTGCCCATAATAAGAAAGTGTGGGTTAGTTATCGTTGATACGAAAGCCTTTTTAAAAGATTTTTCTGAGTTAAAAAAATATGAAACCTTTGATAATGGTTTTATTGTGTTAAAACAAGGTAATAATGTAAATTATATGGAGACTAACCACTTTATAAAAATATTAATAGAACGGATTTTAGAGGTGATACCATCATGAATACAATTTCAAGACTAGATGAAGTTTATAAAAATGCAACGGAAGTGCCTTTTGATGATACATCAAAGTTTGTATTTTTTAGCGATACTCATCGCGGTGATGACAGTATTGCAGATGAATTTGGCAAGAACAAACATATATTTTACCATGCATTAAATTATTACTATCAAAATGATTTCTCATATGTGGAAGTTGGAGATGGTGATGAACTTTGGGAACATTCTAACTTTGAACATATAAGAAATAGTCATTTTTCTGTATTTAATAAGCTTAAAGAATTTTATGATGCCAATAGATTATATATGATTTTCGGTAATCATAATATGAATATGAAATCACCAGCCTGGGTTGAAAAAAATATGTACTATGTATATGATGAATACTTAGGCGAAAAAGTAGCTTTATTTCCTGGTTTAAAGGTATATGAAGCCTTTCGATTTAAACATAAAAAAACAAAGCAAGAAATTTTTGTAGTTCATGGACATCAAGGTGATTTAATTAATGATCAACTATCATTCTTTTCACATTTTATCATACGCTTCTTCTGGCACTTCATGCATCTAATTGGCGTGAAATATGCTGCAAGTCCTGCTAAAAGCAGACGAAAAAGGCATAAAGTAGAAAAAAATTATACAAAATGGAATTCTAAACATGATACAATTATACTATGTGGTCATACACATAGGCCTAAATTCCCTGATCCTGGAGAACCTGCATATTTTAATATAGGTTGTGGTATGCATCCTCGTGGAATTACATGTCTTGAACTTATCTATGGTAAATTTATTTTAGTTACGTGGCGTGTTCACTCTAAAAAAGACGGTACGCTATTTATTAAACGTACTGCTTTAAAAGGGCCTACCCCTCTTAAAGCTTATGCAAAAGATAAAACAGTAAAAATGTAATAGGAGTATATATGATGATTAATTATAACGAATTGGCTCGCTGCTCTAAAACCGCCAGTTTTAAAATGGCTACACTAAAAGAAGCTACAAGGAATAATGCTTTAAAAGCAATCTCTGAAGCATTGAAGGAAAATAAAGAAACTATTTTTAAAGAAAACTCCGAAGACTTGACAAAAGCTAAGGCTGACAATCTAGCACAACCCGTTATCAACAGATTAAAATTTGATGAACATAAACTACAAGATATATTAAGCGGAATTGATAGTCTTTTAGGGCTTGCTGATCCACTTTTTAAACGACTTCTTGAAAGGGAACTTGACGAGGGGCTAACTTTAATAAAGACTACTTGTCCAATTGGTGTTATAGGTGTAATCTTTGAGTCTCGTCCCGACGCACTTATTCAAATTTCCACTTTATGCATTAAAAGTGGAAACTGTTCTATCTTAAAAGGAGGAAGCGAAGCTGCTAAAACAAACAAAATTTTATTTGAAATTATAAAATCAGCTGGACTCTCTGCAGGACTTCCTGAAAATTTTATAGCATTAGTTGAAAATCGTGCAGGAATTGATGAATTAATTAAGTGCCACGAATCTATCGATTTACTTATTCCTAGAGGTTCAAATGCCTTCGTTCAATATATAATGGCAAATTCAAAAATCCCTGTTATGGGTCATGCTGATGGAGTATGCCACATCTATGTGGACAAAGATGCTGATATAAAAAAAGCGGCGCTTATTGTTTCAGATGCAAAGACGCAATATGTAGCTGCCTGCAATACTCTTGAAACACTTTTAGTGCATAAAGATATTGCTGAAGAATTCTTACCTATATTACAAAACACTTTAAAAGTTAAAAATGTTTTAATAAAAGGCTGCAATGGTACGCAAAAAATCATTAAATGTGAACCTGCAGTAGAAGAAGACTTTGAAACAGAATACCTTGATTATATACTATCCATAAAACTAGTAAATCATATTGAAGAAGCAATAGCGCATATAAATAAGTATGGTTCCCACCATACAGATTGTATAGTAACTGAAAATAGTATTGCTGCAGACGAATTTATGAGTTACGTAGATTCCGCCGGAGTATATCAGAACTGTTCTACAAGATTTGCAGATGGATTTAGATATGGCTTTGGTGCAGAAGTAGGTATAAGCACTGGTAAACTCCACGCCAGAGGTCCTGTTGGGCTTGAAGGTCTTGTAACTTATAAATATAAACTTTTTGGTAATGGCCACATTGTTGCAGATTATGCAGATGGTAAAAAAAGCTTCCACTTTAAGGATAAATAAGTTAAAATGACTATATTAGCTATATTTAAGTAAATTATGGGAATGGAGTAAATTATGAAAACAATTGCCAAAGTAAATCTTATGTTATCTATTTTAAATGTATGTCTTGGTACAGCTATGATCGTGCTTTCAGCCATAACAGCATTTAAATTTTCTAAAAAGAAAATTGATAGAATCTAGTATTCTTTCTTATAATAAGGATTTGAGTGAGGGTATTATGGACTATAAACATGCAATAACAGTACGGCACTCCAGCCGAAGCTACTTACCTAATGAAATAGAAGGCTCAATTGTTGAAAGACTTCAAACATCAATTAGTGAATATAATCTTTTATCTGGATTAAATATCCAATTAATTTTAAACAATGGAGATACTTTTAACACGCTTTCCAAAAGTTATGGTATGTTTTCTGGTGTTAACAATTATATTGCTATGATTGGAAAAGCCAATGGGATTCATGAAAAAGAAAAAATCGGGTACTATGGTGAAAAATTAGTTCTTGAAGCAACAGAGTATGGTCTTGGGACATGTTGGGTTGCTGGTACTTACAATAAAGATGCATGTGTATGCCAGCTGTCACCTCGTGAAGAGATATACTGTATTATACCGATTGGTTACCCAGTAGTAAAAAAAAGTTTTAAAGATAAACTCATTAAAAGTGTAATACGTACAAAAAAGAAGCCTATTGAAGACTTCTTCGATTCTAAAGAGCATATACCTGATTGGTTCGCTGAAGGAATAAAAGCTGTTCAATTAGCCCCATCAGCTTTAAATAAACAGCCTATTAAGTTTATGTATACTGGCGAGTCTTGTGAAAGCACTCTTCCTTCTGTACGCGCATGGATTACATCCAATAGTGGAGGCTTCGAGCAAATTGACTTAGGAATTGCTAAGCTTCACTTTGAAATAGGTGCTTCAGACGAAGATTGGGAATGGGATGATTAGTTAATCTAATTCGATAGAATCAGAAATGTAATATTTCCAGTTATTTTTGGTGCAGTATTTTTTTATTTGTTTAGCAAGCTTTTCATCGTTTGTATATTCCAACAAATAAATTACTGCACCTGCATTGTTCATTTTATGTAAATAAGAAATAAAATACTGCCTATCTTCTTTTGAACTGAAACCAAATCTATTTTTTTCAAAATCTATACTAGAAAATACGGTCTCCTGATTTATACCAGTTAAAATTCCCTCTAGAGTATTATGATCTTTATAATATTTATAAGCAAAAGTATCCCCTCCATTAATAATAACATCTAATCCACTGTTCTTTAGCTCTCCTAAAATCTTAACTAAGCCATTATAAATTTTATTCTGCTTATAAACATAGTAAACATCGCAGTTATCAATAAAGTAACCATCTACTCCCTTTTTTTCATATTCTTTCGCAAGCTTTTTAACTAATTCCTGCCACTCTTCTGCAGAGACGTCAACCCATTGTTCCTCCCCCCAGTTTTCATACTTACCAAGGGTGTATTTTGAATATTCTTTATAATACGATCTAAAATTTTCTAATGAGCCAATATTTAAATAACTATACACCTTATGGCCATCTTGTTTAAGAGATGCAATATCTTCTTTACTAAAATAAGCTGCATCTATTACAATTGTCTTATAATTCTTGAATTCTGCCATTTGCTGATTATCAGTACTTAAGAAAACGCCATATTCCTCTATATTATTGTGAAGGTATGGTTTATGAACTTTATTATCCGCAGTAAACATATACAACGAACAGATGACAATTATTAATGTAATTAATATTTTCTTCAT
Source organism: uncultured Aminipila sp. (assembly GCA_963524205.1). Classification (GTDB taxonomy): domain Bacteria; phylum Bacillota; class Clostridia; order Peptostreptococcales; family Anaerovoracaceae; genus Aminipila. Next base: position 233,802 of record CAURED010000004.1, read on the forward strand.
TTACCTTCCCCTTTATATTGTTTTTAAGAAGTATTTTTCTTTCGTTATATATAAATTTCTAAACAGCCTAAAAATATAATAATTATGCCTGACACTAGTTCTGCATATTTTCCAATAATGCTTGCACCCCAGCTATTCCCTAGTTTATTTCCTAAATATATAAACATAAAACTAAATACAAAAGATACTATAGCAGTAACCACTATATTTAGCCCTGTAATACTAGCGCCAATACCTAACCCAGCATTATTAATTGATAAAACGAATCCTAATATTACACTCTCTTTATATTGTAGTTTTTGTATTTTAATTTCTGAATTTTCGTTCATAATTTCTTGACTTTTATTGTCTTTGTTTTCTTCAATTTTATCAAATTCTTTATTTCTATTCTTATAAAATACTATGAGATAATATACTCCCATACAGATAATCATGCTTCCACCTAAAGAACCTGCTAGCTCTATTGGTATAAATTTAAGTAATATTTTCCCAAAGGCCATAGCTATTATTGTTCCCAGTAAAATTATACTGCTTATGATACTTGTTTCTATGAAATTAAGATTTACTTTCCTTAATCCATAAGCCGTACCAACTATAAAATTATCTATATTGGCAGATAAAGCAAATAGAAATACTGATATAAAATGCATAAAATAACTCCTTAAAATTAATTATTTGTAATAAATGTTTCCATTCACACTATATTTAATATATTTTAAAAAGTTATTTTGGTTACCCTCCCTTAAGATTTAGAGTATAATTACATTATTAAGTTTAGAAGAAAGTATATCCATATCTTTTAGCATATCCAAATTCTGCCTGCTGTCCAGTTCCTGAAAATACCAGTTTACTGAATATTTTATTGCAGAATTAATGTCTTGATTCTGATTCCATTTATCAATCGAATAACTAGATTACTGTACATAAAAAATGACTACCCAAATGGATAGTCATTTTTTCTAAACCGGCGACGTCCTACTTTCCCAGGCAGCTGCCCGCCAAGTATCATCGGCGC